>WGMA01000008.1 GCA_016125285.1 Phycisphaera sp.
ACTCCACCCGATCCACGAACCACGGCTCGCCCAGCCCCAGAATCTGCTGATACAAACGCTTGTCGTCCATCTGGAACCTCCTGAATGGTCACCCCATCAGCAGGACAAATTAACATCACCCATCATGAAACCGGAAGAGCCGATAATGTTAGGTATTTGATTGGACATCGGGACGTGGCGAGTCTATAATGGAGTGACCACAAAACCGCCCGTTTTCCGGCGGAAATCGCTCGACGCGGCCGCGCGTCGAGGGTTATCGATTGCGCGAGGGGAGCCGATGAGAACCGACATCATCGAACGACGCGTCATGCGCCCATCGAACGGCGCCCGACCGCCCCGCTGCGCGCCCCGTGCGCCCCTTGCGCACCGCTCGCACTCCGCGCACGTCTCGGGCGTGCCCCCACGCGTGCCCCCACGCGCGCCCCAAGCACGCCCCGAGCGCCCCGAGCGCCCCGAGCGCCCCGAGCGCCCCGAGCGCCCCGAGCCAGCGCCATGCGCTACCCCCCTCCCCCCTGTCCATCCACCGTCCCCCCAGGCGGCGCGGCAACAAAATGGAAAATGGAAAATGGAAAATGAACAATGGAAAATCTCCACGACCATCCCCCCCCGTGCCGCACACCGCACGAGCCCCGACGCGCCCCATCGACGCCCCCGACGCGCCCATTCGCGCCCCGCCGGCGCCCCGCGCGCGCCCCGTCAGCGCCCCGCGTTTTTGGCCCGGGCCCCCGCCTGCGTTACCATTGCCCGCCACGAAGGAGTCAGCCATGCGTTGGACACAGACGTTGATCCCCACGTTGCGACAGGTCCCCACGGAGGCCGTCGTGCCGTCGCACCAGATGATGCTCCGGGCGGGCCTGATCCAGCAGGTTGCCGCGGGGTCGTACACGTACCTGCCGCTGGGCTGGCGGGTGCTGCACAAGGTCATGAACATCGTCCGCGAGGAGATGGACCGCGCCGGGGCCGCGGAGGTGCTGATGCCGGCGCTTCAGCCGCTGGAGCTCTGGGAGCAGACCGGCCGCGACGTGGCGTACGGCGAGAACCTCTTCGTCGTCAAGGACCGCCACGGCCGCAAGCAGGCCCTGGGCCCGACGCACGAGGAGGTCGTCACGTACCTGGTCAAGACCTACGTGTCGAGCTACCGCCAGCTGCCGCTGAACCTCTACCAGATCCAGACCAAGTTCCGCGACGAGTTCCGCCCGCGCTACGGCGTGCTGCGCAGCCGCGAGTTCCAGATGAAGGACGCCTACTCGTTCCACATCGAGATGGACGGCCCGGCCGGACTCAACGCCGAGTACGAGAACATGCGTGAGGCCTACCGCCGCATCTTCACCCGCTGCGGCGTGGACTTCGTCGAGGTCGAAGCCGAGGCCGGCCCCATCGGCGGCGACGCGTCGCACGAGTTCATGGTCCTCACGCCCACCGGCGAAGACACCATCCTCTCCAACGGCGCAGGCTACGCGGCGAACATGGAGAAGTGTGAGATCGGCACGATCATGCCAACGCTCGATGGCGATCCCACCGGCGAGTTGCAAGCGGTTGAGACGCCCAACACAACTTCGATTGATGATCTCTGTGCTCGCTGGAAACAATTCACAGGCAGTGGCAAACTCAAGCCTGAGAATACCCTAAAGACACTCATATACCGAGTTGATTTCGAGTTCCCCGCGGATATTCCGCCAACGCATCACTCTCGACAAGGACAGCACGATTGGGTTCTTTGGGTGTGCGTTGTTCGGGGCGATCGCGAAGTTAACGAAGCCAAGCTACGTCGCGTGATTGAAAAGCGACACAAGCACGGATCATGGGAAGACATTGATGTGCGAATCGAGTTAATCGACTTGGAAGAAGGGAAACGACTTGGGCTACCTATCGGCTATGTAGGCCCTGATATCGTGTTTGAGATTCAAAACGAAGACACTCGAACACGAATAAACACTGTCGCCGATCAAGAAATCGTCAAAAACGGTTTTTGGGTAACCGGTGCGAACCGCGACGGTGTACATAATCGTCACTTCGACTGGTGGAGAGACTTCTTCAAACGTTATACGGGGAACTCTGTCGAAGATTCGTCAACGCTACGCGGATCAATCGCCAATTTGGTGCTAACGACAAGAAATGTTCGGATCGAAGACATCCGCAACGCCGCCGAAGGCGACCCCGCGCCGGAGTCGCGGGGCGGCGGGACACTGACCGCGTCGAAGGGCATCGAGGTCGGGCACGTGTTCAAGCTCGGGAGCAAGTATTCCAACGCGCTGGGGCTCACCGTCACCGACGAGAAGCAGGCCGAGCGTGAGGTGATCATGGGGTGCTACGGCATCGGCGTGAACCGGATCATCGCGTCGGCGATCGAGTCGGAGCGTGGGCACGACGACGGCGGCATCGTCTGGCCGATGGCGATCGCGCCGTTCCACGTGGTCATCACGCCGATCAAGTACGAGGACGCGATGCACGACGTGGCGAACAAGCTCTACGCCGAGCTGGCCACGCACGGCGTCGACGTCCTGCTCGACGACCGCGACGAGCGGCCGGGCGTGAAGTTCAAGGACGCGGACCTGATCGGCATCCCCGTGCGCATCACCGTCGGCAACAAGGGCCTGGAGCTGGACACGCCGAGCGTCGAGTACAAGCTGCGCCACGCCGCGGAGGCGGAGATGGTGCCGGTCAACGACGTGGTCGCGCGGGTGGTGGAGCTGGTCAGGGCGCCGTGAATCAACACCACGACGGCGTCATTGGGGGTTGAGCATGTTCATCGTCTGGGGTTCGCGAATCACGCGTCGGTCCGTCGGCCGCATCGCCGCGTTCTGCCCGATATGCGGCGAGGTGAAGCCGTTCTCGCTCAAGCGGGTCGGCAAGGTCGGCCACATCTACTACATCTCGTTCGGCCAGGGCGAAACGGTCGGCTACGAGGGGCGATGCGAGACGTGCCGGGCGCAGGTCTGGGTCGATCCCTACGAATACGAGGACACGCCGAAAGATCGCTCGCTATCGCTGGACGCGTTGCGCAGCCTCGCGTTGCCGTCGCACGCCGAACACATGCGCCAGCTCGAAGAACGCGAGCGGCTGGCGCGACGCGGCGAGATCAGCGAGGAAGACCGATTCGACCGGATGCTCGAGCCGTTCCTCATGGTTGAGAAGATGGTCGCGCCACGCACCGGCGAAACGTGCTTCGATAAGCAGAGCGGCCTGGGCTGCCTGTTCGTCGTCGCGGTCGTGTTCGCCGCCATCGGCCTGGCGACGATGGTCGAGAAGAACGACGACCTGGCCGGGATGATCGCGGTGATCGGTGCGATCGTCGCCGTGGCGGGCGCCCTGTTTACGCTCGTATCGCTCGCGACGGACGTGGGCCGGTTCGTGCGCAAGCGCGGGGTCCCGCTGATCGTTGCGTCGCTCAAGCCGCTGGCGCCTCGCCTGGAGGAGCTCGAGCGGGTGATACGATACCTCAAGGAGTCGCGCATGGTTGTCGGCAAAAAGATCAAGGCGCGGAAGCTGTACGCCGCGATCCAGAAAGCGACCGGGCGGGCGATCGACGAAGACGGCGCACCGGAACAGCGGTGAAGGTTTCGCCGATCGCTTGATGCGTTCGATATACTGATAACGTCCGACAGCTAAGGGGCCACCCATGTCGCAATCACCCGGTGCACCGATCGACTTCGAGGTAGAGTTCGGCTACAGCCCGCCGATGTGCACGCAGTTCAGCGTGTTCCTCGACAACCGCATCGGCAAGCTGTACGAGCTGGTCGAGGTGTTCGACGGTCAGCCCATCCGCATCGTGGCGTTCAGCGTGCTCGACTCGTCGGACCACGCGGTGGTGCGGCTCGTGACGACCAAGGCCGAGCGCGCCCGGCAGATGCTCGACGACGCGCATTTTCCTTACGCGGAGTCGGAGATCCTCGTTGTTGAGCTCGGGGCGCACCAGCGGATGACGCAGATGTGCATCGCCCTGCTTTCGGCGGAGCTGAACATCGACTACGCCTACCCGCTGATGACGCGCCCGCACGGCGCGGCGACCATCGCGATCCACTGCGAGGACCCGGTGCTCGCGGGGCAGATCCTCAACCGCAAGGGCTTCGGCCTCGTCAGCGAGGCGCAGCTCAGCGACGCCGCGGGCGGCGACACGCCGATGGCATAGGACGCGGGGCACGGGGAGTTTCGATTTTGATTTTTGAATTTCGATCTGGGGGGACACAGCATGGTCTGCGCGCGCAGGGGCAATCAAAAATCGAAAATCAGAATTCAAAAATCATTCCGCGAGGTACTCGAGTCGCCGGTCGACCTCGCCGCCGGCGGCCTTGACGTCCTTCTTGGTGATGTGGAACTTGTAGCCGCAGTCGTCGCGGAGGTAGACCACGCCGTTGAGCGTGATGAGCGACTCGGCGGGCGAGTGGGAGTTCTTCAGCACGTCCATGAGCGTCGGCACGGGGTCCGCGGCGTGGATGCGGCCGAGGAACTCCGCGGCGCGCACACGCACCAGAGGCTCGCTGTCATCCAGCAGCTTCTTCGCCTCGTCGACCAGCGGCCGGGCCGTCTCGCCGAGCACCGCGCAGTCGGTCGCCGCCCAGTAGCGGTCCCAGCGGTTGTCCGAGTGCATCGCCTCGATGAGCCGCGGCTTGGCCTCCTCGAACGGCAGCAGCGCCAGGTTCGCCACGCCGATCAGCCGATCGATCTCCTTCGCGTGCGCCTCGGCGAACGACTGCGGGTTCGCCACGGCCTCGTCGATCAGGTAGCTCTCGGGATACAGGCTCAGGTCGTGGATCGACGAGAGCTTGTCCGTGAGCCGGTCGCGCATCATCTTCAGCTGCTCGCCGTACTTCGGATCGCCGGCGAGGTTGTGCAGTTCCCACGGATCGGTCGCGATGTCGTACAACGCCTCGGCGGGCTTGGACTCGAAGAACTCGGACTGCTCGGCGTTGAGTTTGCCGGCCTTGAACATCTCGCGCCACTGCACGTAGCCGAGCTGCTTGTAGCGGTAGTTGTTCTGCAGGCCGTCGGGGTAGTAGCCCTGGAAGAACCTCATGTACTTCAGGTCGCCCTTGCGCAGCGTGCGGACAAACTCGTAGCGTTCGTCCATGCGGTCGGCGTAGCCGAACGTCTCGTCGCGTTTGTTGAGGTCGGCGAGCGAGATGTCCTTGCCGAGGAACGGCGTGCCGCTCATGTGCTGGGGCACGTCGACGCCGGCGAGGTGCAGCAGCGTGGGGCCGAAGTCGACGAACTCGACGAATCCGCCGACGCGCGTGCCGGGCTTCATCGCGGGGTCGAGCAGGTTCTGGAAGTTCTTGGGGACGTAGACGACGAGCGCGGTCTGCAGGCCGCGGTTGTAGGCGTAGCCCTTCGATCCGGGCAGCACGCCGCCGTGGTCGCCGAAGTAGAAGATGAACGTGTCGTCGAGCAGGCCGTCGGCGCGGAGCTTGCCGACGGTGTCACCGACGATGTCGTCGATGACCATGATCTTGTCGTGGTAGCGGGCGACGGTGTAGCGGAACAGGTCGGTGTCGGGGTGATACGGCCAGACCTTCACGGAGTTGATGTCGGTCTTGAGGTGGTCGCTGTGCCACTGCTGCTCGGTAAAGTGCAGGCACGACTCGTGCGACTCGGTGTGCGTTTCCATGTGGAAGAACGGCTGCGACTTGTCCTTGCGTTCGCGCCACGAGGCCTTCTTGGAGGAATCGTCCCACGCGACCTTGATCGATCGGTCGACGTTGTAGTCGGTCTTCGAGTTGTTGGTCGTGAAGTAGCCCGCGTCTTGCAGGTACTCCTGGAACAGCTTCCAGCCCTCGGGCAGGGTGACGCGCTGGATCTTGCGGTGGAACTGCGTGCCGATGCGCGGGGCGTAGACGGAGGTCGCGAGGGTGGTGCGGGCCACGGAGCAGACCGGCGCGTTGGAGAACGCGTGATCGAAGATCAGGCCGTGCTCGGCGAGCTTCTCGATGTTCGGCGTCGGCGCGCCGGTGGGGTCGTACATCCGCAGGTAGTCCTGCGAGTTGTCCTCGCTGAGGATGAATACGAAGTTGGGCTTGTCGGCGGCGAGCGTCGCGGCGGCCGGGACGAACGCGGCGAGCGTCAACACGAGGGCGAGGGCACAGCGGGCGAGATGATTCATGCTGATTGTCCAATCGGTGAGTGTAATGACGCGTGGCGGGCACGCGGCGAGCCTGCGGAGGAGCGCACCGATCGCCTACTCCGAGGTGTGCTCCCGCAGATAACGTTCGATGGCGCGACCTTGTTGCATGCCCACGGCAAGATAGCCTTCCGTGGTCGAGCTCGGCGTGTTCCACGCGGTTTCGAGCGTGACGGACACGACGTGCTTGTGGGCGTGGAAGGTGACCCAGTTCTTGGAGATGTAACGCCAGAGCTTGTGGTAGCTGGCGCCGGACTCGCGGAGCTTGTCGGACAGCTTGAGCGGGCCGCTGATCTCCGTGAGGCCGGCCGCGACGAAGCGGTCGAGGTTGGCCTGGGCCTCGGCGGACAGGTCCTCGCGGGGGCTGATGAAGTAGAACGGCTGCTTGTCGCCGGCGCCGGGGTTGTGCAGGTCGAGGAACAGATCGAATCGCCCGGTCGCGTCGAGCGCGGCGATGCGCTGCTGGGCGGCGCGGACGGTGGCGTAGTGCGGGTCGTCGGACCAGTCGCGGTTGTGGTCGTGCGGGAGGCCTTCCTTGCCGCCGTTGCCGACCGCGGTGTTGTCGATGTCCATGATCGGCACGACGTAAACGATCGCCATCGATCGCAGCGACACGGCGTGCTCCTCGTCGCTGAGCAGCCAGTCGACGAAGCCCTTGCAGACCCAGCTCGACCCGGCCTCCCACGCGTGCTGCCGCGCCTCGACCCAGATGTAGCGACGATTCGCGTCGTCGAATCTGCCGTCCTGGGTGATGCGCATCGCGGGCGCGGGCCGACCCTCGTTCGTCTTGCACAGCTCGAACGCCTCGGCGTGCGGGCTGTGCTCGGCGGCGGTGTGCACGAGCCGCGCGGCGTCGGCCGGGGTGAACGGCGGGCCCCACGCGAGCCAGATCGTCTCGGCGTCGGGTTCGACGTGATAGGTCATCGAGCCGCCGTCGCGTTTGCCCGGCTCGGTGTGACGCCACGTGTGACCGTTCGTGCTGTAAGTGGCGCGGTCGGGCAGCGTCCACGACCAGTGCAGCGGGCTGCCGTCGGCCTGCTTCATCTGCGAGCCGTCGACACGCAGGGTCAGCGCCGCGCCCGGTTGCACGCCGTCGACGCGCAGGTACCACCAGCAGGGCCAGCCGCGTTTCGCGTCGCCGCCCGGCCGGATCACGATCGCGCGCGCCGCCTGATCGACCGACACCACCTGCGCCGAGCCGCCCTCGAAGTCGGTCGCGACGGACAGGTCCGCGGCTCGGGCGACGCAGACGGCCCCGCCGATGATGATCGGCGTCATCCAAGCCAGCATGCGGGATCTCACGTGCATGGGCTGATTATAAGCACCTCCGCCCACACATCCACGCGAACGCCTCGATCTATGGTCGAACTACGCAGATGCGATTCAGACGGTGTCCGATGGCCGGCCGCGTCCGGCCGCGCAACACTGAACTATGCGGTCCTCGCAACGATAGACCGCGAAAGGAGTGCGAAGATGCTTCATCTCGAAGAAGGACAGTGTGGCCTGTGCACGCATTTCGGCGAGCGCCACCCCGCCGAGCGACACCTCGTGGCGATCCGCAAGACGCACGAGGCGCCGGAGACGTTCGTCGATGAGTGCGATCACCCGAAGCACATGGCGTTGCATCTGATGGTGACGCCGGCGAGCGGCTGCGACGGGTTCATGCCGGTTGAGCACCGCGGCGATTAAGTGTGCGGGCGAAGCGCGCGAAGCGGCGCGTTCAGCGGTGCTTCGCGGCCTCGACCTCGTGCATCACGTTCTTGTAGCAGTCGTAGCACACGCCGTGGGTGAGTCGGGGCACGGGGCCGTCACCGAACGCGTCCCAGCGGGCCGTCGCTTCGTCGATCTCGATCCAGAGGTCGTCGATGCGCGCCCGCTTGCACCAGGCGCACACGGTGACCCACTCGTCGCTGCGTCGAGCCGCGGGGTCGAGCAGCGGTTGATATGGGCGAGTCTCGCTCCGCAGCATCGTGCTGGTCAGTCGCAGGCCGCGGTCGGCGAGCGATGTGATCGACATCACCATGTAACGCTTGAGGGTGGGCGCGTCGCAGCGGAACGGCACGACGATCTCGCGCCCCGACCGCGCCACAGCGAACAACGCCGCGTAGAGATCACGCGTGCCTTCGTCGTGGATGTAATCCCAGATCGGCCGACCGACGACGTCGCCCGTCGCGGCGATGGCCGGCGCCTGATTCTCGAGCGCGAACTCCGACCACCCCGGGCCGATCGACACGATCCGGTCGTGGGCGTCCAAGTCGTATTGCCAGCTCTGCTCGCTCAAGTTCGACTTGCCGGGCGTGTACGTCCGCATCGGGCGGAGGTGCGGCCACGCTACTCGCACACAAATCGATTATAGATCGCCCGCATCGCGGTTTCGAAGTCGTCGGCCTCGACGCCGACAATGATGTTCAGCTCGCTGGAGCCCTGGTCGATCATGCGGACGTTGACGCCGGCGTCACCGAGGGCGCCGAACAGCTTGGCGGACATGCCCGGCGTGTGGGCCATGCCGCGGCCGACGGTCGCGAGCAGCGCCATGTTGGGCGACACGTCGATGGCGTCGGGCTTCACGGCGCTGGTCAGCTCGTCGATGAGCGTGTCGATCTTGCCGTCGAGCTGGGCGTCGGCGACGACGACGCTGAGCGTGTCGATGCCGGTGGGCATGTGCTCGAAGCTGACGCCGTTGGCCTCGAGCACCTCGAGCACGCGTCGGCCGAAGCCGAGCTGGGCGTTCATGAGGGCCTTCTCGATGGCGATGACGGTGAAGTCCTTGCGGCCGGCGATGCCGGTGATCACGCCGTGCGCGTACTCGCCGGCGCCGTTGGACGGCACGATCATCGTGCCGGGGTTGTCGGGCTCGTTGGTGTTGCGGATGTTGACGGGGATGCCGGCGCCGCGGACGGGGAAGATGGCCTCGTCGTGCAGCACGGTCGCGCCCATGTAGGCCAGCTCGCGGAGTTCCTTGTAGGTGACGACCTTGATCGGGCGCGGGTTGTCGACGACGCGCGGGTCGGCCATGAGCATGCCGGACACGTCGGTCCAGTTCTCGTAGACCTCGGCGCCGACGCCGCGGGCGACCAGCGCGCCGGTCACGTCGGACCCGCCGCGGCTGAAGGTCTTGATCGTGCCGTCGGGCGTCGCGCCGTAGAAGCCGGGCACGACGGCGCGCTCGTGGCGGCCGAGTCGGTCGGACATCGCGGCCTGCGTGGCGTCGGCGTCGAACCGGCCGCGCTCATCGAACCGCACCACCTCCGCCGCGTCGACGAAGTCGTAGCCGAGCGCCGCGGCGACGATGGGCCCGTTGAGCGCCTCGCCGCGCGACGCCGCGTAATCCGCGCTCGCCCCGCCGGCGATCTTCGTCTTCACCTCGTCGAGCAGCGGCGTCATGTCGAGGTCGACGCCGAGATCCGCGACGATCTGCTTGTAGCGTTCGGCGATGATGGCGAACACGTCGTCGAACGGCACGCCCTGCGTCGCGTGGGCGTGGCAGAGGTACAGCAGGTCGGTGATCTTCTGGTCGGCCTTGTTGCGCTTGCCCGGGGCCGACGGCACGACGTACCGCCGCGTCGCGTCGGCCTCCACGATCGCCTTGACCTTCATGATCATCCCGGCGTCGGCCAGCGATGACCCGCCGAACTTCGTTACCTTCACGCCCATCTCGTGTCGTCCTTCGTCTGGTGTGCCGCGTTTCCGCGGGAAAAATCGGGTCGGGCATTGTAGCGGAACGGCGCGACGGTTAAAGGGGCGTTCGCCGGACCCGGCCCGGCCCGCCGAGGCGCCGCGTGCGCGACTATGCTATGGTGACCCGATCGGACCGCCGCGGCGGGCCGGCTATCATCAACGAACACCGACGCTTCGTTACCGCTGGAGAATCGACCATGAGGTGGACATCGTGTGCCCTGATCGTGCTCGTCGCCGCGTTCGCCGTCGCCGGCCCCGCCAACACCGCCCGCGCCGATCGGCCCAACATCCTCTGGATCACCGCCGAGGACATGAGCCAGACGCTCGGCTGCTACGGTGACGCCTACGCGATCACGCCGAACCTCGACAAGCTCGCGTCGGAGTCCGTGCTGTACACCAACGGGTTCGCCACCGCGCCGGTCTGCTCGCCGTCACGCTCCTGCCTGATCAACGGCACGTATTCCCAGTCGCAGGGCACACAGCACATGCGGTCGGCCTTCCCGCTGCCCGATTACATGCGCGGCTTCCCGAGCTTCCTCCGCGACGTCGGCTACTACACCACCAACAACGTCAAGACCGACTACAACTCCGGCAGCTGGGACGCGATCATCAAGGCGTCGTGGGACGACTCGTCGGACACCGCCACATGGCGGAACAACCCCGACAAGTCGCGCCCCTTCTTCAGCATCTTCAACCTGATGACGTCGCACCAGAGCCGCACGATGGTCTGGCCCTACGAGAAGTTCGTCGCGGAGGTGCAGAGCAAGCTGACGTCCGCCGAGATCCACGACCCGGCCAGCGCGCCTGTGCCGCCCTACTACCCCGACACGCCGGTGGTCCGCCGGACCATCGCGCGGTTCTACGACTGCGTGACGGCGATGGACAAGGAGGTCGGCGCGATCCTCAAGCAGCTCGAGGACGACGGCCTGGCCGAGGACACGATCGTGTTTTTCTACTCGGACCACGGCTCGGGCATGCCGCGCCACAAGCGGGCGTTGTTCGATACCGGCACGAAGGTCGCGATGATGATCCGCGTGCCGAACAAGTGGAAGCACCTCGTGCCCGCCGCGTTCACGCCCGGCGCGAAGATCGATCAGCTCGTCAGCTTCGTCGACTTCGGCCCGACGGTGCTGAGCCTCGCGGGGGTCGACATCCCCGAGTGGATGCAGGGCAAGCCGTTCCTCGGCCCGAAGGCGAGCTGGCCTCGCGAGTTCGTGTACTGCCACCGCGACCGCGTCGACGAGGTCAGCGACATGGCGCGATCCGTGCGGGACAAGCGATACCTGTACATCCGCAACTACATGCCGCACCTGTCGTACAACCAGCCCACGGCGTGGCCCGACCTCAGCGAGATCCGGCACGAGTTCTACCGGCTGGCGCAGCGCGACAAGATGACCGACGCGCAGTGGCAGTTCGCCGGTCCGACGCGTCGCGCCGAAGAGCTGTACGACTGCGTCGAGGACCCGCTGAACCTGCACAACCTCGTCGGCTCGCGGGAGCACGCGGAGGTGCTGCTGCGGATGCGGGCGGCGCTGAAGGAGCACCTCGCGACGACGGCGGACCTCGGCTTCATGCCCGAGGCGCAGCAGTGGCAGCGTGTCGAGGCCAGCGGTATGACCGCCTGGGAGCTCGGCGAGCGCGCGCTGCACAAGACCGGCGTCGGCGACGACGTCGCCAAGACGTACAACCAGGACCGCGCCGTCGCCGCGGCGTCGATGGTGCGGCTGCGTCGTGAGACCGACATCGTCATGCATCTCGAGGACCCCGATCCGACGGTGCGTTACTGGGCGGCGGTCGCGATGAACGCACGGACCTCGATCTCGAAGGAAGGGTTCGCGGCGTTGACGAAGGCGCTGCAGGACGGCGACATCTCCGTCCGCTGCGAGGCCGCCGACGCGCTGGCGCGTCACGATCACGTCGACGGAGCGCTGCCGGTGCTGATCGCGGCGCTGGACAGCAAGAACCTCGCCGCGGTGCTCTACGCCGCGCGTGCCATCGAGCTGCTCGGCGACAAGGCCGCGGCCGCCGAGCCCGCGATGAAGGCGCTCGACACCCGCATGAAGGGCATGCGTCCGGCCGACATCCCCGCGACCGTCGTCCAGCCGGGCGACCTCGACATGGCGATGTTCATCGGCTTCGCGACGCAGGCGTTCCTCAACCGCTGACCCCGACCGGCACGTCAGGCAAATGCCGAATCTCGCCTGCGTTGTGGCGTAAACCCTTGACGCCGCATGCTCGTTGCGCGAAGCTGTCGCCCTTGCCGGAACGACGCGCGAGGCGAAACCGCACGCGTCACCCTGCCTACAATGCCGCTCGGTGTAACCCACCGCGCGACGTTCATAAGGGGATCGATGTTGAAACGACTTTCCGTAACGTGGCTGATACTCGGCGCGATCGGCGTGCTGAGCTGGGCGGCTGGACCCGCGAAGGCGCAGAGCAATGGCGACCTGATCAAGAGCCTCGAACGCCAGATGCGTCAGTATGACGAGGTCTCCCGGCAGAAGGTCTCCGCCAACCAGCCGATCAGCGAACGCCTGTTGATCGACTACGGCGGATCGGTGCGGTTCGGATTCCTCAGCGTCGACGACGAGCAGGGCCACGCGCGGATCCTGCGGCAGTCCGACGCCCTGCTGTACGTGCTCGCCGAGCTCGACGGCGCTCACCGCTTCTACGGCCAGCTCCGCTTCCTCTACAACGACTTCAACGACGGCGACTCGTTCACCGGCGACGGCGACGAGTTCGAAGACCCGATCGCCGACCGCTACTGGTATCAGTTCGACCTGCGCGGGCTGCATCAGGCGCAGACCGGCGAGTGGTCGGACGCGAACGTCAACGTGAAGGTCGGCCGCCAGTTCGTGCAGTGGGGCGCGGGCCTGGCGTTGAGCGACGTGCTGTACGCCGGCGTGTTCGACTTCGAGCTGGCGGACTTCGGGTTCGTCGGCCTGGTCGGGCTGACGCCGGACGACGACACCGTCGACTTCAACGCGTCGCGCCCGGAGTTCGACGAGAACACGCGCCGGGCTTACTACGGCGGCATGTTCGAGTACCGCGGCCTGGCCGAGCACCGTCCCTACGTGTCGTTCCTCGCGCAGCGTGACCACAACGACAACAACGACGTGTTCGCCCCCACGACGCGGTTCGGGTACGACTCGGAGTACATCGGCGTCGGTTCGCAGGGCGCGATCGGGCCGGTGATCACCTACCGCGCGGAGCTCATGCACGAGAGCGGCTCGACGTACAGCGACCCGACGCGCGGCACGCCGCAGACGCGTGACAAGGTCGACGCGTGGGCCGGCGTGCTGACGCTGATCTACGCCCTGCGCGACGCCAACGACACGCGGACCGAGTTCGAGCTGCTCGGCGCCAGCGGTGACGGCGACCGCATCGACGGTTCCGACACCATCGGCGGCAACCTCACCGGCACCGATGACAACGCCTTCAACAGCCTCGGTTACGTCAACACGGGCCTCGCCCTGTCGCCCGACCTGCCCAACCTGTTGATGCTGCGGTTCGGCGCCAGCACGTCGCCGGCCGTGTCGCTGCTCGACAACGACTGGCTCCGCGTCGGCGTCAACGGCTTCCTGTTCTTCAAGACCGACGCCAACGCCGCGATGAGCATCGCGACCGACGACAACAAGTTCGTCGGCGGCGAGGTCGACCTGCTGCTCGACTACCGCATCACCTCGGACGTCACCGCGAGCCTGCGCTACGGCGTGTTCTTCCCCGGCGCCGCGATCCCCGAGACGCAGGACAACATCCGCCAATTCTTCTACGCGGGGGTGAGCTATGCGTTCTGATCGAAACCTTGCGACATTCGTGCTCGCGGCCGTCGCCGTCGCCCTGACGCTGACCCTGTCGGCCGGCTGTCAGCGGAGCATGGCGAAGAGCTCGGTCGTGGACACCTACCCCGACGCGGCCGGGGAGCTGGACTACTGGGACAAGGTCGCCACGCGTCGCGCCGTGACCAACAACGACGCGCTGCACGGGCTGCTGCTCACCGCGGACAACGCTTCGCCGGCGACGTGGGAAGAACGCCTCGCCGCGGCGCGCGACCACGGATGGATCGGCGCCAACGACACGCTCGACGCCAACGCGACGGCGACGATGGGCACGGTCGCGGTCGCGGCGTGCGACATCCTGCATATCAAGGGCGGCCTGACGATGCGTGTGTTCGGCCCGTCGCCGCGCTACTGTGTCAAAGAGCTCGTGTATTTGGAGATGATCCCGAGCCGCAGCGACAACCAGTCGCTCAGCGGCCTGGAGTTCATCGACGTGATCAGCCGCATCGAGGATCGCCGCAACGTCGCCGCCGCCGCGCCGGCCGGCCAGTGACACGCCACACGAGGGATTGAGAGTGACCGCCATGACGAACATGACGAACATGACGAACATGACGAAACACACGATCGCGATCGCCCGCCGTCTCGCGATCGCCCTGCTGCTCGCGACGCCTGTCGTCACCTCCGCGCAGGACAAGGCCGCCGACGCAAAACCGGCCGACGCCGCACCGGCCCCCGCCGCGGAGGCCGCGCCGGAAGCGCCCGCCGCCGAGGCGGCGCCGCCGAAGCTCGCCCCGCGCGACGCCGACGACATCGCCGACGCCGCGGCCAGGCTCGGCGCGATCGCCAAGGACGCCGCGCAGCCGCTCGCGGAGGGCGAGATAAAGGTGCTCAGCGCGGTGGTCATGGCCGTCGAGGGCCGCGCCCAGTGGCGTCAGGACGAGAACGCCGCGTGGAAGGACGCCGCGGTCGACGACATGCTCAAGCCCGAAGCGTTGATCCGCACGGGCCGCGAGTCGACGCTGGCGCTGCGTGTCGGCCTCAACGCGACGGTCTTCGTCGATCGCAACTCGCGTGTGAAGCTGCCGCAGATCGTGCAGGCGGGCTCGACGCTCAGCACGAAGATGCAGATCTACCGCGGCCGGGCCGACATCAAGGTCGACAAGGTCGGCCTGACGAACGACTTCTCCGTCGTCACACCGTCGACGACGCTCGCGGTGCGCGGCACGGGGTTCAGCTGCGACGTCGGCGCGCTGTTCGGCACGCGGACGATCGGCGCCCGCACCAACCTGATGCGTGCGATCGAGGCGCGGTACTTCGTCCGTAGCGACCGCTTCTTCCTGTCGGGCAACGCCACGAGCGACGGCGTCTACCGCAGCCCCGCCGTCAACGAGCTCGGCCGATCGTTCGGCCCGCCGCCGCTGATCGGCCAGATCATGCAGGGCGACCGCACGCTGACCTCCACCGGCAGCTTCCTGCGCGACCCGATGGCTCGCCCACCCGAGGGACGTGACGAGATCACGATCCAGCGGAGCATCGACGTCAAGGCCCAGCGGCCCAGCTTCTTCCGCTTCCCCAACGGCGACGGCGGCGGCGGCGTGCTGACCGACGGCGGCAACTGACGACTGCCGGCTTGCGCGCGGCCGACGCGGGCCTCGTGTTATCATCCGCATCGTGAAACGTTCCACCCTCCTCGCGCTGATGCTGGGCGTCTGTGTCACGCTGGTCGTGCTCACGATCGATCGGCTCGGCGGCCTGCTGCCGTGGGAACGCCAGAGCATCGACTGGCGCTTCCGCGACGCCCCGCGCCCGCCGCGGCCGATGTCCGATCAGATCGTCCACGTCGACATCGACGACGGCGCGATCGACCAGATCGGCCGCTGGCCGTGGCCACGCGCCCGGCTCGCCGAGGCGATCGACGAGCTGCGCCGCGCCGGTGCGAAAACGATCGCGCTCGATCTGCTGCTGAGCGATCCTTCGGATCCGAAGGACGCCCGCGACGACCGTCAGTTTGCCGAGACGCTGCGTCGCACGCGGTGCGTCACGGCCGTCACCATCCCCAGCGGCGAGCTGTACGACGACGCGTGGCTCACCGAGCGCGGCTCGGCCGAGCTGAGTCGAATCATGACCACGCTGGGCGAAGACATCCGCCTCGAGAATGACGCGGTGCTCGAGCGAGCGGAGGTGACCGGCGATCGCCGACAACGCTACGTCGCGCGGCCGCTGCTGTTCAAGCAGGCCGCGGCGTGGCGCGTGCTGCAAAACGCCACGCCGCCCTTTGAATCCCTCGACGCCTACGAGCACGCCGTCACGCCCGGGCTGGAGGCCGGCGTTGGCTATTACATCGAGAAGCCGATCATCGAGTCCGCGTGGAGACAACACCGCGCGTGGCGGCTGATGCGGCGATTCCTCCTGCCGGGCGACACGCGTGGCACGTTTCGTGACAAGGCGCCGCTGCCGGAGTTTGTCGACGCGTCGAGCGCGGTGGGCTTCGTCGATGTCAAGGATCAGATCGACAGCGACGGCGTGATGCGCAAGGCGACGATCAAACGCCCCGCAGAGGGCGGATCGGCGGTGCACTTCGCCGTCGCGGCCGCCGCGAGCTTCCGCGGCGTTGATTCCGCACGCCTGACCGTAACAGGCGACCGACTCAACGTTGGCGACGTGACGCTGCCGTTACGCCACGGCTCGCTGTTCATCGACTGGCCCACCAGTTCGACGGATCCGCGCTGGCTCGGACTGCTCCGGCAGGACGCCGACGCTCCGCCCGACGCCGGCCACCTGTCGATCCGAACGATCGTCGAGCTCGCCCGACTGCGTCACAGCAACACGCGCAACCTCGCCGAGGTCACAAGGTACATTTTGCTCGACATGGGCAACGCGGTGCCCGAGACCGTGCCCGACGACGCGATGCTCAAACCCGACGTACAGCGCGAGGTCGCCGACGAGGTCGACTTCGCGTTGTCGGGCCCCCCGCCACGCGACGACGCGAACAACGACGACAAGCGGAAGTATCAGAACGCGGTGAACTGGCGGCGGCTCCACCAGGCCGTCGAGGCGGACAGGCCGCTCATCGCCGCGTCCGAGGCGGCGCTCCGTCCACTCGTCGACGGCAAGCTCGTGTTCGTCGGATGGACCGCCACGAGTTCGATCGCCGACTTTCTGCCGACCGCGCTGGACGATCGAACACCCGGTGTCGTCGTGCACGCGGCGATCGCGAACATGGTGCTGACCGGGCGGCACGTGCGTTTCATGCCCGCGTGGCTGGAAGTCGTGCTGCTGCTGACGGTCGGGCTGCTGTGCACGGTGATTGCGTCGTCGCTGCCGACGCTGCCGTCTTCGATCGCGATGCTGGTGGTGCTGATCGGCTACGGCTCTGCGGCGTTCGCGTGGCTGTTCCCCGCCTACGAGATGCTCGCGCCGATGGTCGGGCCGCTCGCCGCAGGCGGCGCGTCTTGGGTCGCGTGTACGGCGTTGCAGGCCGCGCTCGCCCAGCGTGAGCGCCAGCGGATCACACGTCAGTTCCGCGCCCGCGTGTCGGCGCAGCTCGTCGATCACCTCGTCAACCACCCCGACGCCGTCACCGTCAGCGGCGACGAGCGCGAGATGACGATCCTCTTCGGCGACCTTGCCGGCTTCACCACGATCAGCGAGAACCTCGGCGGACGCGTGACCGTCTCCACGCTCAACCGCTACATGTCCGAGCTGACGCGCCTGCTCATCGAGCGCGACGCGTACATGAACAAGTTCCTCGGCGACGGGCTGATGGCGTTCTGGTCGGCGTTCTCGATCGACACGCAGCAGGCGGCGAAGGCGTGCGCCGCGGCCGTCGAGTGTCAGGCGGCGGTCAAGCGGCTCAACGACCAACCCGAGTTCGCCGACATCCCCAAGCTCGGTCTGCGGCTCGGCATCGCCACCGGACGCGTGATCGTCGGCGATTGCGGCGCGCCCCCCGCGCTCAACGACTACACCGTCATCGGCGACGCGGTCAACCTCGCCGCACGCCTGGAATCGGCCAACAAGCAGTTCGGCACGCGCATCCTCATCAACGGACGCACCGAAGAGCTCATCGACACGTCAGGCTCCGGCGACAACGCCGTGCGCCTCCGCGCGATCGGACGCATCATCGTGGTTGGTCAATCGAAGCCCGTCGATGTGTTCGAGGTCGTCGGTGCGGACATGCCCGACGAGCAGATCGCCCTGACCGAGTCGATGGCGGACGCGTTCCGCGAGGGCCGATTCGATGACGCCCTGCGTTTCGCGGATCGGCTGGCGGAGCTGTACGGCGAGGCGAAGCTCGTCGGCGTGTATCGGCACGCGGTCGAGCTGGCGCGGAACGACGACGCGTTCGACGGCGTGCTGCGGCTACAGGAAAAGTAAGGCGCGACCGCGGTCAGCGATCGCGTCGCGTTTGCGTGTCGGGGTCCGTGCGTCGCGCCGCCCACACCACCAGCCGCCACGCCGCAAACATCAGCGCGACCGCCGCGACCGTGGTCGCCACGTGCACCGGCTCGACGACGTAGTGCAGCGGGCTGCCCGCCGGCGCGACCGTCTCGTGTCCCGGGTGCCCCAACGCCACGCCGCACAGGCTCAACGTCAGCCCGATCCCTGCCGCTGCGATCCGTTTCATCGTCACACTCCGTCGATGCGTTGCCATCGCGACCCTGCTGTTCGTTCACGCGTTCCGCGTTCGACGCAGCGGCGCGGGATGCGCCCGGCCGACACGCGGAGGCGCATAGTTTACAGGATCGCCGCACCTCAGTCCCGCGGTCGATGAGCGAACGTGTCACTCGGTGTCACGGTGATGCGGCGCGCCTACCTGGGCGCGTCGACGCCGTCGATCACGCGGAACCGGATCGTCATCGCCTCGCCCGCACTGCCCTTCGCCTGCGGGTCGGCGTACGGTGTGATCGTCAGCGTGTGGGCCCCGACGCTCGGCCGCCACGCCTTGTAGTCACCGTCGATGTCGCCCGCGAGCGAGTAGATCGGCACGTTCTCGACCTGGCGCAGCGCGTTGTCGTCGAGCTTGAACCGCACCGATCCGACTCCGCCAACGACCTCGGCGCGGATGTTGAGGCTTCGACCGACACGCGACAGGTCGATCACGTCGTTGTCGCGCACGGGGCGGATGTCGCGGTTGGCTGTCGCGTCGACGAGCACGAGGCGATCGACACGCGGCGGGATCGGCAACACATCGAGCGTCACACCCGTCGAGGCGACCGCGTAGTGCCCCGCAGCGACCTCGACCGAAGCGCGGTCGGATCGCCGCTCAAACCGCACGCGGCCCTCGGTCACCTCGAGCCGGCTTCCTTCGGTCGACGTCGCGAGCGTCAGGCGCGTGCCCAGCACGGTCGCCACGGCGCCGGGTGTTTCCATCGCGAAGGGTGCGTCGGCTGGCTGCTTCGCCACATCGCCCGTGATGCGACCGCGTTCGAGCCACACGCGCTTGCCCGCCGCGGTGTCGCTGAGCACGACGACGGAGCCGCTCTCGGCGCCGAGCGACGTGCCGTCGGCGTAACGCCACGCCGCCCGGGCATCGGAGCCGCACGTGAGCCGATCACCGCTGTGCAGCGACATGCCGGTGTCCGGCGTGACTTCGCGATCGCCGCGATGGATCGTCACGTCGCCGTCGAACTGTGTCAGCGTGGCGATGCTCGCCGCAGAGGGATCGGCCGGCGTGCCGTCGCCCGAGTTGTCGACGATCGTCGGACTCGGCGCCGTGTTGACGTGCGCGATCAGCCATGCGCCGATCGCCACGATCGTGACCGCCGCCGCCAGCCCGATCCAGCCGCCGACGCTCGACCGGCGACGCCTCAGCGCGGGATGTCGTTGTTGCCTCGCCCTGCCGCCGGTGGCGCGCGGCCCGGGCGATGTCTGCGACGCCAACGCGTCCAGCTCGTCGTCCTCGCGCCGCCACTGCTCGACAAAGCGGTCACCGTCGTTCTCTGCGCGAAGCCGCTCGACCAGGCTCCGCCGAAACACCTCGCCGTCCGCCTCCGCCTCGTGTCGATGCAGCAGGCGCATCGTCTCTAACTCACGCCGCGCCTCGACGAGTATCCGCTTGTCGCTCAGCGCGTTGAGCAGACGCTCCGTATCGACATCATCGAGCGTGCCGTCGGCGTAACGGTCCAGCAGCATGTGCAGCTCGTCGCGCGTCACGTCAGGCCCCCTTCTATGCGGGCGTCGCGGTCCCGCAGGAGCCGCTGCTCGATGCACGACCGCAGCGATCCTCGCAAGCGCGACAGCGCCATCGCCACCGACGCCGGCGTGCGCTCGACCTGCAGAGCGATCTCATCGATCGACATGCCGCGTGCGTAGCGCAGGCGGACCAGCGAACGGTTTCGTGTCGGCAGGTCGTCCATGCAGCGACGCAGCGCCGACAGGTGCTCGTCGGATTCGTCGGATTGCGGTTTGGCATCGAGCATGATCGCGTCGAGTTGCACAACGACCGACGAGACCCGCGACTTACGGTCACGCAGGAAGCGGTAGACCCGGTTGCGACAGATCGTGCGGATCCATGGGCCGAACGGCCGGTCGACCTCGAAACGGTCGAGCGCGGCGAAGGCGTCGACGAACACGTCCTGCACGACGTCGAACACGTCCTCGGGCGAGACGATGAACCGGGCCGCGTATCCGCGCAGCGACGCCTGATACCGCAGCACGACCTCGCCGAACGCCTCGTGGTCGCCCCGCCGCGCCCGCTCCAGTAGTGCCCGCTCCGAGTCACTCATGCGATGCCTCACCACCATTATCTACGCGCCAGACGACCGAACGTAACAGCCGCGGAGACAATATCGCAAGACAATTCGCCGCAGCCGTTTAGCAAGATGCGGCGTGGCATGGGCAATCACCCCCACACCACGCCGCACGGGTACTCGCAGGCGAAATCGCCGCTCAGGGCTTGAGCGTCAGGTCCAAACGCGGCGGGCTCGCGGCCTTGTTCGAACCGAACCACACGTCCTCGGAACTCGGGCCCTCGTCCATCGTGACGATGAACGTGTAGTCGCCGTCGCCGTGGATCGCGCTGGACACGTCGAAGCTCAGCACGGAGCCGATGAGCATCGTGCCGATCTGCGTGTTGATCAGCGTGGTGGGCTCGGGGGCGTTGGCGGCGGTGAGCGTCGACTCGGTCCAGTTGCTGTGGCTGCCGAGGTGGACGTGGAACGTTCCACTGCCCTCGTCACCCGTCGTCGTGAGGTTCAGCAGCGCCAGCAGCGTGTCACGACCCGCCGACCCGGTGACCTTGACCTTGAGATAGGCGACACGCTGAACGGACGCGCTGTGCTCGACCTTGAGATAGTCGTTGTCGAAACGGGTGCCGTTTTCCAGGTACGCGTCGTCGGTGACCGCAACGGTCAGCGGCGCGACGGGCGTGTCGACGACGGTGAAGCTTACCGTCAGCGCATCGCCCGCGTTCCCGCCCGCGCGGTTGGCGTCGTACGGCGTGGCGGCCAGCGTGTGCGAACCGACGCTCGGTGTCCAGGCGTTGTAGTCGCTGCCGCTGTTGCCCGCGAGGGCGTATACCGGCACGTTCTCGGTCTGGAAGTTGCTGTTGCCGTCGAGCGCGAAGCGGACCGACTCGACCGGGCCGACCGCCTCGGCGCGAACGCTGAGGTTGCGGCCATCCACCGCGAGGTTGATCACGTCACCGCCCGTCAACTCACGCAGATCCGCGTCGGTGTCGGCGTTGACCAATACAAACTTCGTCACGGCGAACGTCGGCGCCGGCGCCTCGTCGATCACGTTGAAGGTGACGGTCAGCGCGTCACCGGCCTTGCCCGACGCCTTGTCGGCGTCGTACGGCGTGCCGGTCAGCGTGTGCTGGCCCAGCGTCGGCGTCCACGCGTTGTAGTCACCGCTGGTGTCGCCCCTGATCGCGTACGGCTCGATGTTCTCCGTCTGATAGTTCGACACGCCGTCGTAGGCGAACCGCACGGACTCGGCCGGGCCGACCGTCTCGGCGCGGACCGACAGACTCGTGCCGACGACCCGCAGGTTGATCGTGTCACCGTCGTGCAGTTCGCCGATGTCAGCATCCGTATCGGCGTTGACCAGCACGAAGCGCACCACCGCGAGCGTCGGAGTCGGCGGCGCGTTGATCGTGATGCTGACCGTGTCCTCACCGGTCAGCCCGTCGTTGTCCGTCGCGACGACGCGTAGCGCGTACGTGCCTGCGGAGAGGTTGGAAAGATCCCACGAATACCCGCTCGTGCGCACGCCGGCCGAGGCGCCGTTGACGAAGAGTTCAACCTGCGTGACCGTCCCGTCCGAGTCCGCGGCCGAGACGTCGACCGTGATGTTCGCCGGGGCGTCGAAGGCGTCACCACCGCTCGGCGCGACGAACACGACCGTCGGTGGCACGAGCGGAACCTGATCGACCACATTGAAGTGGATCGTCAGGGCGGCGCCCGCGTCGCCCTTGGCGCTGTCGGCGGTGAACGGCGTGCCGGTCAGCACGTGCGCGCCGAGCGTCGGCGTCCACGGCTTGTAGTCGCCGTTGGTGTCACCCTTCAGCGCGTAGGGTTCGACGCTTTCGGTCTGGAAGTTGGACGCGCCGTCGTAGGCGAAGCGTACCGACTCCGCCGGACCGACCGTCTCGGCGCGGACAGACAGGCTCGTGCCGACCTCGCGGAGGTTGATCGTGTCACCGTCGTGCAGTTCGCGGAGGTCGGCGTCGGTGTCGGCGTTGACCAGCACGAAGCGCACCACAGCCAACGTGACCGGGTTCGTGTCGTTGACAGTGACGGTGATCGTGTGCTGACCGGTCAGGCCGTCGTTGTCGGTCGCGACGGCACGGAGCGTGTACAGGCCGGGCGTCAGGCTGGACAGGTCCCACGCGTAACCGCTCGTGCGGACGCCCACCGAGACACCGTTGACGAACAGCTCGACCTGCGTGACCGTTCCGTCGACGTCGGCCGCGGTGGCGTTGACCGTGAAGCTCGCCGGCGCGTCGAACGCATCGCCGGGGTTGGGATCGATGATTACGACGGACGGTGCTTCGAGCGGCGTGTCGGTCGTACGGGTCACGAGGACCGCCCAGTCGGCGTTCGTGTTGTTGGGCGCGAGGCCGAGGTTTACCGGGGCGCCGCCCTGCACCGTGGCGACCGTGCCCTGCTGCAACGCCCCGCCGTTGCGCGGATCGAACCACTCGACCTTGAACGTGCCCGCAACGCCTGTGAGATCAAGTTGCTTGTCGCCGCCGTTCTTGAGGTACACCACGTAAGCCTCGCCCGGCTTGTACATGCAGTACGCGTCGGTGGCGTTCACCTTCGTGTCGTCCGGCGTCATCTCCCAGAACGGCACGCCGTTGTCATTGAAGAACTGCATCGCGTACCGACAGTAGTCCCACCAGTTGTCGCGGCTGCGGAAGTCCTGCAGCGTCAGGTCCGATTCGGCGTGGGCGTACCCGAAGTACCACTCGTTGCCCCAGCCGCCGGCCATGAACGTGCCCCAAACACCGTTCTTCCGGCCGTCCTCGTGCGAGTTGCCCGCGTCGTTGTCGGGCCGCAACGCATGACTCGCGTCGCCCGGCTCGTCGCACGCCACCGCCCAGATCTTGCCCGCCGCGGCCGAGCGGTCCAGGTAGTTCTTCACCTGGCCGTGCACCCGGCTGAAGTCCGCCTGGTTCGTCTGCAGCGAGAATCCGGTGAGCTTCGAACCGGGCCCGAGCAGGTCGTAGTGGTTCGAGCCGTTGTGGATGACGATGTGATGGTGATACGGATCGGTGTCGTAGAAGTACTGCGCCCACGCCTTCTTCTGCGCGGTGATCGCGTCGTTGATCTCTTCGCCGAGGTTCCAGTTCAACGCCGGGTGATGCGCGAAGCGGGCGATCAACTCGCGGTAGTACAGCTTGCGCTGCGTGCCGAGATTGCCGCCGTCGAGCAGCAGTTCGTTCTCGGTCTCCTGCGTCTTGAAGTGCAGGAACATGCCCATGCGTGCGCCGTGCTCAAAGACGATCTCCCACTGATCGAGGCGCGAGACGTCGAGGCGGACGCGCTCGTTGTAGTCGAGGTAAGGGAACACATTACGGTCATCGCCGCCGATGTTCATCGTGAGAAACGAGAACACGTTGAGCCCCTCGGACGCGAGGTAGTTGATCGCGCCGATCAGACCCTTGCCCTTGCCGCCGGCCCACGTCGGGTCGCCCGGCCGCCAGTCCTGCACGTGCGGGCTCCACGTCTTGATCAGGTTGTCCTTGACGCCATCGGTCTTGAACGGCCCGTCAAAGTCCGCGTAGGCGAGCAGATTCTCCGGCGCGTCGGCGCCCTGCTTGAGCATGTACTCACCGGTGCCGGCGAACCGGAGGTAGCGTTTGCCGACGTAATCGAGTCGCCCTCGGGCACGCAGGTCCGGGGCGGACTTGTCGGTCGGCGCGATGTTGACGCTGCCGGACTGCCCGTCGAAGAACCCCGCGGAGGATCCACCACCGTTCGCCGCGACGTTGCCGCCCTGCTTGAACGACGCGGACCAGGTCCACGCGCCGATCCGGTCGGGCGCGAAGTGCACGCGCCACTTGTTGCCGGACGACGCGCCGGTGTTCGCCGCGTCACCGTCCGCGGCGTAGTAGCCGGGCACGATGTACGTGGTCCCGTCCGCGTGCGCAAACGTCACGTCGAGGCGGTAGTCGAGGAACGGGTTGGGTGTAGCGGTCTCGGAGGTGGCGGGTCCGTCGAACGTGAGCGTGACGGTGTGCCACTGCTTCAGTTCGTCGGAGACGGACGCGGCGGAAGCCGCTCCGGCAGCGACGATGAGCACGGTTATCGCTGCGACGATCGCGACGGTTGGAACGACGGTGGGACAGACGCGGAACGTGCGGCATCGGCGCAACGACAGCGTGCGATGGGCGGGCATGACGGCCTCCTTCGTTTGGCGAAACCCCGGCGCCGGGCGACGCGCGGGGCGGGGTCGGTTGGATCACATGTAGATACACACGTGATCGCCCGACCTAACACCCCGCGCGTCAGATTACGTCAAGTCGTAATCCCGGCACGGTATCGCGAAGGAGCGTCGGCGCGCCCGCGGCGTTGCGGCTACGCGCTGGTCATCGTCGCGGCGGCGTCCTTCATGGTCGTCGCCAGGACGTTGTACGTCGCGGCCCACGCGCTTTCGACCTCTTCGGTGAACGCGTCGCCGAGCCCCTTACCGAGCGTCCACAGCAGCGCGGAGCCGACCGTGTCGTAATGCGAATCCTCAACCTTGTACGTCGCGTGACGCCGGCCGAGGTCCTGCACCGACGGCACGAGCGTGTCGAGGTTTCTCAGGCTCGCCACGGCCACGCCGATCATCCGCATCAGCTTCTTCTTCTGATCGGCCATCTCTTCGGGAAACAACTCCCGGAGCGACGGGTCGAGCTCGAACAGTTTGTCGTAGAACAGATCCGCGGCGGTGTCGGCGATGGGCACGACTTTGGCCCACGAAGCCTGCACGAGGTTGATCTGGGTAGCGGTCAATGGTCCGTCTGACATGATGCTCTCCTCACAGGTTATTGAGTGCTAAACGCGGTCATTTCGGCGATCAGTTGATGGGGATGCGGATGACGATGCCGCCCATGACGTCGCCGAGCTTGAAGTCGGTCTTCGGCGAGTCGGGGTGCATGTTGTGGCAGTCGACGCACGCGGCGGCGACGCCCTTGTCGGCGTACAGCGCGGTGAAGTACTTCTTGCCGGCGATCTCCTCTTCGCCGTAGAACGGCTTCTCGCCGTTGGTGTCGAGGATGAACTTGAGGCCGGCCTTCTCGACGTCGCTGCGCGGCGCGTGCTGCTTGTTGATCGGCCACTCGGACAGCAGCTGATAATCGAAAAGGCCGTTGGCCTTCTCACGCGCCAGCTCCGCGCCCATGCGGAACATCTGCGCGGGCAGCGGCAGCGAGCCGTGCTCGTTCTCCCACTCTTCGCTGGCCTTGAGCGGGCGGATCTTCTTGGTCTCGGGGTCCTCGATCATCACCTTCTGCTCCTTGACGAAGCGATTGACGACCTTCTTGACGTAGGTGGTTCGATCGGCGGCCATGACGATGTGGAGCATGTCGGCGACCTTCTCGGGCTCGATGCCTCCCGCGGCGGGCGCGGCGGTCTCCGTCGCCGCGGCGACGGCGGGCGTGTCGGACTTGCCGCAGCCGGTGACGGCCGTGAGGGTGATGACTCCGAGTGCGAACACGGTGCTGGTAACGATGAAGCGTTTCACGACGGGTTCCTTTTCAAAAGGGAGGGTGGTGGTGATCAGTTCTGCGTCGGCTTTCTGCCGGCGCGTTTGCGTTCGATTTCGGCGAGCTTCGCGCGGATCATGTCGAGGCTGTCGACCTTGACCGCGGAGACGCCCTTGAAGTTGGCGCCGATGAGCGACGGGTCGGCCAGCGCCTCGATCGCGAACTCGACGCCGTGGCACCGGATGCACACGTTGTGCAGCATCTTTTCGTTGGGGCGCAGGTTGTCGTTCTGGTTGTGCTGGACCGTGACGGTCTCGACGCCGTCGGCGCGGTGAGTCTCGCGTGGCATATGGCAGGTGGCGCAGGACACGCCGCTGCCCGCGGGCGCCTTGCCGGCCACTTCGTCGCGCCACAGCTTCGCGTGGGGCGACGCGGCGTAGGAGCGGGTGTGACCGTCGTCGTGACACTGGACGCAGGCGTCCATCGCCGCGAACCGCGTGTCGAACTCGTGATCGTTGTGGCACGACACGCAGCTCAGTTCGCGGTGCGCCGCCTCGGCGTGCATCGGCAGACGCGCCATGCCGGGCGTCATCGGGCTCAAGCCCTGAGCCAGCCGCATGCCGTGCCGCCCGCCGAGGAAGCCAGCGACCTCGCCCTCGTGACACCGCTTGCAGCTCTCGTGCGTAGGCTTGTCGACCCACTTGCCGGTCGTCAGCGACGCGTCGCTTGGGTCGCGGTGACAGTCGGTGCAGTTCACGCCGGCGCGGGCGTGAGCGGTTTCGACCCACGCCCGCGTCAGCGCCGAGTCGACCACCACAGATCGTGGTGCATCCTGATCGACCTCCGTCAGCGGCTTGGCGGGGCTGCCGGCGTCCGGGTGATTCGTTCGCCACGCGCTGCGCGCGGGCACGATCATGGTTTCGAGGCTGTCGGGGTCGTTGAGGTGCGCGGTGAGGAACGGCTCGTTGAGCCCGCGGTTGTCGTGGAAGTTGTGACAACCCGCGGTCGCGCAGGTCTGGAAGCTCAGCCCGGCGTGCGACGGCCGTTCGGTCTGGATGGTCTCGTGGCAGTGGGCGCAGTAGTCGAGCGGCATGGTCACGCCCATCGGCCGGGTCATCGTGGGTCGATGCTCGACGTGGCAGGTGACGCAGTGCAACGCGTCGAGCCGCTCGACCAGGTGGACCTTGTCCAGCGGCTTAAACTTCTTGGCCGGATGCGAGTCGGCGGCGGCCTCGAGCTCGGCGCCGTGACACTGGATGCACGCGTCCTGCCTGACGCCCTCGCCGGCGGTGTGGCAGACGTTGCACTTGATCTCGATCTGGTAGTGACCGTCGGTGGTCTGCCCGGGGATGAACGCGGTGCGGTCGATCATCGGGCCGCGGGCCTCGCTGCCTTCGTTCCGCATCAGATTGGTCAGGTACGCAACCATGAGCAACGATCCCACCAGCCAGCCGATCCACACGAGTGCTTTTTTCTTCATGAGGTTTAGAAGTAGTAGGCCGCGGCGATGTGGAACCCGAGCAGGACGGGCAGCGGCCAGAACAGCAGGATGTGGGCCCACGTCAGCACCGGGCGCCACCGTCGGGCCATCACCGCCATGCGTCCGCCGCCGTTGGCTTCGAGCGCGGTGATCACGCCGGCAGCAGCGCCGGCGAGGCTGAGTCCGAGGAAGATGGCCATCAGAGCAAAGTTGAGATTGGCTCCCATACGGAAGCCGGTGTGCGCGATGAGGATCAGCAGCGTGATGACGCCGAGCACCGCGTGCACGACACGCCACCAGCCGAACTTGCCGAGCTTGAGCCACTTGATGCGCTTGCGCAGCGACAGCGACAGGCCGATCACCGCGACGCCCAGCAGCGAGAATCCGCTGACCTGCTTCCAGAACCCGTCACGCCAGATCACGTCGATCTGATGCCACGTGGACTGCACCGAATCGGCGAACGGGATCGGCGAGATCGCCCACATCGACGCCAGCAGCACGATGAACGCCGCGACGATCGACGCCACGAGCAGCGGCTTCCAGCCCCGCCCGGCGGTTGTCTTCACGTCGGCGCCGACGAACTCGGCGAGCAGCGGCCCGCACGACCCGCACATCGTCGATGCGCGGGTGCACGTGGCGAGCTGCTCAACGGTGCGACACCCGCCGACCACTTGGCCGCGCAGCTGCCCCACCGTTACCTGCATGCAGTTGCAGACCACGGTCGACTCCGGCCACTGCGTCGGCGACAACGCGATGTCACCCGGCCACAACGACCCCGTGCCCTCAAACTGCAACAGCAGCTTCGACTTGAACCGCGTGCCGCGATCGATCGCGACGCGCAGCTGTCCGATCTCGTCCCACTGGCCGACCACCACGGCGCCAACGATGCGACGGTCGCGGATGACCAGCTCGCGGCGTGCGCCGTCGCCGCTCCACACGAGCTTCTCGCCGTCGCCGCGGTACGCACCGAACACCGCGACGTCGACCCCCATCAGCTTGAGCCGCGTCGACAGATCGGCGCGCTCGAAGGTCGCACGCGGTCGTCGACGCGTGAGGTTGTCGGCCAGCGTGTCGGCCATGGCCAGGCCCGGCGCGACCAGGCCGTAGGTCCGGCCGCGGTGCACCGCGCACTCGCCCACGGCGAAGACGTTGGGGTCCGACGTGACCATTCGGTCGTCGACCATGATGCCCGCGACGCCCGTGTCGCACTTGATGCCCGCCAGGCGAGCCAGTTCGTCGCGGGCGCGGATGCCCGCGGAGATCACGACCATGTCGACGGTCAGCCGATCGCCGCCCTCGAACTCGAGCACGCGGCGGTCGCCGTCGGCGAGCACACGCTGCGTGCGTCGGCCCGCGTGGATGTGCACGCCCAGCTTGCCGATGTGATCGGTCAGCACCGCGGCGCACGGCTCGCTGAGCTGCTGCGGCATCAGCCACCGCGCCAATTCGATCACGTGCGTCGTCATGCCCATGTCCTTCAGCGCCTTGGCCGCCTCGAGCCCGAGCAGCCCGCCACCGATCACCGCCGCGACGCGCCGCCCCTCGCGGTACTCGGCGATCGACCTGAGGTCATCGATGGTGCGATAGACGAACACGCCCTTGAGCGTGATGCCCGGGATGGGCGGCACGAACGGCGCCGACCCGGTCGCGAAGACAAGACGATCGTAAGATACCTCGCGCCCAGCGGCCGATCGCACGATACGTCGCTCGCGGTCGATGTCGACAACCGGATCGCCGAGATGAGTCTCGATGCCATGGCGGGCGTACCAGTCGCGCGGGGCGAGCTCGAGGTATTCGTCGTCACACTTGTCGAACCACTTCGTCAGGTTCACGCGGTCGTACGCCGGGCGGTTCTCCTCGCCGAACACGATCACGCGGTTCTTCTTCAGCGCCTTGCGCTCGACCAGTTCCGAGCAGAGCCGATGCCCCACCATGCCGTTGCCGATCACCACGATCGTCCGCTGCGCCTTGCCGGTGGCGGTTTCCCGTACGCCGGCGGATGACGCACCCGCGCCCGCGATCTCCTTCACGGGCAGCGGCTGCGTCAGTGATGGACTGGTCTTGAACACTTCTGGGATCACCCTTGCTTGCGTCAGGTCCAGCCCGCCGTGAGGGCGGCGAGCATTGCTTTGGTTCTCTTTGCGTCACAATCAACGCGCACCGATCGCGCCGCGAGGTGAACCATCACCCCGCACCCTCAGCGCGCGGGCGCCTTTCAAGCGCTGTTGTGCCTCGGTGAAACTTTCTCACGGCCGGGCCGGCCTCATTGCCTCGACCCGCAACTACCGCGTCCTCCAACCGGCGTGCTCCTCAATGACCACGCCGCGACGAATGGACATGTGCAAAGGTTGTGCCAACACGCCTATACCCGTCCGAAGGCCTCAGATTGCCCGAAATCGACGCCAGATCACCCGCAACCACCCCGACGGGCGAGGCGTGCTGCATAATTCTGCTACAGCGTGACCGCACGGTGACCACGAAATAGCCACCCTGAGGCGTTCTGGGGCTGGCGGTGCAAGTTGTGTCAGCAGATCGACCGATCCGGGTGTCCAACCGCACGACGCAACGCTCTTAAGGGTACCGTCGACGGCGCCGTGCGAATCGACCCGCGGCTCGGACGGCTTCACGAAAGGGCGCACGCATGACCCGCACGACAGGGATATCGGTGACCAACTGGGCGGCGGCCGTCGCGCTGTCGATCGCGGCGGCGATCAGCGGCGCCGCCTCCGCGAGCGCGAAGACGGTGAGACGCGACGTGGTCGTCTACGGCGCGACGCCCGGCGGGATCACCGCCGCGATCGCCGCGGCGCGCGACGGGGCATCGGTCGTCCTGCTCGAGCAGACCAAGCACGTCGGCGGCCTGAGCACCAGCGGTCTGAACCGCGACGAGACCAACCACATGTATCCGAAGGAGACCTTCGGCGGTCTGTGCGAGCAGTTCCTCAGCGACGCGTCGGGGCGCGGCGGCGGGCCCACACGACGGGGCGGCGTTTACACGTGGGAGGCGCACGACGCCGAGGCCGCGTTCCTCAAGATGCTCGCCGACGCCGGTGTCGAAGTCCGCTACGAGCAACTGATCGACGGCGTGTCGCGCGACGGGGCGCGGATCGCCTCACTGACGGTGCGCGGCGGCGACGCCTACGCGGCTAAGGTATTCGTCGACGCGACCTACGAGGGCGACCTGATGGCGAAGGCGGGCGTGAGCTGTGTCATCGGTCGCGAGGCGCGTGACGCGTACGGCGAGTCGCTGGCGGGCGTGATCTACCCCGATAAACCGATCCACGTCTCGCCGTACGACGCCGACGGCAAGCTGCTGCCCGGCGTCATGCCCGGCGACCCGCCCAAGGCCGGCGAGGCGAGTCCGCACCCCACGCCCTACAACGTCCGCCTCAACCTCTCCACGCGGCCCGACAACAGCGTGCCGATCACCCAGCCGGCCAACTACGACCCGAAGCGGTACGAACTGCTCGCACGCTGCATCGAGTCCGGCGTGATCAAGTCCGTGGGACAGGTGCTTGCGTTGTACGGCATGCGGAACGGCAAGGCTGAACTGAACAACTGCCAGTACTCGATCGTGTCGCTGAGCATGCCCGGCGGGCAGACGCCGTGGTGCGAGGCGACGTTCGAGCAGCGCGAGGCGATCCACCAGGCGTTCCGCGATTACACGCTCGGCACGATGTGGTTCCTGAAGACGGACCCGCGCGTGCCGGAGAACATGCGCAAGGACATGGCGAAGTACGGCCTGTGCAAGGACGAGTGGACCGACAACGGGCACTGGCCGTGGTATCTCTACGTACGCGAGGGCCGGCGGATGCGCGGCGCGTATGTGATGACACAGAAGGACGTCACCGAGGACCGCACCAAGCCCGACGTGATCCACCTCTGCTCGCACTGGATCGACAGCCACCAGGTCACGCGCTACGCGTCGGGCAAGGATGGGTTCGTCAACGAGGGGCGGCTGTGGCAGAAGGGCAAGATCTATCAGTTCCCGTATCGCGCGCTGACGCCGGTGAAGAGTGAGTGCGAGAACCTGCTGGTGCCGGTGTCGTGCTCGGCGACGCACGTGGCGTTCTGCACGATCCGCCTCGAGCCGACGTGGATGCACCTCGGCGAGGCGTCGGGGATCGCGGCGGCGATGGCGGCGAAGTCCGGCGCGGCCGTGCAGGACCTCGACGTCGCGGCGATCCAGCGGCGGCTGCGTTCCGCGGGCATCCCGCTCGACATGCCGGCCAACATCGACCAGATCGACGACACGCGTCACGCGCCACGACCCGTCGCGACCGAGGGCAGCGCCGCGTGGATCGAGGCGTTCTTCAAGCAGACCGACGGCGACGGCAACGGGACCGTGTCCAAGCCGGAGTGGATGAAGACCAAGGCCGACTACGACTGGCTGTTCGCGGTCATCGACAAGGACGCCGACGGGCAGATCAACCGCGACGAATACGCCGCGTTCCAAGCCTACAAGAAGGCCCACCCGGACTGGCGAAAGCTGCGTCAATCGGCGAACTAGCGCCTCCTGAAATTCGCTGCGGGCGGGCACGCGATCGGCGGGATCGCGCGGCCGTGGTCCTCTATAATACGGCTGCTCCACGCCGCGGCTGACGCGGCCATCCCCGTAAAGAGGCCCACTCATGAAGACCCGTCGCATCGCATCGCTGTCCGTCACGCTCTGTCTCACCGCCGCCGCCCTGCTGCTGCTCAGCCCCGGCGTCCGCGCCGCGGAGAAGAAAAAACTGCTGTTCTTCACGCGCTCGGCCGGGTACGAGCACTCCGTCGTCAAGGTCAAGGACGGCCAGCCCTGCTACGCCGAGACGATCATGCGGCCGATCTGCGAGAAGAACGGCTGGGACTTGACCGTCACCAAGGACGGCTCCGTCTTCACCCCCGAGAACATCGCCAAGTACGACGCGTTCATGTTCTACACCACCGGCGACCTCACCTCGCCCAACGCGAAGGACGGCTCGAAGCCGATGTCGCAGGAAGGCAAGGACGCCCTGCTCCAGGCGATCCACGACGGCAAGGGTTGGATCGGGTTCCACTGCGCGTCCGACACGTTCCACTCGCACTCCGACCGCTACGAACTCGACCCCGTCGAGAAGCGGGATCCGTACATCAACGTCATCGGCGGCGAGTTCATCATCCACGGCGCCCAGCAGGCCACGACGCTCACGGTCGAGGACCAGAAGTTCCCCGGCTGCGAGAAGCTCGGTGCGTCGTTCGAGCTGAAGGACGAGTGGTACTCGCTGAAGGACTTCGCGGACAACCTGCACGTAATCCTGCTGCTTGAGACGAAGGACATGAAGGGCAAGATGTACGAGCGTCCGGCGTACCCCGGCACGTGGGCGCGCATGGAGGGCAAGGGCCGCGTGTTCTATACGAACATGGGCCACCGCGAGGACGTGTGGACCAGCGAGCAGTTCCAGAGCGTCGTGGTCGGCGGCATCAAGTGGATCACGCGCGAGGTCGACGCGGACGTCACGCCGAACATCTCGGCCGTCGCGCCGGGTGCGAACACGATGCCGCCCAAGGGCAAGTGATCGCGTCATCCGCGAAGGCAAGCCGAATGACTGAGCGTCAGACCGCGCCTGCGGACCCCGAACCGCCGTCGACCCCGTCGATCGTCGGCGACGCGGTGTTTGTCGCGCGCGGGCTCACAAAGGTGTACCGCATGGGCGAGGTCGAGGTCCACGCGTTGCGCGGCGTCGACATGGAGCTCTACGCCGGCGAGCTGATGGTGCTGCTCGGCCCGTCGGGCAGCGGCAAGTCGACGCTGCTCAACATACTCGGCGGGCTCGACGTGCCGACGAGCGGGACCGTCAGCTACCAGGACCACGACCTGACCGTGCTCGACGACGCGGCGCTGACGCGCTACCGCCGCGAGCACGTCGGCTTCGTGTTCCAGTTCTACAACCTCATCCCCAGCCTCACCGCGCGGGAGAACGTGTCGCTCGTGACCGAGATCGCCGCGGACCCGATGGACCCGGCCGACGCGCTGGCCATCGTCGGGCTCGGCGAACGCCTCGACCACTTCCCGGCGCAGCTGTCGGGCGGCGAGCAGCAGCGCGTGGCCATCGCGCGGGCGATCGCGAAGCAGCCCGACGTGCTGCTCTGCGACGAGCCGACCGGCGCGCTCGACGCCGCGACCGGCATCGTCGTGCTCGAGGCGCTCGAGCGCGTCAACCGTGAGCTGGGCACGACCACGGCGGTGATCACGCACAACGCGGTGATCGCGAAGATGGCCGACCGGGTCGTGACGCTGTCGGCGGGCGTGATCGCCGACGAGCGCCACAACGACCGCAAGACGGCGGCTCGAGAGCTGAGTTGGTAAAACCCCTCTCCCCCAAGTGGGGGAGAGGTTGGTTGAGGGGGATGGTCTATCGGATGCCGCACGTTCGGATCAACATGCGCCGCGTTCGAAGATGCAACCCTCACCCTAGCCCTCTGCCTGAGAGGGAGAGGGGACATAAGGGGGCGACGTGACCGCGCTGAACCGCATCCTTTTTCGCGACCTGTGGCACATGCGCAGCCAGGCGCTGGCGATCGCCGTGGTGATGGCGTGCGGCGTGGCCACCTACGTCATGTCGCTCTCGACGCTCGAGTCGCTGCAACAGACGCGACGCACCTATTACGAGCGATACCGATTCGCCGACGTGTTCACGTCCCTGAAGCGCGCCCCCAACGCGCTCGCCCCACGCCTCGCGCAGATCCCCGGCGTCGGGCAGGTGCAGACGCGCATCGTTGTCGACGTGACGCTCGACGTTGCCGGCCTCAGCGAGCCGGCCGTCGGTCGCATCATCTCGCTGCCCCACCACGGCGAACCGACGCTCAACCGCCTGCACCTGCGGCGCGGCCGACAGATCGACCCGACCCGCCGCGGCGAGGTGCTTGTCAGCGAGGCCTTCGCCGACGCCCACAAGCTCGGCCCCGGCGACCACGTCGACGCCGTGATCAACGAGCGACTCCAACAGCTGAATATCGTCGGCGTCGTGCTCTCCCCCGAATACATCTTCCAGATCCGCGGCGGCGAGGTGCTGCCCGACGACAAACGCTTCGGCGTGTTCTGGATGAGCTACGACCAGCTCGCCCCCGCCTATGACCTCGACGGCGCATTCAACAACGTTACCCTCCGCCTCATGGCCGGCGCGTCGCAGCCCGAGGTCATCCGACAACTCGACAACCTCACGCGCCCCTACGGCGGCGTCGGCGCCTACGGGCGTAACGACCAGGTCTCCCACCGCTACCTCTCCGACGAGATCAAGCAGCTGCACAACATGGGCGTCATCGCGCCGGCGATCTTCCTCGGCGTCGCCGCGTTCCTGCTCAACGTCGTGCTCGGCCGCATCATCCAGACCCAGCGTGAGCAGATCGCGGCGATCAAGGCGTTCGGCTACACCCACGTCGAGGTCGGTGTCCACTACCTCAAGCTCGCGCTGATGATCGCCGGCGTCGGGCTCGTGCTCGGCGTGATCGTCGGCGTGTGGATGGGCCACAATCTCGCCGAGCTGTACACCCAGTACTACCGCTTCCCCGTGCTCCAGTACCGGCTGAACCCCGGACTGATCGCGTCGGTGACGCTGATCGCCACGGCCGCCGCTGCGGTCGGTGCGCTCGGGTCCGTGTGGCGCGCCGCCTTCCTGCCGCCCGCGGAAGCGATGCGCCCCGAGCCCCCGTCCGGCTACCACGCGACGATCGTCGAGCGGCTCGGCCTGCAGCGCTACGTCTCGGCGCCCGCACGCATGGTCATGCGTCAGATCGAGCGACGCCCCTGGAAGGCGGCGCTGTCCAGCCTCGGCATCGCCATGGCCGTCGCGGTGCTCGTGCTCGGCAACTTCTCCGTCGACGCGCTGGACTACCTCATGGCGTTCCAGTTCGACACCGCCCAGCGGCAGGACATGACCGTCACCTTCGTCGAGCCGACCACGGGCGACGCGGTCTACGGCGTTGGCCATCTGCCGGGTGTGCGACACGTCGAGCCGTTCCGCGCGGTGCCCGTGCGCCTCCGCGCCGGACACTACGACCGCCGCGTGTCGATCATGGGCCTGGTCCGGTCGCCCGACCTGTTCCGCCTGCTCGACACGCACGAACGTGTCATCGAACTGCCGCCCGAGGGCCTGGTCGTGTCCCGCAAGCTCGCGGACCTGCTGCACGTGACGCCCGGCCAGCTCGTCACCGTCGAGGTCATGGAGGGCCAGCGCCCCGTACGACGCGTCCCCGTGGCGGCGCTGCTGGAGGACTTCTCCGGCACCAACGCCTACATGCGGATCGACGCGCTGCAGGCGTTCATGCACGAGGGCCCCACCGTCAGCGGCGCGTTCATCACCACCGACGCCAACCGCAACGACACGCTCTATCGCACGCTCAAGCGCACGCCGCGCGTCGCCGGCGTGACCGTCAAACACGCCGCCCTCGAGAGCTTCCGTAACACGATCGCGCAGAACATGCTGCAGATGCAGTTCTTCAACATGCTGTTCGCCTGCGTCATCGCGATCGGCGTCGTGTACAACACCGCCCGCGTGTCGCTGTCGGAGCGCTCGCGTGAGCTGGCCACCCTGCGGGTGCTGGGCTTTACCCGGGCCGAGATTTCGTCGATCCTGCTGGGGGAATTGGCGATCGTCACGGCCGTCGCGATCCCCGTCGGGCTGGTCATCGGTTACGGGCTCGCGGCGTTGCTGGCGATAGGGCTCGACACGGAGATGTACCGCATCCCGCTGATCATCGATCGATCGACCTACGGGTTCGCGGCCACGACGGTAATCGTCGCGTCGGTGATCAGCGGGCTGATCGTCCGCCGCCGACTCGACCGGCTGGACCTGATCGCGGCGTTGAAGTCGCGGGAGTAGCGGAGTGCAGAAGACGACACGCAGGATCTCGATGGGGGTGGTTGCCGCGGCGGCCGTCGCGTTGCTGGCGTACGCGTTCATGCCGCAGCCGGTGCTGATCGACATGGCGACCGTGCAGCGGCGCGACGTCCGCGTGACCGTCGATGAAGACGGGCGCACACGCATCAAGGAACGCTACCTGATCTCGGCGCCGCTCAGCGGGCGGCTCATGCGCATCCAGCTCGACCCCGGCGACAACGTGCACGGGCAGCAGACGCTGCTGGCGGCGATCGAGCCACGCGACCCCGAGCTGCTCGACCCGCGCGCCGGCGCCGAGGCCGCGGCGCGAGTCAACGCGGCGAAGGCGACGCTCGATCAGGCCGAGCCGGAGGTCGAGCGCGCCGAGGCGTTGCTCGACCAGGCGAAACGCGACCACGAGCGTCTGGAAAAGCTGCGTGCGTCCGGTTCGTCGAATCAGCGCGAGGTCGACGACGCCGCGACGCTCGTCCGCGTGCGCCAGCAGGAGGCGACCGCCGCGTCGTTCGCCCGACAGGTGGCGAAGTTCCAGCTCGATCTCGCCGAAGCCGCGCAGCTGCGGACGAAGCCCGGCGGCGGTGACGGCGAACATCGCTTCGAGATCCGCGCGCCGTGCGACGGCCGGGTGCTGCGCGTGTTTCAGGAGTCCGAGGGCGTCGTCGCGCCGGGCACGCCGCTGCTGGAGTTCGGCGACCCACAGAACCTCGAGGCGGTGATCGATGTGCTGTCGGTTGACGCGGTGAAGATCCGGCCCGGCAATCCCGTCGTCGTCGAGCAATGGGGCGGACCGCACCCGCTGCAGGGCGTCGTCCGCACGGTCGAGCCCGCCGCCTTCACCAAGGTCTCGTCGCTCGGCGTCGAAGAGCAACGTGTCAACATCATCATCGACTTCGTCGACCCGCCCGCCGATCGCCCCGGCCTCGGCGACGGCTACCACATCGACGCACGCATCGTGATCGACCAGCGCCCCAACGTGCTGACGGTCCCCGTCAGCGCCCTGTTCCGTGACGGCGACAGGTGGGCGGTGTTCGCGGTGGTCGACGGCCGGGCGGCGCTGCGCGACGTCGAGATCGGCGCTCGGACCGCCGACATCGCCGAGGTCACGAGCGGCGTCAACGAAGGCGACGTCGTGATCGCGCACCCGTCGGACCAGGTCGCCGAGGGCGTGCGTGTCGAAAAGCGTTAATCAGATGAGGCCGCGTTACTTGGCCTGCACGCGCCAAAGGTGCTCGGCGGTGCGGATGAACAACGCCCCGTCGCCCACCGCGTAGCTCGCCAGCGCCCGCTCGTTCAGGTCGTTTCGCGCCAGCACCTTGAACGTCTTGCCGGGCTCGATCACCACCGCCTCGCCCGACTCGCTGAGGAAGTAGATGTGGCCGTCGGCGAAGAGCGGCGACGCAGAGTAGTTGCCGCCCAGCCGCTCTGTCCAGTGCACGTCGCCCGTCTTGGCGTCCATGCACGTGGCGATGCCGCCGTCGGCCACCATGTACAGCTCGTCACCGACCAGCAGCAGCGACGGCGTGTGCGGCACACCCTTCGTCGCCTTCCATGCCACGTGGCTGTTGGTCACGTCGCCCTTGCCGTCCGGCCGGATCGCAAGGAGCTGCGGACGATCGAACCCCGTGCAGACGTACACCAGCCCGTGCCCGTAGATCGGCCGCGGCACGACCGAGTACCCGCCGGGGTAGTCGACGCGCCAGATCGCCTTGCCCGTGTCCGGGTCGTAAGCGAACACCGCGTCGCTGCCCGGCAGCACGACCTGCGTCTTGCCGCCGACCTCGATCACCAGCGGCGTGCAGAACGAGAATGCCCGCTTCGGCGACGTGTCGCGCTTCGTGCGCCACACCTCCTTGCCGGTGTTCTTGTTCAGCGCGAGGACGAAAGGATCCTTCGCCGCGTCGCAGCTGAAGATCAGCTTGTCACCGACCAGCGCCGGCGAGCCGCCGTTGCCGTGCACCGGCGCGTAGCGGAACGAGTCGTTCGTCCAGATGACCTTGCCTTCGAGGTCGAGGCACGCCGAGCCCTGATGCCCGAAGTGCGCGTAGATGCGTCCGTTCGCGACGATCGGCGTCGGGCTGGCGTGCGAGTTCTTCTTGTGGATCTTCGGCGCGTCGCCGCCCTCTCGGAATACCTCCGTCTGCCACACCGGCTCGCCCGTCTTCACATAGAGACACACGACGTCGAGGCTGTACCCGCCGTCGTCGTGCGACACCGCCGTCGTCAGATAGATCCGCTCCGCCAGAATCACCGGCGACGACCAGCCCTGGCCGGGGATCGCCTGCTTCCACACGATGTTCTCGGTCGGGCTCCACTTGAGCGGCAACCCCTTCGCCGCGTCGGCGTGCCCGTCGGCGTTGGGCCCGCGGAACTGCGTCCACTCCGCGCCGCTCGCCGCGCCCGACACGATCATCACCGCTACGCTCGTCACCCATATCAGTCGCGTCATGTGTTGCACCCTCATCTGCGATTCACGTGCCCACCCCGCCGTCGCGCGACGGCCGGGCGGCTCCTCGACCGGCGATTCTAGCAGGCCCGACGCGATCGGGCGGCGCTGGCCGCACCTGGCGACCGTGCACCCCGCGGATACAGCTATAATCGACCCTTCACCGGTCATGATCGAGGTACGCTGTGTCCACTCCCGCCGCACGATTCGAGGCATTCGCACAGACCGCCGAGCACCACGCCGCGGAACTGCACGGCGTCGATCTACGCGGCGCCAATCCGCTCCGACTGATCGACAACATCCTCACGCGTGAGTCACAGGCGGACCCGGGCGACGACCTGATGTCGGTCGCGTTGTGCTACGGGATATGGATCGGCGAGTTGGCCGTGCGGGAGCTCGGCGCGGAATGGGTGGCGTTGGAGGAACCCGTCGCGCCGCGACTGCGGATCGGCGACACGATCGTCAGCCCAATCGATGCGATCGAACGACGCCTGAAAGACCCGAACGCCCCGGCGATCGAGGCCGCCTACCAGACGATGCGCGATCTCGCAGCCCGAGTCACCAGCGACGACACATCAACGCTTCGGCGCAACCGCGCCGCGTGGGACGACATGGCCGACGACAGACGCTTCGCGAAGCCGGCCTACGGAGCGATCGACAGCGATTCCGCGTTGGATACGCTCGACACGTGGGTTCACAAGGAAGCCATCGCCGGGCAGCGTGTGCTCTGCCTCGGCGCGGGTGGCGGCACCCACGGCCCGTTGTTCGCCGCGGCCGGGGCGTCCGTCACCGTCGTTGACCTCAGCGACCGTCAACTCGAACACGACCGCCGATACGCCGATGAACACGGGGTCGACATCACCGCCGTCCAATCCTCGATCGACGACCTGCAGGCGCTCGGCGACGCGTCGTTCGACATCGTCATTCAGCCCGTTTGCACCTGCTACGTGCGCGACCTGGCCGCGGTGTATCACCACGTCGCGCGGGTGCTCCAGCCGGGCGGGCTGTACCTCTCGCAGCACAAGCACCCGGCGAGCATGCAGGCGGACGCGTCACCGATCAGCTCCGCCGACACCGACACGTACCGCGTCGCGCGTGCTTACGTCGAAGGCGTCGCCCTGCCCGACGCGCCCGGCGCGGCGCACCGCGAGGCGGGCACGGTCGAGTACCTGCACACGCTGGAGGCGCTGCTGGGTGGGCTTTGCCGCGCGGGGTTCGTGATCGAAGACGTGACCGAGCCGGTGCGCGCCGACGCGCTGGCGCCACCCGGCGATCCGGCGCATCGCGCCGTGTATCTGCCGCCCTACCTGAAGATCAAGGCGCGACGCCGCGCGTGATGCGTCAGCTGTCGGGATTACGCCGGTACCGGAACGGCGTGCTGATCACGATCGCCTCGACCATCGCCGAGAAGCGGTACTCGTTGTGCTGAAGCATCAGCACGGCGTTGCGGATCGCGCACTCGTCGGACCAGGTGATGCCGCGGCCCATCGCGTAGATCAGCATGCGCTCGGCGAGCGTGCGGGCGATGCCGTCCTTGCGCTCGAGCAGGATCGCCTTGAGCTCGACGGGTCCGACGAACTTGCGTCCGCCCGGCAGCTCGCCCGACGCGTCGATCTTGTGCCCCTCGCGCTCGTCCTGCCACCGCCCCACCGCGTCGAAGTTCTGCAGGCTGAAGCCGAGCGGATCGATCCGCGCGTGGCACGAGGCGCACTCCGGGTCGCGGCGGTGCTCCTCGAGCATCTGCCGGAGCGTCAGCGTCTTGCCAGGCAGTCTTGAGTCCTCCAGCGGCGGCACGTCGGGCGGCGGCGGTGGCGGCGGGTCGCCGAGGATCACGCCCGCGACGTAGTTGCCGCGTCGCGGGATGTTCGTGCGCTGCGGGTCGGAGGTGAGCGTGAGGATCGCCGCGGACGTCAGCACGCCGCCGCGCCGCCGATCCTTCAGCCTCACGCGTCGCATCTCGCTGCCCGTGACGCCGTCGATGCCGTAGTGCTCGGCGAGCGTCTGGTTGAGGAACGTGTAGTCGGCGTCGAGCAGCTCGGTGATCGGCCGATCGTTGCGGATGACCTCCGCGGCGAGCATCGTGACCTCGCGTGTCATCGCGTCGCGCAGCGCCTCGGTGAACTGCGGAAACGACCTGGCGTTGGGCTGATGGTCGTCGAGCGTGCGCAGCTGGAGCATCTGCCCGATGAAGTTCTCCGCGAGCGCGACGCTGCGGGGATCGGCCAGCATCCGCTTCGCCTGCTCGCGCACCGCGTCCGGCTTCGACAGCTTGCCCGCCGCGGCCAGGTCGTACAGCGTCTGGTCCGGCGGCCCCGACCACAGGAAGAAACTCAGCCGCGCCGCGACGTCGTAGTCATCGACGAGATACGGCTCGCCGCCTTCCTGCTGCTGCTCGATGCGGAAAAGGAAGTGCGGCGAGATCAGCACGGCGGCGAGCATCGGACGGACCGCGTGGTCGAAGTCGAGTCCCTTCTCGCGAGCCTTGTCGAACAGGGTCATCAGGCGATCGACACGCTGCGGCTCGACGGGCCGACGGAACGCACGCGTGGCAAATCTCTCGACGATCTGCCGCGCCGCCTTGCCCCATGACATGCCGGGCTCGGGGTGGGCGACGTAGACCCGCTCGTACGCCGCGTCGCGCGAGGCGTCGCGTTTGCCCTTCTCGGGCACAATCTCGTCGAGCACGCCGTTGGCCGCGGTGTAGTACTGCTCGACGAGCACGGGCGACATCGTCAGCACGTCGCCGATGTTGTCGAACCCGTAACCGGTCTTGTCGGGCGGGAAGTCGTCGGCGGGACGGAGGTCGAGGCCGAACAGGTCGCTGACGCAGTTGTTGTACTCGTTGCGGTTGAGGCGCCGCGCGATCGGCTTGCCGGGGTCATTGAGCTTCGAGCAGTCCAGCGAGTCGAGTGTCTTGGTGACGAACTCCAGCATCTTCGCCCGCTCGTCGTCCTTCGGCTTGCTGCTGTCCTCCGGGGGCATCTTCTTCTCACGCAGCACGTTCACGACCGTCAGCCACGTCTTGCGCCCCTCCATGATCAGCCGCGGGTTCTCGACCTCTTCGAGGTTGATGTTGCCCTTCTGCTTCTCGTCGTTGTGACAGCGGTAGCAGTAGCTGCGAAACATCGGTCGGATCATGCGATCCCACGACGGCAGTTCTTCGGCCTTGTCGTTCTTGTCGTCCTGGGCGAATGCGGAGCTGCCCCCGACCGCGACCGCGCAGATCACGCCGATGACGCTCGCCCATAACACACAGCGATTCATCGCCATCGTCGCGTCACTCCGGGGATGGATTACGGAAGGTCTCTCTTCACCACGCCGCGTCGGGCCGCTCTGCGTCATGCCAACTGCGGCAGGCGGCCGCTGCTGTCGCCGAAGCTGTCGAGGCGGAGACCGACGCGGTCGAGCATCTCGAGGTAGAGGTTGCAGATCGGCGTCTTCTTGATGAGGGCGATGTGCCGACCGCCCTTGATCGTGCCGCCGCCGCCACCGGCCAGCAGGACCGGCAGGTCGTCGTGGTTATGCTTGTTGCCGTCGCTGATGCCCGAGCCGTAGCAGATCGCCACGTTGTCCAGCAGCGTGCTCTCGCCCTCCCACGTGTTGGCCATGCGTTGCAGCATCCGCGCGAACAGCTCCATGTGGTGGGTGTTGATGCGCGTCAGCGCCTCGTGGTTCTCGGGCTTGCCGCGGTGGTGCGACGTGGAGTGGTGCGAGCCGGGCGCCTCGATCTCGGGGTACGCCCGGCCGGACTTCTCGTACGAGAACATGAAGCTCGCGATGCGCGTCGTATCGGTCTGGAACGCGAGCGTCAGCACGTCGAGCATGAGGTTCACGTGCTCGGCGTACTCGCTGGGGATGCCGTGGCCGTCGGGCATGATCAGCTCGGGCAGATCGGAGTACCGCCCGCGCTCGGCTTCCTCGGCCAGACCTTCACGGTGATGCGAATGCTTGTCGCGCTCGGCGCGCTCGATGCGTCGCTCGATGTCGCGCACGCCGTCGAGATACTCTTCGAGCTTGCGTCGGTCGCCCGTGCCGAGCTCGCCGCGCAGGTCGCGGGCGTCTTCGCGCACGAGGTCCAGCACGCTGGTCTCGATCGTGTCGACCTTCTTCGTCGCGGCGTCGCCGGACTCGGCGGTCCAGTCCGGCCGCTGGGGCTTGCGGCCGCGGAACAGGCGGTCGAACAATTGCTTGGGGTTGAGCTCGAGGTCGACGGGCGTGGTCTTGCTCCGCCACGAGATGTGCGAAAGGTAGGTGCCGCTGTAACCGTGATCGCCGCGGTGGCCGGGGTCGATGCCGAGGGCGAGCGAATCGATCGGCGTGTCGTTGCCGACCTGCTTCGCCGCGAGCTGGTCGACGGACACGCCGCCGACCTCCGGGATCTCCGACAGCTTGCACTTTTCCCCGACGAGGAACCCGCCCCCGGACGGCTCGTGGCCCGCGCCCTTGCCGATGCAGTGATCCGCCGCGAGGTCGGACAGCACCGTGATCTTGTCACGCACGGGTTCGAGCGACTTGAGGATGCGCGGCAGCTCGTAGCTGACGCCGGTATGCTTCGGCTTCCAGTTGGGCATGTGCACGCCGTTGGGCACATAGAAGAACGCCATGCGGACCGGCGGCTTAGCCGCGGCCGCTGCGGCGCCGCCGGCGGCCATCGCCGTGCGCGGCGCCATCGCGTCCAGCCACGGCAGCGCGACCGCGGCCCCGGCTCCACGGAGGATCGTTCGTCGAGAGATCATCGGGGGTCGTGCCATGCGTGCCACTCCATCTCGGATTTTCCGTCACCCAACCACCGGGCGATACCGAAGTACGCCCCGCTTCTCCCCGACGGCTTGTATAGATATTAGCACCGCGCCAGTCCAAAATCTCCGTTGAACGTCAACCAGATATGGGCTTAACCGACGCGCCGAATGCAGTAAACTTCGCACACGGGCGTCTGACTTGCAACGCGGTGATCGCAACACCTGATCGCCGAAAGCTTTCCTGCAGGAGATTCTGATGCTACGCAACCGAACCGTGTCCCATGCTGCGCACGTGACAGCCACGCTGCTCGTGGCGTTGTCGACAGCCCTGTTCCTCGCCCCGGGCAACGCCGCTGCTCAGCAGAATCGCAAGCCCAACCTCGTCTACGTCTTCGCCGATCAGTGGCGCGCCGCGGCCATGGGCTACGCCGGGGACCCCAACGCCCGCACGCCCAACCTCGACAAGCTCGCGGCGCAGTCGGCCAACTTCACCAACGCCGTGTCGGGCTGCTCGGTCTGCTGTCCGCACCGCGCCTCGCTGCTCACCGGGCAGTTCCCGCTGACCCACGGCGTGTTCATGAACGACCTGCACCTCAGCGAGGACGCCACGACCATCGCCGAGGTCATGCGCGACGCCGGTTACAACACCGGCTACATCGGCAAGTGGCACCTCGACGGCCGCGGCCGCAGCAGCTACATCCCGCCGGAGTCACGCCAGGGATTCGAGTACTGGCGGGTCCTCGAGTGCACGCATAACTACAACCACTCACCCTACTACGCCGACGACGACAAGACCAGGCGACTCTGGGAGGGCTACGACGCGTTCGCGCAGACCGACGACGCGATCGGCTACATCAAGGATCACGCCAAGGCCGACAAGCCGTTCGTGCTGTTCCTGTCGTGGGGCCCGCCGCACAACCCCTACCAGACCGCGCCGAAAGAGTACGTCGACATGTTCGACCCGGCGAAGCTGACGCTGCGGCCTAACGTCCCGGCCGACGCCGAGGCCGCGACACGCAAAGACCTGGCCGGCTACTACGCCCACTGCGCCGCGCTCGACCACTGCATCGGCGAACTGCTCAAGACGCTCGACGAGACCGGTATCGCGTCGGACACAATCTTCGTGTTCAGCGCCGACCACGGCGCGATGCTCGGGTCGCAGGCGCAGCACCGCAAGCAGAAGCCGTGGGACGAATCGATCCGCGTGCCGCTGCTCGTGCGCTACCCGCGCGCCCTGGGCGAGTCCGGCCGCGAACTCGACGCGCCGATCAGCACGCCGGACCTGATGCCGACCCTGCTGGGCCTCGCGGGCATCGGCTGCCCGTCGACCGTCGAGGGCCTCGACTACAGCGGCTACCTCCGCACGGGCCAGAACCCGCCGAAGGACTACGCGTTGATCGAGTGCCCCGCGCCGTTCGGCGAGTGGGCGCGGACGCGCGGCGGGCGCGAGTACCGCGGCATCCGCACGCGTCGGTACACCTACGTGCGCGACCTCAACGGGCCCTGGCTGCTGTACGACAACGAGACCGACCCCTACCAGATGCGCAACCTCGTCGACGACGCCGCGAGCGCCAGCACGAAAGCCGAGCTCGACAAGATGCTCAGCGAGAAGCTGCGCGAGCGGAAGGACGAGTTCCTGCCCGCCGATGAGTACATCAAAAAGTGGGGCTACAAGGTCGACAAGTCGGGTACGGTCCCGTACACGAACTGAACCGACACGTGTTGTCTCCGCCCGCTGAGCCGACCGGTTAGATCAGGTCGATGCGGTCGTTCTTGGCGGTCCTCATCAGGTCGAGCGACTCGGCGAGCACCCAGTTCAGGCCGCCACCGGTCTTGAACAGGTCGACGTCCTCGTCGCCGTGCACGGTGTCGCCGAGGCCGAGTCGCAGGCTGTTGCCCGGCCCGACGCCGGCCATGAGGTTCGAGATCCGCTGCTCAAAGGAAGCGCCCGGATCGGCCCAAGCGTCGAGCAACGAGAGCAGCGCGTCGGCGTTGTCGTCGTAGTCGGTCGTGCCGGGGATGAGCAGCGTATCCACCTTGTTGCCGCCGATGCGGTCGGCGCCGTCGCCGCCGATGAAGATGTTCCGCGATGCGCCGCCGCCGATCAGGTCGACGCCGTCACCGCCCACGATGACGTTGTTGCCCAGCCCGGCCGCGATGCGGTCGTCGCCGGACCCGCCGAGGACAACGCTCCGACCCAGCACGCTCTTGATGCCGTCGTTGCCGCCCTCGCCGAAGATGCGTGCCTCGCCGACGGTGGTGACGCCGATGCGGTCGTCGCCATCGCCGCCGTAGACGGTGACCGGGATGTTGACGTTGCCGAGCTTGACGCCGATCGCGTCGTTGCCCTCCTGGCCGTAGATCACCACGCTGGTGACGTCGGTCAGGTCGAACACCGAGATCGACCGCCGCACGACCGGTGACGACAACTGGACCACGATGGTGTTGTTCCGCAGCTTGAGGCCGACGCCGATCCGGTCGTCGTACTCGCTGCCGCCCACCACGAGCGTCTGGCCACCCTCGCCGTCGGGCTGGATGAACGCCTCGACAACGTCGAGCATCTGCGTCGCGACGCCCGACGAGCCGTCGTCATCCGTCACCGTCAGCTCGACCATCAGCTGGTCGTTCATGATCGGCGTGAAGGTCAGCGTGTCGCCGGTGCCGGTCGCGATCACCGAGCCGAGTTCCGACAGCACACGCCACGAGAACGTGTGCGTGTCGAGCGTGCCGACGTCCGCGAACGAAGCGGTGAAGGTGACCTCCTGCCCGCGGACGGCCACGGTCGGCCCGTCGATGAACGCCTCCGGCACGACGTTGTTGATCGTCACCGATGTCGATCCCGTAACCGACTCGGTGTCGTCGTCCGTCACCGTCACCGTGATCGGCACGACGTCGGACTCCGTGAGGCTCACGTCGTCGTCGAGGTAACGGTGCGGCACGGTGAAGTTCCGCACGGCCACCGCGAGGTCGAGCGTCTCGATCGTGCCGTCGCCCCAGTCGATCGTCACCATGTGCGTGTCGAGCGTGCCGGCGTTCGTGAAGCTGCCCGCGAGCGTCACGTAGTCGTTCTCATCGATGACCGCCGGCGTGACCAGCAGCGACAGGTTCATCGGGTCGGCGTTCTGCACCGTCACCGACGTCGAAGCCGTGTCGACCGCGCCGTCCTTGTCGGTCACGGTCAGGTCGACGTTGTACGAATCCTGCGCCGTGCCGGTCGGGTTGTCGTCGGCGTACACGTGGCCGGCGGCGAAGCTGACCTCGCCCGCCGCGAGATCGATCGTGTCGACCGTGCCGTCACCCCAGTCGATGACCAGCTCGTGCGTGTCGGTGACGCCGGGGTCGGCGACCGTGCCCGACAGCGTGACCGTGTTGCCCTCGATCACCGGAGACGGATCGAACGCGAGGTTGCCGATCGTCGGCGCGACGTTGTTGACGACCAGGTCGAAGGTGACGGTATCGACGCCGCCGTTGCCGTCGTCGGCGGTGATCGTCACGGTCTGAGAGTCGCTCGGACCGTCGCCCGCGTTGAACGACCACGACCAGTTGCCGCTGTTGTCCGGGTCCTGCACGATCGTGCCGACCGACGCCGAGACGATCACGTCGTCGCTGAGATCGAGGTCATCGAACGTGCCGCCGTTCGTCGCGACCACGCCCTCGTCGACCTCGATCGAATTGCTGTTGATGGTGAGCTCCGGCTCGTCGTTGACGCCGTTGACGGTGATCGTGACCACCGCCGCGTCCATGCCGCCGTTCCCGTCGCTGACCTCGTAGCTGAACGTCTGCACGCTCACCTCGCCGGCGGCGAGGAAGTCGAGGTCGCCGTCGGGCGAGTAGGTGAAGCTGCCGTTGGGGTTCAGCGACACCGACCCGAGCGTCGGCCCGGCGAGCACCGCCGCGGTCAGCGTGTCGCCGTCCACGTCGCTGTCGTTGTCGAGCACGTTGCCTGCGATGTCCGTGTCCTCGTCGGTGGTGTAGTTGTCGTCGACGGCCACCGGCGAGTCGTTGATCGGGATGACGCTGATGCTGACCGTCGCCGTCGCCGACACGCCGCCGAGATTGTCGGTGACGTTGTACGTGAAGCTGTCGGGGCCGTTGTAGTCCTGCGCCCCGCGGTAGCTGAACGTGCCGTCGGGGTTGAAGGTGAACGTCGAGGCGTGCGACGGGCCGGACACCAGCGTCGCGAACAGCGGCGTGTTGTTCTCGCTGGGGGCGCCGCCGTGGCTGTCGGAGTCGTTCAGCAGGACGGACGCGGCGTTGAGCGTCGTGTCCTCGTTGATGCTGTAGTTGTCGTTCGCAACGTCGGGCACGTCGTTGATCGAGTTGACGGTAACCGTCACGGTGCCGGCGCCGAACCCGCCGTTGCCGTCGCCGACCGTGTAGGTAAAGGTGTCCGTGCCGTTGAAGTTGAGCGCCGGCGTGTAGGTGATCAGGCCGTTGAGCAGGCTGACCATGCCGCCCTCAGCGCTGTTGATGCTGACGCCGACGATGGTCAGCACGTCGCCATCGACGTCGATGTCGTTGCCGGAGAACTCCGACGCGGCGATGACGATCGTCGTGTCCTCGTCGGTCTGCGCCGTGTCGGGCACGCCGATCGGGTCGTCGTTGATCGGGTTGACCGTGATGGTGACCGTAGCGGGCGCCGAGATGCCGCCGAGCGTATCGACGGCGCGGTAGGTAAAGGTGTCGACGCCGTTGAAGTCCGCCGCGGGCGTGTAGGTGAACGTGCCATCGGCGCCGAGCACAAAGGCCGAGGCGTGCGACGGGCCGCTGTTGAGCGACGCGATCATCGGGTTGTTGTTCTCGTTGGGCGCCCCGCCGTGAGCGTCGGAGTCGTTCGCCAGCACGGTCGTCGCCACGAGCGTGTTGTCCTCGTTGACGTTGTACACGTCGTCGAACACGACCGGCACGTCGTTGACCGACACGACGTTGATCGTGACGACCGCCGTGTCGGACGCGCCGTTGCCGTCCTCGATCGTGTAGGTGAACGAGTCGGGGCCGTTGTAGTCGGCCGCGGGCGTATAGGTGATCACGCCGTTGATCAGGTCGACCGTGCCGCCCTGCAGCGACACCGCGTCGACGGCGGAAACGTACACGAGGTCGCCGTCGACGTCCGTATCGTTGAACAACACCACGGCCGTCGAGACGGTCAGCGTGGTGTCCTCCACTGCGCCGAGCGCGTCGTCCACGGCGACCGGCGCGTCATTGACCGCGTTGACGGTGATCGACACCGTCGCGGTCGACGACACGGCGCCGAGGCTGTCCTGCACGCGGTACGTGAAGCTGTCCGGGCCGTTGTAGTTCGCCGCCGGCGTGTAGGTGAACGTGCCGTCGGCGTTGAGCACGAACGCACCGGCGTGCGCCGGCGCGGTCTCGAGCAGGACCGTAAGCGGCAGGTTGTTTTCGCTCGGCGCCCCGCCGTGCACGTCGGAGTCGTTGGCCAGCACCGACGAGCCGTTGAGCGTCGTGTCCTCGTTGGTCGAGTAGACGTCGTTGGTCGCGACCGGCGCGTCGTTGATCGAGTTGACGAGCACGGTGACCGTCTCGATGTCGCTGCCGCCGTGGCCGTCGCTGATCGTGTAGGTGAACGTGTCGGTGCCGTTGAAGTTCGTCGCGGGCGTGTAGGTGACAATGCCGCTGTTGAGCACGACCGTGCCCGCCTGCGCCGTGACGCCCGAGACGCTCACGACGCTCAGCACGTCGCCGTCCACGTCGACGTCGTTGAGCAGCAGCGACGAGGCCGTGAAGCTGACCGGCGTGTCCTCGTTCGTGATGTACGCGTCGGGCGCGGCCACCGGGGCGTCGTTGATCGGGTTGACCGTGATCGTCACCGTCACGGTGTTCGACACGCCGCCGAGGCTGTCGACCGCGTGGTAAGTGAAGCTGGTCGAGCCGAAGAAGTCCATCGCCGGCGTGTAGCTGAACGTGCCGTCCGCGTTGAACGTGAACGCCGAGGCGTTCGCCGGGCCGGAGTCCAGCACGGCCGTCAGCGGCGTGTTGTTCTCGCTCGGCGCCGAGGCGTGCGAGTCGGAGTCGTTGGTCAGCACCGACGAGCCGTTGAGCGTCGTGTCCTCGTTGACCGAGTACGTGTCGGCGAACGCGATCGGCGCGTCGTTGACCGAATTGACGTTGATCGTGACCGTCGCGATGTCAGCGGCGCCGTGGCCGTCGTCGATCATGTAGGTGAACGTGTCGACGCCGTTGAAGTTCGCCGCGGGCGTGTAGGTGATGACGCCGACTCCCACCGTGATCACGCCGCCGTTGGCGCTGGCGCCGCTGATGCCCGAGACGTTCAGCGTGTCGCCGTCCGGGTCGGTGTCGTTGGCCAGCAGCGCCGAGAGCGCGAAGATCACCGGCGTGTCTTCGTTGGTGGTCGTCACGTCGTCGCCGGCGATCGGCGTATCGTTGACGGGGTTGACGGTGATGCTGACCGTCGCGACGCTCGACACGCCGCCCAACGCGTCGGTGACCTGGTACGTGAAGCTGTCCGACCCGAAGTAGTTCGCCGTCGGCGTGTAGACGAAGGTGCCGTCGTTGTTGAGGATGAACACCTGCGCGTGGCTCGGGCCGGTCACGATGGCCGGCGTCAGCGGCGTGTTGTTCTCGCTCGGCGCCCCGCCGTGCGCGTCGTTGTCATTCAGCAGGATCGAGTACGCGTTGAGCGTGTTGTCCTCGTCGATCGTGTAGGCGTCGTTGGTGACGATCGGCACGTCGTTGACGGAGATGACGTTGATCGACACCGTGCCGATGTCCGTGCCGCCGTTGCCGTCAGAGATCGTGTAGGTGAACGTGTCGACGCCGTTGAAGTTCGGCGCCGGCGTGTAGGTGACGATGCCGGCGTTGAGCACGACCGTGCCGCCCTGCGAACCGACGCCGTCGATCGCCGACAGCGTGATCGGGTCGCCGTCGGCGTCGGTGTCGTTGACCAGCAGCGAAGCGACGGTGAAGCTGATCGGCGTGTCCTCGTTGGTCGCCTGCAGATCGTCGACCGCGATCGGCGCGTCGTTGTTCGCGTTGACGACGATCGTCACCGTCGCCGTGGCCGACATCCCGCCCAGGCTGTCGTCGACCCGGTACGTGAACGTGTCGACGCCGGCGAAGTTCAGCACCGGCGTGTACGTGAACGTGCCGTCGGCGTTGAACGTGAAGGACTGCGCATTGCTCGGCGGCGTCAGCAGCACCGGCGTCAGCGGCGTGTTGTTCTCGCTGGGCGCGCTGCCGTGCGAGTCCGAATCGTTCAGCAGCACCGAGATGCCGTTAAGCGTCGTGTCCTCCGCGACGTTGTAGAAGTCGTCCGCGACCACCGGCACGTCGTTGATCGAGTTGACCGTCACCGTCACCGTCGCGGCGTTCGATCCGCCGTTGCCGTCGCTGACGACGTAGGTGAACGTCTCGACGCCGTTGAAGTCCTGCGCCGGGCTGTACGTCACGATGCCGTTGAGCAGGCTGATCGTGCCGCCCTGCGAGCCGTTCGCGCTGAGGGCGATGAGCGTCAGCGCGTCGCCGTCGCCGTCGGTGTCGTTCGCCAGCAGCGACGCCAGCGTGACGCTGATCGGCGTGTCCTCGTTCGTCGACAGGAAGTCGTCGCCCGGCATCGGCACGTCGTTGAGCGGGTTGACGGTGATCGTCACCGTCGCGGTGTTGGAGATCCCGCCGAGGCTGTCGACCGTCTCGTAGGTGAACGTGTCGGCGCCGTTGAAATTGAGGATCGGCACGTAGGTAAAGGTGCCGTCGGCGTTGAATGTGAACGACTGGGCGTTCGCCGGACCGGCCACGAGCTGCGCGGTCAGCGGCGTGTTGTCCTCGCTGGGCGCCCCGCCGTGCGCATCCGAATCGTTGACCAGCACGGTCGAGCCGTTGAGCGTGTCGTCCTCGTTCATCGTGTACGTGTCGTTCTGAGCGACGGGCGGATCGTTGACCGAGACGACGGTAATCGTCACCGTGGCCGTGTCCACACCGCCGTTGCCGTCGTCGACGACGTACGTGAACGTGTCCACGCCGTTGTAATCCGCGGAGGGCGTATACGTGATGATGCCACTCGACAGCGCCACCGTGCCACCCGCCGCGCTGGTCGGATCGACGCTGGCGACAACCAGAAGGTCGCCATCGACGTCTGTATCGTTCCCAACCAGAACGGTCGAGTTGAAGACAATCGGCGTGTCCTCGATGGCTGTCAACGAGTCGTCACCGGCGACCGGATCGTCGTTGACCGGATTGACCGTGATCGTCACCGTCACCGTGTCATCGCCGCCGTCGCTGTCACGAACCACATAGTCAAAGCTGTCTGTGCCGAAGAAATCCATCGGCGGCGTGTAGGTGAACAGGTTGCCGGAACGCGAAATCGTGCCGCCGTGCAGACTCGTCGTCGCAAAGTTGGGAATAGCGAACGAACCAGGCTCCGTATCCGTGTCGTTCGCTGTCAGGTCGAAGAGCGAAATGGTCAACGGCGTGTCTTCGTTCGTCGTATAAGCGTCGTCGCCTCCCACCGGCAGGTCGTTCACACTCAGCACCGTCACCGTCACGGTCGCTGTGTCGATGCCGCCATGACCGTCGCTGATCGTGTACGTGAACGAGTCCGTTCCGTTGAAGTCAGCGAAGGGCGTGTAGAGGATGTTGCCGTTGGCCAGGTTCAGCGTGCCGCCCTGCGCGCTGGGCGACGAGACGTTCACGATCGTCAGGGTGTCGAGGTCGACGTCGGTGTCGTTGGCCAGCAGTGTCGCGGCGCTGATCGACAGCGGTGTGTCCTCCGGCGTCGCCACCGCGTCGTCGTTCGCCACCGGCAGGTCATTGACCGACGCGACCGTCACGGTCACCGTCGCCGTGTCGACGCCGCCGGCGCCGTCGCTGATGTCGTAGGTGAACACGTCGGTGCCGAAGAAGTTCAGCGGCGGCGTGTACGTCACAACGCCCAGGTTCAGCGTGACCGTGCCGCCCTGGAGGCTCGGCGTGCTCACGCCGGTCACCGTCAACGGGTCACCGTCGACGTCCGAGTCGTTCGCCAGCAGGGTCCCCGCGGCGATATTCAGCGGGGTGTCTTCATTCGTCGACGCCGTGTCGTCCTGCGCCACCGGGTCGTCGTTGACCGAGTTGACCGTCACGACCACGGTCGCCGTTGCCGTGCCACCGTTGCCGTCGCTGATCGTGTAGCTGAACGCGTCGGAGCCGTTGAAATTCAGCGGTGGGGTATACGTGATCGTGCTGCCGGACAGCAGGATCGTGCCGCCCTGCGAGCTGAACGCGTCGGTCGCGATTACCGTCAGCGCGTCGCCGTCGATGTCCGTGTCGTTCGCCGTCAGGTCCGACGACGGGAACGCCAGCGGCACGTCCTCGTCGGTCACCACCGCGTCGTCGACCGCCACCGGGTCGTCGTTGACGGGGCGGACCGACACGGTGACCGTGCCGGTGTCCGTGCCGCCGTTGCCGTCGCTGATGTCGTAAGTGAAGGTATCGGTGCCGTTGAAGTCCGCCGGCGGGGTGTAGGTGATCACGCCGCCGGACCGCCCCACCGTGCCGCCCATCGCGCTCATCGCGCTCACGCCCGTGATCGTCAGCGTGTCGCCGTCCACGTCCGTGTCGTTGGCAAGCAGCGCCGACTCGGCGATATCGACCGGCGTGTCCTCGTTCGTCGCCACCGCGTCGGGATTCGCCACCGGAGCGTCGTTGGCCGGCAGCACCGTCACGGTGACCGTCGCCGTGTCCGTCAGCGTGCCGTCGGTGATCGTGTAGGTGAACGTGTCGGTGCCGAAGAAGTCCGCCGCGGGCGTGTAGGTCACGTTGCCGCCGCCCAGCACGACCGTGCCGCCGTTCGCGCTGACCGGGCTGACCACCAGGATCGACAGCATGTCCATGTCCACGTCGAAGTCATTAACCAGCAGGTCCGTATCGGCGATGACCAGCGGCGTGTCCTCATCAGTCAACACCGCGTCGTCCGTCGCCACCGGAGCGTCGTTGACCGCGATGACCGTGATCGTCACCGTCGCCGGCAAGGATGTGGCTGTGCCGTCACTGACCGTGTAGGTGAACGTGTCGACGCCGTTGAAGTCGGCCAGGGGTACGTACGTCACCACGCCGCCCGCAAACGACACCGAACCGCCCATCGCGCTGGTGCTGTCCACGTTGTCGATGACGAGCGTGTCGCCATCGATGTCCATATCGTTGGCCAGCAGGACCGAGCCCGCGAGGTTCAGCGGCGTATCCTCGTTCGTCACGGACGCGTCGTCGACCGCGATCGGGTCGTCGTTGACCGGGTTGACCGTCACCGTCACCACCGCGGTGTCGAAGCCGCCGTTGCCGTCAGAGACCACGTACGTGAACGAGTCCGTGCCGTTGAAGTCCGCCGGGGGCGTGTAAGTTACATCCACGCCGGCGTTGAGCACCACCGTGCCGCCCTGCGCGCTGTTCGGGCTTACCGACGAGATGGAAAGCGTGTCGCCCTCGGCATCCGTGTCATTCGAAAGCAGCGTCGCCTCGGCGATATTGACCGGCGTGTCTTCGTCAGTGGTCGCCACGTCGTCACCCGCGACCGGCGGATCGTTGATCGGATCGACCGTGATCAACACCGTCGCCACCGCGGAGATGCCGCCGAGGCTGTCGACCACTCGATACGTAAACGCGTCGGGGCCGTTGTAATTCAACGCCGGCGTGTAGCTGAACGTGCCGTCGGCGTTGAGCGTGAACGACGCGGCGTTGCTCGGGTTGGTCACCAGCGAGACCGTCAGCGGCGTGTTGTTCTCGGTCGTGTCTCCGACGAACAGGTGCAGGTCGTCGTCGTTGATCAGCACCGTCACGGCGTTGAGCGTCGTGTCCTCGTTGACGCTGTACGCGTCGTCCACCGCGGTCGGCGCGTCGTTGATCGGATTGACCGTCACGGTCACCGTCGCGGTGCTCACGCCGCCGTTGCCGTCGTCGATGGTGTAGGAAAACGTGTCCGTGCCGTTGAAGTCGGCATCGGGCGTATAGGTCACGATGCCGGCGCCGAGCACCGGCGTGCCGTTCGAACCGCCGGCGACACCCGTGATGATCAGCCCGTCACCGTCGGGGTCCGTGTCGTTAGCCAGCAGGGTCGCCCAGTCGATGATCACGGCGTTGTCTTCGTCGGTCGACACCGCATCGTTGTTCGCCACGGGATTGTCGTTCGTCGGATCGACGACGATCGTCACCGTCGCGACGTTCGACACGCCGCCCCGCGAGTCGGTCACGGTGTACTGGAACGTGTCCACGCCGGAGAAGTCCGCCGTCGGCGTGTACGTGAACGTGCCGTTGGGGCCCAGCGCAAACACCATCGCGTTGGACGGCGGGGTGACGATCGTGATCGACACCGGCGTGTTGTCCTCGTCCGGCGCGCCGCCGTGCGTGTCGTCGTCGTTGAACAGGAAGCCGTTGGCGAACGGCGTGGCGTTGAGCGTGGTGTCCTCGTTGACGAAGTACAGGTCGTCGACGGCAACCGGCGCATCGTTGATCGAGTTGACCGTGATGTTGACCGTCGCTGTGGATGTGTCTGTGCCGTCGCTGATCGTGTAGTCGAACGACGCGAGGCCGCCGACGATGTTGAAGTCCGGGTCGGGCGTGAACGTGATCAGGCCGGCGCTGAGGCCGACCGTGCCGTTGACCGCGTTGAAGACCGACTGCACCGTCAGCGGGTCGTTCTCGGGGTCGGTGTCGTTGACCAGCAGCGACGACGCGGCGAGCACCAGCGGCGTGTCCTCGTCGGTCGACGCCGTATCGTCCACCGCTGTCGGCGCGTCATTGACCGGGCCTACCGTGATCGTCACCGTCGCGATGTTCGACAGCGCGCCCAGGGAGTCGACCGCCCGGTAGGTGAACGTATCGGTGCCGTTGAAGTTGGCGTTCGGCGTGTAGGTGAAGCCGCCGGGCCCGAAGCCCGGGGCCAACGTGCCGTTGGACGTCGGCGTCACGACCACATACGACAGCGGCGTGTTGTTCTCGTCCGGGGCGCCGCCGTGCGCGTCCGAGTCGTTGGCGAGGATGCCCGTGCCAGGCGCGAAGGGGCTCAGCACCGTGTCCTCGGGCGTGGTGTAGGCGTCGTCGTTCGCCACCGGCGCGTCGTTGACCGAGGTGACCATGACGCTCACCGTGGCGACGTTCGACAGGGCGCCCGTGGTGTCGCGGGCCTGATACTGGAACGACGCGGCGCCGCCGACGTCGTTGAAGTCGGGATCGGGAGTGAATGTGATCACGCCGCCGGTAAAGTTTACCGTGCCGTGGACCGCGTTGAATACGGAATCGATTGTCAGGGTGTCGCCGTCGGGATCGGTATCGTTCGACAGCAGCACGCTGGGCCCGACGACCACCGGCGTGTCCTCGGCCGTCGTCAGCGTGTCGGGGTTCGCCGTGGGCGCGTCGTTAAGGTTGTTGACCGTCACGGTCACGATCGCCGAGTCCGTCGAGTTCGCCGCGCCGCTGCCGTCGTCGATCGTGTAACTGAACGTGTCGGTACCAACAAAGCCCGCGGCCGGGGTGTACTCGACATTCAGGCCGTTGATCGCCACCGTGCCGCCGTTGGCGCTGGGATCGCTCACCGCGATAAGCGACAGGATGTCGCCCACGTCGGCGTCCGAGTCGTCGCCGAGCAGCGTGGCGATCGGGATGTTGATCATCGTGTCCTGGTTGGTGGATGCGATGTTGTCGGTCGCCACCGGTCGGTCGTTGACCGAGTTGACGGTGATGTTGACTGTGGCGCTGGAGAACGCGCCATTGCCGTCGGTGATCGTGTAGGTAAACGAATCCGGGCCGTTGTAGTTCGCCACCGGCGTGTAGGTGATCACGCCGGCGACGAAGCTGACCGTGCCGCCCGCCGCGCTCGGCGACGAGACGTTGGTGATCGTCAGCGTGTCGCCATCCGCGTCGGTGTCGTTGGCCAGCAGCGTGCCCGCCGCGATCGACAGCGGCGTGTCCTCGTCCGTGACGGCTGCGTCGTCATTCGCCACCGGCACGTCGTTGACGTCCGCGACCGTCACCGTCACCACGCCGTCCACCGTCACCGTGCCGTCGCTCACCTGGTAGTTGAACGTGTCCGTGCCGCTGAACCCGGCCGGGGGGACGTACATGAAGCCGCCGCCACCGGGAATGACGGCGCCGCCGTTGGCGCTGAACGCGTTGGCGCCGATCATAATCAACACGTCGCCGTCGGCGTCGGTGTCATTGGCCAACAGCGTGCCATTCGCGATGAACAGGGTCGTATCCTCGTTCGTCGAGAAAGCGTCCGGCCCGGGCACCGGCGGGTCGTTGATCGACACGACGTTGATCATCACCGTCGCCGTGTCCGTGCCGCCCTGCCCGTCGCTCAGCACGTAAGTGAACGTATCGGCGCCGTTGAAGTTCGCGGCCGGCGTGTAGGTCACCGTCGGGCCCGCCAGCGACACCGTGCCGCCGTTGGCGCTGACGGCCGAAACGCTCAGCACGCTCAGCGTGCCGCCATCCGCATCGCTGTCGTTGTTCAACAACTGCGTCGTGGTATCAAGGTTGATCGCCGTGTCTTCGTTCGTGTTGTACGGCCCGTCGTCCACCGCGACAGGCGGGTCGTTCACCGGCACCACGTTCACGTTGACCGTCACCATCACCGTCACCGTGCCGTCGAACAGGTCATACGTGAACGAGTCGGCGCCGTTGAAGTTCGCCGGCGGCGTATACGTCACCACGTTGGCCACCAGCGCCACCGTGCCGCCCTGCACGCTCGCGGCGCTGACGCCGGTCATCGTCAGCGTGTCGCCGTCCACGTCCGTATCGTTGGCCAGCAGCGACGCGTCAGACACCAGGATCGCCGTGTCTTCGTTGGTCGTCAGCGAATCGACGCCGCCGACCGGCGGGTCGTTGTCCGGCGTGACCGTGATCGTCACCGTCGCGGTGTCGAAACCGCCGGCTCCGTCGCTGATCGTGTACGTGAACGTGTCGACGCCGACGTAATCCGCCGGCGGGGTGTACGTCACGTCGACGCCCACGTTCCGCACGACCGTGCCGCCCTGCGCGCTGAACGCGTCCACCGCCGTGATCGTCAGCGGGTCGCCGTCCACGTCCGTGTCGCCGGTCAGCAGCGTCGCCTCGGTGATCACCAGCGGCGTGTCCTCGACGGTCGTGTCCGCCTCGTTGTCCGCCACCGGCGCGTCATTGACCGCGGTGATGTCGATCGTGACCAGGCCCGTGTCGGTCAGCGCACCGTCGCTGACCGTGTACTCGAACGACGCGACGCCGAGGCCGTTGAGGTCCGCCGTCGGGATAAACGTCACGAGCCCCGTGCCCGAGTTGAAGGTCACCGTGCCGCCGACCGGGTTCATCACGCCCGTCACCGTCAGCGTGTCGCCGTCGACGTCGGTGTCGTTGGACGCCAGCAGCGAGCCGGCGATGATCAGCGTCGTATCCTCGTTCGTGGTCGCCGAGTCGTCGACCGCGACCGGCGCGTCGTTGGTGTTGGTCACTGTCACGGACACGGTCGCGACGGACGTCGCGCCGGAACCGTCCCGGACCGTGTAGCTGAACGTATCGACACCGACGAAATCGGTCGGCGGCGTGTAATTGATCGTCAGGCCGCCGACAATCGCGATCGTGCCGAGCTGAACGCTCGGGCCCGCCGAGATGATCGTCAGGGTGTCCGGCGGGACGTCCACGTCCGTGTCGTTCGCCAGCACGTCGATATTGACGAGCGTTTCCTCGGCGGTCGTCGCCGTGTCGTCGTTCGCCACCGGCGGGTCGTTCACCGGGTTGATCGTGATGGTCACCGTCGCGATGCCCGAAGCGCCGCCGTCCGAATCGATCACGAAGTACTGGAACGAGTCGGCGCCGTTGAAGTCCGCGACGGGCGTGTAATTGAAGGTGCCGTTCGCGTTCAGCACGAACGATGCGGCGTTCGCCGGCGCGGTCGCGATGACGGCCGTGCCCGTCGCGGTCAGGACGTCTTCGACGTCGGTGTCGTTGGCCAGCACGTTCAGCGCACCGGCGATCGACGTGTCCTCGGAAATCACGATCGCATCGTCGTTCGCCACCGGCGCGTCGTTGATCGAGTTCACCGTCACCGTCACCGTCGCGGTGTCCGTGCCGCCAGCGCCGTCGCTGATGTCGTATGTAAAGGTGTCGATGCCGTTGAAGTTCGCGGCCGGGGTGTAGTCGATCGTTGTGCCGCCGCCGGAGA
>WGMA01000036.1 GCA_016125285.1 Phycisphaera sp.
CGCCGTCGACCTACGCGAGCCGCCGCTCGGATGCGACACCTCGGCCCACGCTCATGCGTCAGGCCGAATGGATACGTGGAACGATCGGTTCATCAAACACCCCAGGCGGGGTGGACGGGATCGGCTTATCATGGATACGGATAATGGCGGACATTCGTAGCGACGCTTGAAGACTCGCTGATGTACGAGAGATCGCGTGCGATTCATTGAGGTCAATTACGAATTGATCGTCGGCTGTGAGCATAGATTGGCTACAGAGCAACGGGTCATTTGCTGAAGTTAAGCGGCCTAGCCCGCGCACTACCTTCGCTTGCGCCGCGACGCGGACTTGCGCCCCGGGCGGTAGCCCTTGCCGGCTTGCGGCTTGCGGCCCGGTTTGCCGCGGATGTGGTCGCCGCTGGTCTGGTCCTGCAGCGATTCGTTGGCGCGGCGGCGGCGGTCGTCTAATGCCTCGCGGGGCGGGCGTGAGGGGATCAGGCAGTCGCAGCCGTCGCCGATCAGGTCGTAGCGGCCGGCCTGCTGGAGGGCCTTGCGGACCTCGAAGTAGTTCTCCGGCTTGAAGAACTGCAGCAGCGCCCGCTGGAGTTTGCGGTCGCGCAGGTGCTTGGCGATGTAGACGGGCTTCATCGTGAACGGGTCGAGGCCGGTGTGATACATGCACGCGGCGATGTCGTACGGGCTGGGGATGAAGTCCTGCACCTGGTCGGGCTTGTAGTGGTTCCGCTTGAGGAACAAGGCGAGGTCGATCATTGAGTCGAGCGTGCTGCCGGGGTGGCTGGCGATGTAGTACGGGATGAGGTACTGCTTCTTGCCGGCCCGCTCCGACGCGTTGTGGAACGCCTCGTCGAACTTCTCGAAGTCCTCGGCGTGCGGCTTCTTCATCAGCGCGAGCACGTCGGGGTCGGTGTGCTCCGGCGCGACCTTCAGGTAGCCGCCCACGTGGTGCGTGACCAGTTCCTTCATGTAGACCGGGTCGTGACGGGCGAGGTCCATGCGGATGCCCGAGGCGATGAGCACCTTCTTGACGCCGGGCTCGTTGCGGGCGGCCTTCATCAGGTCGATGAGCGGGCCGTGATCGTTGCCCAGCAGCTTGCAGATCGTGGGGTGGACGCAGCTGAGGCGTCGACACTTGGCTTCGATTTCGGGGCGTGTGCAGCGCATCTGGTACATGTTGGCGGTGGGGCCGCCGATGTCGCTGATGGTGCCCTTGAAGTCCTTGTCGGCGGTCATCTGTCGGATCTCGCCGAGGACGGACTCCTTGCTGCGGCTCTGGATGATGCGGCCCTCGTGTGCGGTGATCGAGCAGAACGTGCACCCGCCGAAGCAGCCGCGCATGATCTGCACGCTGTCCTTGACGACCTCGTACGCGGGGATGTTGGCCTTGCCGTAGCCCGGGTGCGGCTTGCGTGTGAACGGCAGGTTGTACACGCGGTCCATCTCGTCCTGCGTCAGCGGGATCGCGGGGGGATTGACGACGATGCACTCGCGGTTGTGGAACTGTACGAGGCGGCGGGCGTTGTGCGGGTTGGACTCGTGGTGCGAGATGCGTGTCATCTCGGCGAACTTGAATCGGTCTTCGGTGACCTGCTCGACGCTGGGCAGCGTGACGGTGGGCACGCCGTCGGCGGATTCATCGGGCGGGGTTTCGCTGGCGCCGAGGCGGTAGACGACGCCGCGCATGTTGCGCAGGTCGTGCAGGGTTTCGCCGCGGTTGAGGCGTTGGGCGACCTCGAGGATGCCGCGTTCGCCCATGCCGTAGACGAGCAGGTCGGCCTTGCAGTCGAGGATGATGGGTCGGCGGACCTTGTCGGACCAGTAGTCGTAGTGGGAGAGTCTGCGGAGGCTGGCCTCGACGCCGCCGGCGACGACGGGCACGCCCTTGTAGGCCTCGCGGGCGCGCTGGCAGTAGGCGAGCGTGGCGCGGTCGGGGCGTCGGCCGATCGCGCCGCCGGGGCTGTAGGCGTCGTCGTTGCGCACCTTGCGGTTGGCGGTGTAGTGGTTGATCATCGAGTCCATGTTGCCGGCGCTGATCGCGAAGAACAGCCGCGGCTGGCCGAACGTGCGCCAGGCGTCGCAGGAATGCCAGTCGGGCTGGCTAAGGATGCCGACGCGGAAGCCCTCGCTCTCGAGCAGCCGGCCGAGCAGCGCCATCGCGAAGCTGGGGTGATCGACGTAGGCGTCGCCGGTGACGAAGACGATGTCGATCTCGTCCCACCCGCGCGCCTCCATCTCGGCGCGCGACATGGGCAGCGGCGCCGTCGGCGCCGGCCGCTGGGGCGTGCGCTTGGGGGATTCGTCGATGATGGGCAGGCTGGTCAGCATGGTCGATTGGGCCATTGTACCAGCAACGTGAGGGGGTTGTGGGAGTGGTGATCGGTGGGGCCATTACGCGCGGCGAACAGTGAGCGCTCCGGCCGACATCCCCAATGCATCATAGATATCCACGAACTGTCCATGCTCGACGCTGAACGAACCACCGTTCTCCCAGATCTCGATCCACGGCTCATAAGGATTGGGATAGTCAGCGGTCTTCGGACACCGGGCCCAGCGCATGCACCATAGGGCGATGCGATTGTTCACGTTCCGAAGCTCTGGGACATCTATTGCCGTGGCCACATCGACGAATCGGCTCTCCATGCTGAAGTTCGGCGAGATAACCGACACGGCGTCTTCGAACATGGGCCACTGCATGCCGAACAGTTCTTCCGCCTGCTTCCACCGCCGTTTCCCCTCGCGGGCCGCATGCAAGAACTGCTCCGGCGTCCAGTCACTGGATGGGAACGGACGGCGCAAACGCTCTAGGCGTTCGACCAAGGCTAGGTGGGCATCTTTGTGTTGCATGACATCTACGCGCTCAGTCAGTCCGTAGCCCCCGCTCGCGGCAGCTTGACGTCCGCCGCGTAGATGGCGTTCTGATTCCAATTCTCCGCCGCCGCTGCGCCATAGTAAAGACGGACGATCTTCTCATCCACGAATAAGAACGGCGTCACGTGCCCGTGCGGAGAATGTTGATCTTTTGCACGCAGCAGGCCGCGCGATTTCCACGTGACGCCGTCGCGGCTCGACGCCCACTTCGTACCCGCGCGGGACTCGATGACCATGATCAACGCGTCGCCGATCCTGCTGACATGCACGCCGCCCGCGTTCTCCCCGTACACGGGTTCCGGCCGCCGCGTCCACGTCACGCCGTCCGGCGACGTGGCGTAGCCCACGGATCGCGTCGACGTGTTCGACTTCGGCGCGTTCGCGTCGGGGGCGCCGGCGGGCAGGTCCTTGCGTCCGTCGTACCACATGCGGAAAAGCGATCCGTCGTAGATCACGCTGGGGCGTCCGACCAGCAGTGCATCCCACGCCGGGGCGTCGGCCGGTCGAAACACCGTGCCCAGGTCCTTCCAGTGCCGACCGTCCGGCGACTTCGCCAGTCCGATCGAATCCGTCACGCCCGATCCCGCTCGCGTGTAGAACAGGTAGAGGCCGCCGTCGACCGCGACAACCGAGGGATCGTTGACGTGGTTCACGCCCGCCGGGGCGAACACCACGCCGCACTGCTTCCAGTGTTTACCGTCGGTCGAGGTGGCGAGATGAATCCGATCGTGCCCGTCGCTTCCCTGTCCGCCGAAGAACATCAGCAACTCGCCGCGGAACCGCACGATCTCCGGCGCGTAGACATTCCCACGCCCGTGCGGCGCCGCGGTGGAATCCGCAAAGCTCGCGACAACACAATCGTCAGCCCGCGCCGCGGCACCGAGACACGCCCCCAACGTCAACATGAAAAGTGTGTGTCGCACCATGAGATGGCGTGCACGGTCCTGACTGTCTGACGGTAGCCCTTACCTACGCGGTCACTTCACTTCCTTCACCCACACATTCCTGAACCGCACGTCGTTGCCGTGTTCCTGGAGCTTGAGGCCGCCGGGGTTGGGGCCGGCGGGGATGCCGCCGTTGATCTTGGAGATCGCGGCGTTGTCGTGGACCTTGATGCCGTTCCACCAGACCGTGGCGCGGGCGGGTTCGACGATCTTGTCGCCTTCCCACTTCGCGGCCTTGAAGATGAAGTGGAACGACTGCCACTGGCCGTTGGGTCGCCACGCGTTGACGTCGGGGACGCGGTCCATGCAGAACGCGCCGATGCCGTGCGGGCCGATCTTCCAGTTGTAGGGATCCGCGGCGTCCTTGCCCTTGGGCGATTCGATCTGGATCTCGTAGCGGTTCTGGAGGTAGACGCCGGAGTTGGCGTAGCCCTCGGGGCTGTCGTCGCCGCGCTTGCCCATGAGGACGAACTCGGCGTGTCCCTCGAAGTCCTGGTACTTCTTCTTCGTGACCAGGTCGTGCGTGCCCCACGTGTTGCCGCCGTTGGTCATGAGGACCATCGTGTCGTCGGTGGGGGACTTCACGAGCGACCAGGTGATCTTGTCGTCCCTGGCTTCGTGGTCCTTCGACCACATCACCCAGTTCTTATCGATGGATTCCTGCGTGCCGTCGAACAGCATGTCGGCTCCGTCGGGGGCCTTGGCGCCGAGGTCGTGGGACTTGTCGTAGCCGGGCTTGTCCTCGGGCTTCGTGCCCTCGGCGGCGAAGGCGGCGGAGATGAGGGTGAGCAGCGCGAGTGCGGCGATCGTTGCGGTCTTCGTCGGTGTCATCTGTGAGGGCCTCGTCGGTGGTGTGGGGTTCGTGCCGATCGGGTGATTTTGGGCCGCGGAACATGCCCGGCCCATGATGATAGCGGTTACAATCGGGCGGTCACAGCTCGGAGTCGTAGTAAGGCGGGTAGACCCATGCGTGTGCTGGTGGCGGATGCGGATGACATCTGGCGGGCGACGGCGGAGCGGAGTCTCATCAAGTGGGGACACGACGTGGTGGCCGTGGCGGACGGGAACACGGCGTGGGACGAGCTGACGCTGGACAGCCAGCCGATCATCGCGTTGATCGACTGGGAGTTGCCGGAGCAGAGCGCGATCGAGATCGTGCGGAAGCTCAAGGCGGTGTCGCACAAGCGTGTGTACACGGTGATCTGCTCGGAGCGTGCGGGCTCGGACGAGATCGCGTTCGCGCTGGACAGCGGTGCGGACGACTACATGGTCAAGCCGGTGGACCTGACGGTGCTGCGGAGCCGGGTGAAGGTGGCGGAGCGTATCCTGGGCGCGATCCCGCCCGAGGAGTGGTCGCTGCCGCGGATCCCGGGGTACGTGGTCAAGCGTCAGCTGGGCAAGGGGAGCTTCGGGACGGTGTGGAAGGCGCGTCAGCGTGAGCTGGACCTGGACGTGGCGTTGAAGATCATCCGGCCGGGCCTGCTGACGGCGGACGCCGAGCGTCGCTTCGAGCGCGAAGTGAACATCATGAAGGGGCTGAGCCATCGCGGGATCGCGCTGCTGTACGACAGCCGGTTCGACGAGAACTACTCGTACTACGCGATGGAGTTCGTCGACGGGCTGCCGATCCAGCGTCACTGCATCGCCAACGAGCTGCGTCGGCACGACATCGTGGGGCTGATCTGCGAGGTGGGCGAGGCGCTGGCGTACGCGCACGACAAGGGCGTGATCCACCGCGACCTGAGCGTGGGCAACATCCTCGTGTCGGAGGGCGGCGTGCCGAAGCTGATCGACTTCGGGCTGGCCAAGTCGCTCAGCAGCCTCGACGAGACGCTGTCGGGCCAGACGATGAACGGCGTGGCGGTGGGCACGCCGATCTTCGCGTCACCGGAGGCGGCGCGGGGGATGGTCACCGAGATCGATCACCGCTCGGACGTGTACTCGCTGGCGACGGTGCTCTACGTGCTGCTGCTGCGGCGTCACCCCAAGAAGCTGGACCGCACCAACGAGTTCCGCGTGATGCGTTCGATCGTGGAGGGCGAGGTGCGGCCGCCGACGAAGTTCGACCCGAGCATCGACGTGGGGCTGGAGTCGGTGATCCTCAAGGCGCTGCAGAACCACCCGTCGAAGCGTTACGAGTCGGCGGCGGCGTTCGTCGAGGCGCTGCGCCCGCACGCGGGGTGATCACGGCGTGTGGGGGTTGGTCAAAAAAAGCGGCGAATTCTGTGGAGATTGCAATACAGGTGGCTTCTCGTGCGTGGTACGGGATAATCATCCGGGGAACAGCGCGGCGTGTGTCGCGCGCCGGGTGTGCACGTTTCGAGATTCCGGGGATACGAAGATGAATGCGCGACAGCTATTGAAGCTGGGGGTTCCGGCCAACTGCGTGAAGCAGGCGGTCATGGGGATCGCTTCGGCGACGCAGGACAAGTCATTCAAGGGCACGAACGTCAAGAAGACGATCGCGGCGATCGTGGAGTCGCCGGGCGATCACGTGGCGGATCAGCACTTCGGCGCGTTCGCGCAGGCGTTGATCGACGCGGCGACGAAGGCGGCCGAGCCGCTGCCGGAGCCGATCGATTACGCGGTGTGGGGCGCGGCGCACATCGAGGCCGAGTCGCACGCGCAGATGCGACAGGCGTGCGCGCTGCCGGGCGCGACCGGCGCGGCGCTGATGCCGGACGCGCACGTGGGCTACGGCCTGCCGATCGGCGGCGTGCTGGCGCTGGAGGGCAAGGTCGTACCGTACGCGGTCGGCGTGGACATCGCGTGCCGCATGAAGCTGTCGGTGTTGTCGCCGGACCTGCCGACCGACGCCCTGAGCAAGCAGTTCAACCGCTTCAAGGAGGCGCTGGAGGGCGGCACGCGCTTCGGCGTGGGCGCCGACTACCAGCGGCCGAAGCATCACGACGTGATGGACCGCGACTGGTCGATCACACGCATCACGCGCGAGCGCAAGGACCGCGCGTGGCATCAGCTGGGCACCAGCGGGTCGGGCAACCACTTCGTGGAGTTCGGCGTGCTGACGCTGTCGGAGCGCGACGAGCAGCTGGGCCTCGACGCCGGGCAGTACGTGGCGCTGCTGAGCCACTCGGGCAGCCGCGGTGCGGGCGCGGCGGTGTGCGACACGTACAGCAACATCGCGCGGCAGCACCTGCCGAAGCGCTACGAGGAGTTCGGTCGCCTGGCGTGGCTCGACCTCGACAGCGAGGCGGGCGCCGAGTACTGGGCGGCGATGAACCTGATGGGCGACTACGCGTCGGCGAACCACGCGGTCATCCATCGCGAGGTGGTGGGCCGCCTGGGTGGCGTGGTGGTGGCGAGCGTGGAGAACCACCACAACTTCGCGTGGAAGGAGACGCACGGCGGCAAGGAGGTGATCGTGCACCGCAAGGGCGCGACGCCGGCCGGCGCGGGCGTGCTCGGCGTGATCCCGGGCTCCATGGGCAGCCCGGCGTTCGTGGTGCGCGGCAAGGGCAACGCCAAGTCGCTGGACTCGGCGTCGCACGGCGCGGGGCGTGTGATGTCGCGCACGAAGGCGAAGGCGACGTTCAACTTCCGCGCGGTCGCGGGCGACCTGAAGAAGAAGGGCGTCACGGTGCTCAGCGCCGGATCGGACGAGGCGCCGGGTGTCTACAAGGACATCCACGCGGTGATGGCCGAGCAGCAGGACCTCGTGACGCCGATCGCGCGGTTCGACCCGAAGATCGTGAAGATGTGCGGCGACGGGTCGCGCGCGGAGGATTGACGTTTCACGCGCAGGAAGAGATGCGAGATGATGCCCGGGGCAGGCCTGCCCCGGGCTTTATTTTGCGCGGGGCGTGGGCGTCGGGGTTGGCAGGAGGAAGAGCTGCAGCTTTTTGTTCTCGTAGAGCAGTTGCGAATGGCGCGTGATGTCGTGCAGCGGCGTGGTGTTGTCGACGGTGTCGGGCGCGTAGATGACCAGGCGGATGCCGAGTGCCGTGAGGCGTTGGATGTGTGCGTCGATCGTCGCGTCGGCGTGATCGCCTTCGTAGAGGAAGCGCACCTGCGGGGCCCAGAGCGGCACGACGTCGTAGCCGTCGTCGGTGAGCAGAGCGTGCGTGTACGCGTTGGTCGTCAGCAGCTTCATCCGCGTGTCGACGTGCTGCGTGCGCAGGGTCTCGCGGAGTTCGTCGACGCCGGGCGGGTTGCGGACGTTCGGGCCCCAGCTCAACGTGGGCAGCGACGCGTACTGCGGCCAGTCCGACGGCGCGACGATCGTCGGCGATTGCGGGTAGATCGCGACGTTGAGCAGGCCGAACGTCAGCGCCGCGGTGATCACCGTCGCGGCGAGACCGTTCCACGCGCGGCCTGACCGCTCGCGGTGGCGGCACGCGACGCAGACGATCAGGATCGCCGCCGCACCCATCACGGGGCTGAGCACGCGCAGCGAATAGTTGATGTAGTAGGTGTACGGCACCGACAGCATCCAGATCACGGCGATCAGCGCCATGGCGACGAGCAGTGACCGGAACCGGCGGACGCGCACGGCCAGCAGCACCGCCGCCGCGCCCAGCAACGCCAGCAGCCCGGCGTTCTGCATCGCCAGCGTGACGCACGCCTTCGCCTGCTCGAGCACGTCGGGGTTCTGGGCGTGCTGAGCCTTGACGAGCTGATCGTGCACGGGGTTGATCGGGAACAGCGACGCGACGTCGATGCTGTAGACGGGGTTGCCGGTGATCGCCCACGTGCGCAGGTACCACGGCGCGGCGAGGGCGACGGTGACGGCGATCAGGGCGAGGACCTGTCGGCGTGTGTAGCCGTGCATCAGGGCGACGACGATCGCGATGATCAGCATGACCCAGCCGTACTCGCGTGCGAGCGCGCCCGCGGCGGCGGCGAACCCCGCAAGGAGGATCGCCTGGTGGCGTCGTGTGGCGGTCGCGGCGGTATCGCTCGGCGCTTCCGGCGTGTTCGGCGCCGCGCCGTGCTCGCCCCAGATCAGCACGTAGTACACGCCGAGCATCGATAACGCCGTGACGCACGTCTCCTGTCCCGTGGCGATCGACGCGATGAGCAGCTGCGACGAGCCGAGCAGCGCCGCGGCGGTCAGCCCCGCCATCCGCGAGCCGGTGTGCAGCTTCGTGGCGCCGTACGCCAGCCAGCCGAGGCACAGCACCTGCAGGCCCACGAACACCGCGGTGGCGTGCGGCCAGTAGTCGCCGCACGACGCGTACGTCCAGAAGTACGACAGCTGCACGAGCGGCGGGATGCTGTCGGTGAAGAAGTAGATCGCGTAGTCGGCGTCGGTGATCGGCGGGTAGAACGAGAAGTTGTGATGCTGGAACACGAGCTTGCCGAGGAACTCCCAGCGGAACAGCGTGTCGCCGCCGAGCAGGGGCATCACGAAGATCCGCACGCACAGCCAGCCGAGCTGGACGATCAGCGCGGTCAGCACCGCGCCTTGGGCGAGCGTCCAACGCTGCGGCGCGGGCGCCACGGTGGGCTCGGGCGTTGCGTCGGTCGTCGCCGCGCCCATGCGACTGCCGATCAACGCCGCGACGCCGCACAGCAGGATCAGCACGCCGCCGACGGTCCAGCGTGTCAGCGGCGCGCCGAGCAGCTGCAGGTAGAACGCCGCCTGCACGAGCAGGACGGTCGAGACGATCATCGCCACGGGCAGCGTCGCGCCGGTCCGCCAGCGTCGGCACAGCAGCCAGCCCGGCGCGACATACCCCAGCACCGCGCCGATCAGACATGTGAGAAAGGCCATCACTGACTCCAGCGCGCGGCCAGCCGCCGCGCGCCCTTACGATTGGATGCCGAGAGTCTAACCCAAGCGCGCAGCGGATGCATCGACGCGGATCGGGCGTGTGGAGCGATGGAAATGACACGCGTTGTGCGGCGCGCGATCACGCGTCGAGCGACTTGAGCGGGCCGGTCGAATCGCCGAAGCGCTCGACGGGCGTGCCCATGCGGCCGAGCATGGAGACGTAGACGTTGCACAGGGGCGTGCCGCCGGGGTTGGCGAGGTGTCGGCCGGTCTTGAACGCGCCGCCCGCGCCGCCGGCGAGGAGGATCGGCAGGTTCGCCGGGTCGTGCGCGTTGCCGTCGGACATGCCCGAGCCCATCAGGATCATGGAGTTGTCGAGCAGCGTCGACTCGCCCTCGCGGACCTTCGACATGCGGTCGAGCATGTACGCCAGCTGTTCGACGTGCCAGCGGTTGATCAGCTGGTACTGGTCGATGTTGTGCTGCTCGTTCTTGTGGTGGGAGATCTCGTGATGCCCGCCGCGGACGCCGTCGATGATGCCGCGGAAGTTGCGCCCCGAGACGCTGTTGCCAAACATGAACGTGCCGATGCGCGTCGAGTCGGTCTGGAACGCGAGCACCATGAGGTCGAGCATGAGCCGCACGTGCTCGGGGTGGTTGTCGGGGATGTCGGGCGCCGGCGGGGTCATCTGCTCGGCGGTGGGCTTCGTGGTCGGCTTCCACGCACGCGGGTCGGGCTTCGTGGCGAAGTCGATGCGTTTCTCGACGGCGCGGACCGAGTCGAGGTACTCGTCCATCTTGAACTGGTCGTCGCGACCGAGTCGGCCGCGCAGGTCGTTGGCGTCGGCGAGCACGAGGTCGAGCAGGCTCTTGGCGTCGTCGACCTTGCGGCGTGACGCGGCGGTCTTGCCGGGCTGCATGCCGAACAGGCGCTCGTAGACGAGCCGCGGATTGATCTCGCGAGCCATCGGTACGTTCTCGGCGCGCCAGCTGATGTACGAGCCGTACAGCCGCGTGTACCCGACGTTGGAGTCGATGCCGGAGATGACCGGCTCGATGCCGAGCTCGAGCGAGGGCAGCGGCGTGAGGTGACCGACGCGCTGGGCCGCGAGCTGATCAACGCTGACGCTGCCGACGTTGATGCCCTTGCCGGTGGTCTTGTGGACGTGCATGCCGGTCAGGAAGTTGGCGGTCTTGGCGTAGTGCCCGTCGCCCTCGTGGCTGTTGCGCTTGTCGAGGCCGCTGAGGATGTTGACGTGCTGCTTGAGCGGATCGAGCGGTTTGAGCGAGAAGGGCAGGTCGAACTGGTCGCCGGGTTTCTGCGGGATCCAAGATGGCATCCACACGCCGTTGGGGAAGAACAGGCACGCCATGCGGACGGGCGGGCGGGCGGAGTCGGCGTCGGCGAGCGCGGAGGCGACGCCGGTGCGCGGGCCCATCGCGTCGAGCAGCGGCAGGGCGAGCGACGCGCCGACGCCCCGCATCACCGTCCGTCTCGAGATTGTGCAGCTTTCGCGGCTCATGGCGTGCCCCTCGCTACTTCTTGGCGTAGCGGTGTGTGAAAGGATAGCTCAGCGCGATGCGCTCGACCACGGTCTGCGCCCGCATCTCGTCGGCGTACATCGCCTTCATCGCCTCGTCGACCACGCAGTTGTCGAACTCCGTCAGGTCGCGGCCGAACCCGTAGCTGACCATCTTACGCACGAACGTCCGCAGGAATTCGTCGCGCTGCTTCTCGGCCAGCATCTTCTTGAGTCCCGCGACGCCCTCGAACTTCTGCCCGTTCGACAGCACGCCCGTCGCGTCGACCGGGTGGCCCTCGTACGTGTCGCGCCACCGGCCCAGCGCGTCGAAGTTCTCCAGGCCGAAGCCCAGCGGGTCCATCTTGTTGTGGCACGACGCGCACTCGGGCCGCTTGCGGTGCACCTCGAGTTTCTGCCGGAAGCTCAGCCCCTTCGTCGACTCGCCCTCGGGCAGGTTGCCGGCGTTCGGCGGCGGGGGGTCGACGTGTCGGCCCAGCACGTCCTCGAACACCCACTTGCCGCGCAGCACCGGGCTCGTGCGCAGCGGGTACGACGTCACCGCGTGCACCGCGCCGAAGCCCAGGATGCCGCCGCGACGCCCGTCCGTCACCTTCACCAGCCGCATCTGATCACCGGCCACGCCGTCGATGCCGTAGTGGCTCGCGAGCTTGTCGTTGAGGTACGTGTAGTCCGCCTGCAGCAGCTCGATCAGCGGGCGATCCTCGCGGATCACGTGATCGACGAACAGCACGGCCTCACGCTTGAGCAGGTCGGACAGCTCGTCGTTGAACTCGGGGAACGCCTTGGCGTCCGGCCGACGCTCGCCGCCGAGGTCACGCAACGCCAGCCACTGCAGCCCGAAGTTCTCCGCCAGCGCGATCGCCTTCGGATCGTCGAGCATGCGACGCACCTGCCGCGCCCGCACGTCCTTGTCGCGCAGCTTCCCGGCGTCGGCCAGCGCGCGCAAATCGTCGTCCGGCAGGCTCGACCACAGGAAGTACGACAGCCGCGCCGCGATCGCGTGATCGCCCAGCTCGTACACACCTTCCTTGTCCGGTTCCGGCTCGACGAGGAACAGGAAGTGCGGCGAGATCAGCGCGGCCTTCAGCGCGAGCTTCACCGACGCCTCGTACGAGTCGCCGCGATGCTGCGCCCGGTCGAACATCGTCAGCAGGCGGTCGACGTCGGCGTCGGCGGCCGGCCGGCGGTACGCGCGGTCGATGAACGTGCGGATCACCTGCCGCGCCGCGGCGCGGGGCGCCCTGCCGTAGCCCGGCCACGCGACGAACACACGCTTGCGCACCGCCGCGAGCTGCGCGTCGGTGAGACGCGGCGCGTACGACGGGGCGGCGCCGCTTGGCTTGCCGCCATCGGGCAGCGCGATCGTCAGCACGTCGTCCGCCGCCTGGAGGTACTTCTCCATCAGCACCGGCGACGTGAACAGCGCGTCGCCGACGTTGTCGAAGCCCAGCCCGCCCGAGCCGTCCTTCGGGAACAGCCGCTGCCCGACGCCGAGGTCGTGGTCGAGGCCGAGCAGATCGCGCACGGTGTAGTCGTACTCGACGCGGTTGAGCCGCCGGCTCATCACGAACCCGCGGTAGAAGTTCTTCGAATCGTCGGTGGCGAGTTCGGAGCAGTCCTTGCTGTTGCCCTGCTTCACGCTCGCCAGCCAGGCCAGCAACTGGTGCCGCTGCTCCTCGGGGACCTGCTTCTGGTCGTCCGGCGGCATCTCCCGCTCGCGGATCGGCAGGTACATCTTCTGCCACACCTTGATGTGCTTCGGCACGTCGCTGTCGAACGTGGCGGTCAGGTCGAGCTTGCCCTTGCGCTTCTCGGCGTTGTGACACTTCGTGCAGTACTGCTCGAGCAGCGGGCGGACCTGCTTGTTGAAGTGATCGTCGGCGTGCGCGGGCGACGTCGCCGCCGCGCCGAGCGTGGCGAGCGCGAGCGTGCCGAGCAGCGCGACGCACGCGCGGAGACGGATGGCGTGTTGGGGTGCGGGGGTACTGCGCATGTCACTGATCGTGCCCGGGCGGTCCGTGCCCGTGGGGGGTTCTTCCGTGGCGGGGGATTATAGGCGCGGGATGTCGGGCGTCATGCCGTTGTTGAAAACGGCAGGCGCCTTGGGTTTGTGCGACCGCGCGGCCTGCGGCACAATGGCCGACGAACCCGCGAGGATCAAGCCACATGCGCCGTTTCGTGCACACGCTCGCTGTTGTCGCCGTTGTCACCGTCGCCGCGACGCTCGCCGCGTGCCAGTCCGCGCCGTCATCGTCGTCGCCGTCCGGCGGGGCGCGCTCGGCGTCGAGCCGCACGCCGCAACGCAGCGGACCGCCCGACCCCGCCACGCGCTACTTCGACTCGCCGAAAGCCGCCGTCGAGCAGATCGCCGACATGCTTGACCGCGCCGACTACGCCACGCTCAGCGCGTACTACGACCTGTCCGGCACCGGCATCGACCGCGCCACCCTCCGCAGCGGCGCGTTCTTCGTCGACCCCGCCGCCGCGTCCGCGCCGCCCCCGGCCAACCTCTGGCGGTTCAAGCAGCCGTTCTCGCCCGGCTTCGGCTACGCCGGGCATCGCGCCACGCGAACGCCCGGCGTCTACATCGTCGACGTCTCCATCCGCATCGATCAGGGCGAAGGCCAGACGCCGCGCATCGGCTACGACGAGTTCCGCGTGCGCAAGACCGACCGCGGCTGGACGCTGCTGCCCGACGAGCCCGAAGCCGCAGCGAAGTAACGCAAACCCCTCTCCCTCAAGGGAGAGAGACTGCGTCACTCGATCGCGTATTCCACCGTCACCACGGACTTGATCATCTTGTCGAGGCTCGACGTGTCGTTGTAGCCCTCGCCCGACACCTCGGTCGACAGCGCCGGCGTGATCTGGAACACGCCCTGGCTCGCCGATCGCAGCGCGCCGAGGTGGTTGCCCGACGAACTGACCAGTTGCTCGGCCCGCTCGCGTGCGTTCTTCGTCGCCTCGGCCAGCATCGTCAGCTTCATCGCGTTGAGCTTCGTGTACAGGTACGTCGGCGAACTGCCGTCGAGCTCGACGCCGTCGGCGATCAGCGTGCTCGCCTTCCGCGCCACGTCCGTGATCGCCTGCACCTCACGCCCGGAGATCGCAAAACCCTGCGACAGCTCGAACCGCTCGATCGCGTTCGTGCGGTTGCCCTTCTCGTCGCGTTGGTACACGACGGCGATGCAGACGGGGGACATCTCGACCTTCTCGGCCTTGAACCCCGCGGCGTCGAGGTACGCCTGCACACGCTTCATCTGCTCGGCGAGCAGGCGGTACGCCTCGGTGCGGTCCGCGTCGCGCGCGATCACCCGGGCCGACCACTCGGCGTAATCCGACGTGATGGGCTTCTCCGCGTAGCCCTTGACGGTGATCGTCTGCCCCCGCAGCTTGACCTTCTCGAAGCTGGCGCGGGCCAGGTGCGTGGAGATCACCACCGCGATCGGCAGCGTGAGCGTGAAGATGATCAGCCAGAACAGATTGATGCGCGACGTAGACATGAGCCTGAACCTCCTTGTTCAGCAGCGGTGGAACGAATGATGCCCGCGACGCGTCCCTGCGTCCTGGTTCATCGATGGATGGTGTGGGGTTGGCCGCCGGTTCGGACGGATGACCGCATGATCATCATCGGCCGGGACGAGCGTGCGGCGTGAGGCGATGCGCGGGTTGTCGAACGGGTGTGCTTATCGGCCGATGGCGGTCGCTACGCTCCCGATGTTAGATGCTGGATGGCTCGCTTCGCTCGCGATACTGGATAGGTGTGATATGTACGATGGGCGCATCCAGCATCCAGCATCCAGCATCCAGCATCCAGCATCCAGCATCCAGCATCCAGCATCCAGCATCCAGCATCCAGCATCCAGCATCCAGCATCCAGCATCTCACTCCATCGTGCCCCCGCGCCGGATCGACCCTTTGCCGAACTTATCGACGATGCGGTCGGTCGCGGCGTCGACCTGGCGTTTGCGTTCGCCGGACCCGTCGTCGAACAGGTCGAGTTGCTCGTCGCCCGCGTCGCCGCGCGACAGCTGCGAGGCGTGCATGCCGATGAGGCGCACCGGGCGGAACGACGCGGTCGCCCACTTGTCGAACAGCTCACGCGACGCGGCCCACAGCGTGTCGGTCGCGTCAGTGGGGCGGTCGAGCGTCGTCGAGCGCGTGATCGTCTCGAAGTCGCCGTAGCGGATCTTCAACGTGATCGTCCGGGCGCGCAGACCGTGCTTGCGGATGCGGCGGGCGACGTTTTCCACGTGATCCAGCAGGATGCGGCGGACGTCGGCCGGGTCGTCGAGGTCCGCGCCGAAGGTCTGCTCGTGGCCGATGGATTTGGCGTCGTGATCGGGCGTGACGGGGCGGTCGTCGACGCCGTGCGCGAGGCGGTGGTAGCGTTCGCCGTCGTTGCCGAAGTGGCCGTCGAACCAGTCGCGCGGCTTGCGGTGCAGGTCGCCGATGGTGCGCACGCCGATCGCCTGCAGCTTCTTTTCCGTCACCGGCCCGACGCCCCACAGGCGGCCGATCGGCAGCGGGGCGAGCCGGGCGTCGACCTCGGCGTGCTTGATGACAGTCAGGCCGTCGGGCTTGTCGAGGTCGGAGGCGATCTTGGCGAGGAACTTGTTGGGCGCGAGGCCGACGGACGCGGTGAGCTGGACCTCGTCGCGGATGCGTTGGCGGATGGCGCGACAGACGTCGACGGGGTCGCCGAGCAGGCGGCCGGTGCCGGTCAGATCGATGAACGCCTCGTCGATGCTCAGCGGCTCGACGAGCGGCGAGAAGTCATCGAGGATCGCGAAGATCGCCTGCGATAGCTCGCGATAGCGTCGGCCGCGCACGGGCTGGATCACGGCGTCGGGGCAGCGCCGGCGTGCGATCGACATGGGCTGAGCGGAGTGACACCCGAACCGCCGCGCCTCGTAGGACGCCGCCGCGACGACCCCGCGCGGCCCGTCATAGCCGACGAGCACGGGCCTGCCGCGCAGTTCCGGAAAGTCGAGCTGCTCGATCGACGCGAAAAACGCATCCATATCGACGTGCGCGATCCATCGCAGCGCGGCGTGTGACGATCCGTCGGGCATCGACGCATTGTAGCGGCCTCTTGAACGTTGAAATCCATGAAGTAGTGCACTTCAGCAGTTATACTGAACGCATGAAACTGGGCATTGATTATGGCGAGGGATCACTCCGGCGTTCGCTGGAGGGCTTGGGACTGCTGTTCTTCTTGATGGTGTTTGGCGGGATTCTGATTGCGGTGCCCGATCATGCTGTGTGGCTGCTGCGAGGCCTATTCGTTGTTGTTGAGTGCGTGTTTGCCTTTTACGTTGTGCTGATGTGGCGAGACGTTAAGACATCACCATGTTTCGTCTGGGCTCATCGGGGATTCGTCGAGATCGCGATCAGCATCGTTTCAGTTGGCGTGCTTTGTTATCAGATTATTCGTGCAACACAGGGTGGCGCTATCGTTGATGCGATCCTCGCTTCGATATTCGCTGTCATATTTGTTTGGCACGAGTGGTTGTTGATCCGCGCCGGAGTACGTTCTGATGCCTGAAATCAGTGCTCACACCATCGACCACCTTCGTCGAATCGTCGGCGGCGAGCACGTGCTGACCGACCCCGCGGAACTGATGGCGTATGAGTGCGACGGGTTTCCGATCGCCAAGGCCGTGCCGCGGGCGGTGGTGTTTCCGGCGACGCCCGAGCAGGTGGCGGCGGTGTGCAGGACGCTGCACGACCACGGCGTGGTCATCGTCCCGCGCGGCAGCGGCACGGGGCTGACCGGCGCGTGCGTCGGGTACGGCGATGGCGTGATCGTCGCGACGACACGCATGAAGAAGATTCTCGACATCGACGTGCACAACCGCATCGCGTGCGTCGAGGCAGGGGTGTTCAACGCGGCGCTGACGCAGGCGGTCAAACGCACGCCCGGCGGGGAGCGGCTGTGCTTCGCGCCCGACCCGTCGAGCCAGAAGGCGTCGACCGTCGGCGGCAACTGCGCGACCAACGCCGGGGGGATTCACACGCTGAAGTACGGCGTGACCACGAACCACATCGTCGGCGTCGAGATGGTGCTGCCCGATGGCACGGTGCTCAACACGCGCGGCGCGAAGCTGCACGACGGCGTCGGCGCCGACCTGCCCGCGGTGATCTGCGGGTCGGAAGGCACGATGGGCATCATCACGAAGGTGTGGGTCCGCCTGACCAACGACCCGCAGGCGTTCCGCACGATCGTCGGCATCTTCGCCGATTCTCGGGCCGCGACGCAGACGGTCGCCGACGTGATCGGCTCGGGCATCACGCCCGCGGCGCTGGAAATGATGGACGGCGCGATGGTCAAGGTCGTCGAGGACGCGTTTCACTACGGATTCCCGACCGACGCGCAGGCGCTGCTGCTGTTCGAGTTGGACGGGGTCGAGGCGATCCTCGACGGGCAGATGCAGCGCGTGGCCGAGATGTGCCGGGCGAACGGCGCGACCGACGTGCAGTGCTCCGCGGACCCGGCCAGGCGTGCGGAGCTGTGGTCGGCGCGCAAGCGGGCGTTCGGTGCGATCGGACGCATCAGCCCCAGCTACTGCACTCAGGACGCGTGCGTGCCGCGGTCGATGCTGCCGGACGTGATCGACCGCATCATGCAGATCGGCGAGAAGTACGGCCTGACGATCACCAACGTCTTCCACGCGGGCGACGGCAACGTGCACCCGATCCTGCTGTTCGACGAGGACGATCCCCAGCAGGTGCACAACGTGATGGAGGCGAGCCACGAGATCCTCGAGTTCTGCATCGCGATCGGCGGCACGCTGACCGGCGAGCACGGCGTGGGCGTCGAGAAGCTGCCGATGATGAAGGTGATGTTCACCGCCGCGACGCTCGAGGCGTTCGCGAAGATCAAGGCGGCGTTCGACCCCGACGAGATGATCAACGCGGGCAAGCTGCTGCCGTCGGAGAAACTGGTGGTGGACCTGCTGAGCCCCAGCGCGCCGAACATCCCGGGCGGGGCGATGTAGGGCTCGCGGCGCTCGCGATGCGCGTTGCTGGATGGGTCGCTGCGCTCCCGATGCTGGATCGACGCGACGTGTACGATGGGCGCATCCAGCATCCAGCATCCAGCATCCAGCATCCAGCATCCAGCATCCAGCATCCAGCATCCAGCATCCAGCATCCAGCATCCAGCATCCAGCATCCAGCATCCAGCATCCAGCATCCAGCATCCAGCATCCAGCA
>WGMA01000052.1 GCA_016125285.1 Phycisphaera sp.
CGCGTCGATCACCGACTACATCGACAACTACTACAACCCCCAACGACGTCACTCGGCCCTGGGCTACCTCAGCCCCGTCGAGTATGAACAATCCGCCGCCTAGCGATATACTCGCGCCCACCATTCGTGGGGAACCTCACCGAACCAGCACGGTCTAATGACCGTGGCACACCCGTTTGCGGTGACGTGTTGGAGTTCAGCCCGGGCACCCGGCACTCCTACGCTTCACTGCGGCGTGTACTGGTACCTAGCTGATCAAGAAGGATTGTTCACCCGACGAGCCAATTCTTTTATCTCTCTCGCCAACTTCTTGGAGAGTGCTTGAACTGCTATCTTTATCTTTGCTGTTGAAACTTCTTTCATATCCTCAGGAACAACTATTGTCTTTTCCCAAACGAGGCGTTTGCTTGGAGTTTTCCAATTATTGGAAGACGTGAAATACGAAGTCGTATAAACGTGGATATCCATGCCGTCAGCAACGCCAGCAATGAGGCACACTGCCGAAAAGTTGAAGTGATCACGGCTTATCAGTATCGCATGCACCTCTTGGGGGCGATCCAATAGCTCTGTGCCTTTAATGTTTAGTTGATTCTCGGGCGCCAATGACCTCAAGTCGAGATTAATGCTGTTGGACTTTGCGTTCGCAGTTGCCAATCGCTTTTTCGTCGGCTCCAGACCCTTAAGAATTGCGCTACGAACCGTAAAGTACTTGGCTCGCAACGCAATCAATTGGACGTTTCGATCTGTCGATACTACGGCCGAGTCGAGAATCTTAAACTGCTCGAAGATATCGAGGTCCTCGTCGATTGGTGGCTGAGAGAATCGATCAAGTTCCTCAATAAAGCCATCGAGCGTTTGGTATCTGCGATCGATCCGATATGAGAATGCTCGGTCGAAGAACCACATCAACTGCTCAGTAACTTCAGCGGAATCAACATTTCGCGTCAAAAGCGATTCATGCCGCTGATGCGGTGCCATTTCGCTTGAATCCCGCAACATCACGGGTGGTTCACCTGTGATACAGGCGAAGAAGATTCCCGCAAGTGCCGTAATGTCTGAGCGAAGGTCACGATGTCCACCAGTGCGATCTTGACATTCTGGCAACATGATAAACTCATTCCAAAACATCTCGCCATCGCGAGTAAGTACCACTGACTGCCGGGAATCGAATGAAATGCCGAAGTCAAGAATGTACGGCGATGAAATCTCTCCATTCTTCAGGATGATATTCGTTGGCTTGATGTCCCGATGACCAATCTTGCATTTATGACACAGCTCAATTGTTCTCGCGATATTACGAGTGATCGTTGCCGCATTCCTGGGATCAGTCGGAGCTTCATTCTTGAGCCACTTGTCAAATCGGACACCCTCAATAAATTCCATGATCAAGTATGGTTCACTGGAATCGTTCGAGATGGATGACTCATACACTTCGGGCACCATTGCCCCCTTGCTGTGCAACAAAGTCAACGTTTCAGCTTCTTGACGCAGGCGCTCGCGCGCCTGTGGATCATCTCTCCAACGAGGAACAATTTGCTTCAACACCGCAAGCCGCTGGGGATCAGTCACCTCTTTGACCTGAGTGACGATGCCTTGGCCGCCTCGATCAATTTCCTCAAGTACGTGCCAATTGTTGCGCCAAAGACTACCTGATTCTGGCATGAGTACCCCCATTGCGCAGCTATGAGGTGTAGAAGTTGTTTTGCTCGAATTACATCAACCGGTACACGATCGTCTTCGCATCATAAACACAACCACCCCATGGTCCACAACTGACCTGTTGCAATACCGCGCAGTCCGCAGTCCGCAGTCCGCAGTCCGCAGTCCGCAGTCCGTAGTCCGTAGTCCGTAGTTCGTAGGCCGGGGCCTGGCGGGTGGCCGGGTTCGTGTGCCACTGCTGTGTCAGCAGTGCATCACTTGGTTGTTTGCACATCGTGATTGCACGGCTGAGACAGCCGTGGCACGCGGCGGCGTGGGCGCGATCTCGTTGTCGCGGGATGCCCGGACTCACAGAGTCCGGCTCTGTTTCGGTTTCACTGACACCTGACCCCTGACTCCTGCCCCCTGAACCCTACTCCACGTCGTACTTCCTTAACAACCGTTCATACCGCTTGCGGGCGGCTTGCTGGATGTCGGTCTTTCGGTGGATCGCGGCGGCGAGGTTGGTCAGTTCGGTCAGGGCGGCGCGGGTGTGTTGGGCGGCGGTGCGGGAGAGGCGGGTGGTGTCGATGGGGTCGAGGACGACGGGGAAGCGGGCGTAGCCGTAGCGGAGGTCGAGGCAGGCGAGGCAGAGGAGCGGGCGGGGCGGGAACAGGGGGCCGAAGCGTTGGACGAGGCGGAGCTCGTCGGGGGAGCCGGGGCGGTTGGGGCGGTAGCGGTTGAGGCGGTGGAGGTAGTCGAGGGCGAGGTCGGCGTCGCGGCGTTCGTCGTCGGTGGCGAGAAGGAGGAAGAGCTTGGATTTCTTTTCGCCGCAGCGCGGGCAGAGGAGGAAGTGCTGGGCGAGGCGGTCGTGGAGCCGCCAGCGTTCGAGGGTCAGACGCTGGGACCACAGCGCGGGCAGCGCGAGCGTCTTGACGGCGGCGGCGCCGCGGTTGGGATCGGCGTAGCGCTGCTTGTCGTGCGTGGATCGGCGGGCGCGGTAGGGGGCGTCGGTGGGTTTGCGGTGACGGCGACGGACGGGGTGGATGGTGGGGTCCTTGAGGGCGTTGGACTTCGGCGTGCGCAGGTCGCCGACGAGGGGGAACGGGCGGGCGTGGTCGAAGATGTGCTGGAGGTCGCGGGCGTGGAGGGTGAGCTGGGCGCGGGCCTCGGGGGAGACGCGGGCGTCGGGGCGGCGGGTCCCGGGCTGGGGTTTGGCGGGTACGGGCGACCAGGCGGCGGGGTTGACGGAGCGCCACACGTGCGCGGCGCGGACGTCGAGGCAGGCGGAGCGGTCGGGCCGGTGGTTGTTGTTGACCCACGACGGCGGGCGGTCGAAGGTGGCGAGGTCGGGTGGGTGCATGGGCTGGCGGGGGTTGGGGGTTGGGGTTTGGGGTTAGGATGACGCGACATGATTATAGCATAATGTTAGGCATTGTGCGCGACAGCGTGCGGGGCGGTGCGGCGTGGGTGGGTGTGTGTTAAAGGGCGACGTGAGGCTGGGTTGTGTGGAGGATGGTTGTTACAATGGGCCGGGGCGTTTGGCGTACGGCGTGCATGGTTGTCGCACGCTGGTTGCGGGGTCAAGTTTGAGGGGCGGTGAGCGTGGCGTATTCGATCGAGATCGACCGGGACCATCGTATCGTGCGCTTCACGGCGACGGAGATGTTGAACCGCGAGGAGTTCCTGCGCTGCCTGGGCGACGCGGCGTCTCGGCCGGGCTTCGAGGCGGACTTCGGTCACCTGGTGGACCTGCGTCAGATCGAGGACCTGCAGGCGAGCATGGGCGACTTCGAGCAACGCATCAACGCGGACATGCGTCTGGTGGGCAGCTGGCCGGCGTTCCGGATCGCGCTGGTGTGTTCGAGCGACCTGATTTACGGGATCGCTCGGATGTATCAATCGCTGATGGGCGCGGCGCACGTGGAGGTGGAGATCTTCAGCGACATCGACGAGGCGGAGCGGTGGCTGGTGACGGGCGGATCGGGCGCGTGAGGCGGCGACCACGTGGCGCACCGCGTGCCGCGCAACGTGCCGCGCAGCGGGGATCGAGCCTCGGCCCGCTTCGTGCGTGTTAAAACCGTCATATTTCCGCGGCGTGAACCCGACACGTGCGAAGGTCGCTATAGTGTGTGCATGTTTCGTCTACGCAAGACATTCCGGGAGATGTGTTTCCGTCGCCACGCCGCGCGACGCCGGCGTGGCGGTCGCAGGTGTACGCCGGTGGTCGTCGAGCCGCTGGAGCTTCGGCTGTTGATGTCAACGTTTTTTGGCAGTGGCGGTGGTGGCGGTGGTGGGTTGCCGACACTCGACCACAGCGCGGCATTCTCGTCATACCTCGGCGATGCGGGTAGCGATCAGGCAACCGATGTTGCGGTCGATAGCGCAGGTAACGTCTATGTGGTTGGAACCACCGAGTCGCCCGGCTGGGTCAGTGGCGGCCCCGATACGTTGCTCGACGGGGCCCCGGTCACCGACGCGTTTCTCGTCAAGTTCGACACCGAGGGTAATCACCTGTGGTCCACCTACATCGGTGGGGATGCGGCTGATCGTGCGCAAGGTGTTGCGATTGATCGACACGGGGACGTCGTCGTAGTGGGATTCACCGCGGACAATGGTTGGTTGACCACGACGACTGATCCCCAATACAGCACGGCGGGCTTCGTCGCGAAACTGGATAGTGATGGAAACATGATCTGGTCCGCCGGCGTTGGCGACGCCACGATCTATGATGTCGATATCGACCGGTACAACAACATCGTGATCGGCGGCCGGACGACAGAGCAGATCGGAGACTACGGTTCGTTCTTCACGTTTGAATACGGCACGCGTGAGGCGTTTACGGCGAAGCTCGACAGCGAAGGCGCGATCGACTGGCTTCGCTATCTCGGTGGTGGCGGCAGCGAGTCGGCGTTGGCGGTTGCGGTGGATTCACAGGACAACGTTCTCGTCGGTGGCTACACCGCGAGCGGCGGTTGGGTCTCTGGTGGCTACGACACGACCTATGCCTACGACACCGCCGTAACCGGATCGGTGACCTATGACGGATACCTCGTCAAGCTCGACCCCGACGGTCAGGAGCAGTGGTCGACCCTGTTGGGAAGCATCTACTTCGAGCGCGTGTACGGCATCGACACCGACTACTTCGACAACATCTATGTGGTCGGCACCACACAATCGGACGACTGGATCAGCGGCGGATTCGACGAAGAGTTCAGTGGGCACTTTGATTCGGGAAGCCCCGGCTACGATGGGTTTGTCGTGTCGATCGATCCGGCGGGGCAGCACCGCTGGTCAAGCCTGGTCGGCGGCGTAGCCGATGACTTTGCCTACGGCGTGGCCGTTAACAACGGCGGGGTGTATGTCACCGGGCGAACGAAGAGCGACGGCTGGGTCTCCGGCGGCCCCGATACGACGCTCAACGTTCCCGAAGACATGTACAACTTCAGCAACGCGTTCGTGCTCAAGGCCTCGCTGGACGGCGCTCACCTGTGGTCCAGTTACGTCGGTGGTGACACCCAGGATGAAGGTCTCGCGATCGCCTTGGATGGGGCGCGTAACGTGATCGTCGCTGGGGGAACCGAATCGTCCGGTTGGATCACTGACGGGTGGGATATCACGCATGGCGGCGATCTCGATGGGTTTGTGACGAAGTTGCCGGTGGCCGTGACCGGCGACAATCACGCGCCACAGATCACCCTATCGCCCATTGCGGCCGCTGTGGTCGATGGGCGTCGGCTGGTCCCGATCGGAACGGGCGCGGGTCTGCTCTTTCAGTGGCACGGGTGGTCGATTACCGATGTCGATGGCGATGAATACGCGCAGGTCGAGTACTACGCCGATTTCGATAGAGACCTCCAGCCGGATTCCGCCGAGCCCTACTTCGAGCTCTCTGATATGGTGCAGCGGCCGGAAGGCAGCGGGGGAACGATCTTTGTTATCAATGAAGAACAAGGTTCGGGATCCTTCGCCGCACCCGAGGGGCCATTCAATATTCTCGTTTATGCGAGGGACAATTACGGCGGCGTCAGCGAACCGTATGTCTTCGAGTCACGCGGCGCCTACGCGGTCGAGTTCGGCGATGGCCACAGTGATGAGATTACTGGGCTCGTTAATGATCCGATCAGCGGCTACGTCTATGAATACGCGGAGTTGCCAAAGCGTCTGGTCTTTACCGACACCGACGGCACGGACGTGGCCGTCGAGTTGAACGATCGGCGCGGCTCGGCGTACTTCAGCGGTCAGAACATCCACCACGACGTCGTTGGCGATATCGTTACCGTCACCGGTGACGACCTTGTGTTCGAAGGCGTGGTCCTTGACTGGAAGAGTCAGGCCGGGAGCAGCGAGTACGCGGCAAACTCCGGTGATCTGATCATCGCCACGTCGAATGGCGGTGACGGGCGCGTGGCGGCGGGAGATCTGCACGTACCCTTCGGGCTCGACGCGATCGTCGCGCCGTTTGTCGATGTCGTAAACGACTTCACGTTCTCGGACGCGATCGCCTATTCGGACCTTGCAATGGGAAGCCCGAACCGCGTGCACTTCGGCTTTGGCCAGGCGCCACGATTGAACCCGTGGAACCCCGCAGCGATGACCGACATCACCGTTCCGCTCGCTACCGATACGCCTTTCGCGCGTCAGATCATCTTCACCGATGCCGACGGCACCGATGTCATTATCGATGTTCGAGGTCGCGAGGCCGACGCCGAATTCTCGGGCGGCAACGTGCAGTTCGCGCAGGTCGGGTCGCGGATGATGGTCACTGGCGACCAGCTTCAACTGGACAGTCTTACGTTCGTCGATGGCGCCGGTGGATCGCTGGTGATCAGCGCTCGCGGCGGCGACGGGCGGATGACGGTCGGCGATATCGTCATTAACGGCGACCTGGGCAATCTCATCGGACGCACGACCGACGTTCTCGGCGACGTGACGATCAGCGGCGCGGCGCGGGTGATTCAGCTCGGCGACATCGCCGACAACCACCTGCTGTCGATCGGCGGCACGCCGGACGACTCGGTCGTCGTGATGCTCGGGCGCGTGGCGGACACGACGCTGGAGTCCGGCAGCGGCATCCGGTTGCTGCGTGTGATCGACTGGGTCGACACCGACGACGACGTCGACACGATCGTCGCGCCGTGGATCGGCACGCTGCTGGCGACGGGCGATCGGCGCGGCGGGGTCGACGGCGACTTCGAGGCGGGCCTGACGCTCAGCGGCGACGGCGCCGTATCGGCGACACTCGGCGGCGCCCGGTTCGCCGGGGCGCTGCGCGACGTGGCTTTCGACATCGTCGGCGACGTGGGCGCGATCCTCGGCGGCGACGTGAGCGACGCGTCGATCATGATCGGCGGCGGGTCGCTGCGCAGCGCGGTGTTCGGGCGGGTGACGGACCTGGCGCTGGACGTCGCTGGCGACGCGGGCAGCATCGTCGTGACGGACTGGCTGGGCGGGGCGCTGACGGCCGACACGCTGCGGCAGTGGCTGACGCGCGGCGATCGGCGCAGCGGCGTCGCGGGCGACGCGGAGCTCGACATCACGCTCGACAACATCGACGGCGCGCCCGCGGCGTTCGTCAACCTGCGCGTCGCGGGCGCGGTGCTCGGCGGCGTGTGGGACATCACCGGCGGCGGGTCCGCCGTGCTCGCGGGGTCGATCGACGCGGCGTGGACGCTGCTCGTTAGCGGCGACCTGCGCGTGCTCAGCGTGCTGGGCGATATGGGCGGATCGATCAAGGCCAACAGCATCGTGGTGCTGAGCGCGCGCGGCGACATGGTCGACGCGACGGTGGCGCTGATGCAGGGCGTTGACGAAAGCAATCCGCGCGTCGTGTCGCTCGGACGTTTCGGCGTGTTCGGCGCGATGGTCGGCAGCGAAGTCAAGACGGCGGGCAGCATCGGCGGGGCGGTGATCGGCCGGATGGTCGACAGCCGACTGGCCGCGGGCGTGATGGACGGCGTGGAGGGCCTGCCGGAGGACGGCGGCGACTACGACGCGCTGGCGTCGATCGGCAGCGTGGTCGTCCGCGGCGTCCGCGGCGGTGCGGACCCGGCGTTCGTCGGCTCGGACATCACGGCCAACACGCTGGGCGTCGTGACGCTCGGGCTGATCGATCCGGCCAACAGCGGCGTGCCGTTCGGCGTGGCGACGACGGGCTTCCGCGGGTTGCGCTTCGCGACGGCGGACGGAGCGGTCGCATTCCGCAGCGTCGCCGAGGCGACGGCCGCGACGTTCGACGACGACTTCGTCGTCCGCATCGTGTAACGGGTGAGCGACGTGTCACGGAGCGACCGTGTCGCTTACTTGGTCTCGGCGTCGAGTTCCGTTTCGATCTTCTTCAGCTCGTCCTGGTAGTTGTTTTCGTTGATGCTGGCCGCGGCCTCTTCGGGGGTCGGCGCAAGGGCGACCTGGTTCTCGGTGGTGGGGGCGCTGCCGTTGCCGGACGACTTGGCGGGCGCCGAGCCGCTGTCGCCGCACGCGACGAGGGTCAGTGAGGCGAGCGCGATCAGGGTCGCGGTGATGATGCGTGTCATGGCTGCTCCTCGATTCGATTCGGTTCGATCTCTGGCGTGTGATGGTCGCGGGGGCGTCGCGCGTGGCGTCAGTTGCTCGTCGGGCGGCCCTTGGTCCGCTCCTCGCGATCGCCGACCTTGTCGCCGCGGCTGCCCCTCTCGGCCTTCTCGGGGCTGTCGGCCTTGTCGCGATCGCCACGCTCCGACTTGTCGTCGTCGCCCTCGGCCTTGCCGGCCTTGTCACCCTTCTCCGGGCGATCGCCGCGCTCGGCCCTGTCGGCTGACGGCTTGTCGCCCTTGTCGCCGTCCTTCATGCGGGCGACCATCGCTTCGTAACGCTCGTTCTCCTGCGCGATCAGCTTGTCGACCTTCGCGCTCATCTCCGCGTTCTTCTTCTCCTCGGCCAGGGCCTTGATCTTCTCGAGCTTCGCGACGCGGGCCGCGTGCTTGCGCTCCTCGAGTTCCGCCTTGCTGACGCCCTTGCCGCCGATGCGGTCGCCCGACTTGCCGTGCCCTTCGTCGCCGTCGCGATCCGGCTTGCCCTTACCCTCGGGCCTGCCGTGCTCTTCATCGCCTTCGCGTTCCGCCTTGCCCTTGTCTTCCGGCTTGCCGCCCCGGGCCTCGGCGCCCTTGTCCGGCTTGCCCTTGCCCTCCGGCTTGTCGGCCAGCGCCGAACCGGCGCACGCCATCAGCACCACGGCCAGCACGACCGACAACAGATTCGCGATACGCTTCATGGCTGTTCCTCTTGTTCTTATCCGGTAAGCTTGATCTGCATCCCCAATTCGGCGCCGCGGCCGGTCTCCCATGCATCTCAATCTAGCCGCGCCGCTCGCGGATTGCCAATCATCCTCCGGGCCGTGGCGTTTGCCCGGGTATACTGACAAGCGTTGGCGACACGTCGTTCGAACCGCGCCAGGGGCCGCCTATGTACCGACACGAATTCCTCGATATCTGTGCCGCCATGATCACCGGCCTGACCGTCCATCAGGCCGTCGGACGCGCCGACGCTGCGGGCGGTGACGCGCCGCGCGCCGGGCGCCTGGATGCGACGTACCTCGACAAGGGGCTGACCGGTATGGCCCGCGCCAAGGGGTGGTTCGAGAGCCACTGGGGCGCCGGCGTCCTGGCCGGCTACTACCTTTGCAATGAGAACAACCTCGGCCCGGAGACCGTCGAGGCGATCAAGTCGCAGCTCGACGCCGTCATCGCACTCCGCGACGAGCAGTTCACGCCGTTGCCCGAGCAGCCCGCCGACGCGTCGCTCGTCGAACGCATCCCCGAGGCCCTCGTCCCGGCGATGCGCGACGGCGTGCGCGCGCACGGGCACGCGGTGATCTTCGCCTCGCTGTCCACCCGCGCGCTGCGCGACGCGCCGCACATGGCGCAGCCGAAGCTCGTCGACAGCCTCTGCGGCCTGAGCCGACAGGTCGCGAAGAAGGCCCCGAAGAAGCCCGCCAACGTCCAGCCGTACGCCGACACGCAGGCGATGATCGACGCGACGTTCGTGAGCCTCGCGCGATTCGAGCCGCTGCTCGGCCGTCCGTCGGTGCGGCGTCCCAACTTCACGCACATGATCACGCACACCGAGGCGCTGATGAACCTCGAGATGATGGGCTACCGCGACCTGGCCGTCGCCGGGCACGTCGGCCACCGCGCTCACATCGACGAGCCCGTCCCCGCGTTTGACGACGCGGCGAACCCGCGCGACGCGAAACCCGTCACGTGGACTGACATCCAGCACAAAGAGTTCTGGCAGGACCCCGCCCAGCGCCAGCGGTGGAACCACGCGTGGAGCGAAGCGAATAATCCCAACGGCTACTGGGTCGCGTTCGGTCACCTGTTCAAGGTGCTCTACAGCTTCCACCGCCTGATCAGACACGTCGACGACCCCGCCGTCACGCGCCTGTGCGGCACGATCCTGCTCGAGCGATACTTCAATCCGGATGTGCAGGGCGGATAGGCGCGAGGGATTCGAATTCGATCGGTGTCGACCGCGCGATCACCAGTAGTACTGCCGCCAGGCCCACGAGAATTTGTGGCGGACCTGCGGGGCGGTGTCGTCGATGTTCTTCCACGAGACCGAGCCGTCGATGAGGCCGACGTTGGCGCCGCGGGCGCGGTCGAAGCCGACGTCGTCGGAACCGGGGTGCGTGGAGAAGTTCCCGTCAACGGTGGACCACCGCCAGGTCCAGTCGCCGCGCGTCGCGTCGTAGTCGGTGGTGTGGTAGAGCGTGTCGGACAGCAGCATGTTCGTCGACCGCGGGCCGGACACCTTGCCGCAGTACACGTCGTGCCCGTCGGGCGTGATCGACTCGAAGAAGGACGTGTTGAGCCGGTTGCTCGTCGCCGACACGTAGCCCGTCCATCGTGACTGGGTGTCGTTGGCGTAGCCGACGGACCAGTACTTCTCGGGGTCGGGGTGATGCCGGTCCGCGGCGGGGCAGAGCATCACGCGGTAATCGCCGCCGAGGTAGGTGTTCCGCAGGTAGTCGCCCATGTCCTTCGACCAGACCCACAGCATGTGGTGACGATCGTGATTGTTGCCCGCCTCATAGCTGCGCGTGTTGGGCAGAAAGCCCAGCTCGTCGCCGGCGTACGCGAGGAACGACGCCTGGAGCTGGTGCACGTTTGCGGCGCACGTGGCGATCCGCGTGACCTCGCGCGCGTTCCGCATCGATGGCAGCAGCAACGCCAGCAGCAGCACGATGATCGACATGACCACCAGCAGTTCCACCACGGTGAACGCCTTGCGGCGACCGTGACCCGTTACGTCATACGCCCGATCTTGCATGTTGTGGATCTCGGATTGTGCCGGCGGTCGCGTGTGCGTCGCCTGCGGTTGGGGGGCCGTTACATCAACAATTATAAGGATCCCCCGACCGGGGCCTACCCGAAATCACATCTTCTGATGCCGGAAACGCGTCACGCGCCGCGCGCCGCGTGTCACGCGTCGCGGACCATCGCCGCGCCTTGCGACAGATCGTCGAGCATCGTGCGCACGGCGGTCTCGATCTGCATCGTTACGTCGCTGGCGGTCGCGCGCTTGTCGTTCGTGTACGCGTCGAAGCGATCGCGGAGGTCGACCGGCTCGCCCACGCGCACCAGCGCCTTGCGCGGGCCCCACACGTGGCGGCGCTTGAGCACCTCTTTCTCCAGCAGGCACAGCACGTCCATGAACCGCTCGACGGTCATCGACTCGCCGACGTAGCCGTCGTAGATCGCCACGAACTGCAGCACACGCCACAGGTCGTCGTAGAACGTGCGGGCGACCTGCTGGCGCTCTTCCGCGAGCGCGTGTTCGTAGGGCGACTGCGCCGGGTCGTCAGCCACGACGCGGTCCACGGCGTTGAACAGCGTGCGGATGCGATCGAGCAGCGTCGCGCGGGCGGGCGGCGTGATGTCGAGCTGCTGCTCGAGCCGGGCGATCGCGAACTCCTTGAGCCCCTGGATGCGGTCGTTCATCGACGCGCCCTCGGCGGGCGTCACGCCGTGCGACTTCTCGTTGGCGATGACCACGGCCTCGGCGATGCGGCGCAGCCGCGCGTAGCGCGACAGCGGCGTGGCGTGGTCGTCGTCGGCGGCACGCGCGTCGATCGCCAGCGCGTGCTCGAGCGTCGCCAGCGATGCGTCGATGTCGTCGTGCATGTCGCGCAGGTAGACGTACTTGATCGCCATCGGCACGCAGTAGAGATGCGCCGCGTTGTCGGCCTTACGCGCGTCCTCGTACGCCTTGAACGCCAGCTGGAACACGCCCTGCTGGAACGGCACCAGCGTGCTGTTCTGCCAGATCGTCTGGCCCTCGGGGAACACGACCAGCCAGCGCTCCGCGTCGGTCAGCAGCTTGCGTGTCATGCTCAGCGACGGGCGGTCGATCGCGCCGCGGATCACCGAGTACACGCCGAGACGCGGCATCAGCCAGCTGTTGATCGGCGCCTGCTCGAACAGCTCGATCGCCGCGATGAAGTTGTAGATGTCGTCCAGCAGCTTCGACAGGTACATCACGATGTGCGGCTCGAACCCGCCGGAGTGGCTCGGCGTGAGCATGACGCGCTGGCCCTTGAGCCGGCGCAGCGTGTCGAGGTCGGCGTCGCTGATCTCGATCTCGGTGACGTCGAGCTTGCGGCGGATCGACCGGCGGATGCCCAGGCGCAGCAGGCGGATCAGCGTCGGGCTGGTCTTCGGCGGGTAGAACGTGTTCGGCTTCGGGCGGGCCCGGGCGTCGTAATCGGACAGGAACGGAAAGGGCATGGGGCCATTTTACGCGGATCGGGCGGCCGGTGGGGCGGCGCCGGGGTGGATTCCGGGTTTGCGTTGGCCGGCGTTCGGGTACAATCCCCGGCTTCGCTGAACGATGCTCACCCCTGATCCGCCCCGGTGAACGATCGTGATGGACGGCCGACAGGGCGTGTAAGCGCTGCGGACGTTGATCGGATTTGGACGCGCGGGGCGGGATTCGCCGAGTAATAACGTTAACGTGATTCTGCTTGCCGTCTATCTCGTGTGTCGCGCGCATCGCCGCGGTTGGCTGGACGACGCGACGCTGTTGTCCGCGATGCGTACGGCGGGGTTCGGCGCGGCGCTGATCGGCGTGACGGTGATCGGCGCGATCGACAGCGCCCACGCCGCGGACCGGCACGCGGGCGCGGCCGACCGGCGCGCCGACGCGGCGGAGGTGGTCACGGCCGAGCAGCTGATGCCGCTGCGTGCGGCGTCGGCGCGGTTCACGTACACGACGAACGAAGGCGCGCACGGCGATGCGGCCGAGGGCACGGCCGACGCGTCGCAGACGGTGCAGGTGAAGATCGTCGCCGAGGACGACGCCCGCTGGCGGGTGGATCACGCGACGTGGAAGTCGCAGGCGCTGCGTCGCGGCGAGGGCGGCTCGATCGTGCTGATGTCCGAGCGGCTGACCGAGCGCGACAGCGACGTGCGCACCACGCCCGGCATCGCGATGCTGCCCGGCGAGCTGCGCGAGGGTCAGCCGATCACCACGCGTGCGAAGGTCCGCGTGACCGACCTCGAAGGCAAGCACGTCAAGGCCGAGGGCGAGTACACCCGCCGCGTCGAGTTCATCGGTCGCCGCGTCGTGGAGACGCCGCTCGGCTCGTTCGACACGCGCGTCGTACGCACCACCGAACACTTCGACTTCCCGCTCGCCTCCGCCGACGTCGTGACGACCACGAGCTACCTGCTCGGCGCCGGCCCGGTCCAGCAGCGCATCGACAAGTCCGTCACGAAGCTCGGCGTGTTCACCGACACGTCCACCCGCACGCTCACCCTCGCCGAGGCGTGGCGCGACGAGTGACCGGTCGATCAAGCGCTTCTATCACTTATCGGTTTCGAGCAGATGCTTCGCGGCGGCTTCGTCGTAGAGCTTCTTGACGTCGTCGGCGCTAAGCGCGTGGTCGTAGACGCGCACCTCGCGCAGGCGGCCCTTGAACGGCGCATCCCACACGACGTGCCGCGCCAGCTTCAGCGAATACTGGTTGTCGTCGGCCGGTCCGCCGGTCGTCTCCGCCGCCCCGGTCTGCACGCCGTTGACGTACGCGCGGACCACCTTGCCGTCGTAGGCGCCGACGAGGTGGTACCACGTGTCGGCCTTGAGCGCGCCAAACTTAGCGACGAACCACTGTCCACCGTTGCGCACCTGCACCGATCCGGCCAGGTCGGCGTTGAAGTGATCCCAGTGCATCACGAAGTTGGACTCCTTCTCGATCGGCCCGGTCGCCGTGCCCTTGCCGGGCGGTTGCGGCGACCGCACGATCGCGGAGATCGTCCAGTAGGGCAGGTGATCGCAGAAGCCGGTGTCGACGTAGTTGTCACCGCCGACAAACTCGAGGGCCTGCGCCGGGCCGTCCTTCACCCAGTGCGGGTCGAAGATGCGGGCGGGATAGAGGTCGCCCGTGGCGTTGGGTGCGACGGCCTCGAGCTCGGGCGCTTTCGAGAAATCGTAGTGCAGCACGAGGCCTTCGGGCCGCTTCGGCAGCGGGGGTTCCTGGCCGGGCGGCTGGTCGAGCTTGTGGATCTTCACGTCGCGGTAGCAGATCTGCGCGGTGGGGTGATTGAAGTTGGCGCCGAGGCCGATGCGGGGCGGGTCGGCACGCGGGTCGAGGAGTTCGGGATCGCTGAATGCACGCTGGCCGTTCACCGCGTAGGTCACCGCCCCGTCGTAGCACGTGAGCCGGAACGTATTGACCTCCCTGACCGGCGCGGCGGCGCTCTGCTTCTCGATACTGCTGGGCCTCGATACGTACACGCGCTGCTCGATGAGGTCCGCCTGGAAGAGGATCGAATGGCCGGACGTCGGGTTGAGGAAGGGCCCGACGAAAAAGCCCGGGTGCTTCGAGGCGCCCTTGTATTCGAACACGCCGGTCATCTCGAAGCGGTTGCCGAATGTCAGTTCGTGAATCATCCACATGCCGCGCCCTGTCGACTTGGCGCGGACGCCGCCGAGCGGGTCGAACCACCACGTGCCCTGGACGGTCTTCCAGTCGCGCGCGACGTTCGGCTGGATGTCGACCACGAGCCCGTGCTCGAAGCGAACCATCAGATCGGCGCGGCGCGCCTGTAGCGTGAGGTAATCCTTGACGGGGGGCGCCAGGTCGGCCGTCGCGGCGAGCTTTGAGAACGCGGCGCTCGCCTCGGCCCAGCGGCGTCCCTCGGCGTCGTCCAACGCCGCGTTTGTCGCGTCCGCCAGATCGCCCGAACGCGCCAGCGACTCGCCGATGGCGGTCGCCCCGTCGCCGCCGAACAGGTCCCACGCCGAGGCGTCGAGCTGGTCGCCCGCGGCCTCGATCATCTTGCGCGCCGCGTCGTATCGCCCGAACCGCCACGCCAGCGCCGCCCGCCGGCTCTGGTTCCACGCCACGCGCGGCAGGTCTTCCTTGTCGTACTCCTGGTAGCCGGCCAGCACGTGGTCGAGCGGCGCGTACATCGCCGTCAGCTTCCCCGCCAGTTCGTGCGAACCGTCCAGCTCGACGACGACGTTCTGGTAAATCTCGAACATCTGGTAGGGCACCTCGGTGTCGAACCGATCGGTGTTCGCGCACTCCAGTCCGAACGCGATCATCTGGCTGATGGAGCCGCCCCAGCGCGGCCAGATCGCATGGCTGAATACGGTGTAGGCCGGCAGGTAGTCGAGCTGCGCCGCCACGGCCCTGTCGAACCAGTCCCGCGCTGAGCCCTCGTCGATGTGGCCCGCCATCGCGAGCGTGATCATCCCGGTCGCCGGTTCCGGCCGATCGCGGTGCAGGTTGTAGGCGTCGTTGAGCAGTTTGGCGGCCACCTCGATCCGCTCGGAGAACGCGCGCCACTGCGCGGGGCTGACGGTGTTGGCGTAGCCGTTGCCGCGCGCCTTCCACGCGTCCTCGATCGCGAAGTTGCCGCGCAGCGTGCAGGACAGCCACGGGTCGATCCCCTTGGCCCGACCGACGGCGTCGGACAACTGCTGGTAGAACTCGTAGCCGGCGCCCTTGATGAAGTAGTGGCTGAGCGTACGCCACAGCAGCTGTTGATCGTCGGGGCCGTAGAAGTCGCTCTGCATGACGCGGATCAGCAGGGGGATCAGCTCGTTGGTGTATTGCCGCGCGAGGTCGGCCTTCCTGGGTCCCTCGCGCAGCGCGATGACGCGCAGCGTCTGCAGCGGGAACGCCTGGGCGATCAGCGGGTAGTGGGTTTCGGGGAGGCGCGCCCGCCACTTCTTGAGCACGTCGCGCCCTTCGTTGAGATTGCCGGCGTCGCACATCAGGCGACCGCAGAACGCCATGAGCAGCGGATCGTCGCACCCCGACGCCAGCAGCTTGTTGGAGATCGCGTTGGCCTGCTCGACGCTGGGCATCAGTCCTTCGGTTGCCGGCGCGGTGCTGGGCACGCGCCAGCGGCAGATGACGTTGAGCATCTGCTCGGCCGCTTCATCCCACTTCGGATCAAAGTGTCCGTGCTTGTCGTGGATCGCGATGTACTGCCGGCGGTTGAGCTCGTAGATGCGATCGGCGACCTGGACCTCCGTCACGGCTTTTTCGCCGGCGGGGATCGGCTGGGCCGCCCGCGCCGTAATGGTCGCGAGCACCACAACGCAGGCGACAAACGCCTCGCGCATCGGCGGTTTGCTGTTCATGTCGACCTCCTCCGGAATGGCCCGTTCGCCAGAAAGGCTCGTTATACAGTATACGCGCAGGGCGGGACGCGGGGGCCTGTCGCGGTCGCTTTGAGCGGTCGAAACGGTTTGCGGATCAGCTGTCGCGGTGAGGCTTGCTGACGGTCTGATGGAAGTGCTCCAGCCAGGCGAACGCCGCTTCGTCTTCCTCTTCGCTGTAACCCGCGTCAACGACGCATCTGCCGAACAGGCCCGCCATGCGGCCGTCGGGCATGTGGGCCTCGTGTGCGCGACTGACGTAGAGAAAGATCGCGGCCTTCGTGCCTTCCACGTCGCCGTACGACCGCGTGAGTGACGCGATGGTCGCTTCCTGCAGCCAGGTGACAAAGCGATCGGCGTCGTCGCCGTCGGGTTGTTCGGCGAAGTTGTGTGTCGGGCGGTCGGTCATGATCAGGCACTCGTGGTGATCATCGGCATCATGATCTTCGCGAAGCCGAGGAACGCGGCGAAGCCGACGATGTCGGTGACGGTGGTCAGGAAGATCGAGGCGGACTGCGCGGGGTCGCGGCCCATCTTGTGGAGGACGAGCGGGATGGCGGCGCCGGAGAGGGCGGCGGCGGCCATGTTGACGATCATGGCGAGGCCGATGACGAGGGCGAGGCCTGACGCGACGGAGGCCGCGTCGCCGACGATCGCCCGCCAGGCGAGGACGGCGAGGGAGGTGACGACGGCGACGGCGACGCCGTTGATGACGCCGGCGACGAGCTCCTTGCTGACGACGCGTCGGTTGACGCCGGGGATGATCTCGCGGAGGGCCAGGCCGCGCATGACCACGGCGAGGGATTGCGCGCCGGTGTTGCCGCCCTGACCGGCGACGATGGGCAGCATCACGGCCAGGGCCGCGACCTGCGCGATGACGCCCTCGAACAGCCCGACGACCGCGGCGGCCATGAACGCCGTGCCGAGGTTCACCATCAGCCAGGGCAGGCGGCTGCGGACGACGGTCGACACCGGTGACAGCGCACGCTCGTCGGCGCCGGCGCCCACGATCTTCTGCATGTCTTCGAACGCCTCGAGCTCGCCGGCGGCCATGACCTCGTCGCGTTTGACCACGCCGATGAGTCGGCCGTCGAAGTCGACCACGGGCAGTGCGACGAAGCGCTTGGCGCGCATCATGTCGATCAGCTCCTCGCAGGACATCGTGGCCGGGACGCTGACGACGTTGCGTTTGACCATCGGCTCGATCGGGTCGCGTGTGCCCGACAGCAGCAGGTCGCGCATCGTCAGCACGCCGATGATGCGTCGGTCGCGGTCGGTGACGTAGAGGTAGTGCAGGGTCTCGCGGGGGATCTTGCGGATGCGACCGATGACCTGTTGGACGGTCAGGTCGATGGGCAGGGAGGCGACGCGTGTGTCCATGATGCCGCCGACGGTATCGGCGGGGTAGCCGGCGGTGTCGCGCAGCGGTCGGGCGACGGCTTCGGGCAGGGCGCCCAGCACGCCGTCGCGCCGCTCGGCGGGCAGGTGGTGCAGGACGATGGCGCCGGCGCGGGGCGTCATCTGTTCGACGATGGCCGAGACGGTCGGGTCGTCGAGCGCGACGAGCAGGCGGTCGGCGGCGTCGCCGCTGGTGCGTTCGATCACGCCGGCGGCGACCTTCGGCGGCAGCCCGGCCAGCAGCCGGACCGCGTCGCCGGCGTCGACGGACTCCAGCGCCCGGGCCGCGTCCTCCGGGTGCAGTTCGGCGAACACTTTCAGCAACGCTTCGAGCGACTTCATTCCGCTGTCCTTTCGTCGGGTCGTGCGACCGACCGCTGCACGATCTACGCAGATTGTAATCGCGGCGTTCGTTTGGCGTGTTTGTGCGGCGTCGGCGCGCCGCGTCGGGGCGCGCGGTCTATCATCAGGTACGCGGGCGACGTGTGGGCGGGACCCACGCGGGTGCGAATCGGGCGGCGTCGAACCGCGCCCGACTTCTCGCGCGGCCCGCGCCACCGCGTCCGGCCGGCGACACGCGTCGCCCACGGCCCGGAGGTCTGCGATGTCACGAAGCGCGATGAACGGATTCACCACTTGGGCGTGCGCCGCGGCGTGCGCCCTGTGGTGGTCGATCGCGCCGACGTCGGCCCCGGCGGGCGAGCCGACGCGATCGGTCGCCGCCGAAGAGTTGCTGCCGCTGCGGCCGCAATCGGCGCGGTTTGTGATCGACCAGGGCGACAACGCGGGGCGGAAGATCACCGTCAGGATCCGCGCCGACGATGAGCGTTGGCGGGTCGACCACGCGCACCTCAAGGACCGCTGCGTGCACCGCGCCGACGGCGGGGCGCTGATGATGTCGTCGAGCGTAGTCGAGGCCGACGACAGCGAGCTGAGGTTCACCCCGGCGGTGGTGCTGCTGCCGGCGACGCTGGAGCAGGGCAAGCCGATCACGTCGCGTGCGAAGGTGCGCGTGATGAACCAGAAGGGTGACCGCGAGAAGGCGCACGGCGACTACACGCACGTGGTGGAACTGCTTGGCGCGTGTGAGGCGAAGACGCCGGCGGGGCGGTTCGACGTGTGGCGTGTGCGGGAGACCGAGCGGTTCGACCTGGGCCTGGCGTCGGTGCGCGTGGTGACCACGACGTGCTACGCGCCGGGCACCGGCATCGTGACGCAGCAGGTGGAGAAGAAGGTCACGAAACTCGGCCTGTTCACCAGCACGCAGGCGTACCACGTGTCGCTGCACGAGGCGTGGCAACGCACCGACGCGGAGTAGGTTCGCCGCGTTTGTGGCGGTTGCCGACGCGCCGTGAACCGACAGAAACGGTCGGGCGTTCGCCCGATTGTTGTTCGTGGGGGCCCGCACGGTTACCCTTTAACGTGGCGAGAGCGATGGGGCATGTACGCTCGCCCGCGTCACCGAGTGGCGCGAAACGTGACACGACGGGCCAATTCTTACCGCCCGTGTCGTCGCCGTTCACCGGGTTTTGCACGGAGCGTTCCGACATGTCCGCGACATTCAAAGTCAAGTGCCCGCACTGCGGCAAGAAGCACGCGATCCCGCAGCAGTTTGTGGGCAAGGTGGTGTTGTGCCAGCCGTGCGGTCAGAACTTCCTGGTCGAGGCGCCGCCCGCGCCGCCGCCGAAGCCGCCCAAGCCGATCATCTCGATCGGGTCGGAAGTCGACGACGATCTGGCGAGGATCCTCACGCCGGAGGTCGACCGGGCGAACTCGCCGGGCTCGACGCAGAATCTCGACGCGTCCGACAGCGAGCTGATCGACCTCGACACGTGGGACAAGCTGGGCACGATCGAGGAAGAGCTCGACTGACCGGCGACCGCGCGCACGCCGCAACTTGGCTGATCGGCCGTCCTGTGCGAAACTGCGGGGATGGACGGACCTCATGACGACAACACGCTGGTGCTCGGCATCGAGTCGAGCTGTGACGAGACGGCCGCGTCGGTGGTGCGCGGCGGGCGCGAGGTGCTGTCGAGCATCGTCGCCTCGCAGCACGACCTGCACCGCAAGTTCGGCGGCGTCGTGCCGGAGATCGCTTCGCGGGCGCACATCGAGCGCATCATCCCCGTGCTCACCGAATCGCTCGACGCCGCGGGCGTCACGCAGGACCGGCTCAGCGCGATCGCCGTGGGCCACCGCCCGGGGTTGATCGGCTCCCTGCTGGTCGGCGTCGCGGCGGCGAAGACGCTGGCGTGGACGCTGGGCGTGCCGCTGGTCGGCGTCGATCACATCAAGGCGCACCTCTACGCCGCGGCGCTCAACGAGGACCCCATCGAGTATCCCGCGATCGGCCTGGTCGTCAGCGGCGGGCACACGTCGCTCTACGACGTGCGCAGCCCGCTCGACATGCGGCTGTGCGGTCGCACGATCGACGACGCGGTCGGCGAGGCGTACGACAAGGTCGCGGCGATCCTCGAGCTCGGGTTCCCCGGCGGGCCGATCGTCGACAAGATGGCGCAGACCGGCGAGGTGACCACGCGTTTTCCACGCACGCTGCTCGATCCCGATTCGCTCGACTTCTCGTTCAGCGGCGTCAAGACGTCGGTGCTGTACCACGTGCGCGGCCAGCCGGTGGGGCGCGGGCGCGATGCGACGTTCGAGCGCGAGGCGTCGGCGCTGAGCGCCGAAGAGAAGGCCAACGTGTGCGCGTCGTTCCAGGAGGCGGTGGCGGACGTGTTGACGAAGAAGCTCGGCCGGGTGGTCGAGCACCTGTCGCGCGACGGCGTGTCGCCGCGCTCGCTGGTGATCGGCGGCGGCGTCAGCGCCAACTCGCTGGTGCGGTCGCGCTGCGTCGAGTTCGGCGCCGAGCACGGGCTGGCGGTGCGACTGCCGGCGATGAAGTACTGCATCGACAACGCCGCGATGATCGCCGGGCTGGGGCACCATCAGCTGCTCGCCGGGCAGACCGCCGGTCTGGACCTCAACGCGGTGGCGACAACGGAATTGAACTGACACGACAGACGGACGGAAGGCGGTGACGATGAGTCAGATCGCGAACAAGGTGTACATCTATCAGACGCGTAAGGACGACGGGACGATGGTCAACTACCTGTCGCCGCTGAAGCCCGACGAGGCGTTCAGCGAGGGGCTGCCGGCGCAGGCGGTGATGGGCGAGGTGCCGGCGACCGACAGCGAGCTCGACGCCGGGGCGTTCAAGCAGAACAAGATCTTCCTGGCGTTCCTCAACGGCGTCATCGCCAACCACGCGACGCAGTGCCCGGGCCTGCAGGCCGAGATCGAGCGCCAGCAGGACGGCTACGTCTACATCATCGATCGCCGCACGCCGACGCCCGGCGGCGAAGTTCCGCCGGAAGACATCATCGGCGCTGTGAAGATCGAGAAAGGGCAGTTGCTGAGCTATCACGGCTCGCCGAATTACCGCACGTTCACCGGCGCGGGATTCATGCAGCTGGACCCGTGGCTCCACGAGCGTCTGATGGAGGAGTTGCGGAGGATCGTCGCGGCCAAGAAGGGATGAGTGTGGCGGCTGTCGGCGTCGTTGCGCTTACGGCGTCGCGCGCGGGGTGGTGCTGAAGTCGATCTCGCGGCGTGTGCCGTCGGCGCGGATCAGCAGCAGCATGCCGGACGTGACGACCGCGTCGCCCATGATCTTTCCCCCGGCAAAGGTCGAGTGCCCCCAGACGCTCTTCGCATCCCAGTTGATCGACACAAAGATGTTGTCGTCGGCCACACCGGGGTTCAGGTTGAGTCCCAAGCCGTCGTCCTGAATCACACCTTCGTACTCACCACCGCCGAGGCGATGGGTGGGCAGGTTCGCCGCGTCGCTGAGGACGTGACCCCGCCAGTCGCCGTGGATCGACTGGCCGACGGTCAGTCGCTCGGGGATATCGAACGCGCCGGTCGCGACGACGGCGCCTGCCTCATCACGAAACTCCACGTTCACGTTGTACACGTGTGCGGGCTGCGCAGCGGGCGCGGCTTGGCCCGACGTCCGGGCGGGATCGGCGAAGGCCCATACGCGGGGGATCACCAGCACCGAGACGATGGCGATGACGACCGTCAGCGGCAGGCCGATGCGGAGGTAGTCACCGAATTTGTAGCCGCCGGGGCCGAGCACCATGAGGTTGGTCGGGAAGCCGATGGGCGTGGCGACGGTGGTCGCGGCGGCGATCATCACGGCGATGACGAACGGCATAAAGGACACGGGGTGGCCGTCGACCGCGGGCAGCGACGCGGCGGCGGCGACGGCGATGGGCAGCATCAGCACGGCCGCGGCCTTGGCGGTGATCACCGCCGCGAGCAGCGCGGTCACCACGAACACCGCCGCGAGCACGACGGTGGGGTTCGTCCCGGCCAGTGAGATCAGGTCGTCGGCCACGACGTGCGCCAGTCCGCTGGTGGTCATCGCCTTGCCGAGGCCCAGCGCCGCGGCGATGACGGTCAGCACCTGCCAGTCGACGGCGCGGCGCGCCACGGCCGTGCGGCAGCAGCGCGTGGCGATCGTCGCCACCGCCGCGAGCAGCGCCGCCTGCAGCATCGTCAGCACGCCCGTCGTCACCACCGTCACCAGCGCCACGAGGATCAGCAACGCGATCGGCGCCTTGTCGTGCTGCAGCGGACGCGACCCCTCGATGCCGGCGACGAGGTAGAAATCGCGGCTGTCGCGGTGCTGCTCGGGGAACGACGCACGAGCCTCCAGCAGCAGCACGTCGCCCGCCTGCAGCACGATGTCGCCGATCTTGCGGCCCTTGATGCGCTCGCCGTTGCGCGCCACCGCGATCACCGCCGCGTTGTACCGCGTGCGGAAGCGCCCCTCGCGGATCGTCCGGCCGAGGATCGGGCACGTGTTGGACACCACCGCCTCGACGAGGCAGCGGTTGGTGCGGTCCTCGTCGAGCTTGAATACCTGGTCGGTCGCCGGGATCAGCCCGCGGATCTTCTGCAGGTCGACGACGCTCTCGACGTTGCCCGCGAACACGAGGCGGTCGTTCTCACGCAGCACGACGTTGTGCGACACCGCCGCGAGCACCTGGTCGCCGCGGTCGATCTCGACGATGAACAGGCCCGGCAGGTGACGCAGGCCCGCGGCCTCGATCGTCTTGCCGGCCAGCGGGCTGCCCGCCTCGACGATCATCTCCGTCGTGTACTCGCGCGGATCATCGCCCGAGCTGAGCGGCGGCTTGCGGTCCGGCAGCAGCCACCGCCCGGCGACGAGGATGAACGCGAGGCCCGCGACGGTGATCGGCACGCCGACCCACGCGAGCTCGAACATCGATAGGCCGGTGTAGTTCTCGCCGAGGCCGAGCGCGACGCGCTGGTCGATGAGCCAGCCGTGCACGATGAGGTTCGACGCGGTGCCGATCAGCGTGCACGCGCCGCCGAGGATCGAGGCGAACGACAGCGGGATGAGCAGCTTGGAGGCGCTGAGGCGGAGCTTGCGGGCCCAGTCGTCAACGACGGGCAGCATGATCGCCACGAGCGGCGTGTTGTTGAGGAACGCGCTGATGAGCGCGACCGGCGCCATCACGCGGAACTGGGCGGTGGTGATGTTCTTGGGGCGGCCGAGCACGTGGGAGGAGATCCACGCCATCGCGCCGGTTTCGCGCAGGCCCGCGGCGACGACGAACAGCACCGCGATCGTGATCACGCCCTCGTTGGCGAAACCGGCCAGACCGTCACGCGGCGTCAGCACCCCGACCTGCCACGCCCCGTCGGCCGCCTTGTACGGCGCCACGAGCAGGGCGGTGAGACCTCCGAGCATAACGATATCCGGCGAGGTGCGCGACGCGACCAGCATCGCCAGCACCCCCAGCAGCACAGCCAGGGTTATCCACGCTTCGGGGCTCATGACATCCGCTTTCCATCGCTGGCCTTTCCCCACTTCATCGGCGTATGCGGCCACGCGGCCGCAACGTTTGACGCACCGCCTTGGCTGGCGCTACTCTTACGAGGTCATGGGCCCCATATGCTACGACTTTGCGAATCGCCTTGTCCAGCCGCTCCGGCGGCCGGGCCGCCGTGCGCTCGCCACGGTGGGGCTCCTGTGCGTGCTGGCGACGCTGGCCGCGTGCCAGTCGCCGCCGATGAAGATCGACGCACCCATCGACATCGGCGACCCCGCCGGGCCGACGTTGGATCAGGTCGTCAACCGCAAGCAGCCCCCGCCGCGCGATCGGCCGATGGGTGCGGTGCTCGATCCGGTCGCCGTGACGTATCAGATGATGGAAAGCGCGACCGACGACCCCGCCGCGGCGAAGGACGTGACGGTGAAGGTCGAACGCTCCGACGACACCGGACCCTGCCCGTGGCGGCGGTACACGTCGGACAAACGCGTCGAGCACCTGGGCATCGACGCGAGCGGCTCGATGGTGATGAACGCGGTGGACGACCTGGCGTTCAACGTCACGAACTGGTTCGACCCGCCCGTGCCGATCTTTCCGTCGGACCTCAAGCCGGGCGAGGCGAAGGCGTACCGCAGCACGATCGTCGTGACGGGCATGGGTCAGCCGGCCGACGCGCCGTCGCGCGACCGCGGTGTCTACGACGTCACGCTTACGCTCAGCCCCGACCGCCTCGTGCAGACGCCCGCCGGGTGGTTCATCTGTCAGCACCTGCAACGCGACCACACCGTCAAGCTCGGCATGGCCAGCGTGAAGACCACCAGCGAACAATGGTACGCGCCGGGCTATGGGCTCGTCGCCGAGAACACCAGCGAGAACGTCAGGGCGCTGATCGTCAGTTGGACGAAGAACCGGCGGTTGCGACTGATCGACCGCGAACCACTGGAAGAGGCTCGCTGACGTTCGCGATGCTGGATACTGGATGGCTCGCTTCGCTCGCGATACTGGATCAACTTGGGTATACGATGATCGCATCCAGCATCCAGCATCCAGCATCCAGCATCCAGCATCCAGCATCCAGCATCCAGCATCCAGCATCCAGCATCCAGCATCCAGCATCCAGCATCCAGCATCCAGCATCCAGCATCCAGCATCCAGCATCCAGCA
>WGMA01000012.1 GCA_016125285.1 Phycisphaera sp.
CCACCGAAGCAACAGACTCACCGCGTTCGATCGCTTCGAGCATCTTCTGACGGGTCTGAACCGGAATAGGCATGACGCGACCTCCTTGTCGATGCCGTATCATCGCATGTGCAACACGATCGCGCAAGATGCTCTAGCGGCCCCTACGTGCCGATCGCGCCGAGCAGCTTTTTGACGACGGCGCCGGGCTTCTTGGCGCCGCACACGACGGAGCTGACCGCCACGCCGCGCGCCCCGGCGTCGACGACCTCCGCGATGTTGTCCGGCGTGATGCCGCCAATCGCCAGGTGCGGCATGTCGGGGTATCGCTCGACGAACTTCGTGAGGTACGCCAGGCCGGACGGCTTGCGCTGCTTGGTGGTCGTGGCGTAAATCGCGCCGACGCCGCAGTAGTCGACGTGCGCCGCGTCGGCCGCCTTCGCCTCGGCGAGGCTGTGCGTGCTGACGCCGACGATCAGCTGCGGGAAGCGGCGGCGGACGTGCGCGGCGGGCAGGTCGGTCTGGCCGAGGTGCACGCCGTGCGCCCCGCAGATCGACGCGACGTCCGGGCGGTCGTTGACGATCAGGCACGCGGCGTGCGTTTCGACGAGTTCCGCCAGGCCCTGCGCCCGAGCCAGCAGCTCGCCCGCCTCCATCGACTTCTCACGCAGCTGCAGGCAGTCGGCGCCCGCTTCGAGCGCGTCCTTCGCCACGTCGAACGCCACGTGCTCCGTGCAAAGTTCCTCGGTGAGGATCACGCACAACCGCCACTGCCGCCGATGCAGCGGACCGATCGCCGCGACGAGGCGCTGCTCGAGGTCATACCCGCGGTAGCGCAGCTTCTCGATCGCCGCGGCCCACCCCGGATCGACGAGCTTGCCGTACTCCTCGAGCGACCGCAACGCCTCGCTGAGCCGCTTGCCCGCGGCGACCGCGACGTCGCGTACGGATCGGCGGTCGCCCTCCGCGGGGGTCGACACGGTCGTGCCGACGTCGCCGGGCGTGTTGCGGGTCTGCTCGATGTTGGGCAGCCTGCTCATCGCCGCGGCGAAGTCGTGGCGGAGGCGTTTGAGGTCGGCCGAGAGTGACGCGTCGTCGAGCAGGAACCGAGCGGCGTCCTCCATCACGCGCATCGCTTCGCGGGCGCGGTTGGCGTTGGCGTCCAGTAGTCGCTCGATGGGTTTCATGGCGGGGGATTACTCCGCGAGCTCGGGCTCGGGGCCCGGGTCGTCGGCGACGGTGGGCTCGGCGTGACCGGCGGGTCGGTAGATGAAGTAGAGGTTGCGGATGTAGATGAACCAGCCGGTCGCCTGGCCGAACACGCCGATGACGTCGCGGCGCCAGATGAAGTACGTGATCAGCATCGTCGCGCCGCCCAGGCTCATCCACCAGAACGACACCGGCACCACCGATTTCTTCGACCGCTCGCTGGCCAACCACTGCACGATCATGCGCCCGGTGAACAGCACCTGCCCGAGCAGGCCGATGCCGACCCACAGCATGCCCAGCGGCGAGGAGATGTTCAGAAACGCGTGCCACCACGGGCGACCCGTCTGCTGCGAGTAGAGCAGCTGGGAGAACTCGTCGGGGCTGTACGCGCGCTCGGCGCCGTTGTCGTAGTCGACGATGTAGCGGTACGAGCCGTCGGCCTGGCGCTCGAGCATCACGCGCCGCAGGCCGCTGCGGTTCATCGGCACCTCGACACGCTCCGTCGAGACGGCGGGCGGCTGCGGCGCGGCTGATGCGACCTGCGCAGACGGCGCGGCGGTGTCATCTGCGCCGCGTGTTGCTCGCGTCACGGCCATCGCGCACGTCATCACCAACAGCAGCGCGATCGCGCGCGGCGCGATCCAGTCCGTCATCTCGGCACGTCGGTTCAAACGCATGCGTGTCCTCACGACTCCTCCGCCGGGGCGAGCGGCGGGCGATACAGCAGGCGCAGGCCCGCGCCGTCGTCAAACTCGTAGATCAGCTCAAAGCCGAGGCCGTCGAGCTGCCCGCGGTCGCTGACGTCGGCGCGGACGAGCACGCAGACCATCTTCTTGTTTCGGATCACCTCGGGCAGCGCGTCGAGTTTTATCGGGGAGACGACGCGGTTGAGATGGAACAGGAACGTCGCGTCGGGGTGAGCGCTGGGCGCCTGGTCGAGGTAGGTCAGCTCGTAGCCGCGCGTCAGCTCGCGCACCTGCGGGACCTGCCTGACGCTCTCGTTCCTGCTGTGGTACGACCGGCTGTAGCTGTACAGGCCGACGGTCGACGCGATGACCATCCAGGCGACGGTGGCGTAGGCCGCGAGGCGCGGGCGCCACTTGAAGTGCCACCGCGTGCCGATGATCGCCATCAGCACGAGCACCACGCCGAGCACGCTGCCGCCGATCCACCCGAGGCCCGGCAGCTCGGTCTGCTCGAGCATCCCGCGGCGGATCATGTGGTCCTGCATCGCGACGTAGAGCGGGCCGCCGATGGAGAACAGCCCGATGCCCACCCAGTGCGGCACGCGGAGCAGGTTGACGCCGGGGTCTTCGAGCCGCTCGGTCGCCAGCTGCGCGTGGAAGCCCCACAGCGACCCGACCATCAGCCCGATGGCCGGGACGACCGGCAGCAGGTAGCGCGGGTCCTTCGCGGCGGGGATCGAGAACGCGATCGCCACCAGCACGAACCAGAACCACGCGATCAGCAGCTGGCGTCGACGCTCGTGGTCGGCGCGCATGAACGGCTGGCACAAGCCGCCGACGATCCACACGATCCACGGCGAGAGCATCATCACGAGGCGGAGGTGCGACGAGCTGACGACGAACAGTTCCTGCGGCACGCCGTACCGGCCGAACAGCTCGTGGGTGGACCCCGGCACCGCGTCGAGCACGTACATGTACCAGGGCGCCGCGATGATCAGGCCGAGCACGACGGCGAAGATCAGGCCCATCGTATTGCCGATGCGGCGCTGCGGCGTGAGGATGATCGCGGCGACGAGCGGCGGCAGCACGAACAGCGGCGCGTCGAGCCCCTTGGTCAGCACCGCCGCGCCGAGCGCCACGCCGGCGATGAACCAGCCGACGACGCGCCGACCAACGGGGTTCAGTGGCTTGAGCGGTCGCAACGCCCAGAGCCCCGCCGCGACCGCGAGCGTGCTGAAGCCCAGCAGCGTCGCGTCGGACATCGCCCAGCGCGCGTAGAAGATGAACAGCAGCGTCGTGCCCAGCGCCATCGCCGCGAGCCGCGCCACGCGGATGCCCCCGACGCTCACGCCCGCCCAGTACGTCGCCATCAACGCCACCAGCGACATCAGCACCGACACCATCCGCGCCCGCCAGATCAGCGTGTGATCGTCCACGGTCGCGGGGTCGAGGTCGATCCACGCCAGCGTGTGCAGCAGCGTGTTGAGCGGCGGGTCGTGCAGCTGCGGCATGCCGTTGGCCGTAGGGATCAGCCACGCCGACGGCCCCGCGTCCGGCATCCGCGTGTGCTGCCACGTCTCGCGACTGGTCAGCAGCTCACGGCCCTCGCGATCGAACACGATGTCGGACTGACCCAGGTTGACCAGCAGCGGCGGCAGGCAGACCACGACCGTGATCAACAGGCTCAGCCACGCGCGCGACGCGCTGTAGGTGTCGGGCGGCAGCGAGACGCGACGCGCCTGCACCGGCGGCTCAGGCGCGGGCGATGTCTCCGCCGCTGGATCGGTGCGCACGTCCGACCGCGGCGGTGCGGCCGGGGCTTGCTCCGGCGCATCGGAAGCCGCGCGGGTCTCGTTGGCGGGTTCGGTGTTCAAGGTGGGTGCGTCCGACGGCCCGGTTCGGCGTGGGGTCCTGCGTGACACGGCGCCATGCGGCGCGGGAAACGATCGACCGTCCTTCAGCACACGCGACGTCGATCACTCGCTCGGCGGGCTGTACTGCACCTTGTCCGGCGTGTCCTTCAGGACCGTGTACGGCAGCACGATGATGTCGTGACCGAACTTCAGGAAGCCCAGCCCGGCGTCCTTCCACTCGGCCGAGTCACGCACGTTCATCCGCGAGCCCGACGTCGCACGCGTCATCTCCTCGTCGAAACGCGACGGGTCCGACGTCAACGGCGACGGGCGGTCCTTCGTGTACTTCAGCTCGCGGCCGCAGATGTACTTGTCGGTGAAGTAACGCGGGCGATGCGCCACGGTGCCGCGCACCGGGGTGACTGTGATCGGCTCCCAGTTCTGGCGCGACAGCCCCGTCAGTGAGCCCTGCTCGGCGACGTCTACCGCCTGTGTCGGTGCAGCGTCGGCGACCGCCGGCGTCGCCGAACCGTCGCCCTTGTAATCCTTCGTGAACGTCGTGGGGTCGGGCTCGACGATCTTCCACTGGCGATCGACCGACTCGCAACCCGCCACACCCATCATCAACACGCACGCGGCCAGCAGCCGCATCGTTCGTTGGTCCATTTTTTGTCTCCGTCACGCGGAAATTCGCAGCATTTCAGTATACCAACCCCCGCCGTACGATGTGCAAATCCACACGCGAACCACACCGTGGACGACTGGACGACCGCTCAGAACCGCGTGTCATCGTCACGCAACGCCGCCAGCCCAGCCATCGCGTTGCGGATCGTGTCCGGGTTGAACCCCCGCCGGGCGAGCAGACCGTAAATCCGCCGGTAACGCGTCGCTGCGTCCGCCCGGGCCATCGACGACGACGCGAGCTTCTTCTCCGCCAGCGCCCGCGCCTCGGCGACCGCGTCGTACTCCTCGTCCGCTTCGCTGAGCACGCGCTCGGCCACGTCGCGCGGCACGCGCTTCTGCATCAGCTTCTGGCTCAGCAGCCGACGACCGGCCGGCTTCGAGGCGCGCTGCGTGTCGATCAGCGCCCGCGCGTAACGCTCGTCGTCCAAGTATCCGATGCGCTCCAGATCCGCCACCACCGCCTCGGCGACATCCGCGTCGTGGCCCTTGCGTGTGAGCCGATCGACGACCTCCCCCGTGGCCAGCGCCCGGCGCTCGATCATCCGCATCGCCGCCCGTCGCGCCTTCGTCCACGCCAGCGTCTGCGCCGCGCGGTCCGCCAGCGTGCCGTCCCACACGTCGCCCACACGCAGCCCGAGCTCGACGACCTGCTCGACGTCCAGCATCGCGACCTTCCGCCCGCCGACCTTCACGACGCGCTTCAGCTCGTCCTTCTTTGACGGCTCGATGGATGTGATGGTCTTGTCGTCCATGACACTCACGCGAAGGCCTCGTTACTTCTTCTTCGTCTCGACGCCGATCTTCGGGCAGTCGTCCTTCAGCACGCAGTTCGCGCAGTCGGGCTTCCGCGCGTTGCAGGTCTTGCGGCCGTGCCAGATCAACAGGTGGCTCAGCATCGTCCAATCGTCCCGCGGGAACGTCGCCATCAGGTCCTGCTCGATCTTCACCGGGTCTTCGTGCTTCGTGAAGCCCATGCGATTCGTCAGGCGGCGGACGTGCGTGTCGACCACGACGCCGACGTTCTGACCGTACGCGTTGCCGAGCACGACGTTGGCGGTCTTCCGCGCCACGCCGCGCAGCGACGTCAGTTCGTCCATCGTGTCGGGCACCTTGCCGCCGTGCTTCTCGGTGATGTCGGTCGAAGTGGCGATCAGCGACTTGGCCTTCTGCCGGAAGAAACCGGTCGAGTGGATCACCTTCTCGACGTCTTCCTGCTTCGCGGCGGCGAGCTTCTTCGGTGTCGACCACTTCTTGAACAGCACCGGCGTGACCATGTTCACGCGCTCGTCGGTGCACTGCGCCGAGAGCATCGTCGCGATGAGCAGCTGGAAGGCGTCCTCGTGATCGAGCGCGCACTTCGCCTGCGGGTACTGCTTCGCGAGCTTGTCGTAGATCGTGACGGCACGTTGCTTCGTCGCGGCGTCGGGTCCGGAAGTGCGCTTCTTCTTAGTTCCCGGCTTCTTCGCGGTCTTCTTCGTCGTCGACTTGTTGCCGGTCGTCTTCTTCGCCATGCCGGGCATTGTAACAACGCACGCGACGCGGACCCGGCGCGTAACGACAGCGTGCTCGCATCACACGGCGATCAACACGAAGGATAAGTTGCGGAGATTACTCGCTCGGCAGCGGGCTGAAGCGCGAGCCCGGCAGCGGCACGCGGCGGTTGACCGGCGGACCCTGCGGGATCAGCGGCGCCACGCCTAACGCAATCACGAGGATCAGCCCGTTGCCCAGCCACATGTAATGCTGCCAGCCCATGAACACGAACGTGCCCGTGGTGACCAGGATCAGCAGCGTCAGCGGGACCAGGCTGCGCCAAGCGAGCTTCATGAGCTGGTCGAAGCGGAAACGCGGCAGCGTCCACCGCACCCACATCATCAGGGCCAGCAGCAGCAGCACCTTGAACAGGAAAACGTGGACCTTGATGATCATGCCGACGAGACCGAGGAACCACTCGGGGAAGCCGATGCTGTTGTGCAGCATGCCGAACAGACCGCCGTCGTGATACCCCTGCGCCGCGTGGGCGGTGTCGGTGCCGTACAGCACGAGGTCGACGTAAGGCAGGTGCCACCCGCCGAGGAACAGCAGCGTGAGGAACGCACAGCCGGTCATCATGTGCATGTATTCGCCGAGGAAGAACAGGGCGAACTTCATCGACGAGTACTCGGTGTGGAAACCGCCGATGAGCTCCTGCTCGCACTCGGCCAGGTCGAACGGCGCGCGGTTGGACTCGGCGAGGATGCAGACGAAGAACAGGATGCACGCGATGGGCTGCTGCAGAGCGATCCACTGCGGGATGATCCCGTAGGCGTAGCTCGCCTGCTGCGCGACGATGTCGCCGGGGTTCGCCGTGCCGGTCAGCAGCAGCACCGCCAACACGCACAGGCCCATCGGGATCTCGTAGCTGAGCATCTGAGCCGTGGCGCGGATGCCGCCGAGGAACGTGTACTTGTTGTTCGCCGCCCACGCGCCGACCGTCACGCCGTACACCGCCAGCGATCCGATCGCCAGCATGTAGATCACGCCGATGTTGACGTTAGCGACGGTGAAGTGCACGACGGTGTCGCCCCACTCCAGGCCGAGCGACGGGAAGGACATCGCGGGGAACACGAACGTGCCGCCCCAGGGCACCACCGCCCAGCCGATCGCCGCGGGCAGCACCGCGAGCATCGGCGCGAGGATGAACAGCGTCTTGTCGACGTTGCCGGGGTTGTAGTCTTCCTTGCCGACGAACTTCACACCGTCGGCGATCGCCTGGCCGAAGCCGAGAAAGTGGAAGTTGGTGAACCACTCACCCTTGGGATTCTGCCACAGGCGATCGGGGTCGACATCGGCGCACAGGCCGAGCTTCTTGAGCGGCAGCAGCGGCAGGTAGAGAACGAGATTGACGAGCGGTCGAACCAGGCCGCCGAAACCGACACGGTTCGGACCGATGCGGTCCTGCGCCCACGCGGCGATCTTGCGTTCGAGGAAGATTCCGTAGGCCACGCCGATCAACAGCACGTGAAAGATCACGGCGATGACGACGAGCGAGGTGATCAGCTGCGGGACATTCATGTCACTACACCACCATGCGGCTGGACCGCTAGAACTATTGCGGAGCAGACGTTGTAACTTCTACCGCCTGCCCGTGCAAGGTGAGAACCTCACCTCCGCACCCTCGAAAACGCTGTGGATAACTCGTGGACTTCTTCCAAACCAACGCTCACTCGGGCGATTACCGTCGTCGTCCCCGAACCGCTCGCTGCCTCACGACGCGTGTCACCCTCAGCTGATCGTTGGTTGGACCGCACACCTATACACCTGAATTAACAGTTACTTATCACTGGTTATGCTCAGGTAATCCACAAAGATTCGATCCGGTACGGTGAACATACGCGTCGTGTCTGCGCGGTTTTCCACAGGCGGTGTGGATAACTCGGGTGGATTCGACGCCGGATCAACCGTGCGGATCAGTGCATGACCTGATCCAGCTCGCGTTTCGTGTCGGCGTCCGTGGTGTCGACCGGCACCGTCGCGAGCAGACGATCGATCACCTCGTCCGAGCCGATGCCGTCCGCCTCGGCGTTGAAGTTCGTGATCAGCCGGTGACGCAGCACCGGATGGGCCGAGGCCTGAATGTCCTCCGGCTCGACGTGGGCCCGACCCGACAGGATCGCCCGGGCCTTACCCGCGAGGATCAGGTTCTGGCTGGCGCGCGGACCGGCGCCCCACGACAGGAACTTGCGGATGAAGTCCGGCTTCTCGCCGGGGTCGCTCACGCGTGTCGCCCGCACGAGCCGCAGCGCGTAGCGGATCACGTGGTCGGCGACCGGCACGTCGCGCACCACGCGCTGGATCTCCATGACTTCCTCGGCGTTGAGCACCGGGTCGACCGCCACCCGCTGGCGGGCGGTCGTGCGACGCACGATCTCCAGCTCTTCGTCCTCGCTGGGGTAGCCGACCTTGATCTCGAACATGAACCGGTCGAGCTGCGCCTCGGGCAGCGGGTACGTGCCTTCCTGCTCGATCGGGTTCTGCGTGGCGAGCACGAAGAACGGCTGGGGCAGCTCCTGCTTCTCGCCCGACGCGGTGACCTGATGCTCCTGCATCGCTTCGAGCAGCGCGGCCTGCGTTTTCGGAGGCGTGCGGTTGATCTCGTCGGCCAGCAGCACGTTGGTGAACACCGGGCCGCGCACGAAACGCAGCTCGCGCTTGCCGGTGGTCTTGTCTTCCTCGATGACCTCGGTGCCGGTGATGTCCGACGGCATGAGGTCGGGCGTGAACTGGATGCGGGCGAACTTGAGCGACAGGGCCTGCGAGATGGTCGACACGAGCAGGGTCTTGGCGAGTCCGGGCACGCCGACGAGCACCGCGTGTCCCTGGCAGAACAGGGCCTGAAGCACCTGCTCGATGACTTCGTCCTGGCCGACGATGACCTTGCCGATCTGCTCACGCATCTGGCTGTGCGCTTCGCGGAGCTTGGCGGTCAGGGCGGCGACGTCGACGTGATTGGGTGACTGATCGGTCATGGTGACTCCTGATCGATTGCCCGTCTTACGGATGAACGGGGACATTGTAGCAACCCCGTGTGACCGGGTCGCAGGTCTGCTCTCTTATAGATATCTATCTTCTTCTTCTTAGTATTAAGTCCTGTCGGATTGTGGATACCGCGCGGACAGCGAGCGGCAAGTCCCGGTAGCCACGCCCTCTTACATACAGACGCCGCGGCGGGCGCATTTGGCGCATCGCATGTCGGGCTGGGTGACGGTTCGTCATCTAAACAGCCGCCGACAAGGTTCCCAACAGGCGCGACCCGATTTGCCCGACAGCGGCCTGAAATCCGCCAAGCGCCGATGCCAGTTCATCCCGTGGTTATCCACACGGATGCGCCAGTGGCGCGCCCGCGCCGTGGCCACAACATGTAGAAACAGCCGAGTCGCATCGCGGCCCGGCTGTCTGTTCGGTCGGTGGGTTGATCGGCGATGTCTGTCAGTTGGCGCCGGTCAGCGTGCGGTCGATCTGCTCGACTTCGCGGGCGAACTCCGCTTCCTCGGACATGCGGTCGTCGGTGGTGCGGATGGCGTGCATGACGGTCGTGTGGTCGCGGCCGCCGAAGTAGCCGCCGATCTCCTCGAGCGAGTAGCGGGTGCGCTTGCGGGCGAGGTACATGCAGACTTGGCGCGGGATGGTGATCGAGCGGTGGCGTCGCTTGGACTGCAGGTCCGCGAGCTTCACGCCGTAGAAGTCGGTCACCGCGTCGATGATGTTCTGGATGGTCAGCTGCGGCGCGGTCTCCAGCGGCTGCTGGTCGCCGAGCGCCTCCTGCGCCATCGACATGTCGATCGGCTGATCACGCAGCATCGACAGCGACAGGATCTTGGTGATCGATCCCTCGAGCTCGCGCGTGTTGGACTCGATGCGCGAGGCGATGTAGCTGACCACGTCGTTGGGCACCTGGATGCCGCGGATCGCAGCCTTCTTCTTGAGGATCGCCACGCGTGTCTCGTAGCAGGGCTTGTCGACGCGCGCGACCAGGCCCCAGTTGAAGCGCGACGTGAGCCGCTCCTCGAGCTGCGGGATCTCGTTCGGCGGCGAGTCCGACGACAGCACGATCTGCTTGTTCGCCTGGTACAGCGTGTTGAACGTGTGGAAGAACTCTTCCTGCGTGCGCTCGCGGTTGGTCAGGAAGTGGATGTCGTCGATGAGCAGCATGTCGACGTGGCGGTAGCGGTGGCGGAACTCGCTCATCTGGCCGTTCTGCACCGAGTCGAGGAACTGGTGGACGAACGTGTCGCAGGACAGGTAGCAGATGCGTGCATCGGGGTTGTCGGTGAGGACGGTGTGGCAGATGGCCTGGAGCAGGTGGGTCTTGCCGAGGCCGACGCCGCCGTGGATGAACAGCGGGTTGTACGCCCGCCCGGGCTGCTCGGCAACGGCGACCGCCGCGGCGTGCGCCAGGCGGTTGCCGGGTCCGGTGACGAACGAGTCGAAGTTGTAGTCGGGGCTGAGCAGCAGCTGGTCGTCGCCCGCGTCAACATACGCCGGGGCCGGGGGTTGGCGACGTGGCGCGACGCTGCCGGCGGTGACACGCGGCGTGGTGTCGTAATCGAAGCGCCCGTCGTGGCGGTCGTTATCGTCGTCGTCGATCAGCGCGCTGTGCGGGCGCGCCGCGGCGGACGCGCCGTTAGGCGTCGCGTTGACACCGTCCACGAAGCGGATCGCCACCAGCGCGCCGGTGATCGTCTGCGCCGCTTCGTTGAACTGGTCGATGCACTTGTTCGCGAGGTAGTTGCGTTGGATCGCGTTGTTCGTCTTCACCTCGAGCACGCCGCCTTCCAGCGTGACCGGCTCGAGCTCGTCAAACCACTGCCGACAGATGTCGCTGTGGCTCTTGCGGAGATACGTCAACATGTCCCGCCAGACCACCGGGTCGGGTATAGCCATCGAGAGATACCTTATCGTGGACCTTCAGACTCAGAACGTATTGCATCGCTGTCGGAGCTTCATGACCCACTCGTGAACCCGAGTCTCAGCGTGCAACCCACCATTGAAGGTGCCGATGTCGAATCTACGAATCGATGAGCGCGGTGTCAATGTGCAATTGTGCATCGTGCCATTTCTGCGGCGCGATGCGCGCATACACATCGCGCGTCGCGTGGTCAAAGCGCGGCGCATCAACTAGAATCTTCGCCTCGTTTCCGCGCGACACGCGGCGTGCCGATTTCGTCGCGCCGAGTCAGGGAGTGGTGTCATGAACAAAGTGCTCGCCGTTGTCAGCGTCACCGGGCAGGACCAGAAGGGCGTCGTCGCGCGCTTCGCCACGCTGCTCGCCGAGCGCGGCGTCAACATCGAAGACCTTCAGCAGCACGTCGTCCGCGGCACGTTCATCATGGACCTGCTCGTCGACCTGTCCGACATCACCGTCAGCCTCGACGTGCTGATGACCGACGTGCTGAAGACCGGCGAAGAGATCGGCATGGAGGTGCGCGTCACGCTCAACACGCAGCGTCGCGAACGCAAGCTCGCGGTGCTGGTGTCCAGGGAGCCGCACTGCCTCGAGCGCCTCATCGAGGACGCGGAGTACGGGCGGCTGCGACACGCGAAGATCGACTGCGTGCTGTCGAACCACGAGGTGCTGCGCCCGATCGCCGAGGCCGCGGGCATCGAGTTCATGTGGAAGCCGTCGACGGACAAGGCGGCGCACATGAAGTGGCTGCTCGAAACGCTACAGGCGCGCGGCGCCGACCTGGTCGCGCTGGCGCGTTACATGCAGATCCTCACGCCGGAGCTCTGCCGGGCGTACCGCCACAAGATCATCAACATCCACCCGTCGCTGCTGCCGCACTTCCCAGGCCCGGCGCCGTACCGTCAGGCGTGGGAACAGGGCGTGCGCGTCAGCGGGTGCACCGCTCACTTCGTCACCGAGGATCTCGACGAGGGGCCGATCATCCTGCAGGACGTTTTCCAAATCGACGTCGGCAAGGACACGGTTGAGGACGTTCGGCAGAAGGGCGTCACGCTGGAGGCGGACATGCTGAGCCGCGCGGTGCGGTTCGCGGTCAACGAGGAGCTGGTGGTGGTCGGGGATCGCGTCGTGTTCAAGCCGGGCGTCAGCACGTTCCTGGATCACGAAGACAACGCGTCGACCAACGGATCGAACTGAACCGGTCGCGGACCGGATGTGTCACCTCAATGCGGCATCGCGCACAAGCGATGCAGGAGAACCGTCATGCGTAAGCTGGGCACGTGGATCATCGTCGTGTGTGCGTTGGCAGTGAGCGTTGCGTTCGCCGGTGACGACGCGATCGAGAAGGTGATGAAGGCGGGCTTCAAGGGCAAGACGAGCCCGGTGAAGAAGATCATCGAGGGTGAGGGCGGCGAGGCGGAGTACAAGCAGCTGCTGGAGTGGACGCGCACGCTCGCGAGCTCCAAGCCGCCGAAGGGTGACGCGGCGAGCTGGAAAGAAAAGACCGGCGCGCTGGTCAACGCCGCGGAGCTGCTGACGAACGGCAAGAAGTCTGAAGGGATCGCGGCGCTGAAGGAAGCGGCGAACTGCAAGGCGTGCCACAAGGTGCACAAGGAAGACTGATCGCGTCGCTTGCGCGTGTCGCGCCAACATCAAGGGGAGGTGTTGATGTCCGACGAGACAACCGATGAACCGAACGACGTGTCACCCGACGCGTCGGACACCGCGGGCAAGGCGTCGCGATCCAATCGCGGCGCGCTCGTGCTGTTGACGCTGCTCGTCGTGGGCGGCGGGGTGTGGTTTTTGCGCGGGCCTTCGCTCGAGCAGATCATGAAGGACAACTTCAAGGGCGCCCACAGCGTGACCAACCGCGTGCTGGACGGCGAGGGGACGGACGCGGACTATCGTCAGCTGCTGCAAGCCTATACGCGGATGTCGACGCTGACGCCGCCGAAGGGTGACGCGGCGAGCTGGAAAGAAAAGACCGATGCGCTGGTCGCCGCGGCGCAGCTGCTGGTCGACGGCAAGAAGGACGAAGGCGTCGCTGCGCTGGAAACCGCGGCGGACTGCAAGGCGTGCCACAAGGTGCACCGCTGAGGCGACGGATCGCTACATGGCGCAGCGCACGACGCGCGGCTTGCCGGGCGTGGCGATCGACTCGATCTCGAACGCGGTGGTGATCGGCCAGGGGAACTCAACGCCGAGCAGCTCCGCGAGACGCGCGTTGTGCGGCGCGAAGTACGCCCGCAGCCGCGCCTCGGTTTCGTCGCACACCTTCTGGTTGTACGTGCCGACGTTCCGCGCCTCGAGGTTGGACAGCGTGTACGGCGCGAGGCCGAGGAACTTTAACACGTGCGCGTACACGGCCTGCGTGTCAGCGAACATCGCCTCGGACTGGATGACCATCACCTGCTCGGCGGGGTAGTGCTCGAGCAGGCTGGCGACCTGGTCGTCGTAGTGCCCGCGCGTGAGCATGTCGAACTGCTGCACGTCCCAGTTGTTGAACGACGCGTCCTCGGCCATGCGTCGCCAGTCCGCGTGAAGCGCCGCCTGTTTGTCTGCGTCGATCAGGTCCTCGAAGGTCTCGCCGTCGGTCTGCTGCTTGCGCACCATCTTGTGGTACTGGCTGAAGGCGCGGTCGACGGGGTCGCGGAGGATCGCGATGACCTTCGCGTCGGGCAGCGTCTGCGCCATGCGTCGGGTGGCCTGCGGGAGGAACATGTACGCGGGGGTCGACTCGCCGGTGAGCATCGGTCCGCCGCGCAGCGCGCCGCACAGCGCCGCGGTGAGTCGGAGGCTGAAGAACGCGCGGTACCAGTTGACGCCCCTGTCGAATCGCGCGTCGAAGAAGTGCACCTCGCGCACCGCCGAGCGCATCACGTTGGGGTGCTGACGCAGGTGCGTGTACATCGACGTGGTGCCCGCGGCCTGGGCGCCGACGATGACGAAGTCCGGCAGCACGCGCCACGCCGCGGTCGCGCGTCGCAGCGCGGACGGGTGCACGTCGATAAACATCGGGCGCCAGGGCTTCATGCGTGACAGGGTAGATGATTCGTCGGGGGTTGGTAAGCCGCGAAGACGCGGGTGTCGATCACGCGCCGAGCTCGGCCCGGGCCATGCCCGCGGCGCCGATGAAGCCCGCGTCGTTGAACAGCGTCGCCAGCGTGAGGGTGACGCGCTCCTCGCGGACGTGCCAGGTGCGGCGGTCGAAGGTGGCGCGGACGCGGCTGAGCAGCGCGTCGCCCGCGTGCGCCATGCCGCCGCCGAACACGATCATCTGCGGATCGAAGATGCGCACGAGGTTGACGCACGTCGTGCCGAGCTTGTCGCAGGCCTCCTCGACGACGGACAGCGCCATCGCGTCGCCCGCTTCCGCGGCCTCGAACACGGCGCGGCAGCTGACCTCGTCGATCGAGGTGAGCGACGACGCCTCGCCGGCGCCGAGCCGACGCTTCGCCTCGTTCGCCACGGCGCTGGCCGACGCGTACCGCTCGATGCAGCCGACCTGCCCGCAGCCGCACGGCCGACCCTGCGGCTCGACGATGACGTGCCCGAGCTCGGCGCCCGCGCGGTGCGCGCCGCTGAACAGCTTGCCGTTGATGATCACGCCGCCGCCGATGCCCGTGCCGAGCGTCAGCAGGATCATGTGCTGGATGGACTCGCCGGCGCCCGCTCCGGTCCAGAACTCGCCGAACGCCGCGGCGTCGGCGTCGTTGACGATCGCGACGGGACGCTTCGTGCGTTCGGTCATGCCCGCGCCGAGCGGGACGTTCTTCCAGCCGGGCAGGTTCGGCGCGGACAGCACGACGTCGCCGTCGCCGAGCGGGCCGGGCGTGCCGACGCCGATGCCGTCGACGCGGTCCCATTCGAGCGTCGCGTCGTCGGCGAGCTGTCGCGCGAGCGTGTTGAGGCGGTCCATGACGTGACCGGGTCCGCCGTGCGACTCGGTAGGGATCGAGCGTTGCGCCACCGTCGTGCCCGCCTCGTCGAGGAGGCCGCCCTTGATGTTGGTGCCGCCGAGATCCAGTCCGATGTAGTGTCCCACGCGTGTTCTCCGGGGTCGATTCGCCGATCGGGGCCCGCAGCGTAGACGGGGCGATATCGGCTGACAAGGGCCGACGTGTGTGAAACGGATTTGGGTCGACCCGGCCCGGCACGATAGACTGTAGCGGGCGAACCTGACGCGGGAACGGAGCAGATTCGAGCCAGAACATGCGACCAACAACTTCACGTCTCTTTACCTTCATCGTGCTGATCGGTGTGGCCGGGCTGTCGTCGACGACGTTCGCGGCCAGGACGCCCGAGCAGCGCCTGGAGATGTTCAAGAACAACCTGGCGAAGGTGAAGAAGGAGATCACCCGCCAGGAGAAGGAGCTGAAGGACCTGCAGAGCGGTTCGAAATCCCGTGCGCCGCGCGCCACGACGTCGCCCGGGTTGGAGAAGGCCGAGAAGGAATACGCGGCCGAGCGGGCGAAGTATGATGCGTACCGCGCCGAGCGTGTCGAGGCGTTGCGGTCGTCGAGCCAGCTCTACCGCGACGCCAGCGACCGTCTGGCGAAGAAGGACGAAGCGCTGGCCGCGCTGAACGCCGACGAGAACGCCACGCCGAGCGCGAAGGCCGCGGTGATGAAGACACGCCTCGAAGCGGCCGGCGAGGTCAACCGGCTCGAGGAGAGTTTCCTCAAGGACGACGAGAAGCTCGGTGCGTTGAAGGACCAGGCGGACCTCGCGTCGTACCGCGTGCAGTCGGAGAAGAAGAAGCTGATCGAGGCGTCGCGCAACGACGACGTCCGCGACCGGATCAACGAGCTGAACCGCGTGCTCGAGAACAACCGGCGCAGCGAAGAGACGCTGACCGAATCGATCGCGAAGCTGGAGAAGTCCGTGAACGGCAAGAAGGCCGAGTCTCCACCGAAGAAGGGCAAAACGCCGAAGAAGAAGAACGCGAATCCGAAGAATTAGCAGTCGTCGGCGCCCGGCCGAGAACCGTCGTCGGCGCGACGCGTAGTAACCGCGGGAGGAAACCCGAAGATGCTCTGGCAACCGTCGCTCCCCGAGCGCTATCAGAAGATGACCGACGACGAGCTGGCCGCGGCGATCACCGCACGCAAGGCCGAACTCGGCGATCGGCTCGTCATCCTCGGTCACCACTATCAGCAGGACGACGTGGTGCGCCACGCGGACTTCCTCGGCGACTCGTTCAAGCTGTCGCAGCTCGCGGCGGAGAAGGTCGACGAGACCGGCGCGAAGTTCGTCGTGTTCTGCGGCGTGCACTTCATGGCCGAGTCCGCCGACATCCTGACGCCCGAAGACGTGACCGTGATCCTGCCCGACCTCAGCGCCGGGTGCAGCATGGCGGACATGGCGGCGTACGACGACGTGGTCGACGCGTGGGAGCAGATCCACGGCGTGCTCGAGGCGGACGGTTTCGTCGGGCGCGTCATCCCGATCACCTACATGAACAGCTCGGCGGCGATCAAGGCGTTCGTCGGCGAGCACGGCGGCGCGGTGTGTACGTCGTCCAACGCCGACGCGGTGCTCGCGTGGGCGTTCGCCGGCGGCAGCGAGCCGCGGCGCGACGACGAGCAGATCAAGATCATGTTCTTCCCCGACCAGCACCTCGGACGCAACACCGCCGCGGCGATGGGCTACGATCCGGTTACGCAGATGTGCCTGTGGGACCCGCGCGATCCGCGCGGCGCCGGCGGCACCACGCCCGACGACATCCTCCGCAGCGCGGTGATCCTGTGGAAGGGTCACTGCTCCGTGCACAAGCTGTTCCGCCCCGAGCACGTCGATCAGATCAAGGCGCACGACCCGACGATGCAGGTCGTCGTACACCCCGAGTGCATGTACGAGGTCGTGCAGAAGGCCGACCACGCCGGGTCGACCGAGAAGATCCGCAAGCTGATCGAGAACGCGGAGCCCGGCTCGCGGTGGGCGGTCGGCACGGAGGTGCACATGGTCAACCGGCTCGCGAAGGAGGCGGCGAAGCGCGACGTGTACGTCCGCATCCTTTCCGAGTGCCAGTGCCTGTGCACGACGATGTACCGCATCGATCCGCAGCACCTGCTGTGGACGCTCGACAGCCTCGCGAACGGGGAGGTCGTCAACCAGATCAAGGTCGACGAGCGTACGCGGAAGTGGAGCCTGGTCTCGCTTCAGCGGATGCTCGACATCACCGGCGCGGCGAAACCCGCGCCGGATCGCGCCGCCGGCGTGGCGAAATAGGTGAACGACACGTCGTGTCGCCGCGTAAATACGGGGTGAGGAAGGTCCGAGTCTGCCGTGGGGTCGGATCGCGCTGCGAGCACTTTGACGGGAGGCGACCATGTCACGATCCGATGCGCACCGATGGACGGCGGCGGCGTTCGCGCTGGCGGTGATCTGCCTCGCGGGCGGCTGCGAGACCGAGCCGTACGACGCGGCGTACTACTCGTACGACCCGTTCTACGAGGACGCCTACGCGTACCACTATTACTACTACCCCTCCGCCAGCTACACGGTGTTTTACTGCACCGAGACGCGCGATTATCACTGGTGTGAGCACGACCGGTGGTACGTCGATCGTCGCCTGCCGGCGCACGTGCATTGCGACACGCTCAACCGCGTGACGATCGCCTGCAACGACAACACGCCGCGCCGCTACGTCGACCGGGCCAGGCAGTTGGCGCGCGAGCGCGGGTCGCAGCCGGGCAGACGCGACGAGCCCGGTGGTCGCTACGAGCCGGGCGGGCGTGGCGCGCCGCAACACATCGCGCCGCTGGCGCGTGCCGACGAGCCCGGGCCGCAGGATCGCTACGACACGCCGCGGCAGTGGACGGGCGGGGTCGATCGGCGTCGCGACGACGCGACCGACCGACGCGACTACCGCGGCGATGCCGATGTCCGTCACGACCACAACGCCTACGACGCGTCGGCTCACCGGGCCGCGCCGCCGCAGCGCACGCCGGAGCCGGTGCTGCGTCGATTCGACAAGCCGGAGCGTCCGATTTACAAAAACGACTCGGACACCGTGGTTGATCGCGAGCGCGACAACCACGATGCGGCTCGCCACGAGCATAGTGCCCGGCCGGACGATGCGCATGCCGAACACGACCGTGGCGGCAAGACGGCTAAGAGTGTCCGTACCCGTGACTCGGACGACGATCGCGACAAAGATAAGGATACGGACGTGACGCGCGGCCGACGTCCGACCGGCGCACCGGCGGGCGACTCGCCGCGACAGCGCAAGGTCAGAGGCTGAGGTCGGGCGTGACCCGGCGTGTCGACGAGAGGTGGATGGGTATGAGCGGCAGGACGGCTATAAGGTTGCGAGCGTCGGCGGCGATCGTTGCGATCAGCGTCGCGCTGATGCTGGGCGGGTGCAACAAGGACGCGCAGACCGAGTCGGACATGTCCGCCGCGGCCACGCCGGATGGCGCGGTGGCGCCCGTAAATGGCGAAGGCGCGGCTCGCGCTGAAACCGACGGCGCGACCCAGCCGGGCGACGCGGCCGCGGAGCCGCCGGTCGCGCGCCCGTCGAGCGACGTCGCGGCGCAGCCCGTGCCCGACGGCCCGCCGCGGCGTTACCACTACTACCCGCATCACGAGGTGTTCTACGACGTGCAGGCTCACCGCTACACGTGGTACGCCAAGGGCGTGTGGAACAGCGCGGCGGCGCTGCCGATAGCGATCAAGCTCAACCCGGCGAACGCGCTGATCATCTCGCTGCCCGGTGACAAGCCGGAGCTGAGCATCACGCAGGCGCACCGCACCGCGCGCAGCAAGGGACTCGTGCCGGGCCAGTCGCTCGGCGCGGGCGGCGCGGCGCCCGACAACGTCGGCGCCGCCCCGTCGCAACCCGCCCCCTCACAGCCCGCCGAGCCCCAGCCCGTCGCCCCACCGCAACCCGAACCGACCGCCCCGCCGCAGCGCAAATCACTGTTTTAACGATTGCCATTTACGCATAACTCATTGTGACTCGGGGCAAAACCTATGGGGCCCGGGCGGCATCTGACATAGGATGGTATGAGTATCCGCACTGTTCGAGTGGGAAGGGAGCAGTCATGTCTGACCAGAAAGCCGCGGCCGCGTCGTCGGGTGACGCGCCGAACGCAAAGAAGCCGAAATCGTTCCTCCGCAAGCTCGCCTACGCCGCGGTCGCCGTCGTGGTCATCGTGGTGTTGTTGCTGGCGATCGCGCCGATGGGCGCGGGGTCGCTGGCGACGGGCATCGCGCAGGACGCGATCAACGAGCAGATTACCGGCCGCGTGACGATCGACTCCGTGTCGCTCGGCTGGGGCAGCGGGCAGACCGTCACCGGCATCACCGTCTACGACCCCGACGGCAAGAAGGTCGCGAGCCTCGACGAGCTGCGCACGGACCTGTCGCTGCTCGGCGCGATCTTCGGCAGCCTCGACCTCGGCGAGACCGTCGGCAAGGGATTGACCGCGGACATCGTCGTCGCGGACGACGGCACGAACAACCTGATGCGCGCGATCGCGATGCGTAACCCCACGCCGCCGAGCAAGGACCCGACGGTGCTGCCGACGGCGCTGGGCATCCGCTTCAGGCTCGTCGACTCCAAGGCGATCACCGTCACCGCGCCCGGCGTCGACAAGGTCGTGATCGACGACCTGCACGTCGAGCTCGACGCGCCGAAGATCACCGACCCGATCACGCTGAAGGTCACCGGCAAGACCGGCCAGGGCGACACGCACGGCACGCTCGACGTTGACGGCAAGGTCGGCGGCGCCGTCGCGCCCGACGGCACGCTCGTCGCCGACGCCGATCACCTCGACAAGCTCGACGTGTCGCTCAACGTCAAGGCGACCGACCTTCCGGTCGACGGCGTCGACGCGATGCTCGAACAGCGCGGCCTGATCACCGCGGCGCTGGGCAACAAGATGACCGTCGCGACCAGCGTCGCCAGCGCGACCGGCGGCAGGTTCGACGTGACGCTCACCGCGACGTCACCCAACCTCGACGCGTCGCTCAACACGCAGCTGACGTCCGACATGAAGGCGAGCGGCTCGGGCAGCGTGACGCTGACCGCGACGCCCGCGCTGTCGACCGCGATGGCGAAGCTGAACCCGGAGGCCGGTGCGCCGATCGCGCTGACGAAGCCGGTGCCGGTGAAGGTGACGATCGAGCACTTCGCCGCGGACCTGAACAACGTCGCGCCCAACACGCTCGCCGCGAAGGCGTCGGTGACGGCGGAGGGCGACGTGCCGCTGGCGGGCGACAAGAGCCTCGAGGGCGTGATCGTGCGTAACCCGAGCGCGTCGATCGACACGGCGAACCTCGCGGGCGCGGCGACGCTGGCGCTCAACGCCGAGCTGGTCACGCCCGACGGTCCGGGCACGGTGAACGTCGGCGGCAAGGTTGACGGTCTGTTCGCCGCGGGCTGGACGCCGAAGTTTGACAAGGCGAAGGTGAACGTCACGAGCGTGCTCAAGCACGCGCCCGTCGCGCTGGTCGATCGGATGGCGATGCTGGAGGGGATGGCGACCGAGGCGCTGGGGCCGATGGTCGACGTCGAGGCGAAGGTGATGAGCGCGGACGCCGGGCACGTCGACGTGACGCTGCACGCGAAGTCGCAGCATCTCGCGGCGGACTGGAGCGGGCAGCTGGGCGGCGACAAGCTCCGCGCTACCGGGTCGGGCAAGGTCGTGCAGACCGTTACGCCGGGCCTCGTCGCGGTGCTGGCGAAGCGTGCGGACAACAACGACCTGAAGCTGGTCAGGCCCGTCACCCTGACGATCACGATCGACAAGCTCGACGCGATGCTGGAGGACATGACACCCGCCGCGCTCGCTGCGGGTTTGTCGTTCGGCGCGGACGGCGACGTGGTGCTTGCCGGCGACCCGAAGCTGGGCGACATGACGATCAGCGGACTGAGCGGATCGTTCAGCACGCCGGGCCTGAACAAGTCGATGACGGTCGCGCTCAAGGGCGCGGCGCGGACGAAGGACGGCACGGGCGATGTGAAGGTCGACGGCACGATCAGCGATCTGTTCACCACGTCGTGGTCGCCGAACCTGCAGACGATGAAGGCCAACGTCACGGCGCACGCGAAGGACCTGCCGACGGCGTTGCTTGACGGTGTGGCGCAGCAGGACGGCGTGCTCGTCGAGGCGCTCGGCGCGCGTGTGAACCTCGACGTGACCTCGAAGTCGACCGGCGCCGACGCGGCGGAGGTCGCGGTGAAGCTCACCAGCCCGCGGCTCACGGCGAACCCGACGCTGAGCCTCAACGCGAAGGCGAAGACGATCACGCTGACCGGGCCGGCCGACGTGTCGATGGAGGTGACGCGCGGGTTGTTCGAGCGGTTCGTGGCGAAGGAGAGCGGCCTGGCGATGCACGGCGACTCGATGCACGTGACGCTGTCGCTGGCGAAGCTCGACGCGCCGCTGCCGGGCGAGACGAACGGCAAGGCGGACCCGGTGTTCCAGCCGAGCCGCACGACCATCGATGCGGAGGTCACGGAGCTGCGCGACCTCGACGTCGACGTCGCGTCGCTCGGGCCGGGCGGCGGCGTGGCGATCGACGGCCTGTCGGCCTTCCTGACCGGTCCGCTGGACAAGCTCGCGCTGAACCTCGCCGGGCGCGCGCACGCGCGCAGCGACAAGGGCGAGTACGCGCGGGCGCTCGGCGGTCCGGTCGACCTGTGGGCGCACGTCGAGACGGGCCTCAACGACGACAGCTCACTGAAGCCGCTCACCGTGACGAAGGTCTCTGCGACCAGCCCACTGCTTGAGGCGAAGGTCGCGGGCGTGAAGGCGGACGGCAACTTCGCCGCGGCGGAGCTGAGCGGCGCGAAGATCACGTACAAGCTGCAGCCGGTGACGCTGACGGACTTCGGCGTGGTCGAACCGGGCGGCGTGACGATCGCCGAGCCGATGACGCTGACGATCACCGCGCCGAGCATCAAGGCGGCGCTGGCGGAGTTCGCGTTGTCAAAGGTGTCACTGACGGCGGACGCGTCGTTCGACAAGGCGGTGCTCGCGGGCGACGAGCAGGTCGCCGGGGCGTCGATCCGCGACGCGACGACGAAGCTGTCGTTCGACGGCGCGGGGGGCGTGGCGACGGTGAACCTGACGGGCAAGGCCGGCGTGCGCGGACAGGCGGAGCCGGGCCCGCTGAACATCGACCTCAAGGCCGCGAAGCTGATCGGCGCGGACGGCGCGCTGGCGATGGACGCCGCGGACGTGAACACGACGGTGAAGCTCGGCGGGTTGCCGACGGGGTTCGTCGAGGCGGTGACGGGTCAGTCGGGCAAGCTGACGTCGGTGGTCGGTGCGTCGGTGAACGTCGACGCGACGGCGCAGCTGGCGGGCCTGTCGCAGCCGCGCGGCACGATGGACCTGAAGCTGACGACGCCGTCGAAGCAGATGACGCTCGACGCGGCGTTGAAGCTGGGCGAGGTGGTGACGCTGGCGAAGCCGGCGACGATGCGGATGCAGCTGACGCCGGCGGCGTGGAAGGTGTGGATCGAGCCGGCGCTGACGCCCGCGCCCGTCGCGTCGGCGGACGGCGCCGCGGCCAAGCCCGCCGCTCCGGCGCCGGCGCTGACGCTGGTCGAGCCGACGTGGATCAACGCGACGATCGAGTCGCTGTCGTGGCCGATGCCCGCGCCCGCGGCGAAGCCGGACGTCGTGGCGAAGACGGCCGCGACGCCCACCGCTTCACCGGCCGCGAGCGAGGGCGCGTCGACGCCCGCCGCGCCGCCGATCGATCTGTCGAAGGTCGCGATCAAGGCCAACGCGTCGGCCGAACAACCCGTGATCATCGAGGGCGGCGCCGATGCGCAGCGTGTGGCGCTCACGGACCTGCGCCTCACGGCGAGCGCGGTGAACCTCACGCAGCCGCTGACCGTCACGTTGGACAGCGGCATCAAGCCGGTCAGCAAGGACGGCGCGTCGCTGCCGCCGACGCTCGCGGCGCCGGGCGCGCTGAACGTCAAGGCCGTGCTGACCGACGCGGTGACGCCGACGCTCGAGGTGAACACCAACACGCTCAGCGCCGATGTCACGGTGACCGGCACGCAGCTGCCGACCGCGATGGTCGATCAGGTGCTGCAGCAGGGCGGCTTCGTCCGCGCCGCGCTCGGCCCGCGGACCGACGTCAACGTCACGACGAAGCTCGCGAAGATGAACGGGCCGCTCGACATCAAGCTCAAGTCCACGTACGCCGAGGCGAACATCGCCGGGCAGCTCAACGCCGGGTTCCTGGAGCTGCGCGAAGATGCGCGGATGAAGCTGACGGTGACCGACAAGCTCAGCCGCCACTTCCTCAACCACCCGCTGCTCAAGCAGGTGGTCAAGTCGGAGGAGCCTATCGACGTGGTGGCGTACAAGCAGAACTTCCGCGTGCCGCTCGGGCTCGACGGCAAGCCGTTCGACATCACGAAGGTGTCGATCGACAAGCTCACGGTCGACCCGCGGAAGATGGTGGTCAAGAACGCCGGCCTGATCAAGACGCTGCTCGAGCTGCCGACGAAGATCTCGAGCATCAAGGGCGGCAAGTTCGGCGCGCTGTTCGGCAGCGACGAGCTGAAGGCGTGGTTCACGCCGGTCGATATCAGCATGAAGGACGGCGTGGCGACGTACAGCCGCATGGACATGCTGATCGGCGACGACTACCAGGTCGCCACGTGGGGCACGATGAATCTCGCGACGCAGCCGCGCACGGTCAACGGCGTGCAGATGCCGGCCGAGTACGGCAACATGGTGCTCGGCATCGACGAGCGCGCGCTGCGTAAGGTGTACGGCATCACGCAGTGGATCACGGACCCGAACTACGTCGACCAGTTCGTGATGAAGGGCAAGCTCGAAACGCTCGGCCCGGACACCGGCGACATGCTCGGACGACTGACGCTGCTGACCGCCGAGGGCGCCACCGGCGCCGTGGCTGGCAAGGCGGGCGACATCATCGGTCTCGTTCGCAAGACGCTGTCGACGGCAGACAAGGAACTGCTCGGCCGCAAGTTCGACCCGGCGCCCGCGCCGCGCAAGCCGTTCCCCTGGCCCGAGCAGGAGTACACGGACAAGGAAAAGGAACTGATCCAGAAGCGCACCGGCGCGCAGGCCGACCCGAACCAGCCACAGACCCAGCCGACGCAGCCCACCCAGACGACCGAGCCCGAGAAGCCGAAGGAGTCGCCCGAGGACAAGCTGATCAAGGAAGGCCTCAAGAAGCTGTTTGGGAAGTGACGATCCCGCGGCCCGTCTGTTTCAAGTCTCAAGTCTCAGGTCTCAAGTTGAAGCGCGGCGCCCGTCGGCCGTGACCACAACTTGAAACCTGCAACATGAGACCTGAAACAAAGCGAACGGAGCGAGCGCATGAAAGTGATCGCGGACTTCTGCATCGTGCCCATCGGCGTGGGCGTGTCGGTGTCGCCGTACGTCGCCGCGTGCGAGCGCGTGCTCAAGCACGCCGGGCTGAACACGACGCTGCACGCCTACGGCACCAACATCGAGGGCGAGTGGGACGACGTGTTCGCCGCGATCAAGCGCTGCCACGAGCTCGTCCACGAGATGGGCGCGCCGCGCATCACCAGCACGCTGAAGTTCGGCACGCGCACCGACCGCGACCAGACCATGCGGGACAAGGTCGACAGCGTCGAGCGCAAGCTCAGCGGCGGGGACTGACGGAAGACCCCCTCTCCCTCAAGGGAGAGGGCAGGGGTGAGGGTGAAGCCTTCGAATTGTGTTGTATGTTTCGCGCGCAATACGGTGTCCGATGAATCGACCCCCTTACCCCACCTCTCCCCACCTGGGGGCGAGGGGGTTTGATGGCCTCTACTTCGCGACGTCGGGGTTCAACGGGTTGTCTTCGTCGCGGTCGCCCAAGGTACCTTCGGCCAAACCCCAGCCGGTCTCCCCGCGGACGTACCGCAGCGTCTGGTAGGCGACGCGTCCGTCGAGGCGTGCTTCGACGACGATGTGCTTTTCGAGGTTGCGCCGATCGCGGTGGACCGTGAGGACGATCGCGGCGTTGCGCTCGGCGAAGGCGGGCGGCAGGTCGAGCCAGAGCCTGTCACGCCGCTTGGGCGCGTCGGCGGGCACGATCGCGTTGGGGCGCGGGTCGATGGCCAGTCGCGGCGAGGCCAGCGCCCCGGCGATCAGCATCTGGCGCAGCTCGGTCTCGGCGATCGCGTCGCGTGTTGCGTCGGCCTCGTTCTTCAGCCGCGTCATCAGCGCGGTGATCGCCAGCCCCACGAGCACGACGAGCATCATCGCGGCGATGGTGGCGAAGCCGCGCCGGTGGCGTCTCCCTCTGCCTTGAGGGAGAGGCGTTATGAAGCGGCGTGTCTTGCTCATCGCGCGTCACCCCCTCCCACGGCGCCGGAAAACACGGCCATCTGGCTGTAGAGGCGCAGCTCGCGCTCGGGGCCGAGCGACGCGCCGTCCCGCGTGACGACGAGGACGACGCCGTCGAGCGTGAACGTCATGCGATCGTGTTGCAGCGGCCAGGTGCGTTCGTCGAGCTTGGTGCGTCCGTCGAAGCTCGTGCGCCGGATCGAATGCGTGGGCGGTCCGCCGTCGGCGGGCGGGTCGTCGTCGAGCACCTGCCAGACGACCGATCGCTCCTCGTTCTGTCGGATCAGCAGCGTCGCGTCGTCGCCGACGCGGATCTCGTACGCGGCCCACGCGTCGGCGCGGAGGATCTTCTTCACACGGGCCTCGATGCGGTGCTGCTCCTGGCCGACCTGCGCGTCGCGTGTGACGCGCAGCGTGGTCTTCAGCACGAGGCCCGAGATCGCGAGGAACGCGATCGCGAGGATCACCACGCCGAGCAGCTCAACGAGCAGGTAGCCGCGCTGTCGGGCGTGTCGGTTCATCGCGGCGCCTCCACCGCGCGGGCGGGCACGACGCCGGTGATCTCGACGGTGCGGCCGAGGTACGTGACGCTGACGCTGACCCACTTCTTCGCGGCGAACGACTCGCCGCCGTCGACCGCGCGGATGGTGACGGTGGTGTCGCCGTCGTCGAGGTTCGGCGCTTCGCGGCCGAGCTGGAGGTCGACGAGCACGCGCTCGGCAAGGGCCGCGGCCTGGCGCGCGCGGGCGACCTGCAGCGCGCCGGACTGGTACTGCCGCACGGCGCCGACCACGACGAGCAGCAGCACGGTGGCGAGGATCAGGCCGCCGATCATGTCGATCATGACGAAGCCGCGGCGACGCGTGATGTGGCGGGTCGGTGTCATCGTTACGTCAGTCCCGAGGTGTTGATCGCGGCGTCGATGAGTGTGACGATCGGCGTGAACAGGGCCAGGACGATCCAGCCGACGAGCAGGCCGAGCAGTATCGTGGCGCCGGGCAGGAACGCGCCGCGCAGCATCATGAGCGCCCGGCTGAACCGCCCGTCGTAGTAGCGCGAGAGGAAGGCGAAGACGTCGGCGACGGCGTGGTCGCGTTGCGCGGACCCGAGCATGCCGACGAGCAGCGCGGGCAGCCCGGCGCGGCGTGCGGCGTCGTCGATGGGTTCGCCGGCCTCGATGCGGTCGGCCCAGTTGAGCACGCGCCGGCGCAGGCCGGGGTTCAGGTCGAGCTGCGTCGCCTCGACGAGCGCGCGGTGCAGCGGCACGCCCGACCGCACGGAGAGGCTCGCGGAGTAGCACACGTCGTTGAGGCCGCGCGCGGTGATCAGCGAGCGGAGGCCGGGCAGCTGCCACGCGACGCCGCCGAGCATTTCGCGGAACGTCGAGTGGCGGCGAGGCAGCATGGGCATCAGCGCCCCGGCGGTGGCGACGAGGGAGATGATCAGCCAGGCGAGCAGCAGCATCGCGCGCGTCAGCGGGATGACGCCCGAGTCGTACGCGAACGACACGGCGTCGAGCAGCGACTGCGAGACCGGCGGCATCGCCACGCCGTAGTCCTCAAAGATCAGCTCGATCTTCGGCATGATGAACACGGCGAGTGTGACGAGCAGGCCGAGCACGCAGCCCAACAGCCAGACGGGGTACAGCCACTCGAACCACACGCCCTGTCGGCCGGCGCCCTGCACAAGCCGATCGTGGTCGAGGAGGCGGCGGAGCGTGGGCCCGAGCTGCCCGGTGCGCTCGGCGGTGGCGATGAGTTGCGTGGCGTGCTGATCGATCTCGGGGACGGTCTTCTCGAGGGCGCGCCCGATTGACTCGCCGTAACCGATGGCCAGCGACAGCTCGCGCAGGCGACGCCCGGTGAGCCCGCCCTCGCTGATCGCCGCGACGTCGAGCACGTCGGGCAGCGGGTGATTCAGGCGCACGGCCTGATCGAGGTAGCCGAGGATGGCGTCGCGGCGCGACCGACGCACGACCGTCGCGGCGTCCCAGATGATCATCAGCACGAACGGCGTGGCGACCAGCGTGAGCGGGCCGAACAGCAGCAGCCCGATCACGTAGGCCAGCACCATCAGCCAGAATCGCAGCACCGCACGAACGATCACCGTCGTCTCCTTCGTCAGCTCATGAACGACACCAGCACACGCAGCGGGTAGAACAACGCGATGATGACGATCGCGATCGGCGCGGCGGCCGCGACGACCATGATCGGCCGCATCACCGCCTGCACGACGGCGAGGCGGTGCTCGGCCTGCTGGCGGTACATCTCGCGCATCGTGAGCATCACGGCCTCGAGGTCGGCGCGCCTGAGGCCCAGGTCCATCGCCGCCGCGACGCTGTACGGCAGCACGCGCAGGCCGTGCGTGGATTCCAGCGGCTCGCCCACGTCGTGCGCGACGGTCAGGCCGCGGCAGTCGTCGGCCAGCGCCGGCGCGCCGATGAGTTCCGCGGACAACGCGATCGACGCCGGCAGATCCAGCCCCGCCTCCACGCACATGCTCATCGCGTCGCACCAACGCGCCACGAGGTTCGCCCGCACGAACGGCCCGATCACCGGCATCGGCAGCACGATCCGATCGATCAGCGTCCAGCCCCTGCCCGTGCGCGACGCGAGCACCACCCACGCCGTGATCGCCGCGATCAGCACCGCCGCGCCGATCAGCACGGCCGGCATCATCTCCGCCGCGGCGAAGACCATGCGCGTGATCCACGGCAGTTCGATCGGCGTGCCCGTCGATGAGTACGCGTCGCTGCCGCCGACCATCTGCTCAAACACCGCGCGGAACTGCGGCACGACCACGAAGCCGAGCACCGTCAGCAGCCCGAGCATCGAGACGAACACCATCACCGGATACGCCGCGGCGCGCCACACCATCTCGCGCAGACGCTGCATCAGCTCGAGGTGTCGGCCGAGGTTCAGCAGCGCGCCGGTGAGGTTGCCGGTGCGCACGCCCGCGGCGAGCAGGCTCGCGTACAGCGCCGGGAATTTGTCGGTGTGCGCGGCGAAGGCTTCGTCGAGCGGCGTGCCCTTCTCCAGGTCGGCCGCGACCGCGTTGACCGACGCCGCGAGCCGCCCGGATCGCATGTCGCGCGCGATCAGCCGCAGCCCCTGCTCGAGCGGCAGCCCGGCCTGCGTCAGCGACGCCAGCTGCTGGTTGAACGCCACGAAGTCGTCGCCCCGCAGCGGTTTGGGCTTCGCGTCCGCCCCGCCGCCGTCGACCGACAGCGACAGCACCCGCAGCCCCAGCGACTGCAGCTGCCACCGCGCCGCGTCCGCGTCGACAGCCTCGAGCGTGCCCCGCATCGGAGCACCCTCCGCCGTCTGCGCCTCGTACGCGAACACCCGGTTCTTTTCGATCGACTCGCTCATCGTGTGCCGATATTTAACCACAACGCACGCGCGGCTGCGCGGAAACTCGTGGCCTATAATCGCGGGAACACATGTCACGGCCATACCGACCATCACAACGACGACGCCACCGCGACCGCTCGCTCGCAGAGATGCTCACGCGCCGCCAGGCCCTGCGGCTCGGCGCGCTGGGGCTGTCGCTGCCCGGGCTGATGGCGTTGCAGGGCCGGGCGCGGGCCGCGTCGCCCGACGGCGCACCCGCACAGCGCGGCGGCGGGTTCGGCCGGGCCAAGTCGTGCATCGTGCTCTACGCCTGGGGCGGCATGAGCCACCTCGACACGTTCGACATGAAGCCCGACGGCCCCAGCGAGATCCGCGGGCAGTTCAACCCGATACCGACCTCCGTGCCAGGCGTGCAGATCAGCGAACACCTGCCGATGCTCGCCAAGCGCATGCACCTGATGACGGTCGTCCGCAGCGTCCACCACGCCGCGCCGTCGCACCGCTCGGCCTGCTACTGGAACCTCACCGGCCACACCCCCACGAAGCTCGACGCCAACTGGGAGGCGTCCCGCGCCGACTGGCCGTGCATCGGCTCGCAGGTCTGGGCCGCGCAAACCAGTGGCGCCGCCGCACGCGTGTCGTCCGCCCTGCCCGGCGCCGTCTGCCTGCCCTACCCGATGCACGACGGCGGCTACGCCAACGGGCAGGACGGCGGATTCCTCGGCCTGCCCTTCGACCCCGTCGTCATGCGGCCCGCGCACGGACGCGAATACGAAGGCAAGAGCTCCGACGTCGGCACCATCCGCCTCGGCCTCGTCGACGGCGTGTCGCCCAACCGCCTCGCCGAGCGCCGCACGCTGCTCCGCGACATCGAGTCCACCGGCCTAGCCGCCGTGCCCAGGCGTGACGCCGCCGCGGCCGTGATGTGGCGCAACAAGGCGCTCGACATGCTCGCCGACCCCGCCGTCCGCGACGCGTTCGACATCGACACCGAACCCGCCGCACTCCGCGCCGCCTACGGCGATCACATCTGCGGCACGTCGACGCTGCTCGCACGCAAGCTCACCGAGGCCGGCGTCCCGCTCGCCACCGTCTACTGCTCGGCCGGCGACCTCAACGGCTCCGTCGGCGCGCACTTCGACACGCACGCCGACAACTTCAACCGCCTCAAGAACCAGATGCTGCCGCCGCTCGACCAGGCGATGTCCGCCCTGCTCGACGACCTGCAGCAGCGCGGCCGCCTCGACGACACGCTCGTCGTCCTCCTCACGGAGTTCGGCCGCACCCCCAAGATCAACGGCGGCGCCGGCCGCGACCACTTCCCCAACTGCTACTCCGTCGCCTTCGCCGGCGGAGGCGTCTCGCGCGGCTTGGTCTACGGCGCGTCCAACGTCACCGGCGCCGAGCCCGCCGAACTCGGCTGCGGCCCCGCCGACCTGCACGCCACGATCTTCTCCGCCCTCGGCATCGACCCCAGGTCCGAAATCCACGACATGCTCGACCGCCCCTTCACGATGTGCGACGGCAAACCGCTGCCGATCTTCGCGTGAGGCTGATCGGTATAATCAGACACAGCACGGGGCCATCGCAAGGTCAGGCAATCATGACCCAATTGACCATCCTCACCATCGCCGCAGTATTCGCCTACTTGGCGTCTTCGTATCTCGCCGACTGGAGCCGCGTTCGCTTGCTCGGAGTTGCGCTGTACACGTTCTTCGGGATGCTGATTTACGTGGTATCCGTCACCGTGGAAATGGGTGAGCCTTACTATTCCGGATCCGAGTATTCCGCGTGGCGTTATGGCTTTTGGGTGTTCTTCCTGTTCCTGCTGATCCTGAAGACGGTTTATCGTTACCTGGATGATGCGGACCTCCTGAACGCGTGGGAATTGCTCCTGATTGGCGAGGAGCAAACGCCACATGTCAGGCACGAATACAACGTCGCGGTGCTGACCGATTGTGATTATGAGTTCGAGGCGTCGTCCATCATCGCAGTGCTCGCTGCGGCAGGCATTCGTGCGAACATGATCGGCGCGCTCGCCTCCGGGTTCCGCGCCGAAGCGCCCGGGCAGATCCAGATACTCGTTCGAGGCGACGATCTTCAGAACGCTCGTACGCTGATCGGCGCCGACGCGCCGAAGGACCCGACGCCTATCACCGACTCGCAACCTCACACGGCGAGATTGCGCTGGAACCTGTTGGTGGCCGTAATGCTCGTCGCGTTGTTTTTAGTCTTCGGGTATCAGATGTTGGGCGGGTCGCCGTTATGGGTTCCCTTCGCGGTGCTGCTGCCATAGGCGACGGCGCGACGCTCGCGGATGTTAGACCTGGATAATCACTTCCATGTCGAGCGACTCACTCGAACAAAATGACGATCTGATCCGCCCTGCCTCCAACGCAGACCGCGACGCGATCATCGTATTGATCGATTCGGTGTACCGCGAGTACGGCGAGACGCTGCACCTGCCGGGGGCCGACGCGGACCTGCTCGACATCGAAGGGCGCTACGCGGGGCGCGGCGGCGCGTTTGTCGTGCTCGAGGTCGACGGCGCGATCGTCGGCGCGCACGCGACGCTGCCGGTCGACGGCGAGCCGGGCGTCGTGACGTTCCGCCGGCTGTACGTGCACGCCGACCACCGCGGCGACGGCCACGGCTACGCGCTGATGCGCTGGGCTTTGGACTGGTCGCGCGACCGCGGCTTCGAGCGCGTCGTGTTCTGGTCCGACACGCGCTTCGCGCGCGCACGCGTTCTTCGAGCGGCTCGGCTTCACCCGCGGCGAGACACGCACGATGCACGACGGCGTCGAGCCGTACGACGAATATCGGTTCGAGATGACGCTTCACGCGCGATAGAAGCGGTCGGGCTGCGCGCGGTCCCACGCGGGCTTGAAGCGTTCGGGGACGCGGCCGTCGAGGTAGTCGCCGGGTTCGACGAAGTCGTGCTTCGTGGTGTAGGGCTCGAGGCGTCGCGTGGCGCTGCGCTGGTAGACGTGTTCGGGGCGGAGCCGGTCGGGGTGCTCGAGTCCGACGGCGGCGACGAGCGTGAGGAAGCTGCGGACGGTGTGGCGGTGGTAGTTGGCGACGCGTTGCTTCTTGTCATCGACGGACAGCGCGTTCTGCCGCCAGGGGTCGAGCGTGGTGATGCCGGTCGGGCACTCGTTGGTGTGGCAGCGCAGGGCCTGGATGCATCCGAGGGCGAACATCATGCCGCGCGCCGAGTTGCACGTGTCGGCGCCGAGCGCGGTGGCGCGGAGCATGTCGAAGCCGCTGATGATCTTGCCGCTGGCGACGAGTCGGACGCGCGGGCGGAGTCCGGTGCCGGTCAGCGCGTTGGCGACGAACACCAGGCCGTCCTCGAGGGTCATGCCGACGGAGTCGGAGAACTCGAAGGGCGCGGCGCCGGTGCCGCCCTCGGAGCCGTCAACGGTGATGAAGTCGGGCGTGATGCCGGTGTCGCGGATGGCCTTGCAGATCGCGAAGACCTCTTCGGGGTGGCCGACGCAGAGCTTGAATCCGGTGGGCTTGCCGCCGGACTTGTCGCGGAGTCGGTCGATGAACCGCAGCAGGCCGACGGGCGTGTCGAAGGCGGAGTGGGACATGGGCGAGAGGCAGTCTTCGTAGGCGGGCACGCCGCGCGCCTCGGCGATCTCGGGCGTGACCTTCGCCGCGGGCAGCACGCCGCCGTGGCCGGGCTTGGCGCCCTGCGAGAGCTTGAGCTCGATCATCTTCACTTCGGGCCGCGTGGCGTTGGCGACGTATCGTTCTTCGTCGAACGTCCCGTCGGGCGCGCGGCAACCGAAGTAGCCGGTGCCGATCTCCCAGATGACGTCGGCGCCGGCGACGAGGTGGTATTGGCTGAGGCCGCCCTCGCCGGTGTCGTGCGCGAAGCCGCCGATCTTCGCGCCGTGGTTCAGCGCCATGATCGCGTTGGGGCCGAGCGAGCCGAAGCTCATCGCGGAGATGTTGAGGCGTGAGGCGTCGTAGGGCTGCGCGCGGTCCGGGCCGAACGTGACGCGCGGCTCGACGTCGAGCACGGGCGCGGTGTGGATCGAGTGCATCGTGACCTCGGCGCCGGGCTCCGCGAGGTCGCGCAGCGTGCCGAACGGCTGGACGTCGGACTCGTTGGTCGCGCGGTCGTAGACGATCTGCCGCTGTTCCTTGGTGAACGGTCGGCCCTCGTTCTCCGCCTCGACGAAATACTGGTGCAGCTCCGGACCCAGCGCCGAGAGCCAGTAGCGGAAGTGGCCGAGGATCGGGTAGATCCGCAGCACCGTGCGCCGCGTCTGCAGACGATCGACGATCGCCCAGGCGACCAGCAGCGCCAGCGGCAGCATCGCCCACCACCACTCCGGCCACCGGCACGCGACGACCGCGATCACCCCCGCGGGCGCGAGCCCCGCCAACACATACTTCGTTCTCATCTCCAGACCCTGATCGGTTGCACGTTCCTACCTGATCATAGGCGCGCGCATGCGCGCCTCGTGCTCGGACGTGCGTACGTGCGGACGGCGCCGCGGCGTGGCGCGTGACTACTCTTCCGCTTCCGCCTTCTCCTCTTCGATCTCTTCGATGACCTCGGCGACGGTTTCCATGCGGGTTTCGTAGATCAGCGCGATGACGAGGATGACGGCGAAGAAGATCGACGCGCCCATGGTGCCGAGGTTGAGGCCGCCCTGGTCGGTGGTCTTCGTGAGCAGGTCGCCGAACGTTGCGCCGAAGGGGCGCGTGAGGACGAAGGCGATCCAGAACAGCAGGACGGTGGAGACCTTGGTGTAGTAGTGCAGCAGCAGCGTGACGAGCAGCAGCCCGGAGATGATGCCCGCGCTGAGCATGAAGCCGAGCTCGAGGCTATCGGCGACGTAGTCGCCGGCGGCGGTGCCGAGCGTGTTGGCGATGAGGAACGCGACCCAGTAGTAGATCTCCGACGGAGCGGTGTGGATGTTTTCGACCGAGAGCGACTTGTCCTTCATGTGCCACAGCTTGAGCACGACGAGCAGCAGCACGAGCAGGACGGCCGAGCCGCCGACGTAACCGAGCCCGAGTGTGCGGTCGATGAAGTCGGAGATGCCGGTGCCGGCGATCGCGCTGGCGGTGAAGGTGAGCCAGTAGACAAACGTGTCGTAGCGTTTGATGGCGAGCTTGATGGCGAGCAGCACGAGGAAGATGCTGAGGAACAGGACGATGGTCAGGCCGTACCCCATGTCGAGGGTCATGGAGAACATGTCGGCGCCGGTCTCGCCGAGCGTGGTCGCGGCGATCTTGATGACCCAGTACAGGGCGATGATGTGCGGGACGCGGTTGGGCGTGTGGTGATGCATGGTGCGTCCCTTTCGATGGAGATGTGGGCGTGTGCGGTTACTTCCACTTCACGTGACGCCGGGCGTCGGGGAGATGCCCCCTGAGTCCTTCGAGCAGCGCTCGCTGTTCGTCGGTCAACTGCTTGGGTACGTCGACCTGGATCACGGCGTAGAGGTCGCCCTTGTGACCCTTGGCGTCTTCGAGGCCCGCGCCGCGCAGGCGCAGCTTCGAGCCGGACGACGTGCCGGGCGGGATCTTCAGGTCGGCCTTGCCGTTGAGCGTGGGGACCTCGACGGTCGCGCCGAACAGGGCCTCGTCGATGGCGATGGGCACGTCGACGGACAGGTCGAGGCCGGTGCGTGTGAACCACGGGTGCGGCGCGACGCGGACGGTGATGATCAGATCGCCGGGCGGCCCGCCGGACTGCGACGGCTGGCCCTTGCCCTTGATGCGGAGTTTGGCGTGATCCTCGACGCTCCTGGGGATCTTGATCTCGATGGTCTGTTCGCCGGCCGGGCCGGTCATCTTCACGTCGATGGACCCGCCGTGCGCCGCGTGGTGGAACGAGACGGTGACCTCGTGCTGGATGTCCTGCCCCTTGACGGGCTGGGCGCGCTGCCTGGCGCGCGGCCCCGCGCCACCGCCCGCGCCGCCCGCGCCACCTGTGTTGAAGCCGAAGCCCGGCCCGGGTCCGGCGCTCGCGCCCCCGCCGCCGCGCGATGCCCCGCCGCCGAAGAACTGATCGAACAGGTTGCCGAGGTCGACGTCCTGCGTGTTGTAATGCGTGCGGAACCCGCCGAACCCGCCGGGCCCGCCGTATGTGGTGTGCGGCCCCTGCCCACCGCCGGGCTGCTGGTTGACGCCCGCGTGTCCGAACTGATCGTACATCTTGCGCTTACGGGCGTCGGACAACACCTCGTACGCCTCCTGCACCTCGGCGAACTTCTCCTTCGCCGAGGCCTCCTTGTTGACGTCGGGGTGATACTTCTTGGCCATCTTGCGATAGGCCTTCTTGATCGCCGCCTCGTCGTCGCCCTTCTTGAGGCCGAGGATGTCGTAGTAGTCGCGAGCCATGCGGTGCATTTTAGCGAGACCGACGGCGGCACGCAGAGTCCGCCCGACGCGGTGGCCTCTCGTCAGCATTGTGCGGCTACAATAAGGCTCTGGCGTGGGGCCTTTCATGAACCGGACGCGTGCACAGCTGATGTCGATGGTCTGCGCGTTGATCGCGATGGGCGTGGCGTGCGCATCGGGCGACGAGGTGTGCGCGGCCGACGAGACACGCGCCGAGACCATCCGCCGACTCGAGCGACGCATCGACGACCTGCGCGACCTCGTGGCGGACACCGAGTCGAAGGTGTTCACGCTGACCAAGGAGCACAGCGGCGCGAAGGAGCGGCTCGCGGAGGCGTCGGCGGCGTACGCCGGGTCGCAGCGGGCGCTGGACACGGCGCGGGTGAAGGCGAAGCAGACGCGCGACGCCGAGACGCGCGTGATCCTCGAGCTCAAGCGGCGCGCCGAGGCGGACCCGCGCTACGGCGAGGCTCAGGCGCGGGTCGACGCGGCGCAGGCCGAGGTCGAACAGGCGCGCACGGCGGTGAAGGCGACGCTCAAGGAGTCGCCGGCGTACACCGAGGCGGTCGCGGCGCTGGGCGCGGCGCAGGCGGAGGTCGAGCGGGACAAGGACGCGAAGGACCGCGCGGCGATGCTCGACGCGTCGCAGCGCGCGCTCGCGGCGGACGCGGCGGTGGCGCGGATCGAGCGCGAGGCGCTCGACGGCGACGAGGCGTACCGCGCCGCGTCGCAGAAGCTGACGATCGCCAACGCGCACCTGGGCAACGTCAACGACGCGATCGACCGCGCGATGAAGACGGACTTCCTGCGTGTCGAGAGCCGCCGGGCCGACGAGCAGGCGCGGGCCGAGCTGACCGACGCGGAGAAGACGGCGAAGGTGCAGACGCAGCGCGCCCGCGCGGCGGAGGCGACGTTCAGGAAGGTCGACGCGGCGCTGAGTCGCGCCGAGCGCGACCTCGAATCGTATCGACAGTCGCTGGCGGACACGCGGGCGGCGCTGGCGGCGTTCTGATCGACATGCCGCACGAAAGGACAACCATGCATCGATGGACGCGTAACGTGGCGGCGGTCGTGACACTGGGCGCGATGGTCGCGCTGCTCGCGGCCGGGGCGTCGGCGGTCGCGGCGAACAAGGACCAGAAGAAGAGCAAGGACGACGTGCGCCGCGAACGCGAGCGCCTGCGCGACAACGTCAACGATCTCGAAAAGCAGCTCGGCAAGGCGGAGGACCGCCGCAAGGAGGCCAAGGCGAAGCTGACCGACGCGGACAAGGATTACGAGAAGGCGTCGAAGGCGCTGAGCGCGGCGCGGGACAAGCAGGCCGAGGCGCACCAGGCGGAGGCGAAGATGATCGCCGACCTCAAGAAGCTGTCCGACGCGGACCCGGCGATGGTCAAGGCGACGGCGGCCCAGGCCGCGGCGCAGCAGCGCGAGTCGGCCGAGCGCGACCGCGTGATCGCGGCGCTCAACACGCAGGCGGACTACGCCGCGGCGGAGAAGGCGCTCGAGGCGGCGCAGGCGAAGGTCGACGAGCTGAAGCGCACGGGGCTGGCGACGGCGGCGCAGATGCAGGAAGCCTCGCAGGCCGTGATCGATCGCGACCAGATCGTCGGCGGGATGCGTGAGAAGGCGCTGGCGGGCGACGGGCCGTACCTCAAGGCGCACGCCGAGGCGGTCGCCGCGAGCCAGGCGGTGGCGGAGATCGACCGCCGGCAGGACGAGCAGATGCGCAGCGACCCGGGTCGGCTGCGTCGGCTCGAGGCGACCAAGTCCGCCGACGAGCGCGTGCGCGACCTGTCACGCGAGTCGAGCGCGGCGCTGGCGGAGGTGAACAAACGCAAGGCGGCCTTCGCGGACGCCGACGGCGACGCCGACCGCATCCAACGCAACCTGGCGACGGCGCGGGCGCGGCTCAAGCAGTTCAACTGACCGGTCAACCGGCGGAACATCCGCCCGGGCCGGCGGTCTAAAAGGTGGCAAGGGGGACGCGCGTGGACACGAGACGGCACATCGGCGCGGCGCTGAGCATGGCGGTGCTGTGCCTGTGCGCCGGCCTCGCCGACGTGGCCGAGGCCGCGGACCCCGCGCCGCTGCGGCGCAGCTACTTCGGCGAGAGCCGCTACACGCAGCTGGAGAAGCGCGTCACGCGGATGCGCGAATCGGTCGCGAAGCTCGAGGGCGAACTCAACAACGCGAAGGCCGAATACCTCGACGCGCTGGCCGCGAACGAGCAGGCCCAGCGTGACGCGCAGCGGGCGCACACGGGCGAGACCGTGGTGATCCGTCGGCTGCTGCGTGAGCTGGACGGCGCGGACGCGGTCGTCGCGGCGACGGAGGACCTGGACGCGGCGCGGCGGCGGCTGGTCGCGGCGCGGAACGCGGTGACCGCGGAGCTCGAGGCCGACGAACGCTACAACGCGATGGAGGCGACGATGCGGCGGGCGTACGACGACGTCGTGAAGCTGCGCTTCAGCGGCGACGACCCCGACCGGCTCATGACGCTCATGCGATTCGTGCTCGACCTCGACACGGTGATCAACCACGCGCGGCAGGCCATGCTCGACCGCGACACGGCGTACCTGCAGGCGCGTGCGGAGATGCGATCGGCGCAGGGTCAGTTGGTCGTCGCACGCCGCGCCGTGCATGAAGCGGCGCGCACGAGCCCCGACCGCCTCGACGCGCGTGACGCCGCCGCGACCACCACCGTCGACGCCGCCGACGCCCGCCGGCGACTGGCCGAGGCGCAGGCGCGCCTGAACCTCACGCACGACGCCCACAAACGCGCCGCCGAGGAGCTCGACAAGCTCACGCGTCAGCTCGATAACCTTGTCGAGTACACGCTGCGGCCGTGACGCGCCGCCGGTCTGGGGCGCGCAAAGACGCCGGGAATCGCGGCAAATCGTTGCCCGGGGCGCGGGGCGGTCGTAGAATGGAAGGCACGGGGAACGCGTACGCCGCGTCAGTTCGTTGGGAGAATACCTTGATGAAGGGATGGCAGAGCATGGCAGGTTACAGGTTTGCGCTCGCGTTGGGAGTGGGGTTGCTGCTGTCGACGGCGATGGACGCGTCGGCGCAGTTCGTCGGGCCGATCCAGCCGGTTATCCCGCGCATCCCGATCAGCGGCAACAACGTCGGCAAGGCCAAGGAGCCGGCGCGCGACCTCCAGAACAAGATCGACAAGCGTTACGACGAGCAGGGCCTCGGCCGCAAGCGGTCGCCGGACTCGATCGACGCGAAGCTGGAACTGGCGCGGAAGCGTGAGGCGGAGGCGAAGGCCCGGCTCGACGAGGCCGAGGCGCACCTCGCGGCGTTGCTGAAGGACCCGCAGGACGCGGCGCCCGCCGAAAAGGCCGACGGCGCCCCCGCGCCCCTCGGCGCGACGGTCAAGCCGCCCGCCGGCAAGGCGACCGATCCGAACGCCGCGCCGGCCGACGCGAAGAAGACTTCCGCCGTGTCGCTCAAGGCTGTCGAGGGCGCCGACGGCAAGGCCGACCCGGACGTGTTCGTCTTCGAGGTCGACGAGAAGGCGCTGAACAACGCGAAGGCCGCGAAGGCCGACAAGCCCGCCGACGCGAAGGCCGCGCCGGCGAACGGCGGATACAAGACGCAGGACGAGCTGATCCTCGAGGCGACCGACGCGGTGGCGAAGGCGGAGAAGATCGCGATCGCCCCGCTGCTGTCGGACCCGAAGTTCGCCGAGGCGTACAACGGCCTGACCGAGGCGAAGAAGACGCTGGCGTCGGAGAAGTCTAAGAAGGAGCCCGACCGCGGCAAGGTGGCGCAGTCGGCCATGGAGATCCTCAAGTACGAACGCGTGACCAAGAAGCCGACCGAGCAGGCCCTGAACCGCAGCGAAGAATACCAGCAGGCGCAGAAGGTGCTGACCGACGCGAAGCTCGGCAAGCGCGTCGTCGTGCCGCAGTTCGACGATCCGCCGGCCCCATCGTCGGCCACACCGAGCGAGACGACCACGCTCGGCGCGCCGCGCACGCCCACCGCCGGCATCGACGTCGTCACCGCCGCGCGGCAGCAGGTCGCCCTCGCCCGCATCAACTACGAAAAGGCCCAGTCGCAGGTCGTCAACCTCGAGAAGCTCCAGCGCCTCCAGAAGACACGCTGACCCGCACCGACCAGGGCCGGCCCCTCTCCCTCCAAGGGCGACGGCTGGGGTGAGGGTAAAGCGATCGGAAGCTGCGCGCGCATCGCGCGGGGTGCGCCGCGTTCGGTGAATCGACCCCCTCACCCAACCTCTCCCCCGCCCGGCGGAGAGGGGTTAAGAATCACAGGCCCGGCCGCGTCCCCTTCGACTGGATGATCGACTCGAGCTGCTCGATCATCCGCTCGGCGACCTTCGGGTTGGCGTCGATCACGTTCGACTTCTCCGCCTGATCCGTCGTCAGGTCGTAGAGCTTGTAACCGGGCTTGCCCTTCTTGCCGCCCGCCTCGCGGATGAGCTTCCAGCCGCCCACGCGGTAACCCAGCTTCGACATGCTGTTGCCCTGCTGAACGATCGACTCGCGTGCGTCGGCGTCGGCCTTGCCGAGCAGCGCCGGCAGCACGTTGAGGCTGTCCACGCACGCGCCCTTCGGCAGCTCCACGCCCGTCAGCGCCGCGAACGACGCCGCCAGGTCGATCGTGCACACGATCTGGTCCGACACGCCCGGCTTGATGTGCCCCGGCCAGCGCGTGATGAACGGCGTCCGCGTGCCGCCCTCCCACACCGTGTACTTCCCGCCCGACCAGTCGCCCGCCGGCTTGTGATCGCCCAGCTTCTCCACCGCGCCGTCCTTATAACCGTCGTCCAGCACCGGACCGTTGTCCGAGCAGAACACGATCAGCGTGTTGTCCGTCAGCTTCATCCGGTCCAGCGTGTCGAGCAGCTGACCGACCTCCCAGTCCAGCTCCACGATCGAGTCGCCGCGCAGCCCCAGCGGCGTCTTGCCCTGGAAACGCTCGTTCGGCATCCGAGGCACGTGGATGTTGTGCGCCGCGTAGAACATGAAGAACGGCCCGTCCTTGTGCTGCTCGATCCACGCCGTCGACTTCTCGATCCACTTGTCCGCCAGGTCCTCGTCACGCCAGCGCGCCGACTTGCCGCCGCCGTAGAATCCGATCCGACCGATGCCGTTGTGCACCGTGCTGTTGTGACCGTGCGACCAGTCCAGCTTCAGCGTCTTGCGCACCTCCGGGTCCTTGCCCTCCGGCTGGCCGTCCTCGTTCTTGTTGCTCACCCAGATCGGGTCCTTCGGGTCCAGGTTCACCACGCGGTGGTTCTCGACGTACACCTGCGGCACGCGGTCGTTCGTCGTCGGCAGCAGGAAGCAGTAGTCGAAGCCCAGCTCGTTCGGCCCCGGCTTCAGCTCGCCGTTCCAGTCCGGGCCCTTGCCCTCGCCCAGACCGAGGTGCCACTTGCCGATCACCGCCGTCGCGTAACCCGCCCGCTTCAGCACCGACGCGATCGTCTCGTGCTTCGTGTCGATCCGCAGCGTCGCGTCCGGCGGAGCGATCCCCGTGCCCGGGTCGCGGAACGCGAAACGACCCGTGATGAACGAGTAACGCGTCGGCGTGCACGTCGACGCCGAGCAGTAACCGCTCGTGAAGTTCAACCCCTCGCTGGCCAACCGATCGATGTTCGGCGTGTGCACACGCGTCGCGCCGTTGCAGCTGATGTCGCCGAACCCCAGGTCGTCGGCCATGATCACGATGATGTTCGGCTTGTCGGCCGCCCCAGCGACGCGCGCCGACACGAGCGCGCCGACACACGCGATCAGCGTGACAACGGCGCAGGTAAAACGATTGCGGTAACTCATGCGTATCCCTTTCCTGTGCTCCAACAGGTATCTCTTTGCACCGATGCCCTCGACCACGGCGCGTCACATCACCAAATCACCACTTCACCAAATGAATTCACTTCTTCTTGTTCTTCTTCGGGCCGCCCGTGCCTTCGGGGTCCTCGTCGGTCACCTTCAGCTGATCGCGCAGGCGGTCCAGCTCGCTCATCAGCCGCGCCTTCACGTCCGCGTGCGCCGGGTCGTCGATGAAGTTTTTCGTCTCCAGCGGGTTCTCCTTCAGGTCGATCAGCTCCCACTGGTCGTCGGTGTAGAAGTGGATCAGCTTGTAGCGCCCGTCCACCACGCCCTCGTGCTTGTGCACCGAGTGCGCGCCGGGGAACTCGTAGTAGTGGTAGTAGAAACTCTTCCGCCAGTCCTCCGGCGTCTTGCCCTTGAGGATCGGCACCAGCGACTTGCCCTGCATGTCGTCCGGCACCTTCACGCCCGCGATGTCCAGGAACGTCTCGGCCAGGTCCAGCGAGCTGACGATGTCGTGGTTCTCGCTGCCCGGCTTCACCACGCCCGGCCAACGCACCATCAGCGGCGTCCGCAGCGACTCCTCGTAGATCCAACGCTTGTCGAACCACCCGTGCTCGCCCAGATAAAAACCCTGGTCCGAGCAGTAGATCACCACCGTGTTCTTCGCCAGCCCCGACTCGTCGAGGTAGTCGAGCAGGCGGCCGATCTCGTCGTCGACGCTGCGCACGCAGCGGAGGTAGTCCTTCATGTAACGCTGATACTTCCAGCGGATCAGGTCGTCGCCCTCGAGGTTCGCCTTCTTGAACGCCTCGTTCTTCGGGTTGTACGCCGCGTCCCACGTGGCGCGCTGCTCCGGCGTCAGGTTGCCCGGCGCCGTCAGCTTCAGGTCCGCCGCGTTCATCGTCTTCTTGATCATCATGTCTTGGTTCTTGACCGCGTCGGGCCGACCCGCGTAATCGTCGAACAGCGTGGGCGGCTCGGGGATCGTCACGTCGTCGAACAGGTGCAGGTACTTCGGCGCCGGCTGCCAGTTGCGGTGCGGCGCCTTGTGCTGCGCCATCAGCATGAACGGCTTGTTCGGGTCGCGACCCTCCTTGAGCCACTTCAGCGTCAGGTCGCCGATGATCTCCGTCGTGTAACCCTCGTGCTTGATCTTCTCCACCTGCTTGATGTCGCCCGTGCCGGTCGCGTCGCGGAGCATCGGCGGGTTGTAGTACGGCCCCTGCCCGACCAGCACCTCCGAGTAGTTGTAACCCTGCGGCGCCTGGTGCTCGCCGAGGTGCCACTTGCCGATCACCGCCGTCTGATACCCCGCGGCCTGGAGCAGCTTGGGGAACGTCTGCTGGTCGCCGTTGAACTTGTTGCCGTTGCGGACGAACCCGTTGATGTGCGAGTACTTGCCCGTCTGGATCACCGCACGCATCGGGCCGCACAACGAGTTGGTCACGTAACACTCGCGGAACAGCATGCCGTCCTTCGCGATCCGGTCGAAGTTCGGCGTCGGCGCGATCTTGCCGACCGGATACCCGTAAGCACCGATCGCCTGGTACGCCTGGTCGTCGGAGAAGATGAAGATGATGTTCGGACGCGGGTCCGCGGCGCGGGCCGCGGCGGAAGAGATCAGACAGACAACCATCAGGGCGGCGATAACGCCGAGGAAACGAATCATGAAACTGTACCTCGTCTTTGGTTTTTCGAAACCATGCCCGCGGCCATTATAGGGGGCGCACCGGTGCGCCTGTAAAGGCCGTTGCGCAGGATCGTTGGGGGTCTAAGGCTCAACGTCGCCTCCGACGGGCCTATTGCCAGTTCAGACCCGTGTTTAGCTTACCGAGCACGCGCACGTCGTTCGGCGCCGCGGTGACGACCGCCATGTCCTCGACGCGCACCCCGCCGTGCGTCGCGCTGTACAGGCCCGGCTCGACGGTGAACACCTCGTTGGTCAGCATCGCGCCGGCGTCATAGTCCAGCAGGATCGGCTCGTGCACGTCGAGCCCGATGCCGTGGCCCGTGCCGTGACGCATGAACGGCCGGTCGTCGCGCAGCAGCTCGAACCCGCCGCCGCGTCGCTCTTCGTACCCGTGCCGCGTTAGCACGTCGATCACCGCGCGGTGCACCTGCTCGCCGGTGACGCCCGGACGCAGCGCCGCGATGCCCACGTCGTGCGCCTCCACCACCGCCGCGTGCATCGCCACCACCTCGTCGCTCGCCTCGCCGTGCACCACCGTCCGCGTGCAGTCGCCGTTGTAACGCGACGCCTCGTCACGCGGGAAGATGTCCACGATCACCGGCACGCCGGTCTTCAACGGCCCCGTGCCGAAGTGATGACAGTCCGCCACGTGCGGCGTCGTCACGACGATCGAGTCGTGCGGCGTCGAGAACCCGCGCTCGATCAGGTATCGCGTGATCGTCCGACGCACACGCTCCGACGTCAGCGCCTCGCCCTCGTGCCGCAGCACGCCGTCGCGGTCTGCCGTCGCCCGCGCGATCAGACCGCACGCCATCGCCATCGCGTCGTGCGTCATCCGCTGCGCCCGCTCCAGCGCCTCCAACTCGTCGGCCTGTTTAACACGTCGCTCGAGCACGCCGAGTTCGCCGTCGTACTCCAGCTCGATGCCCGCACGCCGCATGTGCTCGGCGAAGATGTACGGCAGCGTGCGGTCCGTGGTCGCGCGCGTCACGCCCCGCCGCCGCAGACACTCCGCCGCCGCCTGCGCCAACGCCGTGTCGCGATCGCCGCTCAGCCCCCCGGCCGGCGCGTAGTCCGCCGCGCACCCCACCGCGTCGGCCCGCGCGTCACGCCGGGCGCGATCCATCTCGATGTCACGCACCAGCAGCAGCGACGACGCCCCGTCGTCGATCAGCACGTTGCTGTCCCCCACGAAAAACCGCGTGCGATGAAACAGCGTCGTGTTGCTCGTCGGCACCCCGGCCATCACGATCGTGCGCTGCGTCGGCATGCGGGCATCATACACCGGGGAAATGACCAATGACCAAGCCTCAATGCCCAAATGGGGAACGATGCTGGATGGCTCCGCGGCTCCGATCATCCAGCATCGCGAGCGAAGCGAGCTATCCAGCAACCAGCATCGGTTCCCCATTTGATCGTTGGTGCTCGGCCATTGGTCATTCCGCGCAGCGCGACTATGCTGTGCCGATCCCCATTCATCACGTAACGAGGCACACGACATGAAGGCCACACCCGCGATGCGTAACACCGTGATGACGATCTGCGTGCTGGCGGCGATGGCGTCGACCGCCGCCCGCGCGGCCGACGCCCCCGCGAACGACGCGCCGCTCGCCGCGGCGCACCCCGAGATCAAGGTCTGGCCGAACGGCGCGCCCGGCGAGCCCGCCTTCGACAAGGCCAAGGCCGACGCCATGCGCGCCAAGAACGACGCCGAGCGCATCTACTTCGTCGACGACCCGACCCTCACCTGGTACCCCGCCCCCGCCGACACCGCCAACGGCGCCTGCGTCGTGATCTGCCCCGGCGGCGGCTACCACCACCTCGCCTGGGCGAAGGAAGGCCTCGAGATCGCCGACTGGCTCAACACCCTCGGCGTCAGCGCCGCCGTGCTCAAGTACCGCGTGCCCCGTCGCTCCGGCGACTCGATCCCGCTCGGCCCGCTGCAGGACGTCCAGCGCGCCGTCCGCCTCGTGCGCGCCAACGCCGAGCGGTGGCGCGTCGACACCCACCGCGTCGGCGTCCTCGGCTTCAGCGCCGGCGGACATCTCACCGTCATGGCCGGTACGCATTACGACGACAAGACCTATGACCCGGTCGACGACGCCGACAAGCTCTCCGCGAAACCCGACTTCCTGCTGCCGATCTACCCCGCGTACCTCAACGCCGCCGACAAGCCTTTCACGCTGCACGAGAACGTGAAGGTCACGAAGGACACGCCGCCGACGTTCCTGGCCGTGGCGTGGGACGACCAGGACCGCGGCGCGATGGCCGCCCTGCTGTTCGTCGAACTCAAGAAGAACAACGTCCCCGCCGAGGTCCACGTGTACACCAAGGGCGGACACGGCTACGGCATGCGTCCGTCCGCCAACCCCGTGCACACCTGGCCCGACCGCGCCGCCGACTGGCTCGGGTCGATGGGCCTGCTCAAGAAGTCGAACTGACGGCGCTACGTTTTCACATCTGGGTGGCGCGTCCGTGCGCGCGACACGTGTGGGAACGCCGCCGGCGCGCACCGCGACGATCGACACGTGACTTACATCGCTCCGCGACGCGCGGACCGCGTAAGTCCTTGTTTTTCGCCCCCACCTCGCGCGAAATCACACTTTAGGACGGTGCGCCAACGGGACAAATAGGGGCGCTGATGGGGCGCCAACGGGGCGCTCACCGCACCAAAACGCACGAAAAAAGGTCAAAAAATCACGCGATCGGGTCACATTCGCCACGCCACGCCGTGCGCACAAACTAGCGCCGCGCCGCGATCCGCGCGAAGAATTGATCACGCGGGAGAAAGATATCGATGAAATCGTCTCCATCCCACACCGGCGCCTTCGATGCCCATGGGTCCACGTCGTCGACATCCCTGCGTGGATGCAGGAACTCGTGATCTCGCCGAGTTCGCAGGATCGTGACTGTCTTGATCGGCGCCCCATCGGCGCGGCGTATCACGGCGTTTAGGCGGTACTCGTCGATGTCGATCTCCCCGAGGCACTGGCACGACATCCCGCCTCCGGGAGACTTCACCACTGGGTGAACCTCGCGTGTCCGCACGTATGCTCCTTCGACAACCCGATTGCGAGCGGTTTCAAAGGACGTGGTGTCGCAACCGAAGTGCTGAGCCACCTTGACACACCCTTCGTGTACCTTCTCAAGCAGGAGCTTCTTCTTCTTATCCGTCGAGAGCCGGTAGTACTTGCTGACACGAAACGGCCAAAGATTGACGGTCACGATGTCGAGCGGTGTTTCGATCTCATCGTGTTTCGAGTCATCGATGTTCAGGTCCACGTTGATCTTTACGAATGGAAATGGGCAGGGCTTGGGGAGGGCCTCGAAGTAGAGCGCCGCCATGTGATTACCCTGCGCATTGAATTCTCGGGAGAACTTGATGTCCTGATTCGAACTCAGGGCGATGAGTTGTAGTCGGCGCATCTTCGACTTCGCTGGTGTGTAACTCCATTCGCGTTTTTGTGACGAATTCCACGCCTGTTCTGCGACGCTCAGCAGCGGTTCGCACCAGCAGTCGAAGTCATCGGGCATCTTCTCCGCGTCCTCGACGACAGATTTGTAGTATTCGCGCCCTTTCGCGACGACGTAGCATCGCAGGTAGAGAAACGCATCGTCGGACGCGCCCGCGACGTCGGCGGCTTCCCCATGACGCTCGGTGTCCAGCGCCGCGAGTCGTTGATGGAGATGGTCTTCAAAGGATTTGATGTCGGCCGCCGGCTTGGTGGATAACATCGTGATCAGCGGGTTGACGGCTTCGCGATCGTGGCCTTGATCAAGAAGGCTCGCATTTATCGAAGCGATCAGATTCCAGAATTCCCTTTCGGTCATCGTCGACCCCCTGTCGGACAACTCTCGAGCACGCTCGGCGTGAACCGATTGTAGCCGCGCAGCTGTGTCACGGGGCTAACGAATGCCGCGGTTGATTCCAACAATCCGTATTGGGCAGTCTTCACCACTCCGGCTCATCGTCGCCGTCGAGCAAACCGAGGACGTCGGTTTCGGTCAGGGCGTGCTCGGTGTTGCCCGTCGGGATGTCGCGGATGACGACGTGGACGGAGCATTTGCAGGTGCCGCAGCGGACGACGCGGCCGGCGTACTCGGGCGGGACGCCGTGCTTCTGGCCGCAGACCGGGCACTTGAACTTGAGCGTGGTGAGCATGGCAGCAACCTCGCGGCGGCCGGCGTGCGCGGCCCCGTCGTTGTCGTTGATCGTGCGTGTCGCCCTGCCGGACCGGACGGCCTCGTGCCCGCTCGCCGTCTCCCCTCTTCATGGCGAACGGTGTGAGAATCTGAACAGCGGTGGGAGGAAATGTTCGTCTTGAGGGGTGTGCCGGCGGTTCAACGTTCGTTGTAAAATGCCGTGGACCTCACATCGGGGGCGTCATGAAGACGACATTGAAAGCCGTTGCGATCGTACTGGTCATGCTGCCGGCGTTGGCGGGATGTTCGACGCGCACGTCCGACGCCATCGCCGACGAGCCGGTTGAGGGCCGCACGCTCTCGGGCGACCGTGTGTTCAACGTGCGGATTCCTCTGGCCGATGCGAAACGTGCGCGCGAGCTGCTCGCGAACGCGGGCATCAGCGTTTCGATGTATCGGGACGACGGCGACGCCATCCTGATCATCCCCGACCCGATGCTCCGCCCGGCGCTGGAGATTCTCCGGGAGAAGAACATCTACTGATTGCCCGCGTCGTTGTTCACACAAGGGCGCGTCCACCCGCGGTGTTCGGATCGCGACCGTCGCAGATCTGTGGCGGGGCTTGAATCTTGCGTAGATAGGTTGATCAGCGATATATCGGTGAGCTATAGTATCGCCGTACGACACTAACAGGAGCACGTGATGGCGGACAGCAAATTCGATCGTGATCTGGTGCGGGGCTCGCTCGATCTGATGGTATTGAGCGTGCTGGCCGACGATGGGCGGAACTACGGGTACGAGATTCAGAGGCGCGTTCGGGAGGCGTCGGGCGAGCGGGTGAAGCTGCCGGCCGGGACGCTGTATCCGCTGCTGCACCGGCTGGAGGCCGCGGGGCTGATCCTCAGCCAGTGGGACGACTCGACGGGTCGTCGTCGCAAGTTTTACAAGCTGAGCGCGGCGGGTCGTCGGCGGCTGAAGTCCGACGCGGACGCGTGGCTGGCGCACGTGCGTTGCGTGCGGTTGCTCTTGTCGTCGGTGGTCGACCTGGACGGTCCGGGCGGCGAGCCGGCGTCGGCGTAAGCAGGAAAGGAACGGGGACCGACATGTCAGACCAGGAATTCGAACAATACATCGTGCTGCTGTGCCGGGCGCTGCGGCTGAGTCCTGGCCAGCGAGCGGCGATCACCGACGAGCTGCGCGACCACATGGAGCAGCGTCTGGCGGAGCTCACCGAGCGCGGCGTCGACCGCGAGCGGGCAATGACGATCGCGTTGGAGGAGTTCGGCGACGCCAGTGCGCTGGCTCAGGAATTTACCCAGATCAATCACACCGTTTTCCGGAGAAGAATCATGCGTTACACACTGACCACCGTTGGGGCCGCCAGCTTCATGATCCTCGCCACGCTCGCGATGCTGCCTCAGCGGCGTGACCTGCCGGCGTCGATGAACACCGCGTCGGTCGTGGCGGCGGCGAACGACGACGCGTCCAAGGCCGCGGCCGACGCGCCGTCACCCCTCCACGAGAACGACCCGTTCGACGAGCGTGTGCGTGAGAAGCTCGGTCAACCCATCGACGTCGGTTTCAACGGCGAGCGACTCAAAGACGTGCTTGACAGCTTCCGCAAGAAGGCGGGCGTGAATCTCTTTGTGAACTGGCACACCCTGGAAGGCGCGGAGGTCAAACCGGACTCACCGGTGACGATCGAGTTCAAGAACAGTCCCGCTGACGAGGTGCTCGCCCTGATCCTGAACCGGGTGGGGGGCGACGCGGTTCCGCTGGGATACGGGATCGAGAAGGGCGTCGTGGTCATCAGCACGAAGGAGGAACTGACGAAGCGGATGGTGCAGCGCGTGTACAACATCCGGGACTTGTTTGCGTCCGACACCCAGACCGCGGCCCTACTCGCCGCCGATGTGCAGCAGCTGGTGGAGCCGATTCGCAAGCTGCTCGAAACTAAGCAGCCGCTGGCGGACGGGCGCGACATGGTCAAGCTCGGCGCGATGCTTGAGCGCCTCGATCGTCGCCTCCGCGCGGCCACGAAGGCCAAGAGTGACCAGGACGAGTTGTCCTTGCAGGTGGAGACGCTCATCCGCGACACCGTCGATCCCGACAACTGGCGTCAGAACGGCGGATGCACCTCCTCGATGACCTCCTACCACGGGCTGCTGACCATCATGACCACCCGCGAGAACCACCAGAAGATCGCGGACCTGCTCCAGATGCTCCACAAGGTCGACGAATCCGCGCCGGGCAGCATCATCGCCTGGCCGTGACGCGAACGCGTCGACGCATCGTCGCACCTGACGTTGGAAAGCGCACGGCCCGGCCGTGCGTTTTTCATTGGACCGGCGTCGGTTACTTGTTCTCGTAATCCTTGCCGTTGATGCTGCGCACCACCGAGCGCATCCACGCGTTGAGTTCCTTCTTCATCCGCTCGACGCGCGCGGCCTGGTCGGGATGCTTCGACAGGTCGGTGGCCTCCATCGGGTCGTCGGCGAGGTTGTAGAGCTCGTACTTGTCGCCCTGGATGCGGTGGAGCTTCCACGGCCAGTCGTTCCACGCGGCGTGGCCTGTGGCGGTGTCTTCGGGGAACTGCGGGTACTCGTTGACGTCCTTGAGCATGCGGGGCGGGTCGTGCGGGAGGGGCGCGCCGGCCTGCTGTTTTTCCATGATCGCTTTGAGGATGCGGTCGCTCCACGTCGACTGGCCGGGCTGGAACAGGTGCCAGAAGCCGATGGGCTTGGGGCGGTGGGTGACCTTGCCGGCGATGATGTCGCTGACGTCGACGCCGTCGAGCGGGTACGGCGAGTCGAGCTTGACGCCGGCCATCGCCATGAGCGTGGGGTAGATGTCGCAGGTGGACACGGGCACGGCGGTGCGTCCCTGGAGGTGGTGGGAAGGCCACTCGATGATCGCGGGGACGCGGAGGCCGCCCTCGTAGATGCTGCCCTTCTTTTCGCGTCCGCCGGACGTTTCGCGGTTGAGGCCGCCGTTGTCGGAGCAGTACCAGAGGATGGTGTCGTCGGCGAGGCGCATGTCGCGGAGCGCGGCGCGCAGGCGGCCGAGCTGCTGATCGAACAGCGTGATCTCGCGGTAGTACCCGGCCATCTTTTCGCCGTCGTAGAGGCTGGGCCCGTCGGGGACTTCCTCGTGCGGATCGTGCGGCGAGGGGAACCAGATGACGGTGAACATGGGCTGGTCGCCGTCCTTGTGCTTCTTGAGAAATTCGAGGGCCGCGTCCATCACGATGACCGAGCCCTTGCCGGTGATGTGTTCGACCTTGCCGTTGCGGCTGAGGTAGGGATCGTTGTCGAAGAAGTTGAGGCCGATGAGCCAGTCGTCGAAGCCCATGCCGGAGGGGTTGCACGGCGTGTCGGGCTGGCCGGAGCCGAGGTGGACCTTGCCGAACATGCCGGTGACGTAGCCGGCGGCTTTGAGGTTCTCGGCGATGGTGCGTTCGTTGGGTCGCATGTACCGGCCGTGGTTGGGAACCTTGCAGCGGATGGGGGTTCGGCCGGTCATGACGCTGGCGCGCGTAGGCGAGTAGACGGGCGCCCCGGCGTAGAAGCGGTCGAAGACGAAGGCCTCTTGCGCCATCGCGTCGGTGTTGGGGGTCTGGACGAAGGGGTGGCCGTTGTAGCCGGTGTCGCCCCAGCCCTGGTCGTCGGACATGACGAGGATGATGTTGGGCTTGCGTGCGGCGTCGCTGGCGTCCGCGGCGACGGCGGTGGGTGTGTGGGTCGCGACGGATGCGGCGACGGCGAACAGGCCGAGCAGCCACAGCGCCATTACGTTGGATCGTTTCGTACTCATGGTCCGATGCCTCGCTGTGTTGTAGCCGGGCGACCGTGACCACGGGGGAGACGGGCGCACTGCGTTAGGATGCTCGCCCTGCTCGCCGCAGGACGCGCGATGCGCCCGGTGCAGCATACCAAAGGTTAGCGCGGACGGGGGCGCGGGGCGAGCGGCGATGGGTCGCGGCGGCCGCGGCCTACGGGAATGTCTGATTGATTCGCCACGCGCAGAGCGCCTAGCGTCTCAATTCGTATCGGGTGACCTCCATCAAAAAGGATCGTGATCATGCAGCATGTCGAAGAGAGTTGGAGTCGTGCGAGCACGGTGGCCGCGTTGGCGGTCTGTTGCGCGCTGTTGGCGGGCGTGTCGTCGGCTCGGGCGGCGGGGCTGGACGCGGCGGCGATCGGCGAAGCGACGGGCGCCAAGACGACCGTCGCCGACGACGGCGTGGTCCGCATCGGGTGGAAGCGCGACGACGTCGCGGTGACGGTGGACGGCGTGCCGTTCCCGGCTTCGGCGGGGCTGGGTTCGTGGGCGGCGTTCAAGGCGACCGACCACGGGGCGATGGTGATGGGCGACACGGTCGTGTTCCGCGACGAGGTCGAGCCGGCGATCGACGCGGCGTTCGCGCACGGCCTGGAGATCACGGCACTGCACAACCACTTCTTCTACGACGAGCCGAAGGTGTACTTCATGCACATCGGCGGCCACGGCGACCCGGTGAAACTCGCCGCGGGCGTCAAGGCCGTGTGGGACGCCATCAAGGAACGCCGACGCGCGTATCCCGTGCCGGCCCACGGGTTCGGCGGGCCGAGGCCGACGCCCGGCGGCAAGCTCGACGCCGACATGATCGGTTCGATCACCGGGCTCAAGCCGGCGGTGAACCCCGACGTGGTCAAGGTGTCGCGGCCGCGCGACGGCCAGATGCACGGCACGCCCGTCGGCGGCACGATGGGCCTGGGCTCGTGGGCGGCGTTCGTCGGTAGCGACGCGCTGGCGAGTATCGACGGTGACTTCATCATGACTGGACCCGAGGTGCAGCCCGTGCTCCACGCGATGCGGCACGCGGACATCCACATCGTGGCGTTGCACAATCACATGATCGGTGAGGAGCCGGCGTTCTACTTCGTGCACTTCTGGGCGGTGGGTCCCGCCGAGAAGCTGGCGAAGGGATTCCGCGCCGTGCTCGACGCGCAGGACGCGGTGAAATAACCCCGCGGCAAGCGTGCGGTGTAAAGCGTGATGAGCGAACGCGCCGCGCGCCGCGGTCAGCCGTGGTCCGCGCTGGGCTCGGCGTCATCGACCAACGGGTCGCTGACAATGCCCGCGGTAAGGATGGCGCCGATGATCAGGCCGACTCTGCGCGCGTCTGACGCGTCGATCCACAGCGACAGATGACAGAACGGCGCGACGAGGCAGATGGACAGCAGGGTCACCACCAGCAGGACCGACCCGGCGAAGGGCCGGTACCAATAAAGCATGGGGCCGAGGAGGAAGATCGTGCCGTAGGTGATCTGAAACGCCTGGTCCTGGACGGTCGGGCCGGGCTGAACGCCGAGTCCGGGCGTGAGGCAGATCACGCCGGTCATCAGGATCACGGCGAGCTGGACGTTGACGATCATGCGGGACACTGCGGGTGACATGGCGTGGGTTCCTTCGTGGAGGTTGATGGGGATCGTGCCGCGGGTTGGGGGTCACTTGCCGTACTGCAGCTCGAGCGTGACGCTGCCCGGCTTGATGTGCTGGTCTTCGAGGTAGGCGTTCAACTCGTCGCGCATCGCGCGCTCGGTGTCCGCGCTGGGCGTGGGGTGGCTGGGCTTGTAGTTCTGATCGACGAAGCCGCTGTTCCAGAAGCCGAGGCTGGCGTTGTAGTCGTGGACGTCGCGTTCGGTGGCCGAGCCTTCGACGAGGGCGCTGTGGTCCTCGGCGAGCTTCTGCACGCGTGTGACGAGCTGGTTGAACTGGTCGTTGCTCAGGCCGCGAAACGTGACGTGGACGCGTGCTTCGCCGCTGGCGATCGGCGAGGTCGGCACGATGGGGCCGGTGTTGTAGAGCGCGAACGCGGCGACGATGACGGAGGGAACGAGCACGGCTGCGAGGACGCTGATGAGCTTAGCGGATTTCATCGGAGGGTCTCCTTTTGATGGGTCGTAGGCGGAGGCGAGCGGGCCCGCGGCCGAAGCCGGGGCCCGTCGTCGCCCGCGGTGGTGTGTTACCTGGCTTGGGGTTCCGACTTCGCGGTCGGGGCGTGATCGAGTTCCTTGACGCTCAGGTCGCCGTAGATCACGTGGTACTGACCGGCGCCGGCGGTCCCGGGCCGGTACCAGAACACCGGCTTGTCCGCCTCGCCGAGCTTCACCGGGTCGGCGGCGAAGTGCGCGTCGGCCTTGTCGCCCAGCGAGAGGAGGAACGCCTGGGCCCGGCCGATCTGCATCGTGATCGGCATGATCTTCCGCACCTGGTCGCGCACGGCCTGCTTCGGGTCGACGCCCGCTTCGGGCTTCTTCTTCGACATCAGCTCGACCAGCTGACGCACCGTCGAGTCGTCGATGGATCGGGGCAGCGAGCCGTCACCGTTCTCCGCGTAGAGCCGCATCGCCTTGATCAGGTCCGCCTCGCCGGGTTGCGAGAACAAGTCCACGTCCAGCTGCGTCGTCTTCGTGTGATACCCCGCGGGGATATCGAGGCTGAACAGGCCCGCCGCGAGCTCGGCGTTGTAGACGAAGTCCGTCATCACGACCGTGAAGTCCAGTATCCGCTGCTCGACGCGCACCGGCAGCGCGGTCTCGGCGTCGGCCCAGATCGTGTACAGCTGCGACCGATCGTCCGCAGCTTCCTCGGCGGAGCTGATGGTGAAGCCCACCGTGTGATGCCCCGCGATGTCCTTCCCGCCGAGCGGCGTGACCGCGAGCCCCTTCTCGCCAGCCTCGGCGCGCCGCAGCAGATCGCGCAGCTGCTCGACAACGTTCGACGGCAGCTTGTCCTTCGGCACGCCGGGGACCTCGGTCAGGTCGGCGAGCTTCTCGGCGGTGTGCAGCTCGAGGATGCGACCGTGGACCAGGTCGCGGATGCGCGTCACGTCGCCCGGGCGTTCCTCTCGCAGAAGGCCCGGCTCCTGGACGTACACGCGGGCCTTCTGCTCCGGCCGGTCCGGCGCGGTGATCGTCATCTGGTACTGGGCGGTTTGGACGCTGTCCACGGCCTTGCGGATGTCGGCCAACGCCAGGTGCGGCGTGAGCAGCAGGCGACCGGTCAGCACCACCGCCGCGAGCAGCGCGATCGACGCGGCGAGGCGTGCGAAGCGTGGTCCGAACACCAGTCGCAGCGGGCGCGACCCCGTGTCGGTCGTGTCAGCCGCACCGCGGGGCGCGGTCGCGCGGTTGTCGAAGGCGTCGAGGACGCGGCGCTTGAGCTCGTCGCGGTGGTCGTCGTTGACCGAGTCGTCGATTTCGATTTGCTTGATCATCGTGATGAGTGCGTCGTGTGGGGTGTTCATGGCTTGGCCTCTTTCGGGGGGTTGTGGCGGATCCCGAAACGTTTGCGAAGCTTGTTCAACGCGCGACCGATCGCGACGCGGACGGCGCCCGGACGGAGGTTGAGAATCGCGGCGATCTGCTCGTGCGGCAGGTCCTGCATGAACCGCAGCGCGATCAGCGCCTGGTCGCGCGGCTTGAGGCTCAGCACCGCCTCGTACAGCTCGGGCCAGTCCGGCCGATCGTCGGCGTCCCGCGCCGCGTCGGCCCGCTGCCGCTGTTCCTCGGCGGCGGATTGCAGCAGCTTCCGCCGACGGTCGAAGCTGCGCAGGTACGCGTTGATCCGATTCGTGGCGATGGTGTATAGCCACTGGGCGAACTCGCCTTCGCTGTGCCCGCGGAACGTGTCGATCTTCGTCGCCGCGGTCAGGAAGATGTCCGACGTCAGGTCCTCGGCGACGGACCGGCAGAACAGCCGGCGGAGGCAGTACCGCAGGATCCGCGGGTAGTACCGGTCGTACAGGCCGGCGAAGGCGTCGCGATCGGTCTGCACGCGCTGGGCGAGGTCGTCGAGCGACGGCTCGGGCTCGGGCGGTATGACGGGAGCGGCGGTGTTCATGACCGTAAAGATGCGCGACGGGGGCGACTGTTACATCCGCCCGACGAGATTATCGCCCAAATCGTCCCCCAGCCCGGCTCGATCGGGTTTCGTTCGGTCTGGCGGGACCGCGGCGGGGCGTCCCCGATTCCGCTGAAAAAATGCCCGGGCATGCGCATTTCTTTTGCGTTTGGATAGAGTAACGCGCGATCGCCGCGCGGACCGTGTCGGGGTAATCCCTTTTTGGAGTCGAGCCATGAGTCGTTTCGGATCACGTTGGGCGTGCGTGGTGCTGGTGGTGCTGGGAATGGTTGGCGTGGTCGCGCCGGTGGAGGCGAAGGAGACGCCGGACGCGCCCGCGGCGCCGACGGCGGATCTGGGCGCACCGGTGATCGACGACGCGGCGATCGTCAAGGCGTTCCAGAAGCACGCCGAGACGCTCGCGGGTCGGCCGGAGACGGTGACGCCGAAGAAGCTGCGCGAGCAGTTGAAGAAGTGCAGCAACAAGTCGGCGGTGAAGCTGCCGGCTGCGAGCGACTTCGCCGCGTCGCCGGACGAGCTGTACGAGAAGTGCGGCCGGTCGATCGTGGCGATCGGCAGCGCGTACAAGTGCGACAAGTGCACGAAGTGGCACATGGGCACGGCGGCGGGCTACGTGGTGACCCGCAACGGCGTGGCGGTGACGAACTACCACGTGATGGATGACGACGAGGGCGCGGTGGTCATGGCGATCAACCGCGACATGGAGGTGTTCCCCGTGACGGCGGTGCTCGCGGCCGACGAGAAGGCGGACATCGCGGTGATCCAGCTCGGCGACGGCAAGTCGGATTCGTTCTGCGCGCTGCCGGTCGCGCCGCACGCGCGCGTCGGCGAGCCGGTGACGATCATCTCGCACCCCGACGATCACTACTACGTGCTGACGCGCGGCGTGGCGTCGCGCTTCGCCCTGGCCGAGGAGAGCGGCAGCGTGCCGTGGCTGTGCGTCACCGCCGAGTACGCCAAGGGCTCGAGCGGCGCGCCCGTGCTCAACGACAAGGGCCAGGTCGTCGGCATGGTGTCGTCGACCGAGTCGATCTACTACGACGACAACGGCAAGCGTCAGAAGAATTTCCAGATGGTCATGCGCTACTGCGTGTCGTCGTCGTCGATCGTGAAGCTGTTCAAGCGTGGGGAGTGAGCACGGTAGTCTCACTTCACCTTGATCACAATCTTCCCGATCACCTTCCCGCTCTGCTGTTCTTCGTGCGCGGCGGCGAGGTCTTCGAGCGGGACGACCTTATGCACGTGCGGCTTGAGTTTGCCGGCGTCGATGAGTTCCGCGGCGGTGCGCAGGGTTTCGCCCTGGCAGGAGGGGTTGATGCTGACGACGGTCGGCACGCCCATGAACTCCATGTGCAGCGTGGCGTTCTTGCGGAAGAGCTTGGGGACGATCTGGTCGGAGTTGTTCATCACGATCGTGACCATCCGGCCGTTGACCGCGACGCAGTCGAGGGACTTGTCGAACACCGCGCCGCCCACGGTGTCGTAGACGACCTCGCAGCCCTTGCCGTCGGTCAGCTGCATCACAGCCTCGACGAAGTCGGTCTCGCGGTGGTTGATGACGTGGTCGGCGCCGAGCTCGTTGCACAGCGCGATCGTCTCGGGGCGCGACGCGGTGGTGATCACGCGGCAGCCTTCGACCCTGGCGAGCTGGAGGGCGATGTGTCCCGTGCCGCCGGCGCCGGCGTGGATGAGGACGGTCTCGCCGCGGTGCACGCGGGCGCGGGTGTACAGCGACTCCCACGAGGTGAGCGTCACGAGCGGCATCGCCGCGGCGTGCACGTGGTCCAGCGACTCGGGCTTCGGCGCGGCGGTGCGCCAGTCGACCGCGACGCGCTCGGCGTGCGCGCCCTGCTTGATGAGGCACGGCGAGGCGTAGATCGCGTCGCCGACCTGAAACGCGTTGCGCGGCACGTTCGCGCCGAGGGAGAGCACGACGCCGCTGACGTCGTAGCCGGGGATGATCGCCTCGTCGCGCGGCGGGTACATGCCGCGGCGGATCTTCGTGTCCACCGGGTTCAACGCCGCGGCGTGCACCTCCACGAGCAGATCGTCCGGCCCGACAGCCGGCTCGGGCATGTCGTCACGCAGCTTGAGGACCGAGGGCTCGCCGTACTCGCTGAACGTCATCGCTCGCATGGATGGGCTCCGTTGATGGGAGTGCAGGCGGACAGGTTATCACATCCGCGTGGATGCGCCACGAGCGGCGCTGATGCTGGATGGCGGATAGGTCGCGGCGCTCCCGATGCTCGATGCTGGATGGCTCGCTGGCGCTCGCGATGGCGGATCGTTGTCGGTATAGACTGGGTGCATCCAGCATCCAGCATCCAGCATCCAGCATCCAGCATCCAGCATCCAGCATCCAGCATCCAGCATCCAGCATCCAGCATCCAGCATCCAGCATCTACACGCCCCGCGTGCGTAAGACCGTGGGCGAGCGGCGTGTTCTGAGGTATGTTGAATGACATGGTCGAGGAACGCACATCATTTCGGTTTTCGCAGCGGGCGACGCGGGCGACGGAGCAGCCGATCGGGTACCTGATGACGATGGCGGTGGATCACCCGGAGCTGATCTCGCTGGCGGCGGGGCTGGTCGACAACGCGACGCTGCCCGGCGACGAGTCGCGCGCGATCCTGACGAAGATGCTGTCGGACGAGCGCGCGGCGCAGGCGGCGTTGCAGTACGGCACGACGGAGGGGCACGCGCAGCTGCGTCGCGTGCTGCTCGAACACATGGCCGGGCTCGACGGGCTCACGCCGGAGGACTTCGACGCGTCGCCCGATGACGTGGTCGTGACGACGGGGTCGCAGCAGCTGCTGTTCCTGATCACGGACGTGCTGGTGGACCCGGGCGACATCGTGATCACGGAGTGGCCGAGCTATTTCGTTTACACCGGCGCGCTGAAGGCGATGGGCGCGGAGGTGCGCTGCGTCGACATCGACGAGCACGGCATGATCCCCGAGAAGCTCGACGCGCTGCTCGCGGAGCTGGCGCACGCGGGCGATCTGCACCGCGTGAAGATCGTCTACACGGTCGACTACCACCAGAACCCGTCAGGCATCACGCTGCGCGCCGACCGTCGGCCGCGGCTGCTGGAGATCGTGCAGCGTTACTCCGCGGAGCACCGCATCCTGCTGCTCGAAGACGCGGCGTACCGCGAGCTGACTTACGAAGGCACGGCCCCGCCGGCGATCAAGACGTACGACACGGACAACAAGTCGGTCGCACTGCTTCAGACGTTCAGCAAGCCGTTCAGCCCGGGGCTCAAGACGGGCTACGGCCTGCTGCCGCGCGACCTGGCCGAGCGCGTGCTGATCCAGAAGGGCAGCCACGACTTCGGCTCGGCGAATATCTGCCAGCACCTGCTGCTGCGGGCGATGACCGAGGGCGTGTACGCGCAGCACGTGAAGCTGCTGTGCAAGGCGTACGCGGCGAAGCGCGACGCGATGCTCGCGGCGCTCGACGAGCATCTCGGCGACGTCGACGGCGTGACGTGGACGCGTCCGTCGGGCGGGCTCTACGTGTGGCTGACGCTGCCCGAAGGCGTGGACACCGGCCGCGGCGCATCGCTGATCGACAAGGCGATCGCGGAGGGCGTGCTGTACGTGCCCGGCGTGTACAGCTACCCGGACGACGCAACGCGCACGAAGCCGACGAACCAGATGCGGCTGAGCTTCGGGTTGCCCGGCGAGGCGCAGATCGTCGAGGGCATTGCCCGGCTCGCTCGCGCGATCCGGGAATGACGAATGACGAAATTCGAATGACGAAACAATGATCAAACTCCAATGTTCAAGACCGTGAACCATCGACGCGACTCGGGTTCGGAATTTGAGTATTGAACATTGGAATTTGTTTCGTCATTCGGATTTCGAATTTCGTCATTCCGCGTGACGCCGTCACGCGTCCCACCCCTGCTCACCGATCAGCGGCACGAAGCGGCACGGCGTGGACATCGCGCGGCGGAAGGTGCCGTCGTCGCGCTTGTCGATCGTGATCAGCGACTGGCTGTCGCGGTCGCCGACGGGGATGACCATGCGGCCGGGCGCGGCGAGCTGGTCGAGCAGGGCGCGCGGCGCGTCGGGCGCGGCGGCGGTGACAAGGACGCGGTCGAACGGCCCGGCGTCGGGCGCGCCGAGCGTGCCGTCGCCGACAAGCACGGTGACGTTGTCGGCGTTAAATCGATCGAGATTGGCGCGGGCGAGGTCGGCGAGGTCGTCGTCGCGCTCGATCGACGTGACGCGGCCGTCGGGCAGCGCGAGCATCGCGAGGATGAGCGTCTGGTAGCCGGTGCCCGTGCCGACCTCGAGCACGGACATGCCGGGCTGGACGTCGAGCAGTTCGGTCATGACGGCGACCATGTAGGGCTGGCTGATGGTCTGGTTGTTGAGCGACGCGAGGGCGCAGTCGTCGTAGGCGCGTCGGAAGAGCGCGGGGCCGAGGAACGCGTGCCGCGGGGCGCAGCGCATGGCGCGCAGGACGCGCGGGTCGGCGATGCCGCGCGCGGCCAGCTGAGACTGTACCATGTGCTCGGCGACGCGACCGAAGTCCTGCTCGTCGGCGAGCAGGCGCGGCGGGTCGTTCTGCCAGTTGATCATGCCGCGTAAATTATACCGCGGCGGCCGTGACCCTTAGTGAACTGCTACAATGTCGAACCCATGAGCAAGCGACCCGATCAGTCCGACACGCCCGAAGACCCGTCGAAGGACGCGTCGTCCGGCGCGAGTTCCGTCGACGAGATGCACGACGCGCCGATGGACGGCTCGGTGCGCGAGACGCTGGAGTCGATCGTGATCGCGTTTGTGCTGGCGTTCGCGTTCCGCGCGTTCATCGTCGAGGCGTTCGTGATCCCCACGGGCTCGATGGCGCCGACGCTGCTGGGCGAGCACATCGCGGTGGTCTGTCCGCAGTGCGGTTACAGCTTCACGATGGGCCCGAACGACAGCTCGGGTCGGTGGACGATGTGCCCCGAGTGCGACTACCCGATCAGCCGACCGCTCGACACGCTCACGCCGCAGCCCAAGAGCACGGGCGACCGCATCCTGGTGCTCAAGTTCCTGTACGCGTTCCGCGAGCCGCGCCGCTGGGAGGTCGTGGTGTTCAAGAATCCGCAGGACCCATCGCAGAACTACATCAAGCGTCTGATCGGTTTGCCGAACGAGCAGCTGCGGATTTTGTCGGGCAACATCTACACGCGTCCGCTGCGTGACGACGGCACGCCGGACGAGACGGCGGAGTGGCAGATCCAGCGCAAGCCGGACGACCTGCAGCGTCGGCTGTGGCAGGCGGTGTACCACAGCGACTACCGTCCGCTGGACGAGGGGATGTCTGGCGAGCGTCAGATCGCGTGGAACGTGCCGTGGCAGCCGGTGGGCGCGAACGCGCGTCGCTGGTCGCTGGACGAGCACGCGCCGCGCTGGACGTACGACGCCAAGGGCGCCGACGGGCCGGGCGTGATGAGCTTCATGTTCGACGAGCGCACGACGTACAACTACTACTACTATAACATGCTCACCAGCGAGGGGCCGGGCGGCGTGAGCCCGATCGAGGACATGCGGATCGCCGCGACGGTGTCGCCGAAGGCGGCGGGCTGCCGGGTGTTCCTGGACCTGTCGGGGCGCGGCATGCTGGCGCGCGGCGTGATCGATCCGGACGGTCGCGTGTCGATCCAGACCGCGGAGGCCGACCGGCGGACGGACCTCGACGGCAAGCTGGAGTGGAAGACGCGCGTCGAGGGCAGGCGCGACCCGCTGGCGGTCGGTCGCGGCACGCGTGTGGAGATGTGGAACGTCGACCAGGGCCTGACGCTGTGGGTGGGCGGCGAGCGCGTGCTCGAGTGGCGGTACAGCCTCGACGACATCGGCCAGAACATCGCCGACGTGTACAACTCCAACCGCGAGGGCCCGATGGCGGCTCGGCTCGGCGTCGAGGGCGCCGACGCGACGGTGCGCTCGCTCGACCTCGACCGCGACCTGTACTACACGCAGCACGTCGGCGTCGGCTCGCCCGACCTCGGCACGCGCGACAACCCCGCGACGCTCGGGCCCGACCAGTTCTTCTGCCTCGGCGACAACAGCCCGCAGTCCAGCGACTCGCGGGCGTGGGACAGCATCGACCCCGCCGTGCAGTACACGCTGGGCATCGGCGACGACGACAGCGCGATGCGCCGCCGCTACACCGGTCGCGTCCCGCGCGACCTGATGATCGGCCGGGCGTTCTTCGTCTACTTCCCCGCGCCCGACAAGTTCTTCGTGCCCGCGTTCGGCAAGATGCGATTCATCCACTGACGCCGGTGGCGCCCGATTCCAACGCCTGCCCAATGAAAAACCCACCCGCGTCGTGCGGGTGGGTTCGTGTGTGATTCGGCGTGTCGTCGCGCCGCGGGCTCAGCCCTGGGCGTTGTTGATCGCGCTGATGAACTCGTCCTTGTTGGCCATGCCGACCCACGTCTTGATGGGCTGGCCGCCCTTGAAGAGCATCACCGTCGGGACGGCGCTGATCTGGTACTTGATGGCGGTGTCGCGGTTGTTGTCGATGTCGAGCTTGCCGACCTTCGCGGCGTCGCCGAACTGCTCGGCGACCGCGTCGATGACCGGCGCGAGCATGCGGCAGGGCTGGCACCACACCGCCCAGAAATCCACGAGCACGGGCGTGTCGGACTCCAGCACTTCGCTGGCGAAGTTGTCATCGGTGAATTCGATCGCCATGGTTCTACTCCTTCTGGGCGTTGCGAAGCGGGCATTGTAGGTGCGGCCCACGGGACCGGCAAGGCGTCCGTTTCGCGTGACTGCAGTGTTGGATGCGGGGGGCGTGGCGTGGTTACGCGACGTCTGGGTGGTACTGCAAACGCCGCGACGCGGAGCTTGTCAGTGGCGTTGTGCTGTGCATGTGGTGCGTGTCGGGGGCTGATCTTCGGCGCGCCTGTTGATCGGGGCGTGTTCCCTCACCCTCGCCCTCTCCCGGCGGGAGAGGGGAACGGCGCGCCGACACACGGCGTTTGATGAAGATCGATCGTCGACGGGCCTTCGCGACGGACAACCTGCGCTTGTCAGCGCCACCCGCGCCGAACGGCGTGGTGATCAGCGGTGGTTCGCGGCGCGCGTGACGGCGTGGGCGACGTCGGCGGCGTGGCGGTTGACGGCGACGTCGTGGACGCGGAAGAGGCGTACGCCGGCGGCGACGGCGAGGGCGGTGGTCGCGGCGGTGGCGGCGGCGCGGTCGGCGGCGACGGTTACGCCGGTGATCTCGCCGAGGAACCGCTTGCGCGACGCGCCGAGCATGACGGGGTAGCCGCTGGCGACGAAGCGCGACAGGTCGGCGAGCAGCGTGAGGTTGTGCGCGGTGGTCTTGCCGAAGCCGATGCCGGGGTCGATGACGATCTGGGCGCGATCGACGCCCTCGGCGAGCGCGGCGTCGATGCGGCCGTCGAGGTACTCGAGCACGTCGGTGGTCACGTGGTCGTAGCGCGGGTCGTGCTGCATGGTGGCCGGCTCGCCGAGCATGTGCATCAGCACGATGGGCACGCCGCGCTCCGCGACGAGCGCGAACATGTTGTCGTCGCGCCCGGCGCTGACGTCGTTGATGATGTCGGCCCCGGCGTCGAGCGCGGCGGCGGCGACGGCGGCGATCGTGGAATCGACGCTGATCGGCGCGTCGAGCTCGGCGCGCAGCGCCTCGATCACGGGCACGACGCGGCGGACCTGCTCGTCGGCGTCGACGCGCTCGGCGCCGGGCCGGGTCGACTCGCCGCCGACGTCGATCACGTCGGCGCCCGCGTCGATCATGCCGCGCGCGTGCTGGACGGCGGCGTCGAGGTCCGCGTGCGACCCGCCGTCGGAGAAGCTGTCGGGCGTGACGTTGAGCACGCCGACGATCACAGGGCGCTCGAGCGAGAGCGTGCGCTGATTGGCGAGTGTGAGTTGCACGGCGAAACGGTACCACAGTCGCGGCGGGGGTGGCAACGGTTTTCCGGCGGGCCTACTCGATATCAGCGCCATCGTTGTTGTCGACGTCGTCGTCCTTGCGACGGCGCGGGTGGCGGTCGAGGATGGACACGACAACGACGATCGCGATGAACACGACGATGCAGATCGCCGCGTAGCCGCCGATGTCGTAGATGAGCTCCATATCGCTTCTCCATTGCATGCTATCGGGGCGACGGGGCGTGCGCATGAAAAAACCCCGACATTTCTGCCGGGGTTTGAGCGATTGAGGATCGCGTGATCAGTTGGCGTTGAACGACAGCGGCGGGGCTGCGCCGCCGGGGCCGCCCTGCTGCTGCATGATGCCCTGGATCATCTTGTTGACGCCGACGATGACCTTCATGGGCACGTACTCGCGGACGGACATGCCGCCGTTGTGCACGGACACGGAGGTGGCGATCGGCGGGGTGTCGGCGGGCATGGAGAAGTTGACGCCGGGCATGAACAGCGCGGCGAACCCGCCGACCATCTTCGTGAGGTTGTCGACGGAGATGTACGCCTCGGAGACGCGGTGGGGGTGCAGCTCGTTCTGCACGGCCTGGATGCCGGCGTCGGCGCCGAGCTTGCCGCCGCCGTCGGCGACACCGATGGCTTCCTTGATGAGCTTCGGATCGGCGCCGCTGGTCATGATGACGGCCTTGTCGGTGGCGACCATGTAGCCGCCCATGTCCTGGCCGAGGAACATCGCGGCCGGTCCGAGCTGGGCCATCTGGTCCGGCGGGATCTGCATCCGCATGGAGTACTGGTCGACCTGCTTGCCCTCGACCTGCATGACGTCCTCTTCGTAGCTGGTGAGGTACTTCATGCCGGGCATGAGCTCGAGCTTGGCCATGTCGACGATGATCTGGCGCTGCGCCTTGACGGCGGCCTTGGGGTTGTCGGTGGTGAACACGGACACGGAGTTGAACAGCGACGCGCCGGGCGCGGCGCCGGCGCCGGGGGCGTAGTACGCCTGCTGCGTCTGGCCGGTGTTCAGCTCGAAGACCTTCAGCGAGTTCTTCATCATGGTGCCGAAGGCGTCGTCGGGCATCTTGGCGGCGACGGCCTTGGCCCACTCGGCGACGGGCAGCGTCGACATGTCGATCGCGCTGGCCATGAGGTACGGCCGGCTGGGCAGGCGGTCGAGCTGGATGGGCTTGGTGGGGGACTTGCCGAAGGTCGCGGCGAGCGGCGAGCCGGCCTTGAACTGCGCCGAGCCGGACAGGCCGATGCCGTTCTCGTCGATGTCGAGGCCGATCACCATCGCCTGGGCGTCACGCATGAAGGCGTTGACCACTTCGGACCAGATCCCCATGAAGGCCTGACCGAGCTTCTCGCCCGGCGTGCCGGCCGGCTGGTTCTTCATCTGCTCCTGCAGCTGCATCATGCTCATCATGACCATGGGCTGGAGCATCGGCCCGAGCTTGGTGTAGTCGAGGTAGATCGTCACGTCCGAGTCGGTCATGACCTTGTTGCCCAGGACGCCGGCCCGCTCGGAGAACTGGTTGTTCTGGAGCTGGAACGACGCGACGGTGTCCTGCTGGTTGCCGACGACCGCGTATGCGCCGAGCTGCTTGGCGAAGCCGGGCTCGCCCTGGAGCTGGATCGGGCTCACGCCCGCCCCGCCGTCGACGCCGAAGTTCTTGAGGAACGCGCCGTAGTTGGTCACCGGGATCAGCATGATCACCGGCGGCTCGGCGCCCGGGTCGGCGGGCATCGACGGCACGACGACGACCAGCGACCCGTTGTCGTTGATGCCCTGAACCATGTTCATGCTCGTCTTGGCGAACGCCAGGGCGTTCTGCATCATCGGGTTCGCCAGGCCGAGCTGTTCGTCGAGGAGCGCGATCTTCTTCGACGCCTCCGAGAGGTTCGACACCACCAGGAAGCCCGGCGCGGTGTCGGGGATCTGCTTGATGATCGCGGGGGCTGCGGCGCGGGCGGGCATCCCCACGGCCGCGATCACGGCCAGGGCCAACGCCCACATTACCGCCTTTTTCGATTTCAACATGCTGTTTCTCCAAAGGGGGCACGCCCCCGGTTCAAATGGTTCCAACTCCCGAGCAGATTGTTATCCTATCACATCTGCGCCTGTTGCAAAGTTTCATACATTCCGCACAAACCAGCGGTTGCACCGATCTGCCCGCCACACGCATAACGCATGACCGACCCGTCGAACAACCCGAACCCGCACGCCACGCCGCCGTTGCGCCTGCTCATCACCGCCGGGCCCACACGCGAGCCCATCGACGCCGTGCGATTCATCTCCAATCGCTCCTCCGGCAAGCTCGGCGTGGCGCTGGCGCAGGCGGCGGTCCAATCGGGCATCCGCACCACCCTGCTGCTCGGCCCCGTGACGCGGGATGATCACGGTTCATCGCTGCCCGAATCCCCTCCCGCCGGGCTGAACGTTGTTCGCTTCGAGACCACCGACGAGCTCGATGCCCTGCTCGGGCAGCACTTCGGAGACTGCGACGCGCTGATCATGACCGCCGCCGTCACCGACTACCGCCCCGCCCAGACCACCGCCGGCAAGCTCCCGCGGACCGGCGACACGCTGCGGCTCGACCTCATCCCCACCCACGACCTCGTCGCCCGGTGTGCGGCGCGAAAGCGTGACGACCAGCTCGTCGTCGGGTTCGCACTCGAGGAGGAGATGCAGCTCGACCGGCGGGCCTACGAGAAGCTCCGCCGCAAGGGTCTCGACGCGATAGTCGCCAATCCGCTGGCGACGATGTCCGCCGACGACATCACGCCGACCCTGATCGTCGCCGACGGTGAGCGGGTCACCCCCGGGTCGATGTCGAAGGCGGCGTTCGCGGGCTGGCTCGTGGGCTGGGTCAGTGGTCGCTTTCATAGTACTTAAAGATACGACCGGGACGCGTGGCACATCCGGCAAAACGCTTCGGTTGCGGCGCAGTTGCGGGTAAAATCGACGGTTCGTGCCAGGGATGCACCGCGAAACCCCCCGCGTGGCCATGTGACAAAGGAGTGTCAGCCCATGCCCAGCTGCTCGTCCCGTCGTTCCGGTTCCCTCACCGAATCTCCCATCCAACGCACCCCGCGCTGCTCGGCGTGCGGTCATCCGTCACGCGTCGTGTGGGTGCACGGCCACGGCCAGTGCGCCACCTGCGGCACCAACATCGAACCGTGCTGCGACGGCGCGCCATGCCCGACGAGCCTCCGCCCGGCGTCCACAGAGGTTGAGGACTAGCCGCGCTACAGCCGCTTGAGTGACATCGCGTTGAACGGGCGCCCCTCGCGCTTGTACTTGCGCTCGAAGTTCGTGCCCACGACCTCGCCGGCGTCCGCGGAGACCGGCTTCTCGAACGGCTGCCGCTCGAACAGGTCCGTCACCTGCGCCGCGTGCTCCTGCATCCACTCGAAGTAGTCATCGTGATCGGTCACGACGCGGATCACGCCGTCGGCGGTCATCACGCGGTGCAGCTCACGCAGAAACTCGGCGGTGAAGTGCCGGCGTTTGTGGTGCCGCGCCTTCGGCCAGGGGTCCGGGAAGTAGATGTGCACCTGCCGGAACATCGCGTCGGGGCAGTACCAGCGGACAAACGTCGTGGCGTCGCAGTACAACGCGCGGACCCCGGCCAGCGCGCGTCGGCGGATGCGGTCGGCGGTGTACAGCCAGAACTGACGGGCGTACTCGATGCCGAGGTAGTTCACGTCGGGCAACTGCTCGGCCTGCTGCACGAGGAACGTGCCCTTGCCCGAGCCGATCTCCAGCTCGAACGGCAGCCCGCGCCGCTCCTCCGGCCACCACACGCGGAAGTCGAAACGCGTGGCCTCCGGCGACGCGCCCATCTCCGGCAGGTCGTCCATCGTCAACCCGTATTCGCCGGGGTCCATCTCTTTACCGTGTGACAGATTCAGACTCATGCTCGTCATTGTAGTGATCGAACGTCGATCGTGAATGACCAATGACCAAGCACCAATGACCAAAGCCTGTCGGAATGCACGTGTTTGGCTCATTGGACATTGGTGCTTGGTCATTGGTCATTACAATGCCTCTATGTCAAAGCATCGGTTTTACGTCGCAGACCTCGGGGGCGCGGCTATCACGCTGGATCGTGACGAGTCGAAGCACGCGGTGCGCTCGCTGCGTGTGGCGGTGGACGACTTGGTCGAGCTGTTCGACGGCGCCGGCGCGGTGGGCGTCGGGCGTGTGACAGAGGCGCGATCGGGCGCGGTGACGATCGAGGTGACGCAGCGTAAGGACGTGCCGAGGGTCGGGCCCTGGGTCGAGATCGCGTCGGCGGTGCCGAAGGGCGCGCGGGCGGACACGCTGGTGGAGAAGGTCAGCGAGTGCGGGTGCGATCGGCTCGTGCCGATGCTCACGAAGCGCAGCGTCGTGGACCCGCGGGCCGGGAAGCAGGACCGCTGGTCGCGCATGGCGGTCGAGTCGGCCAAGCAGTGCGGGCGGGCGTGGCTGATGCAGATCGCCGAGCCGACGCCGTTCGAACGCGTCATCGCCGGGGCGGATCACGACGTGAAACTCATCGCGCACACGGTCGATGCGAGCGCCGACGCCCGCGTCACTGTGCAGGAGTTGCACACGCGGATCGCGGGGGCGACGCGCGTGCTCGCGTTGATCGGCCCGGAGGGCGGCTGGGCGGATGAAGAGCTAAGTGCCGCATTAGCAGAGGGTTTCACGCCGGTCTCACTCGGGCCCCACGTCATGCGGATCGAGACCGCCGCGATCGCCGCCGCGATTCTGCTGCGTGCGTGAACCAGCGATTCACCTGCGTCATCTAAACTAGCGTCCGTGGTCGCGGTTGGTCCCGCGACCATTGGCCCGGGCGTCGCCACGACGCCGAACCCGAAGCGGAGAGGTACAGCGATGATGATGACGAATCGGACACGCGGGGCGGTTGGGGCGATGGTGATGGCGGCGGTGCTGATGGGCGCGATGAGCCCGGCGATGGCGCTCGACGCCGAGCACCGCGCCAAGGCGGAGGCGACGCTGGAGAAGGCGATCCGCTACCTGCGGGCGAACCAGGCGGAGGACGGCAGCTGGTCGCCGCAGCCGGGGCCGGGCATCACGGCGCTGGTCGTCGCGGGCATGCTGCGCGACCCGGCGATCACGAAGGACGACCCGGCGGTGGCCAAGGCGCTGAACTACGTGCTGAGCCGGCAGAAGTCCGACGGCGGCATCTACGACCAGATCCTCGGCAACTACAACACGTCGCTGTCGCTGATGGCGATGGGCCTGATCAAGGACACCGACCCGAAGATCGCCGACGCGGTCAAGAAGGCGCAGGACTACGTGCGGAACCAGCAGTGGGCGGACGGCAAGAAGGCGCCGGACGGCGAGGAGATCGTCAAGGGTCACCGCTGGTACGGCGGCGCGGGGTACGGCGACGAGGGCCGACCCGACATGTCGAACACCGCGACCATGATCGCCGGCCTGCACGACTCGGGCCTGGTGTGCACCGACCCGGCCTACGCGCGGGCGCTGGAGTTCATCTCCAGCCTGCAGGGCTCGAAGGCGAACACGAAGTTCGGCGACAAGATCGAGCCGAACGGCGGGTTCATCTACGCGTCGAGCCGCTTCAGCAACGACCTGAACAACCTGGAGACGAAGGTCGGCACGAGCGAGAACGCGAAGGGTGAAGACGTCGACAACGGCGCGGGCATCTACACCGACGCCGACGGCAAGAGCCGCCTGCGGACGTACGGCTCGATGACCTACGCCGGTTTCATGAGCTACCTGTACGCCCAGCTCGACCGCGACGACGCGCGTGTCAAGGACGCGTACTCGTGGATCACGCACAACTACAACCTCAACGGCAACCCCGGCGTGGGCATGCAGGGCTACTACTACTACCTTTACCTCACGAGCCGGGCGCTGAACACGTGGGGCGACCCGGTGATCGAGACCGCCGACGGCAAGCATCACGAGTGGGCCAACGAGCTGATCGACAAGCTGTCCTCGCTGCAGCGCGCCGACGGCTCGTGGGTGAACAAGGACGCCCGCCGCTGGGGCGAGGGCGACGTGAACCTCTGCACCGCCTACGCCGTGATGGCGCTGCAGGTCGCGATGCAGTGATCAACGTCGGCGACGAACCGTAACGTCTACCGGACGAACGTCCGCTTCATTTTGACCAGCCGCCCTGTCCGCGAGGATGGGGCGGTTTTGTTGCGCGATGCGGCGGTTGCTTCGCTCGCTCTCCGTTGAGGGAGAGGGCCGGGGTGAGGGTGAATCGCTCGAACAAGTCATGCGTTTCCCTGCGCGCTTGGGGTGTTCGATGAATCGACCCCCTCACCCAACCTCTCCCCCGCCTGGGGGCGAGGGGTTTTCGGTGTAACGATCGGGGCCCGGCGTGCAATCATTGCGTATGCGCGACCGCACCGTGGCCGGGCGGGCGGCGTATGACCGTCGTGGACGGCCGCGCAGCCGATGTGATAAGCTTTCCGATTCAAGTTACGACCCGATGAGTTTCCTGCACCCGAAAGAGGGCACGATCATGACACGACGGGACCACGCGATCGCGGCGGTGGTGTGCGCACTGACGATGATGACGGGCACGATGCTGTGGGCGGTGCCGCCGGGCGCGACCGCGGCGGACCAGGGCGCGGCGGCCGACGCGGCGAAGGCGATCGGCGGGTACAAGATCCCCGACGGCCACACGATGGCGCTGTTCGCCTCCGAGCCGCTGCTGGGCAACCCCGTGTCGATCTGCCTCGACGAGCAGGGCCGCGTGTACGTCGCCGAGACGTACCGCTTCAGCCACGGCGTCACCGACGACCGCCAGGAGGGATACTGGCTGGACGACGACCTGGCGACGACGTCGGTCGAGCAGCGGCTGGAGGTCTACAAGAAGTGGGCCGCGAAGGGCAAGCACCCGATGACGTGGTTCACCGATCACTCGGACCAGATCCGTCTGATCGTCGACGACGACGGCGACGGCAAGGCGGACCACTCGACGATCTTCGCGGGCGACTTCAACGACCCGGTCAGCGGGCTGGGCGCGGGCGTGATCGCACGGCGCGGCACGGTCTACTACACGAACATCCCCGACCTCTGGATGCTGCGTGACACCGACGGCGACGGCAAGGCCGACGTGCGCAAGTCGCTGCACCGCGGGTTCGGCGTCCGCACGTCGTTCCTCGGCCACGACCTGCACGGCCTGGTGTGGGGCCCGGACGGCAAGCTGTACTTCTCCATCGGCGACCGCGGGTACAACATCAAGACGCCCGAGGGGCGCCACCTCTTCGACGCCGGCCGCGGCGCGGTGTTCCGCTGCAACCCCGACGGCAGCGACCTCGAGGTCGTCTACCGCGGGCTGCGCAACCCGCAGGAGCTGGCGTTCGACAAGTACGGCAACCTGTTCGCGGGCGACAACAACTCCGACGCCGGCGACGCGGCGCGCCTCGTGTACATCGTCGAGGGCGGCAACTCCGGCTGGCAGATGTCGTACCAGTACATGGGCGGCGACTACACCCGCGGACCCTGGCACGCCGAGAAGATCTGGCACAACCAGAACGACGACCAGCCCGCGTGGACGCTGCCGCCCGTGCGCAACATCGGCGGCGGGCCCAGCGGCCTGGTGTACTACCCCGGCGTCGGCATGGATTCGCGCTACGACAATCACTTCTTCCTCTGCGACTTCCACGGCTCGGCCAGCTCGTCGCGCATCGAGTCCTTCGCGGTCGACGCCAAAGGCGCCGGCTTCGAGCTCGTCGACGATCACACGTTCCTCGACAAGATCCTCGCGACCGACGTGACGTTCGGCTACGACGGCAAGATGTACATCTCCGACTGGATCAACGGCTGGGGCGGCACGGGCAACGGCCGCATCTATACGCTGATCAACGACAGCCACCACAACGACCCGCCCGTGCAGCAGACGCACAAGCTGTTCACCGCGGGCTTCGACAAGCTCGGCGAGGGCGAGCTGATCAACCTGCTCGACAACCCCGACATGCGTGTCCGCCTCGAGGCGCAGTTTGAACTCGTAGACCGTGCCTTTGGTGACCATCCAACAGGACCCGCCGCGCTCATCAAGGTTGCAAAGAGTGGCACAAACCAGCTTGCGCGCCTGCACGCCATCTGGGCGCTCGGCACACAGGTCGACGCCGAGCCGCGTTGCACGCAAGCGCTCCTTCCCTTGCTGTCTGACTCCGATGATGAAGTTCGTGCGCAGGCGGCAAAGGTACTTGGCAATGCCGGCTACGCGAACGCCGAAGACGATCTCGGCCTGCGCGAAGGGCTCACGCGTTTGATCAACGATCCAAACCCGCGCGTGCGGTTCTTCGCCATTATGTCGATCGGCAAACTCGGGCCGTTCGTGTTTCACGACGCCATTGATCCGATCGTCAACGTCCTGCGTGAGAATGCCGACGCTGACCGCTTCCTGCGACACGCCTGTGTCATGGGGCTATACGGCCTGAAGGATCTCGACGCGGTGCTGAAGCACGCGAACGATCCCTCGCGCGCGGCGCGGATGGGCGTGCTGCTGGTGCTGCGTCGCGCCGAGGACGCGCGGATCGCGAAGTTCCTCACGGACGCCGACCCGGGCATCGTCACGGAGGCCGCGCGGGCGATCCACGACGTGCCGATCAACGCGGGCCTGCCGGCGCTGGCGGACCTGATCGATCGTTACACGAACGTCGAGTCGGCGAAGGTCGAGGCGACGGCCGCGACGAACGCGACCGGCGTGTTCAAGCGCGAGTACTTCGACGGCCTGGGCAACCGCGGCATCGACCAGGTGATCGGCGACCCGCAGTTCGACGGCAAGCCGAGCAGCACGACGACCGGTGACACGTTCGCGTCCGAGCACGGCCGGGCGGACAACTACGCGTCGCGGATCAGCGGCGTGATCGAGGCGCCGGCCGACGGCAAGTACACGTTTTATCTCTCGGCCGACGACAGCGCGCGGCTGTTCCTCAGCAGCGACGACACGCCGGGCAACAAGCGTGAGATCGCGCGCTCGGACACCTGGCAGACGCCGGACAAGTGGAGCCAGTCGAAGCCGATCGCGCTGGAGAAGGGCAAGCGTTACTACATCGAGGCGGTGCACGCGGAGGGCGCGGGTGACGATCACGTGGCGGTCGGCTGGAAGCTGCCCGACGGCAAGATGGAGCGGCCGATCGGTTCGGGTGGCAGCTACGACGCGTACGGCCGCGCGGTGTCGAACCGCAAGTCGAAGGGCGCCGGGGGCGCGTCGGCGGACGCGCCGCTGCTTCGTCGCATCCTCAACGCGAACCTGCGGCTCGGCGACGAGGAGCACGCGTCGAAGGTCGCGCGGTACGCCGCGACGGCTTCGGCGGACGAGGCGATGCGGCTCGAGGCGCTCGGCGTGCTGGGCGCGTGGGCGGAGCCCGCGCCGCGCGACCGCGTGATGGGCGACTGGCGTCCGCAGGACAAGCGCGACCCGGCGATCGCACGCAAGGCGATCGAGGGCTCGCTCGGCTCGCTGCTTTCGTCGTCGTCGGGCAAGGTCGAGGCGGAGGTCACGCGGCTGATGACGCAGTACGGCGTGCAGTCCGATCCGGGCGCGTTCCTCGCGCGGGTCAGCGACGCCAACCGCCCGGTCGAGTCACGCATCGAGGCGCTGCGTCTGCTGGCGGCGCGGAAGCACGCGAAGCTCGACGACGCGGTCAAGGACGCGCTGAACAGCAACGAGCCGCTGCTGCGTGCCGAGGCGACGCACGTGCTGGCCGGTCTGCGGCCGGACGACGCGGTGGCGGAGATCCGCAAGACGCTCGCGGGCGACTCGGTCGTCGGTCGTCAGCACGCGATGGAGGTGCTCGGCGAGATCGGTTCGGCGAGCGCCGACGCGCTGCTCGTCGATCAGGTCAACGCGCTCAAGAGCGGCAAGCTCGACGCCGCGGTGCGACTCGACGCGCTCGAGGCGGCGCAGGCGCACGCGGGCGAGTCGGCGAGCGTGAAGGCGGCGTTGGACGCGTACACGGCGTCGCTGCCGGCGGGCGACGTGGTCGCGCCGTTCAGCGCGGCGATGGAGGGCGGCGACGCGGCGCGCGGGCGCGTCATCTTCGATTCGCACGTCGCGGCGCAGTGCCTCCGCTGCCACACCGTCAACGGCGTCGGCGGCACGACGGGCCCGGACCTGTCGAAGGTCGCGACCCGCGCCAAGCGTGACTACCTGCTCGAGTCGCTGATCAACCCCAGCGCGAAGATCGCCCAAGGGTTCGAGATGGTCGTGATCACGACGAAGGACGGCAAGACGGTGGTCGGCACGCTGACCAGCGACAAGGGCGACAAGCTGACGCTGTCGCCCCCGGCGGGCGAGCCGGTGAGTGTGGACAAGTCGAACGTCGCGTCGCGCACGTCGCAGAAGATCAGCGCGATGCCCCCGATGGGCGCGATCCTCAAGCCGATGGAGCTGCGCGACGTGATCGAGTACCTGTCGTCGCTGAAGTGACGCGGCGGTTTGTTTAGCGACGCCCCGCTGGGGCGTGCTACGGACGCGGCATGATTGAAGACTCAAGCACGCCCCCGCGGGACGTCGCTAAACAGAGAACGATTACTTCTCCGCGCTCGCCGCGTCGATCAGCTTCTGGACGAGGTTGGTCCAGATGACGTAGCCCTCGTGGACCATGTGCAGGCCGTCGGACTTGAACAGTTCTTTGCGCGGCTTGCCGTCGTCGCCGATCATCGGCGCATCGATGTCCGCGTAGGCGCTGAGCGGGTCCTTGGCGATGTCCTCGGCGATCATCTTGTTCGCTTCGCGGATCTTCTCGACGAGGTTCCAGCGTTTGATGGACGGCTTGATCGCGATGAAGATCACGTGCGTCTTGGGCAGCTTGTCGTGCACGATGCCGACGAACTTCTTCCAGTCGTCCAGCACGCGCTGCGGGGTCTTGCCGCCGCCGATGTCGTTGTCGCCCTCGTAGACGACGATGACGCGCGGCTTGTACGGCAGCACGATCTGATCCATGTACGCCAGCACGTCCTCGAACTGCGAGCCGCCGAACCCGCGGTTGATCGGCTTGAGCTCGGGGAAGTACTTGTCGGTGTCCCACATGCGGATCGACGACGAGCCGACGAACAGCACGTGGTTCTGCTTCGGCGGGTTCTTCGCGTCGGCCTCGACCCACTTGTCGATCGTGCCCTTCCACTTGCCGGGATCGGCGCGGAGCGCGGGGGTGACGACGAGCAGGCTCAGCGCGATCGCGCAGAGCGCGACGCGGACGGTGGTTGCGGTGCGTGTCATGGTGTGCCCTTTACGGATTCAATCGCGGTGCGTGTGTTACTTGACGCTGACGACCTCGTCCTTGGGGAAGTCGTCGGGGACGGGGATGGTGACCTTGCCGGTCGCGGCCCACTCGGCGCCGCGCGCGGTGGTAACCTGGAACCCGCGGCACTTCATCGAGTAGTCCGCGTGGCCCATGGGTGTGTGGTAGATGCGGCCCTTGCCGTAGCTGAGGACCATCATCATCGGCTCGTTCTTGCCGCGGCCGCCCATGGCCGGGTCGGAGTACGCGGTGGCGAGCACGGTCATGTTCTCGGCCGGGCCGCGGAGGCTGTCGTACAACTCGTCCTGCGCGTGCATCCATTCGGCGGGCAGGCCCTTGGTGATCGGGTGGTCGGCGTCGTGGATGGTGACCTTGAACGGGTGCTGCTTGCCGTGGTGGCCGCCGCCGCCCTTGGACTCGTCGCGGACGAACTTGCCGTCCTCGAAGTAGACGTACGGGCCGGACTTCTCGTTGCGTCCGCCCCACCCGCCGAGGCCGATCATCTTGTTGTACTCGTCCCAGCCGCCGAACGAGTTGTTCGCGGCGTGGAGGATGACCAGGCCGCCGCCGTTCTTGACGTAGTCGATGAACGCGGTCTGGACCTCCTCGGGCCACATGTCGCCGTTGTAGTTGCTGACCAGCACGTCGTACGCCTTGAAGTCGGGGCGCCACGCGTCCCACGCGGCCTTGTCCTTGTTACCCTTCGGCGGGGACGTGGAGATGTCAACGGTGAATCGTCCGCTGTCCTCGAGGGCCTGCTTGATGATGGGCGTGGTGGACTGCCACTTGTGGTTGTTCTGCCCGTCAATGATCAGGGCCTTGAGTTTGTCCGCAGCGTGCGCGGGCACGGCGAAGGCGAAGGCGGTGAAGGCGGTGACAGCGAGCAGGGTCTGGCGACGGGTGATCATGGCGTGTGCGCTCCGTTGGGGGAGGGATCCGGTGTGATGCCCGCAGCAGCGTAGGGCGGCGCGGCGGGCGGATCAAGAACGCCGGAGCGCGGTCATGCGTCGTGGCGGCTGCTCCAGGCGACCCACACAGAACCGAAGATGAGCGCAATCCCGAGCAGGCAGCCCATTGACCACGCGCCTGCCTGCGGAGCGTCATCCGGGAGGCCGTTGCGCAGTTCTCCGATCAGGCAAAGCACCCAGAACGCGGTGATCCCTGTCCAGACTTTGCTCCGCGTGCTCACAGGCGAATCCTCGTCGCAGTATAGACCGGCCGCGCACCTGCTATCATGCCGCCCATGGATCGACGATACGACAAGGGCGGACGCGGTGGCGGCGGGAACTACGGCGATCGGCGTGGCGGCGGTGGCGGTTACAGCGACCGCGGCCCGCAGCGCGGCGGAGATCGCGGAGGCAAGCCGTACGGCGGCAACCCGCGCCCCTTGCGCAAGCCCCCGCTGCTCATCCAGCCCACCACGCTGTGGGACTATCCCTCGCAGCACTACGGCGACGGCGACGAGATGCAGGGCGACCGCGAGTACCGCGGCGCGACGCCCAGCTACATCATCTGGAACCTGCTGCAGCGCTACACGCGCGAGGGCGACCTCGTCATCGACCCGTGCTGCGGCAGCGGCACGACGCTCGACGTGGCGCGCGACCTCAAGCGCAAGGCGCTCGGCTACGACGTGAACCCGCAACGCGAAGACATCTTCAACGTCGACGCACGCAAGCTCCCGCCGGAGCTGACCGGCAAGGTCGACTTCGTGTTCATCGACCCGCCCTACTCCACGCACATCGACTACTCCGACGACCCGCGCTGCATCGGCAAGCTCGACGCGTCCAATCCCGAGGGCGGTTACTACGAGGCGATGGAGCAGGTGATCGGCGAGATCGCCCGCGTGCTCAAGCCCGGCGCCTACATGGGGCTGTACGTGTCGGACTCGTTCGTGAAGGGCGGCGAGCGTGGCGGGTTCGAGCCGATCGGCTTCGAGCTGTTCGCGCTGCTGCGCAAGCGGCTCGAGCCGGTGGACATCGTCAGCGTGGTGCGCCACAACAAGACGCTGGAGATGGGCAACTACCGCCGCGCCGCCGAGGAAGGCAACTTCTATCTGCGCGGGTTCAACTACCTGTTCATCATGCGCAAGCCGGGCAAGGGACGCGACATCAAGGTCCTGCGCGGCGAGGAGCGCGCCACCGGCAAGCTGTCCAACGACACCCGCCGACCCGTCGCCAAGGCCACCGGTCACTACATGCGACGGGGCGACGTGACCGGCGGCAAGAACACGCGACGCGAGCGTGACCAGCGCGGCGGCAAGGGCGGCGACAAGCCCTACGGCGGTGATAAACCGCGTGGCGGGGGCGGTCGACGCGGCGGGCGCGGCGATAAATAGCCGCGTTTCGACCGGTTCACCGGCCTATAATCCGGCATCAGTTCAAGAAGTTCTGCAACGAACAACCCACTCGCTGCATCGTATTACTAGTGAGAGGGGGGTGCAGATCATGAACGTTATCAACCAGAACGATCAGCTGAAACACCCGTGGATGGTCGCGGTCTGGCCCGGCATGGGTCAGGTGGCGCTGGCCGCGGGCTACTACCTCATGTCGAAACTCGGCATGAAGAAGATCATGGAGCTGCCGTCGCGCGAGTACTTCGACGTCGACCACATCGACGTCGCCGACGGCCTGGCGACCGCCGGTCGGCTGCCGCAGAACTCGCTGTACCTCTGGCGGGACGACGCGGCCAAGCACGACCTGCTCGTGTTCATCGGCGAGTCGCAGCCGAAGCACAACCGCTACGGGTTCTGCCACGCGCTGATCGACGTGGCCGAGGAGATGCACGTCGAGCGCGTGTTCACCTTCGCGGCGATGGCCACGCAGCTGCACCCGAGCGGCAACCCGCGTGTCTTCGCCGCGGCGACCGATCAGCAGGCGCTCAACGAACTCAAGGAGTTCGAGGCCGAGCCGCTGGAAGAGGGGCAGATCGGCGGACTCAACGGCGTGCTGCTGGCCGCGGCGAACGAGCGCGGCCTGCCGGGCGCGTGCCTGCTGGGTGAGATGCCGTTCTTCGCCGCGCAGGTGCCCAACCCCAAGGCGTCGCTCGCCGTGCTGCACGTGTTCGACAAGCTGATGGGCATCGAGCTCGACCTGCACGAACTCGAGGAGCAGGCGGTGATCGTCGAGTCGAGCCTGCTCGAACTGCTCGAGCGTCTCGAACTGGCGCAGGGCGAGCAGAAGAGCGACGACGACAACGAGTTCTCGATCCCCGAGGTCGCCCGGCAGGACGAAGACACACCGGGGCACGACCCGTTCCACCTTGAGCCGTCCGACGAGCGCCGCATCGAAGAGCTGTTCGACAAGGCCCGGCGCGACCGTGCCCAGGCCGTGGACCTCAAACGCGAGCTCGACCGCCACGGCGTGTTCAAGCGCTACGAGGACCGGTTCCTGGACCTGTTCCGCAAAGCCGAGTAACTGGGAAGTGGGAGCTCGGATCTGGGAACCGGCGATTCGAGCCCTTACCGTGGCACGCGCTGCGTGTGGTGATGCGAGTCTCGACGCCGCGCCGGTTCTCCGCTCCGAGTTCCGCGATCCCGGTTAAAACAACAGCCCCCGGCCGCGTGCGACCGGGGGCTGCTTCAATTCGGAATCAGATCGAGCGCCGCCTGGTTACTTGGCGCCCTTCGCCGGAGCGTGGACCTTGGCGAGGTTCGCCTTGGGGTCCTTGTCGAACTTGGCCTTGCAGTCGCCGCAGCAGAAGCCGACGGTGACGGTCGAGACCTTGTCGCCCGCGTCCTTGCCTGACATCGGGCACTTGCCCTCTTCGGCCTTCGCGACCTTGCTGAGGTACGCGCCGGGGTTCTTGTCGAACTTGCCCTTGCAGTTGTTGCAGCAGAAGTGGACCTCGACGCTGGTGGTCTTGTCGGGGTCGACGCTCTTGCCGGACATCGGACACTTGTCGTTGATCGGTCCGGACTCCGCGGCGATGGCGACGCCGAGGCCCAGAGCGACCAAACACACGAACGCGATTGCGATCTTGGCGGTCTTCATGGTACGTATCCTCGAGTGTGGTGCACCTCCCGAGCGTTTGGCCGTGGCCACGTAGCCACTACACTCCCCGCGCTCGAGTGAAGGCACATTGTATAGGCGCACTACCCGTCGCATCAAGCGGACCCTACGTATTCATACAACCGCACCCCGCCGCCCGCGCCACCGCTCCCCCGCCGCGTACAATGTCTCACCTGCGGCACGATCCTTGTCCAACGCGGCCAACCGCCCCGGAGCACTGCACATGCGTCGGATCAGCTACGCCCTTTTCGCACTGATTACCGTCACCGCGGTCGCCCCCCTGCGCGCCGCGGACGACACGCCCGGCCTCGACGCCGCGTTCGCCGATCCCGCCGAGCGCGACCTCTACCTCTGGCTCGTGTCGCGCACCGACAAGAAGCCGCACGTCGAGATGAAGAACGGCAAGGTCGCGTGGGTCGGCCTCGAGGGCGAGAACCTCTACCAGCTCAGCCTGCACTTCGACGACGACCGCCGCGTCGTCAAGCTCGTGTGCAACCAGGCCGGGTTCCACAACGACGAGCTCGAGAAACTCGCCGGGTTCAAACGCCTCAAGGACATCACCGCGTGGCACAACTTCCGCCACGGCGAGCTGAACGCGCCCGGCGAGAACCTCGCGTCGTGCGCGGGGCTCGCGGCGTTCAGGTCCGGCGTGCTGGAGTCCGTGAACTTCGGCGGCGGGAAGTTCGACCGGGACGGCGTCGCCGCGATCGTCGCCGTGCCCACGCTCAAGAACGCCAAGATCTACCACACGCGTGTCGACGACGAGGCGTGCACGTTGTTCGCGAACGACACGCACATCGAGTACCTGAACCTCGGCCCGCAGTTCTCGATGCGCATCACCGACGCCGCGCTCGAACCGATCGGCACGATGAAGGCGATCAAGCACCTCGAGCTCAACGAGACGCGCTTCACGTGGGCGGGTCTGCAGCACCTCGCGAAGCTCAAGGGCCAGCTCGAGAAGATCGAGTTCAAACAGGCGTGGATCGACGAAGCGGACCTCGCGAAGCTGCGCGACGCGCTGCCGGGGACGACCATCGAGTACACGCCCGCCGACGACAAGCAGATGGAGCAGCTGAAGAACCGCATCGAGCAGGCGAGCAAATCGAAGTGAACCCCGCGCCACGATACGACGCCCACTGCCACTACCACCACGAGCCGATCGCCTCGCGGTGGGCGGAGATGCTCGTGTCGCTCAACGAGCTGAACGTGCGCGGCGCGGTGGTGTGCGGCACGGCGCCCGACGACTGGGACGCCGTCGACGCGCTGGCGGATCGGCACACGTGGGTCACGCCCGCCTTCGGCATCCACCCGTGGTACCTGCACGGCGCGACCGGCGACTGGAAGGCGCAGCTCCGCACGCGGCTCGATCGACCCGGCGCGGTCGTCGGCGAGATCGGCATCGATCACGGCCGCGACGCGTCCGAGTGGGCGACGCAGGAGGACGTGTTCGTGTGGCAGCTCGAGGAGGCGGCCCGCCGCAACCTCCCCGCGTGCATCCACTGCGTGCGCGCCGACGGGCGACTGCTCGAACTGCTCGAATCGCACGACCGACCCGCGTGCGGTTACCTGCTGCACGGCACGCACGCGTCCGCGGAGATGACCCGACGCTTCGTCGAGCTCGGCGCGTGGCTGTCGTACTCCGCCAACACGCTCAGCCGCGACCGCGTCCGCAAGGCGATCCGCGCCGCGCCGATCGATCGCGTACTCATCGAGACCGACGCGCCCTACATGCCGCCCGAACCCTGCGTGTCACGCTACGAGCTGGCCGGCGACGACGACCGCCGATACAACCACCCCGCCAACCTCGCCGTCGGCTACGAACGCGCCGCGCTGGCGCTGAAGATGGACATCGATGAACTCGCCGCACGCGTCGCGGAGAACTACGCGGCGCTGTTCGGTGCGATGGACAACATCAAATAAAGCGACTACCGAAACGCCTTCTTGTGGATCGGTGTCGGCGGGCCGGTTGGTTCGGTGTGTTCGATACCGGTGACGTGTTCGATGGCGAGCGCGGCGGCGGCGAAGCCCATGGGGGCGGTCACGAACACGGCGGCGCCGAGGCCTTGCTCGCAGCTGAGGCGGAGGGTGCGGTCTTCGAGTTCCTCGGGCTTGGTGTCACACGTCTCGCCGGTGGTCGTCGGGTAGACCACGGGTTGCGGGGTGAACACGCAGGGGACGCCGAACGGCGTGGCGGGCGCGTTCTGCGGATAAACCCTGCCGATGCCGTGCACCTGCCGCAGGCGTCGGCGGACCATCTGCAGCAGCGGGTCGTTGTAGGACAACGTCAGGTCGGCGGTGCGGATGTGCGACGGATCGGTCTTGCCGCCCGCCCCGCCGACGGTCACGACGTGGATCCCGCGGCGGAGGCACTCGGCGATGAGCAACGCCTTGTGCTTGAACGCGTCGATCGCGTCGATCACCACGTCGTAGGGCGGGTCGGGCGTGAGCAGCTCGTCGGCGGTCTTGTCGGTGAAGAACACCTGGCGGGCGACGACCTGCGTGTCGGGCGCGATGGCGTGCACGCGCTCGGCCATGACGTCGACCTTGGCCTGGCCGACGGTGACGTCGGTGGCGTGCAGCTGGCGGTTGATGTTGGTGGTGCAGACCTCGTCGAGGTCGACGAGCGTGATGCGGCCGACGGCGGAGCGTGCGAGGGCTTCGACGGCCCACGATCCCACGCCGCCGATGCCCACGACGGCGACGTGCGCCGCGCGCAGCGCATCGAGCCCCGCGACGCCGAACAGGCGCGCGACGCCGATGAAGCGGGGATCGATGTTGGAAAGGTCGTCGGCCATCGTTGATGTCACCTGGATCGCGATTCCTGCACCAGTATAAGCAAGGCGCCGAACGGGTGGCGCAGTCAGGCACGCCGGAGGGCGGCGGAACCTCCTCGTTGCCCAGACGGTTGCCCGCGGGATACCGCTCGCCGTGATGAAGATTCGCTTGGCCGGGCTCGATCCGAGAGGTACGATTGGTGTCACAGATAGTCGGCGGTGGAGCTGGTCGGAAGCCTTGTGGGTTATGTCGATACACAACGATCGATGGACTGACTCATGCATGATGGCCACGTGGGGGGCAAAGCCGTGACGAAATCAACACGATCAACGGGTTGGTGTCGCTGGTCGATCGCGATGGTGGTGTTGCTGTTCACCGCCGCTTCTTCGCAGGCGCAGACGACGCCATCGCCCGTGGCTGGGCCGCGAACAATGCGGTCCCTGCGGCTGGTCGACAGCAAGTTCCAGCGGCATCCCGACGGCGCGCGGGCCGTGGTGTTCTTTTTCGCCGATCAAAGCAACGCGGTTGTCGAGCGCATCGCGTTGCGGTGGATCGAGCGCGCCGACGCCGGGCAAACGCAACAGACCATGACCCGTGGCATCAGCGGGACGACCAAGAAGGGCGATACGGTCTACGAGGAGGACACGCGGTACAGGATTCAGGGCAAGGTGTGGCGTGATCCGAAAGCAGTCAATGCATTCCAACTCTACACAGAAGAAGAGGCGTTCCTAAGCCAGTCTTTCGAGTTGCTGCGTGGCTTGGCGCTGCCGTGGGAGGAAGGTGTTGCGGGTGGGGCGAAGGTGCTCGGATACGTCAAAGGAATTCGCGGCCAGGTGCATTGGCGCACGGATACGATCGGGCGCGGCGTCGACGACGCGTCGGTACCGCTGCAGCCAGGGGACCCGATCGTCCATGGCGACACGGTGGCGACCGACGCGAACCTCGCGGCCGGTCGCCCCGCCACTCAGCCGACCGACAACGCCGTGACGCTTGCGATGGTCGATGGCAGCGGCGTTATCGACGTGTCGATCGGGCCGAGGTCGCGGGCGACGGTGTTGCAGGCCGAGCACGGCGCGGTGCTGAAGCTGCAGGAGGGCTGGGCGTGGGCGCGGACGGCCAAGGCCTGGCCCGAGGGTTCGCTGCTGTCGGTGTGGGGGGAAGGCTGGGTGTCGTCGTTCCGCAACGCGGACCTGATCGCCAACGCGGACGAGCCGACCTTCACGGTATACCTCGACTCGGGAACGTTGTTGCAGTCTCCGCCGGATCTCGGGCGGACACTGACGATGGAGCATGGTCGGCAGACGACGGCGGGCCCGAGCGGCGCGGCGCGGCCGCTATCGCTCGATCACGCGCTCTACAACACGCGTGTGCAGAGCATGATCGTACAATCCGCCGCGGCGCCGTTCGTCGTCGGACGGATGACCGGCGGCGAAGGCTACGTGGTGGGCGTGCGGCGCGACGGAGTCGACTACGCGTTGCCTAAGGACGTGCGATTGCACATCGGCGACACGATCTGCACCGACACGCGGAGCTGGGCGCGGTTCGACATCACCGCGGAGAGTGACGAATTCAACGGCCCGGACGTCGCCTCGGTGGCGATCGGCGCCGAGTCGTCGATGACCATTGAACGCCCGGAAATCCTTGTCCTCGAGAACGGGGAGTGCCGCGTGTCCCACCCCACGGGCGTCGGCGGCAAGACGCTGCGCGAGATGCGGGTCGGGCCGCTGCTGATCACGATCATCGGCACCGACTTCGTCGCACGCTACGACGCGCTTCACGCCCGAGGCCAGGTGATGCTCGACAAGGGCGCCGTGAGCGTGCGCCTCGGCGCAGGCGCGCCGGTCACGCTGGCGCCGGGCCAGCGTATCGATTTCACGCCCGCCGCCGTCGCCCCGCTGGTGGCGATGGCGCCGGGTGAATACGAAAAGGTTTCGACGTCGCTCACGTCGACCGCCGCGGTGACGCAGGTGACCCACGTCGACAACAACGTGGACCCGTTCGCGCCGGTGCCGCCGCCCAGGCCCGTCGCTCCCGACCCGGTGGCGCCGAGTCCGCCCGGTCCGGCGCCGTCGCGGCCCGAGGACGACGCGCTGTCACGCGTCAACTGGACCCGTCACAACGCCGACGGCGTGTTTACGCTGGACGCACCGGCGGACTGGGTGCGCGTCCAGCAGAAGACGGACAAGGCGTTGTGGGTGTATGACCCGAAAGACCCGATGGTCAGCGCGTCCGTGATCGTCATGGAGGCGCCCGCGGACTTCACGCTCAAGGCGTTGGTCGACGGGATGATGGAGTCGACGCGAAAGGCGTTTCCCGATGCGGAGTTCGAGCAGCGACCGGCGGTGGTAGCCGGCGTCCCCGCGGCGTTCGTGGCGCTGCGCGCTACGCTGGCGCAGGCTCAAAGCAAGTCCGTGGTGGTCAACTACTCGTTGGTCGCCAACGGGCGAGCGTACATCGTGCAGGCTCAAACGCCGTTCGCCTCGATGGAACAGCACAAGGAACTGATGGGACGCCTCATCAGTTCGTTCGCGTTCGTCAAGCCGCGCGGCCAGCGTGAGTGACAACCCCGCGATACGGGAGCTTCGAGATGCTCAAGTGGATCTGCATGGTGACGATCGGCCTGGCGGCAACAACGTTGCGCGGCGCGGAGAGCGTGCAGTCGGCCGGGTTCGCCCCGCCGACATACGGGCAGTTCAATCTGGTCCCCGGCGCGTTCACCCGCGGACCGACCGGCGAGTGCTTCGCGTCGGCGCATTACACCGACAGCCGCGGCGCATCGATCAGCCTCGACATCTACTGGACGACCAACGCGCAGGGTGGTCAGAAGCAGTATGAGCAACTCCTCGGCAAGTCCAACGACGCCGAAGAAGACGGCCGCAACGGGTCGGCGACCCGCGTCGTGTACAGCATGACGAACCAGGCGCGTGTGAAGGTAAAGGTTGAGCGTGGCGCGACGATTCAGCAGGGCCTGCCGCTCGCCGAGTCGGTGTTGGGGCGTGTCGCGGCGCAGGCGCGTCCGTGGCCGTCGATTTTGCTGGCGTGCCGTCCACCGGCGTCGATCGGCGAATTCAAGATCGCGCAGGCGAAGTTCAACCACGAAACCATCGGGCACAACGAGATTCTTTACACCTACGAGACGCCGACCCGCATCTCTCCAACGGGCAAGTATTACGGCAGCAAGATCATTCTTTCGTGCCGTTGGCAGGCGAATCCCGACCCGGGCGCTTCGGCGAATGTGGCGCGGTTCAGCGGGCTGCTGCCGCGTGACTGGGAGCAGATGGACGCGTACCAGCCCGACAAGCCGCTCAGCAAGGGTTATGTCGTCAGCCGTTCCCGCTACGCGTTCGTCTATTATTCCGGAAGCTACAACAGCGCCGAGGATGGCGCGTTCCACGGCGGGCTCATCGATCAGGCCACCTACAACGTCGCGCGCCAGCAGGCCGCGGCGATGCTGCCGCTTGTCGAGGCCATGGCGCTGCCGCGAACCGCCGCGCCCGCCCCGCCCACGCCGACACCGACGCCCACGCCGCCTCCCGCCAACGCGCCTTCGATCGCGCGCGTTACCTACGTCGGCGGCACGGTCACGGTCACCCGTCCCAACGCCGGTCCCGTGCCGCTGAACACGGACGACAAGCTTGCGCCCGGCGACATCGTCGCGACGGGTCGCGACGGGCTGGTCCGTATCGAGATCACCGTCACCACCGACACCGGCGCACAACGCAGCGACGTGATCAAGCTCGCCGCGGACACGCGCGTGACCGTCACGCAGACGGGCACCATGCAGACCCCGACCGTTGTGCAGATCGAGGGTGTGGTCGACTGGGCGCACCTGCCGACGATTCCCGGCCCGCCGCCCAACGCGATCCTCGGCCAGTCGACCGTCGCGTTCCGTGGCACGCACGTGCAGATGGTCAGCCGCGCCGGCCGCTACGACGACGTGCGCGTCGTCGAAGGCGCCGTCGTCGTCGCCAGCCGCGCCAATCCCGGCGCATCGATGGCGGTGAACGCGGGGCAGAAGCTGCATGTCCGCGCCGACGGAGGTCTCGGCGTGCCCGTGGCCCTGGACGCCGATGAGGCCAGGCAGTTCACCAGGGCCATGGAAAGTCGCACGGCGACGATCGATGAGCACTTCGGCGATTGGCAACGACACGCGATCGCGGATCAGGGCTGCTGGATCGATCTGCCGTGGAACTGGCAAGCGGTGGCTGCGCCGGCGGGTGTCGCGGCGATGTTTACGGCAACGTCGATCGATCCCACGGAGCCGCCCGCCGGGCAGGTGTTCCTCCGCGTGCTCAAGGCGGACCCGTCGGTGCATATCCGCACGGAGGTCGACCGGTTCCTCGACAAGTCACGCGCCGCGCGGCCTGATCTCGAAGTCGTTACCAAACGCGGCGATATGCTCGCCGGGCAACGCGCCGCGTGGACGGTCGTCAAGATGAATCAGCCCGGCGGACCGGGCAAGCTGGTGGTCGCGTCGTGGATGCTGCGCGACAACGACCGCCTGCTGGTGATCAGCGCCCAGGCGACCAACGAGGCGTACCTGGCGAACCGGGAGTTGATGGAGTGTATCCTCTCAACGTTCCGGCTCGATGCGCCCCATCACGCGCCGTGATCACAGTCGCGGGCAAGACACGCGACGCGCGCGGCTGTGTCATCGAATCGCAACGATTCACGCAAGCATCGTGATGATGTGTTCGATGAGCGGCGCGTTGGCGGGCGGGAATCGCACGTCACGCAGGTCCGCGGGCGCGACCCAGCGGTGCTCAACGACCTGGATGTTGCGCGGTTCGCCATCAACGTGCGTGCAGCGATACGGATACAACCGCACGTGGCCGTGGTCGTAGACGTGTTCGATCAACGGCAGCGCGTCACCGACGCGCACTTCGACACCGACCTCTTCGACGAACTCACGTCGCAGCGCCTCGGCGTGCGATTCACCGTCTTCGATCTTGCCGCCGGGCATCTCCCAGTAGCCCGCAAGCACCGTATCGCTGGGTCGTCGGGTGATGAAGACGAGCGGCGAATCGACGTTGCCGGACACGAGAACGCCGATGACGACCTCGATGACACGCCCGGTTTGCGGGTCCTGTGGGGGGTTTGGGCCCGTCGGATTACCCATACAAAGCCCGCAATCTACGCCCCGAAATCGGTTGCAACTGGCGTGTTAAAAGCGGCTTATGCCTCGTCAAACCCCTACGTACGGGGGGATGGCCAGACATGCGAAAATCCGCTGCGAGGCGTCGGCTAAAATCCCCCGAATCCACAATGCAAGTGTTTGATATTAAGAAAGTTATCGACACGGCGATTGCCCGAAATATCCCATTGACACTTGGCCGGGGGTCGGCCTAATATGGTGGCGTAACAACCGATCTCAACCGCGAGCTAAACTTTAGCCGTGGCGCCCCCCGTTGCGGAATCGGAGCCCGCAGCGGGGGTATTTTTTTAATCGCATCACGCTGCTCACGCACGTTTAAACGCGTTGTGACGCGGTTGCGCGCGGTCTGACGCGATGATGTCATTGCGCGTCGCGATCACGCGCGATCGTTCGACGCCGCGCCAGCCATCGCCGGCTGCACGCGCGCGCCCCGCAACGGCGGCAGCGCGGGCTCCATCACGCCCTTCACGCGCGGCCACATCAGGATCGCTTCGACAATCATCCACGCCTCGAGCAGCAGCGTCAGCGCCGCCACACCCGCCAGCAGATACGACCCCTTGTTCATCCAGTCGATGAAGTTCAGCGTCATCGCCCACGCGGGCATCACGAGCATCATGACCATCGGCGGTAACGCGAACCATATCGGCATCTTCCGACGCCACAACCAGAAGCAGATCACCAGGAACGCCAGGCCCGCCAATAGCTGATTGGTCGCGCCGAACAGCGGCCAGAGGATCAGGCCGCCCGTGCCGATGCTCTGCGCGGTCCACTCCATGACGCCATCTTTGTTGGGCGCGGGGATCAGCGCGAGCAGGAACGCGGAAACGACCGCGAACAGGGTCGCGCCGTGGGCGTTGGTCAGCCAGACGATCGGGTTGAGCGCGTGTGGCTTGTGGTCGGCGGCCTCGCCGGTGGTGTGATCGGCGCCCTCGAGGTTGTCGTCGAACTCGTAGGCCTCCGCGGCGCGGGCCGAGGGGCTGATCTTCGGTGCGAACGTCGAGGCGAGCTCCTGCACGACGTAGCGCTGCAGGCGTGTGGCGGTGTCGAGCGTGGTCCCGGCGAAGCTCGCCACGAGCACGCCCATCATGGCTTTGCCCATCGTGGCGTCGATGCCGATCGCGGCGAGGAAGTTGGCCGAGCCCACCACGAACGCGCTGATCGCCTTGCCGCCGGTGACGTTCTTCCAGTCCCCGTAGATCGAGGTCCACAACTCCGCTCCGTGCTGGGCTTTGTACATCTCCGGCCAGCCGAGCCCGATGCCCGCGGCAACGGCCAGCAGGACGAGTGTCGCGAGGAACCCTTCCAGGAGCATCGAGCCGTAGCCGACGAATTGCGCGTCGGTCTCGCACTTGAGCTGCTTGCTGGATGTGCCGCTGGAGACCAGACAGTGGAACCCGCTGATCGCGCCGCAGGCGATGGTGACGAACAGCACGGGCATGATCGGCGGCGCGTTGAGCGGGTGCGTCTCCAGCGCCGGGGCCACGATCTTCAGCGGCTCGCCGTGCACGCCGATCATGCCCGCCACCGCCAGCCCCACCACCACCAGACCCAGCGAGCTGATCAGCTGCAGCGAGTTGATGTAATCGCGCGGCTGCAGCAGCACCCACACCGGGATCACGCTCGCCACGTAGCAGTACGCCAGCAGGATCGCTACCCACACCCAGATCGGCCAGTGGCTCAGCGTCGCGTTCAGCCACTGGATCGACTCGCCGATGTGGCCGCCTTCCCACGCCAGCCCGGGACATCCCGCGCCGAACCACACCGTCAGGTACATCAGCGTCAGCGCGATCACCGAAGGCCACAGCAGGTTCTTGCCCTTGCGGTGCACCTTGACGCCGATCCAGATCGCGATCGGGATCTGCAGGAACACCGGCAGGATCGACTCGGGGAACGCCACGAACACCTTGGCGATCACCCAGCCGAAGATCGCCAGCACGATCCACAACGCGAAGAGCAGGATCAGCAGGAACAACAGACGCACGCGCTTGTTGAGCACGCGCCCGGCGATGTCGCCGACGGTCTGCCCGCGGTTGCGCATCGACACGACGAGCGCGCCGAAGTCGTGCACCGCGCCCATGAAGATCGACCCGACGAGGATCCAGATCAGCGCCGGCACCCACCCCCACATCACCGCGATCGCCGGGCCCACGATCGGACCCGTCCCCGCGATCGACGTGAAGTGATGCCCGAAGACGATCGACCGGTTGGTCGGCACGTAGTCGCTGTCGTCGTTCACCTCGACGCTCGGGGTGACCGCGTCGGGGTCGAGCTTGAAGATCTTGCGTGCGAGGTAGCGGCCGTACGTGTGGTACGCGATCAGGTACGCCACGCCCGCGCCCAGGGCGATCAGCAGTGTCTGCATGTGTGATGCTCCTCCGTCGTTCGGAAGTATACGCCAACGGCTTGGGTCACGCGCGTTGGCAGTGTGGATGAGGCATAGTGCGCCCGCGCCCAGGTTTGGACATTAGGCAATAACGCAGACCCGCCATTGGTCACCCGCGCCCGCGGCAAATATTCCGCCCGCGACCGCCGGTCACTTCACGAGCCGGATGACAAACGGCAGCTTCTCGACCTTCGTCTCGGTGACCACGACGAAGTTGATCGACTTCGGCTTGGCCTCCTTCTCGCCGGTGAAGCGCAGGTCGAGGTTGCCGGTGGTCGACCCGTCCTGCTGGGTGGACCACCCGCCGCTGAATCCCGTGGGGTTCCAGCGCTGGTCGTGCTCGTCGAGCGCGTAGTACTCCAGCACGAACGCGCGGTCGTCGTAGATCTGCATCGGCGAGCCCGGCGCGGTGAAACTCGCGGGGCACGTCAGCGTCTTGCCCTCCTGCTTCACCGACTTGATGTCGAACGATCCACCGCCGGTGTCGATCGATTGCCCGGCCTTGATCTCCTCGGACACGACCTTCCGCTTCGTCGCCGTGAGCACCGTCACGTAGCCCGCGATCGTCGCGATGTTCTGCGGCAGGTGCTCCGGACGGACCGACGCGTTGATGCTCGGCTGCTGCCGGCCCGGGTGTCGCCGACCGCGGTAGCTGACGACGCCCTGGTACTCGACGTTGCTGGGATCGCCGACCGGCTCGAACGCGATCGGCTTGCCCTGGTCGTCGAGCAGGTGCGTCAGCTCGACACGCCCGATCGCGATCGCGTGCTCGTCCTTGAGGCCGACCGACGCGTTGAGTGTCACCAAGTGTTCGCGTCGGCCGGACGTCAGGTCGAGCTGCGTGCGCGCGCGGAGCATCGCCAGCTTGACGTCCAGCTCCGACGCGGCGGCGGTCGGCGTGTCGGGCTTCGCGTCGTCGATCACGACGGGTGGCGCGGCGGGCGGCTCGGCGATCGCGATCGCCGGCAGCTCCAGCGGGATCGTCCGCTCCGTGACACGCGTGGCGATGTCGAACCGGATCGACTCGGGCTTGCCCTCGTCGTTGTCGAACGAGTAGTAGAGGTTGCCGCGCCCGTTGTTCTGGACGTTGCCGTTGGCGTTGTACATCTGCATCGCCGCCCCGCCGACGTTGATCAGCCCGTGCCTCCACACGAACGGCGGCACGCCGAACGACAGCAGATCATCCTTGCCGCGCTTCGCGTCGGTCACCGTCACCGACACGTTGCTCGGCGACACGTTCAGGTCGGTGATCTTCAGCGACAACCCGTCGGCGATGATCAGCATCGCGTCGGATTTCTGCAGCGGCACATCCACCGCCTCGTGCTCGAGCACCTCCAGCAGCCGCACCTCGCCGGTCCGCGCGTCGATCGTGCCCGGCAGCGGCCCCGGCTTCGAATACAGCGACAGCCCGAACGGTTGCGTCGTGTCCGCGTCGTCGTTGTTCCGGCCGCGGTATCGGTACTCGATGCGCGTCACCCCGCCCGTCTTCCACCGCCGCTCGAACGCCTGCTCGGCCGACAGCTTCCTGTCGGGCGCCGCCGCGCCGCCCGCCGCGCCATTCGGGTTCAGGTCGATCCGATACGCCGAAAGGTCCACACTTCCCGGCGGCGTGATATGCCCCTGCAGCGTCACCATCCCCGTCGCCACCCCCGCCGTCCCGGCGCGGTAGTCCGCGATGATGTCCAGCGTGTCGAACCGGATGACGTACCCGTCCCGCTCGACTGGCTTCACCGCCGACGTCGCCTCGTCCTCCGCCCGCGCCACGACACCCGCGCACACCACCACCGCCACGGCCATCGCCGCGATCGTCATCTTTACGAATGTCGGTGCAGTGTTGCGTCGCATAGCCATCCCCGCGGGTTCGTGTACGTGCTCATCATAGTCGACGCACGAACCACCCGAGTGTTCAGCGGGGCGCGTCAGTCTTCCTCGTCCTTCGGCTTGTACGCCGAGATGATCTGTTGCTGGACGTTCGGCGGGACGGGTTCGTAGTGGCTGAACTCCATCGAGAAGCTGCCCTGGCCGCCGGTGACGCTCTTGAGTTGCGACTGGTACTGCGTCAGCTCGGCGAGCGGGGCCTGGGCCTTGATCAGCAGCATGCCGCCGGGCAGCATGTCCTGGCCCTGGATGCGGCCGCGCTTGCCGGACAGGTCCGACGCGATGTCGCCCATGTTGCCCTCGGGCACGGTGACCTCGAGGTGGACGATCGGTTCGAGCACGGCGGGCTTGGCCTTCTGCACGGCGTCGATGAACGCGCGCTTGCCCGCGGTGACGAACGCCACTTCCTTCGAGTCGACCGGGTGGTGCTTGCCGTCGTACACCGACACCCTGATGTCCTGCAGCGGGTAGCCCGCGATGGCGCCGCCCGTCATCACCTGCAGCACGCCCTTCTCGATCGCCGGCAGGAAGTTCGCGGGGATCGAGCCGCCGAACGTGTCGTTGACGAACTCGAACCCGGCGCCGGGCTCCGTGGGCTCCACACGCAGGAACACCTCGCCGAACTGCCCCGCGCCGCCGGTCTGCTTCTTGTGACGGTGATGTCCGTCGGCCTTGGCGCGGATGGTCTCGCGGTACGCGATCTTCGGCGGGTGCGTGTCGACCTCGACGTTGTAGCGGTTCTTCATCTTCTCCAGCAGCACGCGCAGGTGCATCTCGCCCAGCCCGCGGATCACGGTCTCCTCGCCGCGCTCCAGCTTGAAGCACGGGTCCTCCGACTCCATCGCGTGCAGCGCCTTGGCGATCTTCGTCTCGTCGCCGCGGCTCTTGGCCTCGATCGCGTAGCCCGCCATCGGCACGGGGAACGGGAACGGCTTGAGGTGCACCAGCCCGTGCGCCACCGAGTCGTGCAGCACGTCGTTGAAGTGGATCTCCTCGACCTTCGCGACCGCGCAGATGTCGCCGGGGATCCCCGCGTCGACCTCCTTGTGCTCCTTGCCGTGCAGCTTGAACAGGTGGCCGACCTTGAACGGCTTCTTCGCCTCGCCGATGTACAGCTGGCTGTCCTTGCTGATCGTGCCCTGGTGGATGCGGAACACGCCGAGCTTGCCGACGAACGGGTCCGTCGTGACCTTGAACACGTGCGCGATGACGTGCTTCTTCGGGTCGGCGTCGTAGCCCAGCGGCTCGGAGTTCTCGCCGTGGCCGTGCTCGAACGGGCGCGGGTTGCCCTCCAGCGGGTTGGGCATGAGGTTGGTCAGGATGTTCAGCAGCTCGCCGAGCCCCGCGCCGGTCTTCGCGGACACGAAGCAGATCGGCACGAGGTGGCCCTCGCGCAACGCCTTCTCGAACGGCGCGTGCAGCTCGGCGCCCGACACCTCGCCCTGCTCGAGGTACTTCTCCATCAGGTTCTCGTCGACCTCGACGACCTGGTCGACGATCGCCGTGTGCGCCTCGGCGACGGAGGAGAAGTCGGCGTCGCCCGACGCGTGATCGAACACGTCGACGACCTTCGTGCCGCCCTCCGCGGGCAGGTTGATCGGCAGGCACTCCTTGCCGAAGGACTCCTGCAGCTGCGCCACGAGGCCGGGCAGGTCGATGTTGTCGGCGTCGATCTTGTTGATGATGATCGCCCGGCAGAGCCGGCGCTCCTTGGCGCGCGCCATCATGCGGCGGGTGATCATCTCGATGCCCGCGTGCGCATCGACGGTGACCGCGACCGTCTCCACCGCGGGGAACGCCGCGAACGTGTGGCCGACGAAGTCCGGCATGCCCGGCGTGTCGATCAGGTTGATGTGCTTGCCCGCGTGATCGATGCCGACGATCGCGGAGTTCAGCGAATGCTGGTGCGCCTGCTCCTCGTCGTCGAAGTCGCACACCGTGTCGCCCTTCTCGACGCTGCCCGGCGAACCGATCACACCCGCCTTGGCCAGCAGCATCTCGACCAGCGTCGTCTTGCCACAACCCGCGTGGCCCGTGATGGCCACGTTACGGATCTCTTCCGTCGTGTATTTCGGCATGTGTGTACCTCCAGGTCAGCCACAGAACGTGGGAGTTGCCACTGGAGTATAAGTCGACAACCGGTGAAGGCCAAGGTGGTTGGACGCCCTCTCCCTGCCAGGGTGAGGGCCGGGGTGAGGGTGACGCTTTTCGACTGCATTCCGCGACCCGACGCGGCGCCGTGTTCGATAAATCGACCCTCACCCAACCTCTCCCTGCCAGGGAGAGGAGTCGGAGGCCTACTTGCGGCCGAGGCCGAACTCGCAGCCGACCGTGCTGACCTGGCCGTCCTTGAAGTGCACCTCGATGAACTTCGAACCCGCCACCGGCTTGCCGCTCTCGTCGCTGAGCGTCGTGACACGCTGCTTGGTGCGCGCGTCGAACACGTCCGGCGTGTGCGGCCAGGCATATTGCCCGTCCAGCGAGAAACACACCCACCCGTGCCCGCCGCTCGACAACTCCACGTGCCCCTTCGGCGTCGGCGGCGACGTGGTCGCGTCGTAAATGAACAGACGCTTGCCGACCTGGTCGCTGATCCACAGCTCGCTCTCGTCCGGCGTCAGGCCCGCGCCGTGCGTGCGGTGGCCGATGGTCTTGTCGCCGTCCGGCTCGTGCGCGAGCAGGCGATGCGTGACCTCGCCCCTGGTCAGATCGACGATGTCGACGCCGACGTGCTGGCCGAGGCAGACGTACGCGGTGGTCTGTGCGCCGTTGACGGTGTACGGGAACACGCCGGACTCGCCGACGGGCTTGATCTGCTTGACGATCGAGCCGTCCGCGGCGTTGAACTGCGTGAGCATCGTGCGCGTGCCGAGGTAGACGTAGCGCCCGTCGAGCGACGCGATCGAGTTGTGCGCCTGCGGGCCGACCTCGATGCGCTTGATCATCTCGCCGGTCGCGGGATCGATGACGATGAAGCCGCCGTCATCGCCCGCGTACCACCAGCCGGTCGGCGAATACAGCGTCTTGCCATCGGGCGTGATGCACGAGCGGTCGCAGCCGAGCGGGTACGTCTTTTCCCACACGGCCTCGCCCTTGTTGAGGTCGAAGCAGCCGAGGCGATGGTTGGTCGTGCCCCAGTACAGGCACGCCGTCGCGCCGCAGCCGGTCATGCCGCGGATGCCCTCTTTCATGCCGGGCACGTCGTAGCGCTTGACCAGCTTGTGGCCGTTGTCGATGTCGAACACGAGGATGCCGACGCCGGAGCGGTTCTGCGTCTGCGCCCCGTCGGGCATGGCCATGTAGAGGTAACGCCCGTCCGGCATCGCCGCGCGTGCGGGCGAAGCGACGGCGGCATACGTGGCGGTCGCCGCGGCGGCCGCGAGAAAGTCACGACGCGTGGTGTGAGTCGACATGGCGTGCCGCCGTAGTGTTGGGTTACTTGCCGCCGTCGGCCGCAAGTTGCTTGCGTAGAGCCTGCCGGATCAGCGCGTCGCGCGACACGCCCTTGCGCCGGGCCAGCTCGTCGGTCTTCTCGAGGAGTTCGCGATCGAAGCGCACCATGATGGAGGGGTTCTTCGGCATGATGCGCTCGTGTGGGGTCTTGCGGAGGCGTTCCCACTCCGCCTGTTGTTCGTCGGTCATCGGCTCGAACGCGTCGATGATCAACGGCTTATCAAACTCCGCGGTCGCTTCGCGGAGCTCTTCGAGATTCATGTCCTGGTATTGTTTGTCTTTGTGCTTAGCCATCGGTTATCAGCGCCACATCCGACGCAATCGGCGTTTCTCACGCTCGTCGAGCGGTCTGCCATGGATTACGTAGATTGTAGCATCGTCATCGGTGAGAAACACGATCTGAATCCATCGTCCGCCATCGCCGCGACCCCAGACCAGCTGTTTGCCGTCGCCGCGCTGTAGTGGAAATGGACGACGCGCGTGCACGACGACAGATTCCGCCTCATCCGGCGACACGCCGTGTTCCTGCACGTGATCGAGATTCCATTCGTTCCAGCGAAATCTCAACGCGACCCCCGAAAGCCTGTCAGCCCTTCGCAATCTTACGCAGCACCGTGTGCAGGATGCCGCCGTTGCGGTAGTAGTCGACCTCGACCGGTGTGTCGATCCGACACAAAACGTCGAACGTGGTCTTCTTGCCGCTGTCGGGACACGTGGCGGTGACGGTGATCATCTGCCGCGGCTTGACGTCGTCGGTCACGGGGATGTCGAACAGCTCCGCGCCGGTCAGGCCGAGCGACTGATGCGTGTCGCCGTCCTTGAACTGCAGCGGCAGCACGCCCATGCCCACGAGGTTGGAGCGGTGGATGCGCTCGTAGCTCGCGGCGATCACGGCCTTGACGCCGAGCAGGTACGTGCCCTTCGCCGCCCAGTCGCGCGAGCTGCCCATGCCGTAGTCGACACCGGCGAGCACGACGAGCGGCACGCCGTGGGACTGATACGCGGTCGCGCCGTCGTAGATCGTTGTCACGTCGCCGGACTTCACCGCCACGTCGGGCGCGAAGGTGTCATCGGGGTTCGCCGCGGTGTCGGGGCCGAGGTACGTGGTGAACCCGCCCTCGGTGCCGGGCGCGAGCTGGTTCTTGACGCGGATGTTGTCGAACGTGCCGCGCATCATCACTTCGTGGTTGCCGCGGCGGGACCCGAAGCTGTTGAAGTCCTTCTTGATCACGCCCTTCGACTGCAGGTACTTGCCCGCGGGCTGCGACGGCTTGATCGATCCGGCCGGGCTGATGTGGTCCGTCGTCACGCTGTCGCCGAACTTCGCCAGGCAGCGCGCGCCGCTGATCGGTTCGATCGGCTTCACCTCCGGCCCCATCGTCGCGAAGAACGGCGGGTGCTGGATGTACGTCGAGTCGCCGTTCCACTTGTACAGGTCGCCCGTCGCCGAGTCGATCGCCTGCCACTCCTCCGGGCCGGTGTCCACGTCGCTGTAGCGATTGATGAAATGCTCGGGCTTGACCGCCGCCTTGACCGCGTTGCGGATCTCCTCGTTGGTCGGCCAGATGTCGCGCAGGTACACCGCGTTGCCGTCCTTGCCCGCGCCGAGCGGCGCGCTGGTCAGGTCGATGTCCGTCGTGCCCGCGATCGCGTACGCCACGACCAGCGGCGGGCTCGCCAGGTAGTTCGCCTTCACGTGCGGATTGATGCGCCCCTCGAAGTTGCGGTTGCCCGACAGCACGCTCGACGCCACGAGGTCGCCCTCCTCGATCGCCTTCGCGATCGCCTCCGGCAGCGGGCCCGAGTTGCCGATGCACGTCGTGCACCCGTAGCCGACCGTCTCGAAACCGAGCTGATCGAGGTACGTGTCCAGCCCCGCCTCGGCGAGGTAATCGGTCACGACACGCGAGCCCGGCGCCAGCGACGTCTTGACCCACGGCTTCACGTCGAGGCCCTTCTCCGCGGCCTTCTTCGCCACGAGGCCCGCCGCGATCAGCACGCTGGGGTTCGACGTGTTCGTGCACGACGTGATCGCCGCGATCACCACCGCGCCGTGCTTGAGCTTGAAGTCCGCTCCGTTGTAGCTGACCGCCACGCCCTCTTCGCCCGGATCCCACGCCTCGGTCGCCATCGCGACCTGGCCCTCGGTCTCGAGCATGCCGCCCTCGGAGTCCATCTTGTCGCCCGTCGAGTCGCCGCGCGTGTGGTCGCCCTTGCCGAACGTGTTCGTCAGGTCGTACTGCCACTGCGACTTCATCGCCGACAGCGCGATGCGGTCCTGCGGGCGCTTCGGCCCGGCGAGGCACGGCTCGATCGTGCCCAGGTCCAGCTCGCACGTCTGCGTGAACGTCGGGTGCGCGTCGTCGCTGCGCCACATGCCGTTCGCCTTGCTGTACGCCTCGACCAGCGGCACCAGGTCGCCGCGGCCGGTCATCTTCAGGTAGTCGCACGTCACCGAGTCGACCGGGAAGAAGCCCATCGTCGCGCCGTACTCCGGCGCCATGTTCGCGATCGTCGCGCGGTCCGGCAGGCTCAGCGACGCCGCGCCCGGCCCGAAGAACTCCACGAACGTGCCGACCACGCCGACCTTCCGCAGTTCCTGCGTCACCGTCAGCACCAGGTCCGTCGCCGTCGCGCCCTCCGGCAGCGTGCCGGTCAGCTTGAACCCGATCACCCGCGGCAGCAGCATGTAGATCGGCTGACCGAGCATCACCGCCTCGGCCTCGATGCCGCCCACGCCCCAGCCCGTCACGCCCAGTCCGTTGATCATCGTCGTGTGCGAGTCCGTGCCGACCAGCGAGTCCGGGTACGCCACGCCGTCCTTCGTCATCACCACCTTCGCGAGGTACTCGAGGTTCACCTGGTGCACGATGCCCGTGCCCGGCGGGACCACCGAGAAATTATCAAACGCCTGCTGGCCCCACTTCAGGAACTCGTAGCGCTCCTTGTTGCGGTCGAACTCGATCAGCAGGTTCAGCCGCAGCGCCTCGTGCGAGGCGAAGTGATCGACCTGCACCGAGTGATCGATGACGAGGTCGCACGGCACCAGCGGATTGATCTTGCTCACGTCGCCGCCGAGGCGCTTCGCGCCGTCACGCAGCGCCGCGAGGTCGACGACGGCCGGCACGCCGGTGAAGTCCTGCAGCACGACGCGGCCGGGCATGAACGGCACCTCGACCTCGCCCGGGTCCGCCGCGTTCCACGACGCGATCGCCTCAATGTCGCCTTTGCTAACGATGAAGTCGTCGTAGTTGCGCAGCGCCGACTCCAGCAGCACCTTGATGGACACCGGCAGCGTGTCGACGTGGCCGACCCCCGCAGCCTTCAGCGCGTCCAGTGCGTAATACTTGATCTCACCCGCGTCGGTCTTGAGGCTGCGGATGGCGTTGAACGGATCGTTATTCGTGGACATTGGAATGCTTCCCTGTGCGTCGGTCGTGAATGCGAAACAAAGTGCTCAGGGTAGCATCGGGCGGAGATTTGGTGAAGGGGCTACCGACTATGAATTCACAGAGCCCTTTGTCGACATGTGGTGTAAAATGCGATGTTAATGTTCCAGAGGTTCACAGAAGTTTTCGATGCGATTGCCGCTCGGCACCCAGAGCTTGACGGCTCGGGATTTGCTTTGGCCGCAAACGTTGGCGAACTCGCCATTGAAACCCTATTCGAACTTGGCTTTGATCTAGTGATTCGCCGCGCAACTCAGAATGAAGCCATCAGTATCAGAGAGATGATTGAGGTCGGTCGACCGAGTAGTGGAATGATGAGTGTCATCGCCCAACGAAACCCATATGAGACTGACATTCTTACGATCGAGAATAGCCCAACTTCCAAGAGCTTTAAGAGTATCGAATTGCCTGCGGAACAATGGCGATATCACGTCATTACATATGTGGGGACCAATCAGGAATTGCAGGATTTTATTGACTCGTCGGTGTTGACCCGGACCCGCATTATCTCTGGCCCAACGTTTGGCCGACTGCCTGCTTTTGGTCTTGGGCCCTACTCATCGATGTGTGGCCCTAAGATGGCGCAGTTTTTGGAAGATACGGAGCGATCCGATGCTCCGTTCATGTGTTTGAATTGCGAGGATCTGGATGACTTACGCGACGTCCATGCCAAACTGAAATCGGCCGACCGGTCGTTGCTCGACGCTATCCATCGGGTTCAACAGCTTGACCAGATTCCGACGCATTCGCCGCTCCGATTCCTCGGTTACATCGCTATTCTCGAATCGCTTATCACCCACGCGCCGAAGTCGACAGACCCCTACGATTCGCTCACTCGACAGGTACGTCAAAAGATGTTGTTATTGGGCCGACGTGCGAAGCTTGCTATTCCCTACGATCGGTTTGACGAATCAACGGGACGAGACAAGCTTTGGACGTTGCTATACAGCTACCGGAGCAATATTGCCCACGGGACGACGCCGGACTTTAAGAATAGGTACAAGCCGTTAAGAGATTCGACGCATGCCCGCGAATTCATTGAAATGGCAACTCGGTCGGTGATCCGTCAGGCACTAGAGGAACCCGATTTGGTCGCGGACCTGCAGAACTGCTGACAAGGCTACTGCCGCGGCTCCACCCCCAGCAGGTGCCTCACGAAAAAGTCACGCCGTCGGCGGATGCCGTAGGGGAACTCCGCCGCGCCGTGGTCGGAGCCGGGGACGACGAGCAGATCGAAGTCCTTGTCGGCCTTGATCAGGGCGTTGACGACCTGCATCGTCGACGCGGGGTCGACGTTGTGGTCGAGCTCGCCGACGATCAGCATGAGGTGGCCCTCGAGGCGGTGGGCCTGCTCGACGTTGGAGTACGTGACGTACTGCTCGCCGACGGGCCAGCCCATGTACGCCTCGTTCCACCAGATCTTGTCCATGCGGTTGTCGTGGCAGCCGCAGTCGGACACCGCGACCTTGTAGAAGTCGTGATGCGCGATCAGCGCCCACGTCGAGCTCTGTCCGCCCGCCGACCCGCCGTAGATGCCGACGCGCGTCAGGTCCATCGCAGGGTCTTCCTTCGCGGCCGCTTTGATCCACGCGATGCGGTCGTCGAACCCCGCCTCGGGCACGCGCTGATAGCACACGTCGTGAAACGCCCGGCTCCGCCAGTTCGTGCCGCGCCCGTCCATCTTCACCACGATGAAGCCGATCTCCGCCAGCGCCTGCGCGTGGTACGACGTGATGAACTCCTTCGGCACGAACGCGCCGTGCGGCCCGGCGTAGATGTCTTCGATGACGGGGTACGTCTTCTTCGGGTCATAGTTGCTCGGCCGCCAAATGACGCCGTAGATGTCGGTCTTGCCGTCGGCGCCCTTCGCGACGAATCGCTGCGGCGGGCGCCAGCCGGTGTCGCGCAGCGCCGTGTCGTCACAGCGCTCGACCTCGCAGATCGCCTTGCCGTCGGACACGCGACGCAGCGTGTGCACGGGCGCGAGGTCGACGCGGCTGTACGTGTCGAGCACGGTTTGGCGGTCCGGCGAGAACCACACCTTGTGCGTGCCGTCGCCCTCGGTGATGAACCGCACGTCGCCGGTGTCCATGTTCGCCACGCCGTAGTGGAGGTAGTACGGGTCCTGCCCGGGCACGACGCCGGACGCGCTGAACCACACCTCGCGTTTCTTCTCGTCGACGCGCTGCACGTCGTGCACGACCCACTCGCCTCGGGTGATCGGCCGCGTCACCGCGCCGGTCTTCGCGTCGATCAGGTACAGGTGGTTCCACCCGCTGCGCTCCGACATCCAGATCAGTTCGCCGGTGGCGTCGAGGCGGCGGAGGTACGTCTTGTACGCGTAGTCGATGAACGTGTCGCTGTGCTCGTCGACGATCGCCGACGCCTTGCCGCTGCTCGCGTCCACGGCGATCACACGCAGCGTGTGGTGCCCGCGCTGGTTGAACAGGTACGTGAACCGCGTGCTGTCGCGGTCCCACGCCACGTCGTCGATGTGCCACGGATTGTCCGCCAGCGTTTCGTCGACGGCGATCTCCTTCATCGTCGCCACGTCGAACAGCCGCGGCCGGGCGTACCACACGTCGTCGCCCGGCTTGAGGTAGTCGTAGTGATGCAGCTTCGGCTGGACCTGGTCCTTCGGCGACGACTCGATGAGGTACACCTTGCGGTCGGCGCCGCGGTGCTCACGCATCACCACGAGATGCGACGAGTCGGGCGACCAGTAGAACTGATCGACGTAGCCGTCGGTCTCCGTGCCGTCGCTCGTGAGCTGGTGCACGTCGTCCTTGTGTTCGTTGCCGTCGGCGGCGCGGAGGTAGACGTTGCGGTCGCGCACCTCCGCGGTCCACTGGTGGTCGGGCGACGTCGCGGCGCGCCGGTCCACGGCGGGCCTCCGTCGCCCGCGTCGCTGCGGCGCGGCGCGCGTCCACTCCTCGTCGCTCGCGAAGCGGCGCTCGCCGTTGTCCAGATCGATGTAGATGAACTGCGCCGGGCCGTCGGCCACCTCGCGCCGGTACACGAACGCCGCGTCGAGCCAGCGCGCGTCGAGCTCTTCGTTGAGCACCTTGCCCGACACGCGGGCGCGCCAGCCGTCGGCGCGCTCGTAGTCGGCCTTCGTGCCCTGCCCCGCGGCGCTGCGCATCAGCGGCGGCGTCAGCATCGCCAGCAGCGCCAGCAGCACGGCACACGATATCGATAGAGATGTCCGCTTCACGCTCAACCTGCCTCACACATAAACACGTGGGCATGTTAGCAGCGCGCGCACGAAACGTACCGGCCATGAATTCAACGGGAGCGGACGACGCGTATCGTCCGCCGCGGGTGTCAGTTGCGTGCCTCGACGCGCTCGAGGTCGTTCTGACTGATCAGGTAGCGCTGCCCGGTCTCGGTATCGAGCAGGCCGCGCACCTCGCCGCCGGGCTCGTCACAACGAACGATGTGCTTGTTGCACAGCAGCAACTCCACGAACTGATCACGGTCCACATAACGACGCGACTTGAAACTGGCTTCAGCGACGTTCATGCGTTGGCTCCTAAAAGGCTCGACCGACTCAACGACAAAGAGCCGACCTTGCATGACCTTGCTTGTCAATCCGGGCGCATGGTAGACCGTACCGGAGCCACGCCGCAACGGGTCAACGGGCTGATTGTTGGTTAAGTGAAACCCCGGATTCGGCTCGGGTGTCGACGCCGCGCGGCGCTGCTATAGTCTCTGCGGGCCGAACCCTTAACCTATCCCTGTTACCTAACCCGCGTTACGGAGCAGCGGACGGAGGCACGCGGACCATGACGCATCAGCGCCACCCCCGGCAGACCCGATTGGGCGATCGTTATTTAATTGTGAGTTCTCTGTTAAGAGCCCTTGTGGGGGCCGCGGCGGCGGTCGCGCTCGCGGTGGGACTCGGCTTTTCGACGCACGCCGCGCGCGCCGCCGACAAGCCGCTCAACATCGTGTTCTTCCTCGTCGATGACTACGGCTACATGGACGTGCACGCGTACAACCCCGACTCGTTCTACGACACGCCCAACATCGATCGTCTCGCGGCGCGCGGCATGCGCTTCACCAACGGTTACGCCGCGAACCCCGTCTGCTCGCCCACACGCTACTCGATCCTCACCGGCAAGTACCCCACGCGTGTCGGCGCGACGAATTACTTCGGCGGCAAACGCAGCGGCACGTTCAATCCCGCGCCGCTCAACGAGGTGATGCCGCTCGAAGAAGTCACCATCGCCGAGGCGCTCAAGGCGCACGGCTACGCAACCTTCTTCGCCGGCAAGTGGCACCTCGGACCGAGCGAAGAGTACTGGCCGGAGCATCAGGGCTTCGACGTCAACAAGGGCGGATGGAAAAACGGCGGCCCCTGGGGCGGCAAGCACTACTTCAGCCCGTACGACAACCCGAGGCTCCCGGACGGTCCGCCCGGCGAGCACCTGCCCGATCGTCTGTCCGACGAGACGGTGAAGTTCATCGAGGCGCACAAGGACGGCCCGTTCTTCGCGTACCTGTCGTTCTACTCGGTGCACATGCCGCTGATGGGACCGCAGCCGCTGATCGACAAGTACAAGAAGAAGGCCGAGCGGCTCGGGCTCGACGAGAAGAACGCGTTCAGCGTCGAGGAGGAAGTCGCGCCGGGCAAGGACTACGGCAAGATGACGCACAAGCTGCGCGTGCAGCAGAGCCACGCGGTGTACGCGTCGATGGTCGAGTCGATGGACGCCGCGGTGGGCAAGGTCGTCGACAAGCTCGACGCGCTGGGCCTGAGCGACAACACGGCGATCTGCTTCATGTCCGACAACGGCGGGCTCGCGACGTCGGAGGGCTGGGCGACGTCGAACCAGCCGCTGCGCGGCGGCAAGGGCTGGGTCTACGAGGGCGGCATCCGCGAGCCTTACATGATCGTCTGGCCCGGCGTGACGAAGCCCGGCTCGACGTGCGACGTGCCGGTGATCTCCACCGACTTCTACCCGACCATCCTCGACATGGTCGGGCTGCCCCTGCTGCCCGATCAGCACCGCGACGGCGTGTCGCTCACCCCGCTGCTGCGCGGCGGCAGCCAGCTGGCGCGCGAGGCGCTCTACTGGCACTACCCGCACTACTCCAACCAGGGCGGCTTCCCCGGCGGCGCGATCCGCATCGGCGACTGGAAACTCATCGAGCGCTACGAGGACGGCCGCGTCCACCTGTACAACCTCGCGAAGGACATCGCCGAAAAGAAGGACCAGGCCGCGGAGTTCCCCGACCGCGTCAAAGAGATGCGCGCCAAGCTGCACGCGTGGTACCGCGACGTGGACGCCAAGTTCCTCGAGCCCAAGGGCAACGGCCCCAAGCCGTGGCGCCCGGAGTAGATCCATTTGGTGATTTGGTGAAGTGGTGATCTGGTGATGTGGAATCGCTACGCTTAGCGACGTCGCTTGCGACGTGCTTTGCGCCCCTATGCGATGTGCGGCGATAACACACGGCAAGCCGCGTCGCTAAACAACACCAGATCACCACTTCACCAAATCACCAAATGATTTCAGTGTCCGTTCTGATGCTTCGCGTGGATGCCGTCGTGGCTGAACGTCAGGCAGCGGGCGACGAGTTCCTCGCGGCTGCACACGCCGAGCTCGGCGTAGAGGCGCTTGATGTGGTCGCGCACGGTGTGGGTGCTGATGCACAGGTCCGCGGCGATCCTGTGGGTGGCGTGCCCGGCGAGCAGCGCCTCGAGGACCTGGCGGAGGCGCGGCGGCAGCGGCTTGCCCGAGCGGGTGTCGTTGCCGCCGACCGAGGCGCCGTCGTGCTGCGGGCCGGGCGAGCACAGCCAGGCGCACTCCTCCCAGAACATCGCGATCAGCTGCCGGTCGTGCGCGGTGAACGCCTTGTCATCGGGGCAGCGGTACAGGCACAGCGCGTCGACCCAGTTGCGGCGGGTCAGCCGGTGCGTCACGCCGATCACGTGCGAGGGCGACATCGCGTGCGTGGCGTGCCCGTCGTGCCCGTCGGCCTCGGCGTCGTCTGGCCCGAACTGGATGACCGCCCGATGGCGCTGCTGCTCGTCGTAGACTTCGAGGCACGTCGGGCCGTGCTTGCGGATTCGGTCGGGTTTGGTGACGACGCGTGCGATGATACCGGACTGCCACTGCTCGATGCCGACGATGTCGTGGGCGTGCAGGACGGTGGGTCGCCGTCGCTCGGCCGCGCCGGACAGCCGCACGAGCGTGCCACAGACCGCGTCCACCGCGTCGCAGGCGGACCTGAGCACGTAACCCTCGCGTTCACCGGTAAATGCAGCGATGGTCACCGCATGGTGAACCGTGCGGAGCATCCAGCGAACGTCCGGCTCCCTGATGATTCCTGCCTCTGCCAAAACAGTCCCCGGCGAAGCATCCCTGCTTCATGCCAATGTACCCGGAACGATGACGTGTGACCCCCACACGCGTTAACAGGGATTTTACCCGATGGCGTGAATTTTCCACAACCTGATTTTGCGGTAGTGCTTACACGGAAAATCCCCCTGTTCAGGGGAATTGATCGATCTGTTTTGATCGGGCATACTCTTCCGGTCGCAATCATCCATACACGTCGTCCCACTGTCGGTGTTCCGGGGCGACAGGAAACGACCGAAACCCGCGAGCCAACGCCCGCGGGTTTTTTTATTCAAACTGATCGCCTGACGAATATGTCGTGCCCCTTCAGGTACTACGTACACGGGTTGACAGCACGCGCCCACCGGCCTAGTCTCTGCGGTCTCTAACCTTCGGATACTCCCAAAACCAAAGCGGGCATACAACCTTTACAAGGGGATCGTTCCATGAGCGAGAGTGAATCGGCGACCACCGGCGGCATGGGTGGCAACAAGGTGTTGTTCTGGGGTTGCTTCATCGCCCTGATTACCACGGCGTTCGGCTTCATCAGTCGCCTGTTCTTGCTCGGCGAGTGGGGTCCGGAGTTCGGACTGGACCCCGCGGAAGTCGGCCGGTTGGCCGGCATCGGCATCTGGCCCTTCGCCGTGTCGATCATCGGCTTCAGCCTCTTCATCGACAGGATCGGCTACAAGGCCGCGATGGTCTGCTCGTTCCTCGGCTATATCGTCTGGTCCATCATGGGCGTCAGCGCCTACTTCGTGTCCGATCACGGCAAGGGCAACCCGGAGCTGGGCTACTCGCTGCTCTACTGGGGCTCGCTGATCCTCGGCCTGTCCAACGGCACCGTCGAGGCGTACATCAACCCCGTCGTCGCCACGATGTTCAACAAGGACAAGACCAAGTGGCTGAACATCCTGCACGCCGGCTGGCCCGGCGGCCTGGTGATCGCCGGCCTGCTGACCGTCTTCCTCAACAGCGACATGGTCACCGGCGGCGGCGGACACATGATCCCGTGGTGGATCAAGATCGCCATCATCGCCCCGCCCGCCGTCATCTTCTTCCTCATCCTCATCGTCCAGAAGTTCCCCGAGCAGGAACGCGTCGCCTCCGGCGTGTCCTACCGGGAAATGCTCTGCGAGTTCGGCTTCCTCGCCGCCCTCATCGTTGGCTTCCTCATCACCCTGCAGCTCATGGACTTCTTCACCGGCGTCGAGTCGTTCAGCTACAAGACCGACACCGGCGAGTGGGCGCTCTACGGCTGGGCGACCGGCGTGTTCATCGCCGCGGGTGCTGCGATCGTCATCGCCTTCGGCGCCTACACACGCTCGATGGGCAGCCCCATGCTGTTCTTCCTCGCGCTGGTCATGATGCCGCTCGCCACCACCGAGATCGGCACCGACGGCTGGATCGAGCAGATCATGAAGGGCGTCGCTGAAGGTAAGTTCGACCCCGGTCTCGTGCTCGTCTACACCTCGGCGATCATGATGGTCCTGCGCTTTTGCGCCGGCCCCATCGTCCACAAGCTCAGCCCCATCGGCCTGCTGATCATGTCCGCCGCGTTCGCCATCGTCGGCCTCTACACGCTGTCGTTCACCACCGGCATGATGATCTTCGCCGCCGCCACGCTCTACGGCATCGGCAAGACGTTCTTCTGGCCCACCATGCTCGGCGTCGTTTCCGAGCAGACCCCCAAGGGCGGCGCCCTGACGCTTAACGCCATGGGCGGCATCGGCATGCTCGCCGTCGGCGTGCTCGGCTTCCCCTACATCGGCACCCTTCAGGCCGACAAGGCGATCCAAGCGGTCAAGAACAACGAGGCCGTCGTCGCTGCGCTGCCCGGACTCGTCAAGGACGGCGAACTGACCGTCACCAAGAAGAAGAGCATTTACCAGATCATCCAGTACGACACGATCGACGACGCGAAGCTCAACAAGCTCATCGAGGACACGCTGCCCGATGACGACGCCGAGCTCGCGAAGATCACCGCCGAACGCGCCGCGGAGGGCAAGCCGGTCGAGAAGGACGAGGTCATCCTCACCGGTAAGGAAAAGGAGTTGGCCGACCAGATCGGCGACGTCAAGGCGAAGTCCACGCAGGGCGCGCTGGCCAACATGGCCCTGTTCCCCGGCATCATGCTCATCTCCTACATCGTCCTGTTCCTCTACTTCAAGTCGAAGGGCGGCTACAAGGCGCAGGTCCTCGCAGGACACGCCGCCGACGACGAAGAGTTCACCGGTGGCGTCGAAGGACCCGCCGGCGAGTAAGCGTCCGACGCTTCATCACGATCCACACCAAACCCCCGGCGCATCCGCGTCGGGGGTTTTTTGTAGGCCGATCTCTCTGACACCGGCCAGCGCGTCTCGGAGAGACTCGCCTACGCGGTATCATGCAACGATGCTCGACGCGATCGCCTTCAACCTCGTCGCACTCGCCGTCGCGCTGACCTGGGCGCTGCTGCTGCGGGTGCGGCCGATGGCGCTGCTCCCGGCGGTGATCGTCACGCTCTACGTCGTCGTCGCGCAGGCGTGGGTGCTCGTCACCGGGCTCGTCGGCAGGCTCAACGTCGTCGCCTGGCGGTTCACCGCCGCGGGACTCGTGTTCGCGCTGATCATCGCGTGGGGCGTCGGCTCGCCCTACCTGCGCGGCGAGCTGACGCGCTGGCGCGCCCGACTCGACCGCACACGCCGCACGCTCGGCGCGTGGCGCGTCACGCTGCTCGCCCTGCTCGCGGTGTCGATGCTCATCTGGATCGCCGCCGCCGGCTGGATGATCGGCCCGTGGCTGCCCGACGTGCAGTCGTACCACCTGCTGACGCCCGGCGACTGGGTCGCCGACGGCGCGATCACGCAGCGCGACTGGCCCGACGTGCGCTGCTACTGGCCGGCCGGCAACGGGCTGCTGATGGCGTGGTGGATGGCGCCGCTGCACGCGCTGCGCGGCGCGGTGCTCGTCGGCGTCGCGTGGTCCGCGCTGACCCTCGCCGCCGCGTGGGCCCTGGCGCGGCAGATGGGCGCCACCGTCCGCGTCGCCTGGGCCGCGGTCCTGCTCGCGATGTGCGTGCCGATCGTCTGGGCGCAGGGCACGATCGCTCTGAACGACATGGCCACCGCCGCGCTCGCCCTCGTCGCCGTCGCCGCCGTCGCCGGGCGACACGTCCGACCCGCGCACGTCGTGCTCGCGCTCGCCGCGATCGCCGTCGGCCTCGGCGTCAAGGCCTCCATGCTGCTGCTCGCCCCGCCGATCGTCGTCGCCGCCGTATTCCGCTGGCTGCGTCACCGTCGCCCCGCCGGCGTCGACCCCGCCGCGAGCTCCGCACGCCGCGCCCTGCTCGTCACCACACTCGTCCTCACCGCCGCCATCGGCTCCGTGTGGTACGTCCGCAACGTCGCCGTCCTCCCGCAGCACAACCCGCTCTACCCCGCGCCGCTCAACATCCTCGGCCACACCGTCTTCGAAGGTCACCCCCACTTCTCCCGCCAGCACGGACACTTCTCCGTCAAGCAGTTCACCGGCAACGCCTTCGACATCTTCTACTCCAAGGGCTGGGACCGCACCGGCCCGCGCGGCGGGCAGACGCCCAACTCCACCGGCTTCGGACTGCTCGCCATGGCGATCGGCTGGCCCGCCATGCTCGCCCTGCTCGTCTTCGCCCCGCGCGCCCGACCCGCCATCCTCATCGTCATCGTCATGATGCTGCTGCTTATGGCCGGCGTCGAAGACGACCCGTGGGCCGGCCGCTTCTTCGCCTTCGTGCCGATCACGCTCGTCGTCTGCATAGCCGTCGTCACGCCGCGCCTGTTCACGCCGCGCGGGCGCACGCCGACGGCCGCACGTCAGATGCCGCTGCTGCTGTGGTACGCCCTGCTCGCCTCCGCGGCGCTGTGGTCCGTCGGCGTCGCCGTCCGCGACAGCGCGCCGCCCATCGCCTGGTCCGTGTGGAAACTGCAAGGCGTCGGCGACATCTCGCTGAGCACCATGATGATCGGCCACCCCAACGGCTACCTCCACGACGCCGCGAAGGTCGTGCCGCCCGACGCCACGCTCGCCGTCGTCGTCCCCGCCGCGCGACCCTACGTGCCGATCGCCGGCCTGCATGGCCCGGGCGTCACCCGACGCTTCGTCTACTACGCCGACCCCGACGGCGCGCTGCCCAACCGCGCGCAGCTCGACGCCTGGCGTCGGGCCGGCGTGCACTGGGTCTGCGTCGTCACCCGCGCCGACGAGCTCGCCGCCACCGACGCGGCGATGGAACGCACCGGCTTCACCCGCGCCGCGGAGGGCATCTATGAAATCCGCTAAGCCCGCCAGCACGCTGCCGACCTGGGCCGTGTGGACCACCGTCATCCTCGCCGCCCTGCTCTGGACGCACGGCCTGCTGCTCATCCTCGAGTGGCTCGACGTGATGTGAATACATCGCGGCCCACGGGACGGAACCCGTGGGCTTCGGGGCGCGACGCAAAAACTCAATCGACGCAAATCGGAACTCGGATCTCGGCATGCGGACGTGCGCCGCGGCGATTCACAGGCACTTACGGCGCGCCGGAGGGACCGGAACGCCGTAAACGGCGTGTTTTGGTTCGTAGACCGGTAGCCACGGCGTAGAAATCGCGTGCGCTGCCCGAGCAATCCGGGGCGCGCCATATGCGCAAGGGGCGCGAAAGGGACACCAAAGGGGCGCACGCAGGCGCGAAAAGCGGACGCAAAAACTCAATGGACGGATGTGTGGTTTTGGGGTTAGGTATCGAGCGCCACAAACTTCGGCGTGTCGCCCGGCCAGTCGTCGGGGAAGAGTTCAACGCGGATTGTGCCACTAAGAACGTCATGCAACCACGTTCCCAGCGGTGTGCTGTATTCAGACCATCCAGACCGACTGCCAGCCACGACGATCGGCCACGCTTCGGGCTGTTCACCCGCGGCAGTGTTCCAGAACAGCGCGTCGCCGTTATCTGTCATGCCGAACGCGAGCAGGCCGGATGTGTGTGAATCGATTGGATACGGAACAGATTCGTAGCCGTCCGCCGTGACGGCGCGCATGACATCGAGTTGCTGTTTAACTTGGGCCTGCAGGTTGACGTGCGGGTTGCTCACGCTTGGCGCGAACAGCCACAGGAACTCGCCGAAGTTTCCAACACCGTATGCCTCGATGATCTGTTTGTAGTCGCGAGGAAGCCCGATGCCCAGCTCGTTCTCAACGGCGATCCAGTCGATCGGTGTGCCAACTGCATGCGGTGGCGTGCACAGCCGCAGCAGGTCTTCGGTCGCCATCTCAATTCCCGCGCAGGCCGGTGTGCAGGTCGCTGAGGAACGCGCCGACGTGTTCGGCGATCTTCGTGGGGCCTTCGTGGAGGTGGTCGGTGATGCGGCGGACGACGGCGGAGCCGACGATCGCGGCGTCGGCGACGCTCGTCACCGCGGCGACGTGTTCGGGCTTGGAGACGCCGAAGCCGACGGCGATGGGCAGGTCGGTGACGCCGCGGAGCTTTTCGAGGCGTGCGGTCAGGCCCTCGGGCAGGTCGGCGCGCTCGCCGGTGATGCCCGTGCGCGCCACGACGTAGACGAATCCGCTGGAGGCTTTGGCGATCGCGACGGCGCGGTCGTCGGGCGTGGTCGGGGCGATCAGCAGCGTGCTGGTCAGCCCGGCGTCGTGCACGACGCGGTTGACCGCGTCGGCCTCTTCGAGCGGCAGGTCGGGGAAGATGAACCCGTCGAACCCGGCGTCCGCGGCGTCGGCCACGAACTTCTTGACGCCGATGCGGAACACGATCGAGTAGCTGACCATCGCCACGAGCCCGAGGTCGAGCTGATCACGCAGGCCGCGGACCATCGCGAAGATGTCGGCGGGGTGACAGCCGTGGCGCAGCGCCTCGGTCATCGACGCCTGGATGACCGGGCCGTCGGCGATCGGATCGGAGAACGGGATGCCGAGTTCGCAGATGGACGCGCCGGCGGCCTGCGCGGCGGGCAGCAGCGCGGCGGTCGCCTCGAGGTCGGGGTAACCGGCGGTGATAAACGGCATCAGCGCGGCCCGGTCGGCGCTGCGGAGGTCGGCGAAAATCTGTTCGATGCGGTTCATGGTCGCAACAGGATAGTGGGAATTGAGGGATGGGGAAAACGGGCGGGCGGGTGCTAAGCCGCAAGCGGCTTGGGGTGGCGGCGGGCGTGCGGAGGCGGCGCATGTGGATTGTGCGATGCGGGTGATCATCCCTCACCCTCGCCCTCTCCCTCACCCTCACCCTCACCCTCACCCTCACCCTCACCCTCTCCCGGTGGTAGAGGGGAGCGGCGCGCGGACGCATGGCGTGTGGTGAGTTGAGGTGAGCGGGATCTGCCTTCGCCACTGACAAGCTGGGCTTGTCAGTGCCACCCGGAGGCCCGCGGAGCGGAACCCGTGGGCTTTTGGGACGTCCAAGCGTAAGGGCTGGCGCGTGCGGCGTTCCTATAGTAGTAGCATGAGCATGAGAGAGATGACCCTGATTGCGTGTTTGTTCGTCGGCGTGTCGGCGGGCGTGGTGCGCGCCGAGAAGGTGGTGGAGAAGTACGACGACGGGAAGACGAAGGTGGAGTACGTCACGGACGCGGACGGGACGAAGAACGGGCCGTTCCGCGAGTTTTATCCGACGGGTCGGCCGGCGCGTCAGGGGCGTTACGTGGGCGGCAAGCTGCACGGGCCGGTGACGGAATTCGACGAGAACGGTCGCAAGTCGGGCGAGCAGGTGTGGGCGGAGGGCGTGCTGCTGGTGCCGCGTGGTCGTCAGGAGATGGCGGCGGCGATGCGTGCGATCGCGACGAGCCGGATCGAGGGCCCGGGCACGCCGGCGATGCGGGAGTCGGTCAAGCAGCTGATGATGTACCGGTACCTGTGCGGCGCGCCTTACGAGGGGATCGTGCTGGACGAGGACCTGAGCAAGCGCGCGGCGGCGGCGGCGCTGACGTGCGACAAGCTCGGGCAGATGACGCACCATCCTGACCACAACCCCGGCCTGCCGGACGAGACGTACCGGCTCGCGCTGGACGGTTGTTCGCAGAGCAACCTGGCGTACGGCACGGCGACGCGCGGGTTCGGGGTCGACGCGTACATGGACGACTCCGACGAGCGCAACATCGATCGCGTGGGACACCGGCGGTGGTGCCTGAACCCGCGGCTGCGGCGGGTGGGGTTCGGCGAGTCGGGCAAGTTCGCGGCGATGTACGCGCACGACGAGACGCGCGGCGACGTGCCGGACTGGGACATGATCACGTACCCGGCGCGCGGGTACATGCCGACGCAGCTGTTCGGCGCGGAGCGCGCGTGGTCGGTGACGCTCAACCCGCAGCACTACGCGACGCCGAGCCAGTCGGACATCAAGGTCCGCGTGTGGGAGGTGCGCACGCCGGCGCTGGACGTCGAGAAGCTGATGCAGGGCGCGCCGCTGAACCTGGACTACTTCGCGGTGGAGCTGCAACGGTTCGGCGTGGACAACTGCATCATCTTCCGCCCCGAGCACCTCACGCCGCGCATGCGGCAGAAGTTCTTCGTGGAGATCGAGGGCGTGAAGACGACGTCGGGCGACGCGGTGACGGTGCGGTATTACGTGGAGTTTATCTGAGCGACGCGCGGGGCTGGTGTGCCACTGGCGGCTTGTCCGCCAGTGTGTCGATGGGGCGTGCACGCGCCGATGAGGCGCAGATATAACAAACGTAAATGCACTGGCGGGCAGGCCGCCAGTGGCACCCGTGCGCAGATGTAACAGACGTAAATGCACTGGCGGGCAGGCCGCCAGTGGCACCCGTGCGGTCGAACAAGATTGAAATGTGCGTGCGGTGATCCCTCACCCCGGCCCTCTCCCGGCGGGAGAGGGGGTTTTACTCGGACTCGACGCTGATGCCGGAGATGAACGGCTCGTCGAGGATCTTCTTGAACTTGATGTCGAGCACGCCGTCGGTGACGTCGACGCTGACGTCGATGGTCAGCGGCTTGAAGATGCCCTTGGCGCGGGCGATGTCGATGTTCTTGAAGGCCTTGCCCTCGACGTCGACGTCGAAGACGCGCTGGCCGGGGTCTTTGTGCAGTTCGGCGAAGACGAGTCGGACCTTGTACCGTCCGTTGGGGACGGTGAAGCGGTAGGCCTGCATGTCCTTGCGGTAGCGTTTGAGCAGCGGGTTGTCGACGTCGTTATGATCGGCGTCGCCGCCGCCGACGCGTCCCCACGAGCCGTCCCTGAAGTCCTGGTCGGCTTTCCAGACCGTGCCGTTGGGCTCGATGTATTCCGCGCCGGCGCAGTTGACGAACAGCTTGTAGGGCCCGGCGTCGGTCGGCGTGGTGGCCGCGGGCGCACCGGCGGGCGTGGTCTTCGTGTCGGCGCCGGCGACGGTCGCGGCGGCGTCTTCGGGCTTGAACGGCGGCGGGGTCTCGGCGGTGGTCGCCCGCAGCGCGAAGCATCCGAGCGAATACGCCAGCTCGTTGTGGATCTGCAGGACGAGCAGGCCGTTGTGGTGATCGATCGGCTCGGCGGGGATGAGTCGGATGAGGTGGTTGCGTCCGACGGCGTCGGGCCGGCGTGCGAGCCAGGGCGTCTTGTCGTTGTCGTCGATCAGGTTCGCGGCGCCGTAGCGATCGGTTTCCTTGTAGGGCGTCTCGGCGTCTCGGAGCCTGATGGGGGTGAGGTTGGTGGGGTCGTTGCGTGGCGCGACGGCGAGGGTGATCTCGGAGATGGCCAGCGCGCCGCCGGGTCCGCGGCCGGGCCCGTGGCGCGGCGCGGGCAGGGACGGGTGGGTCATGATCTCGAGCTCGAGCGCGGTGATGGGCTGCTTCCAGTCGACGGGGAAGGTGACGGTGTAGAGGTCGCCGGGCGCGTTCTTGCCCTCGGCGAGGATCGCGCCCTCGTTGTCGGGCGAGAGGTCGGCGCCGCCGGCGCTGACGAGCGTGTCGGGCTTGAGGCGCTGGAACATCAGCGCGTAGAGCAGCGGCTCGCTGTAGCCGCGCGGCACGGCGGGCGAGAGGTGCGCGGGGGCGATGGGCTGCTCGATCTTGCCGCCGGGCAGCGTCCAGCCGAGGCCGAGGTGCGACAGCCCGCCGCCCTCTTTGTGGACGACCTCGAAGTAGTAGCGTTCGCCGGCGACGAGGTCGACGTCGGCCGAGGCGCCGTCTTCGGGCCAGGCGTTGTCGCCGTCGGCGCCGTCGCGTCCGGCGATGCGGCGGAGGTTGGCCGGGTCTTCGTCGGTGGAGAGCATCAGGTCGGACTGATCGTCGGAGGTGAGCCAGAAGCGGTACGCGCCGGTGGCGGGCGCGGTGACGTACCCGCGGAAGCGTTGGACGTAGTTGTCGCCGATGTCGCCGACGTAGAGGTTATCGATGTAGTCGAAGCTGTCGGGGAACGGGCGTTGGGCGATGGCGTTGGTCGCGGCGCCGCGGTCGCCGCCGCCGACGCCCTGCCACAGCTCACGGAGGATCACGCCGTGCTGCAGCGGGTGGTACTGCGCGACGGGCCGCTTGAAATCGCCGGCGGGCGAGAGGAACTCGCCGGGGATCGGGCGCTGGTCGCGCCCGTCGGGCAGCGTCCAGCCCACGCGCAGGTGATCGCCGCCGTTGCCCTCTTTGTGCAGCGCGCTGATGTAGTAGCGCTTGCCGGCCTGGAGCTGGATGGGCTTGGACTGAACGCTCCAGTCGTCCCAGCTGCCGGCGCCGGGTCGCTCGGCGATGACCGCGGCGTTGGCCGGCGTGTCGTCGGTGCTGAGCGACAGCTGCGCGCCGTCGTCGCTGGAGAGGTAGAACGTGTACGCGCCGGTGACGGGCGGGTAGATGTAGCCGTGCATCCGCTGGGCGTAGTTGTCGGCGAAGTTGCGGGGCGCTTCAAACGTGGCGGCGAGGGTCGACGCGTCGGGCTTCCGGTTCAGCACGCCCTTGGTGAGGATGTCGTCGTTGACGGATCCGCCGCCAGGCACGTTGTCCCAGCGCTCGAGCGTGATGGTGCCGCGCGCGTCGCGGTTGAGGTCCGCGACGGGCGTGGTGGCCGGCGTCGGCGTGGTCGGCGTCGGCGTGGGGGCGGGCGTCGGCGTCGCGAGCTTCGCGATGAGGCTGCCGTCGCCCTCGGTCTTGACGATCTGCACGAGGTTGAGCAGGCCCTGATTCTTGCTTTCGGCTTCGGCGGTCTGCTCGCTGACGATGATGAGCGACTGGCCCGCGGCGAGGCGGATGGTCGGCCGCGGGTAGTTGTCCAGGTACGCGTAGCCATCGACGCTGAGGTTGTTCAGGTGCGTGTGATCGAACCGCTCGTAGCTCGCGGCGTTGGCGTCGGCGGCGCCGATCCACACGTCGTAGGCGCCGTTGCCCGATTCGTTGGCGTGCTTGAAGGTGTTCTCGGCCATGGCGTACACGGCGTAGGCGCCGGCGCTGAGTCCGTCGATGCGCACCGCGAGTCCGCCGGCGACCTCGGTGCGGAGGTAGTCCTTCGCGACGTCGTTGTTCTGGAAGCCCTCGGGGCACGAGCCGGACTTCGCGGCGAACGACTTGGCGTTCCAGTCGATGCGGTGGGCGGCGGTGTCGGCGACGCCGAGCGTGAGGGTGAGGCCGGCGGCGTCGGTGTTGTTCGAGAGGACGAGGCCGGTGGTGACGTCGCTGCCGGCGACGTGATTCCACGCGGCGTGATCCTTGCCGAGCACGCCCTCCTGGTGCGCCGGTCCGTAGGCGCTGCTGCCGTCGCAATCGCCGAAGTCGAGCTGCAGCGCGGGGGCGACCGCGGCGATCTTGCTGGGGATCTTCGCGTCGGGCGCGGCCGCGGGCGCCGGCGCGGGCGTTGGCTGGGGTTGTCCGTTGGCCTTCGCGACGGCGGCGCCGAGGTCGTAGAGCTGCTTGACCTCATCGGCGCTGAGCCCGCGGTTGTAGATGCGCACGTCGTCGATGTCGCCCTGGAAGTATCGCTCGGAGCCGTCGCCGCGTGCGCCGATGGCCCAGGGCGCGTCGACGGCGACGGCGCCGGTGGAGTCGTCGCGTTCGGAGAACGGTTCGCCGTTGCGGTAGAGGCGGAACTTCGCGCCGTCGTTGACGCCGACGAGGTGGACCCACCGGCCGATGTCCTCGTTGGGCACGTCGCGTTCGGCGCTGGCGCCGTCGTTGCTGCCGACGGCGATGGGCCAGCGGCTGATCATGTATCGGCGTGACTGGATCTTCAGCGCGAACTCGCCGCGGGGCTCTTCGGCGCGGTGGCCGTGGACGACGATGTTCTGGATGTCGCCGTCGGCGCGTTCGGGCTTGATCCACACCGAGATGGTGATGGGGCCGGCGAAGTTGAGCTCGGCGGGTCGGCCGAGTGCGACGTTGTCGAAGCTGCCGTTGAAGTGTCGCGCCTTGCCGATGACGCCGTCGACGGAGGAGGTGCCGACGTAGATGCCTGGCCGGGCCTTGCCGGTGGCGTCGGTGGCGTTGTCGCCGGCGTCGTCGAGCGTCCAGTGCCCGACGAGCCCGCGCGCGATGTCCGGGCCGGCGGGCGCGGTCGGCGTGCTCGGCGTCGGGGTGACGGTCGGCTTGATCGGCGCCGTCGTGTTGGCTGACGTGCTCGGCGTCGGCGTGGTGGGCGGCGCGGGGATGACCCGGGTGGGCGTGTGCGCGGTGGTGTCGGTGTCGGGCTTGGTCGCGGACTTGTTGCGGTTACCGAGCACGAACATGAGGACGAGCAGCACGACGATCGCGACCGCGATGCCGCCGACGACCAGCAGCAGCGGTGAGCCGCGGCGCGCCGGCGCGGTCGCGCCCGTGCGCGCCGAGCCGGTGTGGCCGCTGTGCGTGCCGTGACCCGCGTGCCCGCCGCGCGTGCGGTGTGGGGCGGACGGTGACGGCGCGGGCGGCGCATCGGGACGCCGCGGCGCACCGGCGGCGACGAGCCCTTCGTCGTTGCGCACCTCGGCCGCGGCGGCGAGTCCGGTCACCGACGACATCGTCGCCGCCGCCATGTCCGCCAGCGGGTCGAGCGACCCGGCCATCTGCTCCAGCGCCGAAGGATCGTCCGATCGACCGCCGCGCGTCGTCTCCGCAGGCTCGGCGCCGTAAGGGTCCTCCGGCCGCTCGCCGGTCGGCGCGCTGTGCTGCGCCTCGACCTCCGCGGCGACCGCGTCGCGCGCCGCCTTCAACGCCGTGACCAGGTCGTCGTACGTCTCGTAACGCGCCGTCGGACGCTGCTGCATCATCTGCTCGATGATGTCGGCCGTCAGCGGATTCACCTGCCGGAATTTCTGGATGTTCGGCGGCGGCTCCTTGATGCGCTTCTTGACGATCTGCCCCGTGTTCTCGCCGTCGAACGGAGGCCGGCCCGTCAGCAGGTGAAACATCGACGCGCCGAGGCTGTACATGTCGCTCTTGAAATCGCCCTGCCGCCCCACCGCCACCTCCGGCGCGATGTAGTACGGCGTGCCCACCACCGTGCCCTCCGCGCGACCCGACGCCGAGTACATCGCCGCGCCGAAATCGATCAGCTTCGGCACGCCCGCGCTGTCCAGCAGGATGTTGCTCGGCTTGACGTCCATGTGCACGAGCCCGGCCTTGTTCGCTTCGTTCAGCCCCTCCGCCACCGTGATCACCAGCTCGAGGATGTCCAGCTCCTCGGCCCGACCGGGCGGGATGCTGCGCAGGAACTTCTTCTCCGCCGTGCCGCCCGTCACCAGCTCCATCACGATGTAGTGCTGACCCTTGTACTCGCCGATCGTGTGGATCTGCACGATGCCCCGGTGGTTCAGCCGCGCCAGCGCACGCGCCTCGCGCACGCACTCGTCGGCGACCTCCTCCTGCTTCTCGTCGTCGGCCGCGAGCACCTTCAGCGCCACCTGGCGATGCAGCTTGTCGTCCAGCGCCTTGAACACCGTCCCCGACGAGCCCTTGCCGATCACGTCGATCAGCAGGTAGTCGTCGATCAACGCCGGCACCTTCACGTCGTGACCGCACTTCGGGCACGGCGTGACCGACAGCGGCGCCAGCTTCGACGGGTCAATCTCCTGACCACACCGGCCGCAGTTAAGCTGCTTGATCTTCTTGGCCTGAAATGACGGCATCTCTCACCGATGCTCCTACCACCGAAACTCCCCCAACACCACGACAACCCTTTTAGACGTGTTCAGCGGGCTGCCCGTTCACGACGTGCAAGCCCTATTGTACTGATACGCCGGGTGTCGTGGAAATGTTTTCCCGAGCACGTGCCCCGATTGGGGATCGAGGATTGTAAGTCATCCCGGTCCGTCCAGCCATCCCGCAAGCGGGCGGCCCGCGTTCGCCGGGCCCCGAGGCCCCCGCGATCCGGCACGCTGCGGCAACCCGTCCCATCGCTCGGCATCCGGCGTGAATCCACCGAGGCGGATCGCCCGCGTCAGCGCCGCAGCAACGCCGGTCACGCCAGGATCTCTTCGATCAGATTCCCGTGCACGTCGGTCAGGCGGCGGTCGAGACCGTTGTAGTAGCGCGTCACGCGGGTGTGCTCGAGGCCGAGCAGGTGCAGCGCGGTGGCGTAGAAGTCCCACACGGTCGTCGGGTTGACCTCGGCGCGGCGGCCGAACGCGTCCGTCGCGCCGTAGCTCGTGCCGCCCTTCACGCCCGCGCCGAGCATCCAGCACGTGAACCCGTCGGGGTTGTGGTCGCGACCGGCGGTGCCCGCCTGGTGCGTGGGCATGCGGCCAAACTCCGTGGTCCACAGCACCAGCGTGTCGTCCAGCATGCCGCGCTGCCTGAGGTCCGCGATCAGCGCCGCGGTGGGCTGATCGAAGATCGGGCAGTGGCGGTCGTAGTCGGCCTTGAGCGTCTTGTGCGCGTCCCAGTTCAGCAGCCCGTCGACGCCCGACGCGCGCGACGCGCAGTACAGGTTGACGTAGCGCACGCCGCGCTCGAGCAGCCGACGCGCCAGCAGGCAGTTCCGCGCGTACGCGGCCTTGAGCTTGTTCGGATCGTCGATGCCGTACATCGACTTCGTCGCCTCGGACTCGCCGCTGATGTCCATCACCTCGGGCGCCGACAGCTGCATGCGCGCCGCCAGCTCGTACGCCGCCATGCGCGCGTGCAGGTCGGAGTTGCCGGGGTGCGCCTCGGCGTGACGCTCGTTGAGCGCGTCGAGGAAGCTCCGCGTGTCCGCCTCCTCGCCCTTCGACACGTCGGCCGGTCGCTGCAGGTTGCGCACCGGCTGGTGCGCCGCCATCACGATTGCCTGGTGCCGCGCGGGCAGGAAGCCGTTCGACCAGTTCGCCTTGCCGTTCGGCGGCTCACCGCGGATGTCGGGGATCGCCACGAACGTCGGCAGGTTGTCGTTCGACGAGCCCAGCGCGTAGCTGAGCCACGCGCCCGCCGCGGGGAAGCCCTCGATGTCGTGGCCGGTGTTCATGAAGATGCAGCCGGGCCCGTGCGTGTTGCTCTTGCTCTGCATCGAGTGCACGAACGCGATGTCGTCGACGTGCTGCGCCATGAACGGCAGCCGCGTGGTGAACATCTTGCCGCACCGGCCCGCGGGCTTGAACTTCCACGGGCTCTGCATCAGCGCGCCGTTCTTGCCCTGGAACGACACGAAGTTCTCCTCACCGGGCAGCGGTTGGCCGTGACGCTTCTCGAGCTCGGGCTTGTGCTCCCACAGGTCGATGTGCGACGCGGCGCCGGGACAGAACACCTGCAGCACACGCTTGGCCTTCGGCTCGTAGTGCGCGCCGAGCTGATGCGCCGCGTGATTGCGCGACGGACGCGCCGACGGCGCGGTCGCCGCGGCCAGCTCACGGCTCAGCAGGTGCACGAGGCCCATGCCCGTCATCGCCGTCGGCACGCTGCTGAGCAACGAGCGGCGGGACAACAGCGTGTCCAACGATGCGACGGTGCGGCTGTAATTCGATCGTGGCATGTCGTTCCCTCGATCAGTTGATGTAGATCAGCTCGTTGCTGTTGAGCAGTGCGCGGCACAGGGCGCGCAGGCCGTGCTGGGTGATGAGTCGTTGCGCGGCGTCGGCCTCGTCGGCGGACGGCTCGCGTGCGAACGCCAGCAGGAACGCGCGACGCACCTGCGACGCGGCGTCTTTGCCCGCCTCACGCTGCAGACGCTCGGCCAGCGCGCCTGCCATGTCCATCGTGAAGTTGTGATTCAGCATCGTCAGCGCCTGCAGCGGCGTGGTGGTCGCCGAGCGTCGCGGCGCGGCGAACGCGGGGTCGGGGCAGTCGAAGTCCGTCATCACGTCCACCCGCTGCGCCCGCGCGTTCTGGTGATACACCGCACGCCGATATGTCTCCGGCCCGAACCTGTCGAGCGGCACGTACGTCGCGACGTTGTCCTGCTGATACTCGTACAGCCGGAAGCCCGGCCCGCCCATCCGCGTGTCGAGCTTCCCGGCGATGGCCAGCTCGCTGTCGCGGATCTCCTCGCCGCTGAGTCGTCGCGGCGGGAAACGCCACAGCAGCCGCGCGTCGCTGTCGACCTGCGCCGCGTCGTCGCGGAACGCCGAGGATTGGCGGTACGTCTGCGACGTGACGATGAGTCGATGCAGCGGCTTGAGCTGCCAGCCGCTGGCGTGCAGCTGACGCGCGAGCCAGTCGAGCAGCTCGGGGTGCGTCGGCCGACCGCCCATGTAGCCGAAGTCGCTCGGCGTCGACTGGATGCCCGTGCCGAAGTGCCAGTGCCAAAGCCGGTTCGCCAGCACGCGCGGCGTGAGCGGGTTGTCGTCGGCCACGATCCACTCCGCCAGCGCCATGCGCCGCTGCGACTCCGGCGCCTTGTCGTCGAGCGTGTAAGGCTTGGCGACGTCCATCAGCGTCGACGGGCTCGCGGCGTGCACCGCGTCGCCGGGCCGCTGCGGGCTGCCGCCGACAAAGATGTTGAACGGTCCCGGCGCGGCGCGGAACTGCCCCACCCACCAGCTCGGCGGCGAAGGGACCTTCGCGATCTGCGCCTGCACGTCACGCTTCTCGGCGGCGATCTTCGCGAGCCGCTTCTGTTCGTCGGGCGTGATCGTCGCGTCGCGCAGCCGTTGCTTCGCGTGCGCCGCGCTCGGCGGCTTGCGGTCCGACGAGTCGGCGACGGTCGTCCACGTCTTGCCGTCGAGCGAGACGTCGATGTGGTAGTCGCCGACGAAGCGCGTCTTGACGTGCGTCTTCGGCAGGTCGTGGATGCGATCGCTGGAGAACACGACGCGGTCGACGCGCTGCGTGTCGGCGAGCGTGATGGTGAGCGTCGGCTCGGTGGAGATCCAGCGTGCGCCGAACCGGCCGTCGATCGCGTTCTTCGCGGCGTAGGCGTCGGCGAAGTCGGGCGCGACGCGGCTGGCGCCCTCGGCCTTTGCGCCGTTGCTGGCGAGCGCGACGTTGCGCGTCGCCTCGCCCGCGGTCCAGACCTCGAACTCGTCGATGCCGAAGCCGGCCCTCGCGTTGGGCTGATCGTCGCGCGACTCGGCGACGAGCCGCACGTAGCGCGCGTCCACCGCGTCGAAGCGCTCCTCCGTGCCGTAGCGATCGACCGGCGGGCGCGTCCACCTCGCGGTCGCCTCGGCCTCGCGCTGCTTCGCGTTCTGCGCGATGGACTTGTCGAGCGCGGCCTTCGCGGCGTCGAGCTCCTTGAGGCGCGCGTTGAGCGGCGCGAGCGCTTCGGCGCGTTGCTTCAGCTCGTCCGGCGTCGCGACGTCGCGCGAGCCGTGGTATACGCCCGCGAACGTCGCGCACAGCGCGTAGTAGTCGGCCTGCATGATCGGGTCGAACTTGTGGTTGTGACACCGCGCGCACCCGACCGTCAGGCCGAGGAACGCCTCGGCGGTCGTGCGCACGATCTCGTCGATCGTGTTCGCGCGGATCTGCGCCTTCTGCACGGGGTCCTGGTTGCCGACGTTGTCGTAAGGACCGCACACGAGGAACGCCGTGCCGACCGCGACGTCGACGTTGTCGCCGTCGATCACGTCACCGGCGAGCTGCTCACGCACGAAGCGGTCGAACGGCTTGTCGTCGTTGAACGAGCGGATGACGTAGTCGCGGTACGGCCAGAGGTTGTCGATGATCACGTTGCGCTCGAAGCCGTTCGACTCGCCGAAGCGCGCCACGTCGAGCCAGTGACGGCCCCACCGCTCGCCGTAGTGCGGCGAGGCGAGCAGGCGATCGACGAGCTTCGCGTACGCGTCGGGCGACTTGTCGGCGACGAATGCCTCGACCTCCTCCGGCGTCGGCGGCAGGCCGATCAGGTCGTAGGTGACGCGCCGGATCAGCGTGCGCCGGTCGGCGGGCGCGTTCGGCGTGAGGTGCTGCTCGGCGAGCTTCGCGTAGATGAATTTGTCGATGGGGTTGCGCGTCCACGCCTCGGGCGCGCCGGGCGTCGTGGGCGGCTCGGCGTCGGACAGCGGCTGGAGTGACCACCACGTGCGGTCCGCCTTCGCCCTCTCGCGCACGACGACGCCGTCCGGCCAGGCCGCCCCGCTCGTGATCCACGCACGCAGCTTCGCGATCGCGTCGGCGGGCAGCGTGTCGCCCTTCTTGGGCATCTTCGCCTTGCCGTCGGCGCCGGGCGTGATCATCTTGATCAGGTGCGACGCGTCGGCGTCGCCCGGCTGGATCGCCGCGCCGTCCTCGCCGCCCTTCAGCACGTCCGCCCGCGTCGCCAGCGACAGCTCGCCCTTCGCGTTACCCGGCATGTGACACTTGATGCAGTGGGCCTCGAGCACCGGCTGAACGCCACGTTTGAAATCGACGGCGTCGTCGCCGCGGACGCTGACAGTGCTGATGGCCAGTGTGAGGGCGATCCCGCCGAACCACGCAATCGCCATCCGTGTAGGAACGTTGAATCGATCGATCATGTCGCTCGCTCGGCTATGATGGTTCGGCGACGCCGGGCCCAACGTCGCGGCATGATACGCAAGGCATCACTGGCGATATGAGATAGCGTATATCCGGCCAGTCCAACCTACGGGAAAAAAAGTCCATGATTCAACCCGTTCGACCCCGACATCGTACCGCGCGACGCGCGTGCCTGGCCTGTTTTGTGGTGATTTTTGCGGCGGTTCTGAGCCCCGCCCGCGCCGCGGATAAGCCGCTCAACTTCGTCCTAATCCTCGTTGATGACATGGGTTGGATGGATCTGAGTTGTCAGGGGTCGACGTACTACGAGACGCCCAACATCGACAAGCTCGCTTCGCAGGGCATGCGGTTCACCGACGCCTACGCCGCGTGCGCCGTCTGCTCGCCGACCCGCGCCGCGGTGTTGACCGGCCGATACCCCGCCCGCATCGGCGTGACCGATTGGATCCGCGCCCGTTTCCAGCGCGGCGGCAAGGTCTACGACGAGAACCCCACCGAATACGTCGGCGGTCCCAAGAACAAGCTGCTGTGCCCACCTAACCCGTTCTGGATGGAGCTCGACGAGGTCACCATCGCCGAGGCGCTGAAGCCCGCGGGCTACGTCTCGCAGCACATCGGCAAGTGGCACCTCGGCGACCCCGGCCACTTCCCGCAGGACCAGGGCTTCGACTTCAACTTCATCGGCTGCGACCTCGGCCAGCCGCCCACCTACTACGCGCCTTACCGCGCCAAGTACAACTTCGACCCGGAGATCGAGCCGCTGACCGGCAACGAGTACCTGACCGACCGCGAAGGCATCGAGGCGGCGAAGTTCATCAAGGCGAACAAGGACAAGCCGTTCTTCCTCTACATGGCGCACTACGCGGTGCACACGCCGATCCAGGGCCGCATGGATCTGATGGATCACTACAAGGGCAAGCCCAACGACTCGCCGCAGAAGAACGTGGCGTACGCCACGATGGTGCAGGCCGTGGACGAGGCGTGCAAGCGCATCACCGATGCGCTCGACGAGGCGGGCGTCGCCGATCACACCGTCGTCATCTTCACGTCCGACAACGGCGGGCTGGTCGGCCCGACCAACAACACGCCGCTGCGCTCCGGCAAGGGCTACGCCTACGAAGGCGGCATCCGCGAGCCGCTGATCATCCGCTGGCCCGGCGTCGTCAAGCCCGGCACTGTCAGCCACGAGCCAGTGTGCAGCATCGACTTCCTGCCGACCCTCTGCGAACTCGCGGGCGTCAAGCTCCCCGACCGCCCGATCGACGGCGTGTCGCTCGTCGGGCACCTCCGCTCCAACGGCACGAAGTCGCTCAACCGCGATGCGCTCTACTGGCACTTCCCGCACTACCGCCACGCGCCCGGGCCGTACTCCATCATCCGCAAGGGCGACCTCAAGCTGATCAAGTTCTGGGAGGGTCCGACGTTCGAGCTGTTCAACCTGAAGGACGATCTGGGTGAGGAGCACAACCTCGCGTCGTCGATGCCGGACAAGGTCAAGGAACTCAACGCGCAGCTGATGCAGCACCTGCACGACGTGGGCGCGAAACTGCCGCGGCCGAACCCGGACTACAAGGGGAAGTGAACACACGCATGAGTGACACACGTATCGAAGTGGCCGAGGTGATCGACCCGGAGATCGCCGATGCGCTCTGGCAGGGCTTGTCCGATCACGCGGCGGATCACGACATCAGCCTCAAGGCGCGCGACGTGCAGTGCGTGTCGCGCGACGCCGACGGCGCGATCGTCGCGGGTCTCACCGGCAACACGCTCGGCGGTTACTTCTACATCGCTCGTTTATGGACCGCCTCGTCGCACCGCAACACCGGCATCGGCCGCGCGCTGATGGAGGCCGCGGAAAACATCGCGCGCGAGCGCGGCTGCCACACGGTCTACCTCAACACGTTCGACTTCCAGGCGCGCACGTATTACGAAGGGCTCGATTACGTCGTGTTCGCCGCGCTGCGCGACCATGATCCACGTCTGTGTCGCTACTTCATGAAGAAAACGATCGGCGCCACCCCGGCGTGAGACTTTGGTTCGGGTGGCGCTGACAAGGGAGCGCAGCGAGCTTGTCAGTGGCGCTGTGTCGCGTGTGTGCGAATGAGGCTTGGGTAACGCCATGCCATCAATGATTGTTGCACGATCTCCCTGATCGTCAGCCCTCCGCCACTGACAAGCTGGGCTTGTCAGTGCCACCCCGAACCTGACGCAGCGCTCACACACGCAGCTCGAGCAGCGAGTAGTCGTCCTTGAAGTCGTCGGCGCCCTGATACGCGCGGATGGCTTCGGTGATGTAGCCGACGCGTGACGCGGCGTTGACCGGCGTGTCGGTGATGATGCGCATCAACCCTTCGGGCATGAGCAGTGTGCCGTCGCCGTTCTCTTTGACCTCGAACGCGCCATCGGAGAACAGGTACAGGCGATCGCGGTACGCGAGTGTCGTGATGAGGTTGCGGTAGCCGGGGTCGGGGATGACGCCGACGATCATGCCGCCCTGGTTGAGCGCGCGGGCCGAGCCGTCGTCACTGACGACGATGGGCGGCGCGTGACCGGCGGACGCATACGTCAGCTCGCGCGTCGCCGGGTCGTACACGCCGTACCACATCGTGAAGAACTTGCCGCCGTGCTCCTCCATCGGGTACGCGCAGTTCAACGCGGTGAGCACGGAGGCGGGATCGCCGAAGTCGGTCTCGCGGAGGGTCTGTCGGCGGATGGTCTGGAACACGCCGACGGACAGCAGCGCGGCGCTGACGCCGTGGCCGGTCACGTCGAGCAGGTACACCGCGAGTCGCCCCGTACCGTCGGGCAGCGTGTGGTAGCCGAACAGGTCGCCGCCGAGCGACGAGCTGTTGATGAACAGGTAGTCGGTGTGCACGGGCTCGTCGCCGACGAGCTTCGCCGGGAGCATCGACCGCACGAACTCTGCGGCCTCGGCGACCTCCTGCGACTCGCGCTGCTGCGCGGCGACCAGCGCGTTCTTCGTGTCGAGCAGCTCGCGCTGCGCGGTGATCACGTCGACCATGTTCAGCTGCTGCTCGGCCATCTCGGCGAGCACACGCAGCGATTCGAGCCCGTCTTCGTCGAGCGCGTTCGGCCTCGTGTCGACGACGCAGAACGTGCCGACCTTGTGCCCGCCGGGCCCGCGCAGCGGCAGCCCCGCGTAGAAGCGCACGCCGTCGTTGACCACCGCGGGGTGATCGCGGAAGCGATCGTCAGCCAGCGCGTCTTTGACGATCAGCCCGTCGCAGCAGATGCAGTGCGCGCAGAACGACTTGCCGTCGCGCGGCGATTGTCGTGCGTCCGCGTCGACGCCCGCGGCGGACTTGTAGAACTGGCGGTCCTTGTCGACCAGCGAGATGAACGCCGCCTCGATCCCGAGCGTGCGCTTCGCGAGGTCGGTGATCACGTCGAACCGCCGCTCGGGCGGCGTGTCGAGGATGTGCATCGCCCGCAGCTCGGCGAGCCGTTCGGTTTCATCGACGGGGACGGGCATGGTGACCATCGTGTGATCCTTTCGCGGCCTTGGATGCGCGAGGGACGCGCCGCGTTACCCAACATCATATTCGAGCCGCTAAACTGGGTGCATGGCTGTTAAGGACGACGTCGCCGACCTTCCCCTGCGTTACCGCACGCCCGAGGCGTGGGCGGAGCAGGTGCTGGCCGAGCCGCTGAAGCTGCTCAACGATCACGCGCACCTGGAGAAGAAGGCGGCGTCGAACGCGTTGGAGTTATTAAACCGCTGGCCGGAGCCGAACCCGCCGGAGAACTGGGTCGCGGCGATGTGCGCGATTGCGCGCGACGAGTCGGAACACCTCGGCGTGGTCACCCGCCTGCTGTCGCGCCGCGGCGGCAAGCTGACGCGCAACCACCGCAACCCCTACGCCAACGAGCTGCGCACGCTCGTGCGGCTCGGCGAGGGCGACCGCGAGCTGATGGATCGGCTGATGGTCTCGGCGCTGATCGAGGCGCGGTCGTGCGAGCGGTTCGACGTGCTGCACCACCACCCCGCCGCCGACCGCGAACTCGCGAAGCTGTACCGCGGGCTGTGGAAGTCGGAGCACGGCCACTACCACATCTTCATCCAACTCGCCGAGCAGCTCGCCTCGCCGCGCGACGTGCGCACCCGCTGGGACCAGATGCTCGACGCGGAGGCGAAGATCATCGCCGAGCAGCCGCCGGGGCCGCGGATGCATTCAGGGGTAGGAGACACGTGACAGAAGACAGCGGCCAGTACGATTCCCTGTCTCCTGATCACTTTCTTTCAACTCCCCCGCCTCGCTTTGCCGAAGTTACACACGACGATGGCGAACCTGCACGACATCCTGCGCCCCGTGACGGACTTTGCGTCGCAGCACGTCGATCACATCGCGCTGGCGATCATCGGCACGGTGCTCGTGCTGTACGGCCACGAGCTCGAGACGCTGATCAAGAAGCACGTCAAGGGCTACCACTTCGTGGTCCGCACGCTGATCTTCATCGGCATCTGCGCGTTCGGGTTCGGCCTGATCACCGTGCTGCTGGCCGAGTGGCTCACCGCCCTGCTCACGCACGTCGACCCGATCTACCTGCTGCCGTTCGCGCTGGCCACGTTTATCGGCCTCGGCATTCTCGCCGAACGCAAACGCTTCATCTGACACCTCACTCGTTGGCGAACAGGACCTCGTCGTTGACCGACACGCGGTCGGTCTTGCGGAACGCGCCGTCGTGCGTGAACGACAGGCGGACGCTGAACCGCTGCGTCTGCTCGCCGGTGAAGCTGGCGACGGTGAACGTGCCGGACACGTCGTACGTGTTGAGCAGCTCGTTCCAGGTCTCGACGTGGAACGAATCGGCGAAGCGCGGCGGCGCGGCGGTGAACAGGTGCTCGAGCACGGCGTCGCGCGCGAAGTCGTGCAGGTCCGCGTCGGTCGGGCGCGTGGGCGGCGTGACCGGGCGACGGTCGCGGACGACGACGGGGCCGCTCGTCACCGGCGCGGCGCGCGAGGCGTTGAACAGCAGCACGCCCCCGCCGATGCCCACGAACGCGATCGCCTGCGTCGAGAGGAACACGGCGATGGTCAGGTTCTGGTTGCGGTCGCGGTACGTGTAGTAGTACCAGTACGAGTACACCTCCAGCGCCACGCCGCCGAGCACCATGATGACCACCATCAGCTGTGTGAACATGCGTGTCTCGCGCGGGGGACGGAGTTGCAGGGGGATTGTAACACGCCGGATATGCACATGACGCGACAGCCGACTGGTGCGCGGCGTGGGTCGCGCGTAGCATGGCCGCCCTGTTGTGATCGAACCGACAACGCAACTCCAACGAGAGAGACGTGACGCATGGCCAGTGTGTGGGAAGCCCCGCGGGCGATACAGGACGCGGTGAAACGTTTGAAGCGGAACCACCATCCGCACCTCGAGCACGCGAGCATCTGGGTGCTCTGCTCCGACCGCGCGCCGCTGCGCAAGAACCGCTTCGTGCCGACGTCGTCGACGCTGTGCACGAAGACCGAGAAGCTCTCGGCGGGACACGACTTCAAGATCACGATCTCGATGGAGGCGTGGGGCAAGCTGACCGACGAGCAGCGTGACCGCGCGCTCGACGAGGCGTTGTACCGCTGCGGCGTGAAGTTCGAGCCCGAGACGCTGGAGATCAACGGCAAGGCGCACGTGGTGAAGGACGACCTCGGCCGCGTGATCTTTACCGATGAGGTCGCGTACGACAAAGAGGGTCGCCCGCGCTGGCAGATCAATCCGCCGGACGCCGATGTGTTTTTCGGGATGCTGCAGCGTTACGGGGCGTACAACGACGAGGCGGACAACACGATCCGCACCGTGCAGGGCAAGCCGCTTCTACAGCAGGTCGCCGCTTCCGGCCCGGTCGACGACGTGGACTGACGAAGAGATGTCGGCGATCGCCTCGCTCACGGCCTCGCTGCCGTGTCACTGACGGACTCGGCCTTGGCCTTCGCCTTGGACCGCACGGCGGCGCGCTTCGATCGGGTGGGGAACGGGGTAAGGCAGCCGCGCTCGGTGTCCCACACCTTGAGGCGCAGGCACGCGTAGACATCCCACGGCAGCAGCGTCGTGACGCCGGGCGACTGCAGCTCTTCGAACGCCGCCATCGTCTCGGGCAGGCGGTAGAACGGGATGTGGTGATTGAGGTGATGGACGTGGTGGTAACCGATGTTGCCGGTGAGCCACGCCATGATCGGATTCATCTTCATATAGCTGGACGAGCGTAGCGCGGCGGTGACGTAGTCCCACTCCTTGGCTGGCTGAACGTGCGCGCCGGGGAAGTTGTGCTGCGCGTAGAACAGATACGCGCCCATCATCGAGGACAGCGCCGCGGGGAGCATGAGGCACAACAGGAGGATGTCGAGGCCGCACCACGCGAGGAAGGCGACGATGAGGATGTGGACGACGAGCGAGAAGGCCGAGTCGGCGTGCTGGCGCGGGTTGGCGATCACCGAGCGGATGCACATGCCGTAGAGGAAGACGGTCAGGTAGCCGAACACGAAGATGAGCGGGTGACGGGTGACGCGGTAGGCGAGCCGCTCGGTGGGCGTGGCGGCGGCGTACTGGTCGGTCGTCATCATCGGGAACGAGCCGATGCTCGCGCCGTACATCTTGGAGTTGTGCTTGTGATGATGGTTGTGGCTGCGTCGCCAGATGCTTGGGGGGTTGAGGGACAGGATGCCCCAGACGGACATGATGATCCAGGCGATCCGCGAGCGCGTCAGGATCGTGCCGTGCTCGTAGTCGTGATAGATGATGAACATACGGATCATCACCATGCCCGCCGCGAGGCTCGCGACGATGCGGATCGGCAGGTTGTCGACCGCAACGATCACCGCCTGCAGCAGCAGGAACAACGACAGGGTGGACAACAACACCCACCAACTGGTGGCACGGTGTTCATGAGCATAAGGGCGACTATCTAATAGGAGTTGTTTGCCGTCACGCATCGGCGGACCTCGTGCTCTGAGATCCTCCAAAACGGAGCCCGGAGAGCTAGCGGGCCCTGCCTCGCATCACACGGATGATGCGACAAGCAACACATACATCGTAACGAATTTCGGCGAAACGTGCACCGCTGCTCCACTTAAACTCATCGACAAATAATTTTTCGCGGAACCTGTTCCGAACGCGAAACTAGTACGTATACATAGATAGCAACAGCCGCTCACGGGCGTGAGTGCAACACAGAAATGAGGAATGTCATGCGTAGAACACGAAAAAATCTCGGCAAACGAACCACTTCCATGCTCACCGCCGCGGCGGCGCTGCTGGTGATCGGCGGAGCGGCCTTCGGCGCCGACCGCAACGATCACGGACGTGACGGGCGCGGATTCGATCAGGACCGGCCCGGCGCGAAACCCGTGCAGGTCAGTCAGCGCACCCGCGATGACGACCGGCGATCGGATCGCGGCGATGACCGACGCTCCGACGATCGGCACGACGATCGCGACGACAACAAGTCGTTCGCCCTCCGAATCGGTGACGGCAATTTCAGCTTCGGCATCAGCATCGGCGATCGCGATCGGCACGATGATCACCACCGCGTGATCGTCCGCCCGGAGCCCCGCCGGTGGGTGCCCGCTCATTACGAGGAGCACAGCGAACAGGTGCTCGTCGAGCCCGCCCGCTGCGAGAAGCGCTGGGTTCCGCCGGTGTATGAGACGCGTTGCGACCGCTGGGGTCGGCACGTCGAGGTGCTCGTGCGTGAGGGTTACTGGCAGACGATCGAGATCCCCGCACGCTACGAGACGCGCTGCGTCAAGGTCCTGGTGCCGGGCCACTGGGAGGAGATCGATTACCGCGACGTGCACGATGTGCACTTCGGCCACGACAACGGCGTCGGTCATGCCTACGGCCGCGATCACTAAAGCGTGAAACCCCCGATCGGCCCGTCGCACTCCGGCGGGCCGATCACAAAGCCGAACGAGGCGCCGAGACCCGCGTGCACCCTGCTGCCGCGGGTCTCATCTTTTTGGGACGCGTCGATCCGCTCGGTTCGGCCCGTGTCAACGGTTGGTTGTAGTGGGGAATAGGTCGCGAATAAGTCGGCCTAGAAGAATATAAATATCGTAATGTCAGATGGATGAGAAAATGAAAACGGCGTTCATGATCGGACAGCCGATGTTTCGATTGCCTGATGTTTCACGTGAAACGTCGTGGCGAAGGCGTGCGAAACGCTTGGATGTTTCACGTGAAACATCAGCCGCCGGCTCGGCCTGTGCGGTGCGATCTGATGTCTGGCAACCGACATGCGGATGTTTCACGTGAAACAATTCTTGCGTAGCACGTTTGTGTGGATAAACTGTTCGTATGCCCGCCACGGAGGTAGGGCGACATCCAATCTCATTCCGTGCACGGAGGTACGACCATGTCCAAGTCCAAAGCCAAAAAGCCCCGCCTCGGTCGCGGTCTGAGCAGCCTGATGGCCACCGCCGTGCCGATCGAGCCGCCGGTCGAGGATGACGTTGCAGAGGTCGCCACCGCCCTGCCGCAGGCTGATGTCACGACGGAAACGTCCGATGGCGACGCCATCGTCACGCCGCCGGACCAAACCGCCCATCCGGAGCGCTCAGCACTTCCCAACCGGGCCGAAGTCCCGGCGCCAGCTCCGGCTGCGGTCGCTCCACCGTCGCAGCCATACGTTGCCCCCGCCGCAGCGGCTTCGCGTGCCGCAGTTGTGGATAACGGTGTGGATAGCCTTGAATCTGACGATGACGATGTCGAGGCGGGTCTGCAGTGGTTGCCGCTCGGTTCGATCGTCTCGAATCCGTTCCAGCCCCGCCGCACGTTCGACAAGGCGGCGTTGGAGCAGCTCGCGGCGTCCATCAAGCAGGACGGCGTCATGCAGCCCATCGTCGTCCGCCCCGCCAGCAAGGACGGCACGTACCAGCTCGTCGCGGGCGAGCGTCGCTGGCGCGCCGCCACGAAGGCGGGCCTGCCGAAGATCCCGGCGATCGTCCGCACGCTGTCCGACCAGCAGATGGCCGAGTGGGCGGTCATCGAGAACCTTCAGCGTGAGGATCTCGACCCGATCGAGCGTGCCCAGGCGTTCAGCCGCCTGTCCAACCACTTTTCGATGAGCCACGAGCAGATCGCCCAGCGTGTGGGCTCTGATCGCTCGACGATCTCCAACCTGATGCGTCTGCTCGACCTCGACGAGAACATCCAGATCATGATCAAGACCGGCGCCTTGTCCGCAGGGCACGGCAGGGCATTGCTGTCGCTCGGTGACGGCGAGGCTCAGACAATCATGGCCAAACGCGCCGTCGCGGGTGGCTGGTCGGTCCGTATGATGGAGGCCGCGGTCCGCCGAGCTGGCCAGGCCGACGAGACGCCGAAGGAGCGCGCCAAGGCGACGCGGTCGGCGCTCTTCGCGGACCTCGAGAAGCAGATCGCCACGCAGTTGGGCACGAAGGTGCAGATCCGCCCGAGTCGTAAAAAGAACGCCGGGACGCTGTGCCTGGAGTTCTACAACATCGAGCAGTTCGACGACCTGATGGAAAAGCTGGGCGTCAAGGTGGATTGATGCGGACGCAACCGGTTGTCATGACTATAATAATGAACATCGGACGCGCCTGGTGAACAAGGTCCAATAACCTTTCGCAGCGCGGGCGCGTCGGAGAGAAATGAAGGTGGGGCGTCTGAATGGGTATCGAAGACCCGAATCAACTCAGTGAGATCGATCGCGCGATCGCCGAGAACGAGCGTGCGCTGAATCCGCTGCCCTGGCACGAGGTCGAAGAGGCGGAGGAAGCCGACGACGACGATGAGGTCGACGTCGAAAACATGACCGACGAGGAGTACGAGGCATACATCGAGCGGTTGGGCCGCGAAAAGAAGCCCGGCGACCCCGATTACCTCGATCCCGCTCAGTACGGTGAAGAACTCGCGGCCTGGCACAACGCGCCGATGACCTCCGCGTTCGAGCAACTCACGCGTGCGGGCATTGACCTGCCCGCGCCCGAAGACCTCGACGATGCACAGCTGCACGACAAGCTCTGGGAGGTCATCCACGCGCTGGCCAAACGCAGCACCTACCTCGCGTGCACCGATCACCTGTCCGACCGCGAACTCTACAGCGAGCTGTGGAACGAGGTGCTGCACGAGTGGTGCAAGGACCTCGAGTCCATGCTGCCGCAGGATCAGTTCGCCGGCCCCAACGCCTGGACGCAACACATCGACATGCTCGGATCCGGTTCCGAGGAAGACACGCAGCTCTACCTGCGTTACTACGCCACCGGCGAAGACCGCGCACTGTGGCTCAAAGACTGGCCCGAGGAGTGGGGCCCGCCGCCCGAGTACGAAGAGCCGCCATACGATCGCGATCGCCTGCTCCCACAGGCGCCCGAACCGCAGGCGTTCCGCGACGAGGATACAAACGACAACAACCTGCCGCCGAATGATGGCCACGACGATATTCCTTTCTGATTGTCGACCACGCGATTGAATCCGATGCAACTCGTCGCCGTTCAACTCGACACGCGGTGGCACGATAAGCGTGCGAATCATGAGAAAGTGCGCGCGCTGCTCGGTGAGACCGCGATCGAGCCCGGCGCGATGATCGTGCTCGGCGAGATGTTCGCCACCGGGTTCAGCCTCGAGGTCGACACCATCGCGGAGAACGACACGCACGAAACCGCGGCGTTTCTCGCGGAACTCGCGCGCGAGCACAGGGCGACGGTCGTCGGCGGGGCGGTCACGCGCGACAAGAACACCGGCAAGGGACGCAACGAGGCGCTCGTGTTCGACGCCGAGGGCGACGAGATCGCGCGCTACTGCAAGATGCATCCCGTCAGCTTCCTCGGCGAGCTCGACTGCTACGTGAAGGGCGACCGCGTCGTGACGTTCGGGTGGGGCGACGCGAAGGTGTCGCCGCTGATCTGCTACGACCTGCGCTTCCCCGAGGCGTTCCGCATCGCGGTGCGCGGCGGGACGGAGGTGCTCGTCGTCATCGCCAGCTGGCCCGCCAAGCGTCACGCGCACTGGCTGAACCTCGCGGTCGCGCGCGCCATCGAGAACCAGTGTTACGTCGTGGCGGTGAATCGCACGGGTGACGATCCGAATCACACGCACGTCGGCGGCACGCGCATCATCGACTTCCGCGGCGACGTCCTCGCCGACGCCGGGAGCAACGAGCGCGTGATCACCGCGAAGGCCGACTTGGCCGCGCTGCGTGCGTACCGCCAGGAAGTGCCGGTACTCACGGACATGCGTGACGATCTGAAGTAGCGCATAAAAAAACGACGGATTGCCGAAAAAGCCAATCCGCCGTCGTTCCGGGGTCAAAGTTGATAGACAGATTATGTCGCGCCCGCGGCGTCGTTGATAGGGGGTCTTTACCCCAAATCGGCGCGGGTAAAATGGCCGCATGCGTAAACCCCTTGTCACGCGCGTACTGACCACGATCCTCGGCGTGCTCAGCGTCACGTTTATCACCCCCGCGCACGCCGCCGACCCGCCGAAGGTGACCATCACGGGCGAGACGCTCGCCTGGCACACCATCATGTTCACCATCGACGGGCCCGAGGTCGCCGAGGACGGTGAGTCGAATCCGTTCAGAGACTATCGGATGGATGTCCGGTTTGAGCGTCGGCTCGAACCGGGCCGAGTGACCATCCAAGCCAACACGGTGGTGAGCGTACCGGGCTACTTCGCGGCAGACGGCAACGCCGCCGAATCTGGCGCGACAACCGGAAACAAGTGGCGCGCTAACTTCGTTGTTCTGAATCGGCCAGGCACCTGGAACTATCAGGTCGTGATTCGTCGGGGCAAGGACATCGCAATATCCGCGGACCCAGACGCCGGTGAAATCGTATTGGACGAGAAAGGCCAATTCGAAGTCGCACCACCGGCGCGTCCAATCGATGATTCAACCGATGCTCGCCGTCGTGGACTCCTCTACCACGTTCGCGGCGAGCGATATCTGCAATGGACCGGCACACATCAGTACTTCCTCAAGTGCGGCGCCGACTCACCCGAGAACCTCCTCGGCTACGCCGACTTCGATGGCACGTATCGCGATGGCAAACTGAAGCAACGCAAGGGTGAGAACTTCGCGGACGGGTTGCATCACTTTGAGCCGCACGTGCGCGACTGGAAGGAGGGCGATCCGACGTGGCAGGGCGGCAAGGGCAAAGGCATCATCGGGGCTTTGAACTACCTCGCGTCCGTCGGCGGCAACAGCGTGTACTTCCTGACGATGAACGTTGATGGCGACGGCAAGGATGTCTGGCCCTGGATCTCGCCCGACGCGAAGGACCGCGACCGCTTCGACTGCTCCAAGCTCGATCAGTGGGACATCGTGTTCGATCACATGGACAAGCTCGGCATCCAGCTGCACGTCGTGACGCAGGAGCAGGAGAACGATCAACTCCTCGACGGCGGCGAGCTCGGCGACACGCGCAAGCTCTACTACCGCGAGCTGATCGCGCGCTTCGCGCATCATCGCGCGCTCGTGTGGAACCTCGGCGAGGAGAACACGAACACCGATGCGCAGCGCAAGGCGTTCTGCGATTACATCCACGCGCTCGATCCGTACGATCACCCCGTGGTGTGCCACACGTTTCCGAATCAGCACGACAAGGTGTACACGCCGTTGCTTGGCTATCCGACGTTCGAGGGGCTGAGTATCCAGACGGACGCCGACGTGACGGGGATCCACGCGCTGACGATGAAGTGGATCAAGCGCTCGATCGACGCGGGGCGTCCGTGGTGCGTGTTCATCGACGAGCCGGGCAGCGCGGCGAAGGGCGTGACGGACGACGGCGCGAAGGACAACAACTACGACGAGATGCGGCGGCACGCGCTGTGGGGCAACCTGATGGCGGGCGGGTCCGGCGTCGAGTGGTACTTCGGTTACAAGTATCCCCACAACGATCTGAACTGCGAAGACTGGCGGAGCCGCGCCGAACTGTGGAAGCAGACGCACGCGGCGGTGTCGTTCTTTCAGCAGCACCTGCCGTTCGCCGAGATGCACCCGGCGGACGGGCTGACCGAAGCGCGCGACGACTACGTGTTCATCCAGCCCGGCGAGGTGTACTGCGTCTACCTGCCGGACATGGCGGCGTCGCGAACGGTGACGCTCGATCTGCCCGACGCGTCGTACGACGTGCAGTGGTACAACCCGCGCGAAGGCGGCGCGCTGACCGACGGCACGATCGCCCGCGCGCACGGCCCCGGCGCGATCGACCTCGGCCGACCGAAGTCCGACGACGCGCGCGACTGGGTCGCGCTGCTCAAGCTGCACGGTGATGCACCGACGTCGCTACCCGCGTCGCACACGCAGCCACAGTGGGGCGAGACAGCGTCGCAGAAGTAAGCCGCACCAACCCAACCGCGCGAAGAAAAAGCTCAGGGAGATCATCCCTGAGCCTGGGTATGTTGTGGCATTGAGGGGCGTTGGGTGTCAGTGGCCGAGGCCGAGGGTGGCGGCGATGATGGGGGCGAACTTGACGATGACGCCGGCGAAGACGACGGAGACGACGCTGATGAGTTTGATGAGGATGTTCAGCGACGGGCCGGAGGTGTCTTTGAAGGGGTCGCCGACGGTGTCGCCGACGACGGTGGCCTTGTGGTTGTCGGAGCCCTTGCCGCCGTGCTTGCCGGTCTCGACATACTTCTTGGCGTTGTCCCACGCGCCGCCGGCGTTGGCCATGAAGATGGCGACGGCGAAGCCGGAGACGAGTGCGCCGGCGAGCATGCCCATGACGCCGGCGACGCCGAGGATGAGGCCGACGACGATGGGAACGATCACGGCCATGAGCGAGGGGATGATCATCTCGCGGAGCGCGCCGTGCGTGGAGATGGCCACGCAGTTGGCGTAGTCGGGGTAGCTGTGGCCGTCGACGGTCACCTCGAAGGGCCACTTGAGCGGGTCGGCGATGTCGTCGTCGCTCATGCCGTCCTTCTTGAACTGGCCTTTCATGATGGCGAACTGGCGTCGGCACTCCTTCATCATGGAGTATGCGGCGCGGCCGACGGCGTTCATCGTCATGGCGCAGAACACGAACACGAGCATGACGCCGATGAACAGCCCGCAGAGGACCTTGGGGTTCACGAGCGTGACGTTGTAGTAGTCCATGATCTGCGGCATGGTGGCGCTGATCGTGTCGATGGTCTTGCCGGCGACTTCGATCTGCGGCACGGCGTCGGCCAGCGCCTGCTTGACGGTGATGATGTACGCGGCGAGCAGGGCGAGGGCGGTCAGCGCGGCCGAGCCGATGGCGAAGCCCTTGCCGGTGGCGGCGGTGGTGTTGCCGAGCGAGTCGAGCATGTCGGTGCGCTCGCGGACGTAGTGTTCCTGGTGGGTCATCTCGGCGTTGCCGCCGGCGTTGTCGGCGATGGGGCCGTAGGCGTCGGTGGCGAGCGTGATGCCGAGGGTGGAGAGCATGCCGACGGCGGCGATGGCGACGCCGAACACGCCCATGAGGAAGGTCGTGCCGCCGCCGGCCGCGATGAACGCGACGAGGATCGCGACGACGACGGTCAGCAGCGGGATCCACGTGGAGATCATGCCCTCGGCGATGCCGGAGATGATGACGGTGGCGGGTCCGGTCTCGGACTGCTTGGCGATGCGTTGGGTGGGGGCGTGCTCGTAGGAGGTGTAGTACTCGGTGCCCCAGGCGATGATGAGCCCGCCGATGAGCCCGGCGAGAATGGCGACCCAGATGCCGAGGTAGGACACGCCGGCGACGTCACCGAGCATGATCTTCAGCAGGACGAACGAGCCGCCGATGATCAGGGCGCTGGAGACCCAGACGCCGGTGTGCAGCCCCTTGAGCAGTTGTGACATGGAGGCGCCCTCTTTGGCGCGGACCATGAAGATCGACACGACCGAGCAGATGATGCCGAGGCCGGCGAGCGCGGGCGCGGCAGCGACGAGCGCGACGGAGTGCTTGGCGTCGAGGCCGAGCTGGAACGCGGCGGAGGCGGCGAGCGCGGACGCGGCGAGGATCGAACCGTAGTAGGACTCGTAGAGGTCGGCGCCCATGCCGGCGACGTCGCCGACGTTGTCACCGACGTTGTCGGCGATGGTGGCGGGGTTGCGTGCGTCGTCTTCGGGGATGCCGGCCTCGACCTTGCCGACGAGGTCGGCGCCGACGTCCGCGGCCTTGGTGTAGATGCCGCCGCCGACGCGGCTGAACAACGCCTGCAGCGAGGCGCCCATCGCGAAGCTGAGCGTGATGGTGGTGATGACCACGAGGCTGCCGACCTTGAAGACCTGGGTGAGCAGGAAGAACCAGATGCTGACGTCGAGCAGGGCGAAGCCGGTGACGCAGAGCCCCATGACGGCGCCGGCGCGGAAGGCGACCTTCAGGCCGTGGTTGAGGGATTCCTTCGCGGCGTTGGCGGTGCGCGCCGAGGCGTTGGTGGCGGTCTTCATGCCGAGGAAGCCGCTGAGTCCGGAGAGCGACGCGGCGACGGCGAAGCCGAGCCAGGTGATCTTCGACTGGAGTCCGGCGAAGCCGATGCCGAGCAGGATGAGGGCGATGACGCCGATGGCGGCGTAGACGACCTTCGCCTGGCTGCGGAGGTACGCGTAGGCGCCCTGGCGGACGGCCTGGGCGATGCGGACCATGTTGTCGTCGCCCTCGGACGACTTCATGAAGCCCTTGTAGAAGACGAAGGCCATGACCAGCGCGATGACGGCGCCGGCGGGCGCGAGGTACCAAAGCGCGGGCAGGGCGATCGCCTGATCGGCGGCGGTGGACGCGGCGGCGGGGGCGTCCTGCGCCAACGCCGCGGGCGCGACAGCGAGAACCGCGCCCAACGCGGTCAACTTCGATTTCATGGTTACACTCATCTCGGCCACTTCCCTCGATTGCTGAACAGCGGTGGATCTAAGCTCAGTTTTCCTCTACCCGAATAGGTGTGGCGTGGGGGGTCGACACCATAGCTCAACCGACATGGCCGGGCAAGCGGTGTTTGTCGGCAAGCGGTGTGCGACAAACACGGCTGCGCCGCGCCACGATCTGCGGCCCACGCACGCCGGGGAATCCTCGGAACACGACTTCACTTTCAGGGTAACTCCGAGCCCTTGCCTACCTCGAGGCAGACCATCTTCGTCTTGTCACGCGCCACGAGCAGGCCGTGGCTCAACGCGGGGTACGCGCGGATGCCATCGCCCAGCACCGTCGCCTTCGCCTTGAACTTCAGGTCGCTGGGCAGGGCGATCAGCCGGGTCAGCTCGCCGTCCTCGCTGAGCATCAGCATCTCGTGGCCGACGCGGATCAGCGAACCGGCGGGCAGGCGGTCGCGATGCCACACCGCCTTGCCGGTCTTGACGTCCAGGCAGACCAGGCTGAGGCTGCCCGATTCCTGGCGGCCGTCGAGCCCGTAGATGTAGCCCTCGCGGTAGAGCGACGTGGCGTAGTGGTTGGACATCGCCTGGCTGGCCCACAGCTCGTGCACGCCGTCGTTGTCGATCTGGGCGAGCATCGCGCCGCGGTCGTAGCTGGTCGAGACGAACACCTTGTCGTCGAAGACGACGGGGTTCGCGGCGTTGACCGACGCGTCGATCTGCGGACGCCACGGGACCTCACCGTGGACCCGCCCGTTCTTCGGGTCGATCACGACGACGCCGGCCCGGGTGAAGAACACGGCGTAGCGGTGATCGTTGACGGTCGTCATGACGGGCGACGCGTAGCTCGGCTCCTGGTCGAGATCGCGCCACTTCACCGAGCCGGACTTCTTGTCGTACGCGACGATGCCGCCGGTGCCGCCGACGTTGAGGATGACCAGGTCGCCCTCGACGAGCGGGGAGCACGCCCGGCCGAACCAACCGGCGGGGGCGTCCCAATGCTTCTGCATGTCGTCGGACCAGACGAGCTTGCCGGTGTCGAAGTCGAGGCAGTGCAGCATGCCCTGCGAGCCGTAGGTGTAGACGCGTCGGCCGACGGCGTCGATGGTGGGCGTGGCGCGGGGGCCGTGGTCGAAGCCGAACTTGTCGCGGAAGTTGGCCGGGTAGCTGAAGGTCCACAGCACTTTCGCGGTGGCCAGCTCGAGGCACTCGACGGTGTCGGTGTGGTTGGGGCTGTGGAAGAGGACGACGCGTCCGTCGGCGATGGCGGGCGACGCGTAGCCGGGTCCGACCTCGCGCTGCCAGCGGACCTTCGGGCCGTCGGCGGGCCAGTCGATCAGCTTCTCATCGGTGGCCGCGACGCCGTTGCGCTCGGGGCCGAGCAGCTGCGGCCAGTCCCCGGCGCGCACGGTCGTGGTGACGAGCGTGATCGTGATGCAAGCGGCGATAAACGGTGCGCGCGACATCTGAGGTAACCATAGCCCCGCGTGCGCCACGCCGCCAGCGCCCGCGCGGCATGTTGTAACGAATGTCAATAAAAAACCCCCCGCCGATCGGCGGGGGCTTGAATCGATAAGTGATTCGCAATTCGGATGGCGAAGGATTACGCCGGGACGAACTTGTCGTGACCGTCCTTCTTGATGCCGCCGAGATCGTCGATGAGCTGCGCGGCCTTGTCGTTGTCGCCGCCCTTGATCGCCGCGAGGATCTCGCCGAGCGTCTTGATCTGCTTCTCGAGCAGCGCCTTGAATTCCTTGTAGGCCGCCTCGCGCTTGGCCTCGGGCATCTTCTCGATCATGGGGACCTTGGCGTCGTGCGCCTTCTTGGAGTACTCGATCATCGTCGAGACCTGCTTCTGCGACTCCTCGTCGAAGTTCTTGCGACGAGCGGTGCGACGCAGCAGCTTGTACGCGCCGTTGATCTCTTCCATGAACTTGACGATCGGCGGGTCGTCCTTGTCGGCGCCGCGTGCGGTCGACTGCGACACCAGACCCAGCGGCGCCACCAGCGTCGCGGCCATCATGATCATCCAGGCCCTGCGGTTCATCGCGAACGTCTTCATACTCATCTCCTTCGGGTGCTTCTTTACAGTATTGGGGTGTGACGTACCTCACCGACGCCACATTTTTAGCAGCGTCCCGACCGTCAGGCAAACCGAACGGTCCCCACGACAATCCTACGAACTTGGTACAGCTTAGGATCGCGCCCCGACGAAAAAAAGTCCGTATGGCGGTGATTTTACGCCGATGCACGCCGCCGGGTCAGCTCTGGAAGATCAGATTCCGGTCCTGCTCGGCAGTCGCCTCCGCGTAGGACCGGTTGCGGCCGTTGGCCTTGGCGGTGTACAGGGCGCGGTCGGCGTCGGCGATCAGGCTGTCCGGCGACTCGTCCTGCCGCGGGCGGTGCGTGGCGATGCCGAGGCTCACGGTCACGTGGTCAGCGACCTTCGACGCGGCGTGTGGGATGTTCAACGCCTCCACGGCTTTGCGGATCTGGTCGGCCAGGATCTTTGCACCCGCCAGCGGCGTGTCGGGCAGCACGAGGATGAACTCCTCGCCGCCGTACCGCGCCACCACGTCCGCCGTGCGCTTGGTCGACTGGGCGATCGTCGCCGCGACCGCCTTGAGGCACGTGTCGCCCGCCTGGTGACCGTAGAAATCGTTGAACTTCTTGAAGAAGTCGACGTCCAGCATGATCACGCTGATCGGCGACCCGGACCGCCGCGCGTGCTCGTACGCCATCGCCAGCGACTCGGCCATCGACCGCCGATTCGCCACACCCGTCAGCGGGTCCGTCCGGACCATCGCCCGCAGCCGCGACTGCGCCTCGTTGACCTGTCGCAGCGCCTCGCGGTTCGCCAGCACCTCCGCCTGCAGGCGACGCGCCATCGAGATCAGCAGCGTGTCGGCGCTCAGCAGCTTCACCTCGCCCGACGGCATGTCCACCAGCAGCGGCTCGTAACGCAGCTCGCTGGGACGCGACAGGGCCATCTCGCCCGCGTCACCGATCGCCGTCTCCGCCGGCAGCCGCATCGGGCTCACGCCCTTGGTCATCAACAGCTGGTGCACCGTCCGCCGCTGATAAAGCTCCGGCAGGTACGGCCGCACCATCAGCTCCGTATACATCGTCCGCGAGACCACGCCGACGCATGCGTTGCCCTCGTAGACCATCACGCCGAACATCTCCGGCCGAACACTGAACATCCGCCCGAGGTCGGGCACCGGCGTCTTCGCTGTCACCATGTAGGCTTCAAGCGGCAGGTCGCCAATGGTCGAGTTCGTATCGAGAATGTTGAAGTCTCTGGTCATCGTCATGTCCCTGTTACCGTTGAACGAGCACGGTCACCCACCACCACACGACATCCAGTCCCCGCAGAAATGACCTGGACACCCTTTGCATCGGACCAAACGCACGCACCTTTAGTCGTGTCTGAAAAAAGAGGTTAAAGGCGTGCAGGCGTACCAATTCCCGGGGCGCGGGCGGGCGCCGAACGGGTCGTCGGTGGGGCGTTGAAAGGTCGCCGTGGTTACAGGTCGGTGTACTTGCGGGCGTTACCGCGGGCGCGGTCGACGGGGTACTTCGCGGCGTTCGCAGCGAGCTTCCGCTCCACGGCGGCGGGCACGTCGACCTCCAGCACGTTGGCCATCTGCAACGCGAGGATCAGCACGTCAGCCAGCTCCGCCTCGACCGCCGCACGCGGGTCGGCCTCGTCGCACACCCGCCGCGACGCCTCGCCCTCGGTCCACAGAAAGTGCTCCATCAGCTCGGCCGCCTCCGCCGCGATCGCCATGGACAGGTTCTTCGGCGTGTGAAACTGCAGCCAGTCGCGCTGCTCGGCGAAATCGAGCACGTGTCGTTGTAACTCTTTGATGGAATATGACATAGATCACCTGGCGTGGCTTGGCGGATATGGGACCCGCGTGCGGCGATTCGTGCGGATGCGGGAGCGGATCAGTCGATAAGGTTACATGATGAAGTTTCGCAAAACATGTTCGATCATGAGTTTAGTGCTGATCGCCGCGGCTCTGGGCACGTGGGGCGTCAGCGTGTTCGCCGCCGGGTCGGTCGAACTCGGCTGGCGCGGGCAGCGGAGCTATACGTTGCGACTCGGGTTCGATCGGCCCGGGTGGTTCGCACGTTTCGACGTCCACCCGTTCACCACGTCGCTGTTCACCGGCCACCATCCCGTGTTCGACGCCGCGCTCGACCCGCCGCGGACCCAGCTGCTCGAGGCCCCGCTGGCGGACGTTTCGAGCGTGAACTGGTCGTTCGCCCGACAAATCACGGCCTCGGCCCACTACGGCGTCATCATACTCGCGGGGGCGCTGGCGTGGGCTTTGATGCGTAACTGGGGCCGCCGCCGCTCGCGGGCCTGACGCTGGCGGGCCGGCGGGCTCGCTGGCGCTCGCGATGCTCGATGCTGGATGGCTCGCTGCGCTCGCGATGCCGGATGAACGCGGGCATACGCTGATCCAGCATCCAGCATCCAGCATCGCGAACACAGCGAGCGCCGGGCATCTTTTCCACGCCCCGGCCGCGCCTCGACGGCTTGGGGGTGTCGGTTTATACTGCCACGTTCGTGAAGTTCGTCACGAAACGGAGTGTCGCGCCATGCCGTACCAGCTCGAACCACTCGACGTGAACTGCGAGACAACGCCGTACCTCGAGGACACCCCCGAGGGCGCTGAAGATCAGTGGACGCTGAACTTCGGCCCGCAGCACCCGTCGACCCACACCACCCTGCGTATCGTCGTCAAGCTCGACGGCGAACGCGTCGCCCGCGCGGTCCCGCACATCGGGTACCTGCACTCCGGCTTCGAGAAGCTCGGTGAGAAGCACGACTACAACCAGTACGTGACCGTCACCGACCGCATGAACTACCTCTCGCCGATCGCCAACAACATCGTCTGGCATCACGCCGTCGAGAAGCTGTTCGACATCGAAATCACGCCCCGCTGCAAGGTTCTCCGCACGATCATGGCGGAGATGGCCCGCATCCAGGACCACCTGCTGTGCGTCGGCGCCGCGGCGCTCGACCTCGGCGCGTTCACCGCGTTCCTCTACGGCTTCAACGAACGCGAGAAGATCTACGACATCTGCGAGTACATCTGCGGCGCACGGTTCACCACCTCGTGGACACGCGTCGGCGGCTTGAACCAGGACCTGCCCGACGAGGAGATGTTCAAGGCGAAGGTCAAGAAGTTCATCGTCGACGAGCTGCCCAACGTCATCGCCGACCTCGAGGGCCTGCTCAACAAGAACCGCATCTTCATCGACCGCACCGCGGGCATCGGCACCATCACCGCCGAGGAAGCCATCGCCTGGTCGGTCAGCGGGCCGCTCGCCCGCGCCGCCGGCGTGAAGCGCGACCTCCGCAAGGACGACCCGTACCTCTGCTACGCCGAGAACTGGGACGGCCAGGGCGCCGATCCCGTCGAGTTCAAGGTGCCGATCATGCACGAGGGCGACGTGTACTGCCGCTTCCGCGTGCGTGTCGAAGAGATCAAGCAGTCGATGATCATCATCCGTCAGCTGATCGACAAGATCCCCGGCGGGTCGGTCAACGCCTACGCCGACGAGGCGGTGCACATCCCCGACAAGAAAGAGACGTACGGCTCGATCGAAGGCCTGATCCACCACTTCGAGTTGATCATGACCAACCGCAAGTGGAAGGCGCCGATCGGCGAGACGTACGGCGCGCAGGAGACAAGCAACGGCGAGCTGGGGTTCTACCTCGTGGCCGACGGCGGCCCGACCCCGTGGCGCGCCCGCTGCCGCCCGCCGTCATTCATCAACTACACGGTGTTCCCGAAGATGATGGAAGGGCACCTGCTCTCGGACATTGTTGCCGTGCTCGGTTCGTTGAATGTCATCGCGGCCGAGTTGGATCGTTGAGCGGTTTGGATTTGGTGATTTGGTGAAGTGGTGATTTGGTGTGGCACAGGGTGAGCGGTGACTACATCACCAGATCACCAAATCGCCACTTCACCAAATGGAGTGAAACGACATGGCCTGGATTGTCAAAGACAGCGCGCACGCGAAGATCGAGAAGCGCGACGAGCCTTACCTCAGCGACGAGATGAAGCGGCACTTCGAGGCGGAGCTGCTGCCGCGCTACGCCACCCGTCAGGCGGCGCTGCTGCCGGTCTGTCACGAGGTGCAGCACACCTACGGCTACCTGCCGATGCAGGCTCTGGCGGAGGTCGCGTCGTTCCTCGGCCTGTCCAACGCGCAGGTGCTCGACACCGTGACGTTTTACGAGGAGTTCCACCTCCAGCCGGTCGGCAAGTACATGATCCAGATCTGCCGGTCGATCGCCTGCGAGCTGTGCGGGCACGCGTTCCTCAGCGAGAAGGTCAAGCAGAAGCTCGGCATCGGGCCCGGCGAGACGACCGACGACGGCAAGTACAGCTTCGTCGAGCTCGAGTGCCTCGGCGCGTGTGAGCAGGCGCCGATGTGCCTGATCAACGAGGAGCTGATCGGCGACCTGACGTGGAAGAAGCTCGAGGCCGCGATCGACGAGTGCGAATAAGGCGAACGCATGGGATGGTTCACCGACCTATGCCGAAACGTCGGCCTGATGATCCACCACATCGGTCACCCCGACGACGAGAAGAAGACGCGGCAGGTGGTGAAGAAGGAAGTTGAAGAAGAGACACACGGCAAGGTGACGCTGCGGCGGACGACGATCGAAGAGATCGAATACCACGGCGACCCGGCCGAGCTGAAGGACGAAACGGAACGCGACCCGAGCGGTGAATAGCCGATCGCAAGACTTGAGAGTCAACGAGGCGTAACACATGGCACTCGACAAACCGATCATCACGAAGCGCATCCCCACGCCGCCGTTCGGCGATCCGGCCGACCGCAAGCGGACGACCTTCGCGCAGTACAAGCGCACCGGCGGGTACAAGGCGCTGGAGCAGGCGCTGGGCATGGCGCCGGCCGACATCACCAACGTCGTGAAGGACTCGGAGCTGCGCGGCCGCGGCGGCGCGGGTTTCTCGTGCGGCCTGAAGTGGACGTTCCTCCCGCAGCCCGACGGCGATCGCCGCTACCTCGCGGTCAACGCCGACGAGTCCGAGCCCGGCACGTTCAAGGACCGCATCCTCATCGACTTCGACCCGCACCTGCTGCTCGAGGGCATCGCCATCGCGTGCCGCGCCACGCAGTGCGACACCGCCTACATCTACATCCGCGGCGAATATCACAAGCAGGCCAAGACGCTGCTCGTCGCCCTCGAAGAGGCCTACGCGAACCAGATCTTCGGCGAGGGGTCGATCAACGGCGAGGTGAACGGTCGTCCGCTGAACTGCTACGTGCACCGCGGCGCGGGCGCGTACATCTGCGGTGAAGAGACCGGCCTGCTCGAGTCGCTCGAAGGCAAACGCGGCTGGCCGCGCATCAAGCCGCCGTTCCCCGCGGTCAAAGGCCTGTTCGGTCGGCCCACCGTCATCAACAACGTCGAGACGCTGATGTGCCTGCCGTTCATCATCAGCAAGGGCGCCGACGCGTTCAAGGCGTTCGGCAAGGCGTCGCACTTCGGCGGCAACGCGCCCGGCAGCTACGGCCCGAAGCTCTTCGGCGTGTCGGGACACGTCAAGCGTCCCGGCGTCTACGAAGAAGAGCTGGGCATCAAGATGTCCACGCTGATCAACGACTACTGCGGCGGCATCAAGGGCAACCGCAAGTTCAAGGCCGCGATCCCCGGCGGCGTGTCGATGGGCTTCCTGTCGACCGACCAGTTCGACGCCGAGCTCGACTTCGACATCGGCCGCCGCTACGGCGTGCTGGGTCTCGGCACGGCGGGCGTGATCGTGATGGACGAGTCGACGGACATCGTCACCGCGACGCGCAACATCGTGCGGTTCTTCAGCCACGAGTCGTGCGGGCAGTGCACGCCGTGCCGCGAGGGCTCGGGGTGGCTGTACCAGATGCTCTGCCGCATCGAGCGCGGCGACGGGCGCACGAAGGACATCGACCTGATGGACGAGATCGCCCGTTCGATGGGCGCGATGCCCGGCACGACGATCTGCGGCCTGGCCGACGGCACGAACTGGGCGGTGAAGACCGCCATCGAAAAGTTCCGCGGCGACTTCGAGGCGAAGTGCAAGCCGAGCGTCGTGCAGATCGGCGTGAACGTCGGCGCGTAAGGCGAACGGGGTGGCACTGACAAGCGCAGCTTGTCAGTGCCGGGGGTCAACAGAATCTTCGTCCGGGGCACAACCATGCGCACGTCCGGCGGTCGCTACCGCAAGACCCGCGAAACATGGAACCATGCCGGTCACGCGCACGAGCTGACGTTCTCGTGCTATCACCACTACAAGCTGCTCACTGCGGGTCGCACGCGCCACTGGCTCATCGGTGCACTCGACCGAGCGCGTCGCAAACATCCCATCGAGCTGTGGGCATACGTCATCATGCCCGAGCACGCGCACGTGTTGCTGTTCCCCACACAAGCCGAGTACGACGTCAGCGCGATTGAGAAGTCGATCAAGCAGTCGGTGTCGTGCAAGGCGTTGGCATGGCTGCGCGCCAACGATCAGCGGTGGCTGGAGCGTTTGCGTGGAAGCCGGAGCGGGGACCGCAAGCGTTATCACTTCTGGCAGCCGGGTGGTGGGTACGATCGCAACGTCATCGAGCCCGCCACGGCGTGGAATATGGTTGCGTACATCCACGCGAATCCGGTGCGGCGTGGCTTGGTTGAACGTCCGACAGATTGGCAGTGGTCTAGCGCTAGTTGGTACGAGGGTTGTGATGACGTCGTGTTGAAGATGGATGGACCTCCGCCGGATGCGCCTTTGGTCTGATCGGTCGGACCTCCGCCACTGACAAGCTGCGCTTGTCAGTGCCACCCGAACGCGCCGTGGCTCGTCAAACCGATTACGATATCGTTGTCACGCGGCCGCACTCTTCTACCGCATCGGGACCACACGCATGTTCGGCATCGATCCCATCAACAAGCACGTCACCGAAGCGCTGAACGCGATGAAGATGCAGCTGGCGGTAGGCGTGAGCCTCGAGAAGTCGCTTCGGACCAGTGCGCAGGGGATCAGCGCGGCGGGCCCGCGCGGGATCATGGAGAAGGCGGCGGACATGAGCGCCGAAGGCGCGAGCTTCCAGGAGGTGCTCAAGCAGCTCTCGCCGATGCTGTCGTACTCGGAGCGGACGATCCTCGAGGCCGGTTGGGAGGGCGGCCGGGCGGAGTGGGCGTTCGAGTCGGTGGTGGAGCGGCGGCGCGTGCTGCACGAGACGCGGCGGCAGATCCGCGGGCAGATGGTGTTCCCTTCGCTGATCTTCACCGCGGCGTGCTTCATCGCGCCGGCGCCGGCGCTGCTCGCGCCGATGATCAGCGGGCAGGGCGACGCGGACCTCACGGCGTACCTGGTCCAGGCGCTGTCGCCGCTGGGCTTCGCGCTCGGCCTGATCGTGTTGTACACGCTGGTGCAGCGTCGCGCGGCGCGCTCGTGGGCGAACCTCCCGGCCGGCGCCGCGCCGCCGCGCGCCACGATCTTCGACTACCTGCTCCTGGGCATCCCGGTGATCAAGCACGTGCAGCGCTGGAAGAACCTCGGCGAGTTCGCGTCGCTGGGCGGCAACCTGCTCGGCGCGGGCGTGAGCATCTTCGCCGCGTTCGACCTTTGCGCGAAGGCGGTGAGCAACGGCCTGTACCGCGGCGACATCACGAAGATCAAGGACCGCGTGATGAAGGGCGACCCGATCTACGTCGCGCTGCCCGGCGGGTTCCGCTGGCCGATCGAGGTGCGCGCGATGCTCGAGGTCGGGTACGAGTCGGGCAAGGAGGACGAGGTGCTCGACCGCATGGGCAGGCACGCGCGCGAGCGCTACCTCGACGCGGTGCGCACGGCGGGGCAGTGGGCCGGGCGGATCATCTACGTGTTCGTCGCGATGTTCATCATCCTCCAGATCGTCAAGATCCTCGGGCAGATCGGCGCGGCGTATTCGGGCGTGATCGGGTGAGCGTGGTTGCGTGACGGGGGTCCGCGCGGTTACATGATGGGATGAACGGCAAGCTCGTGGTCATTGGCCTGTGCGGGTTGATCATCGTCGCGACGATCTCGATGATCGTGTTCACGCCGACGGGCCCGCCGACGGTCGATGACATGGAGAAGCACCCCGCGCCGCCTCCGGTCGCCGGCGGCGTGTCGAAGCCCGCGGCGGGCGACGCCGCACCGGCGTCGCAGGAGAAGCCCGACATGTCCATGACGATCACCACCACCGCGTTCAAGCCCGGCGAGCCGATCCCCGTGAAGCACACCGGCGACGGCGCGGACCGCTCACCGGCGTTGTCGTGGCGGAACCTGCCGGACGGCACGAAGTCGCTGGCGTTGATCGTCGACGACCCCGACGCGCCGACCGACGAGCCGTGGGTGCACTGGGTGATGTGGAACATCCCCGCGCACGCGACGGGCGCACCGGAGGGCGTGCCGCGCAACCCGAAGCTCGTCGAGCCGGCGGGCGCCGTGCAGGGCTCGAACTCCTGGCCGAGCGACAACCTCGGCTACCGCGGCCCCGCGCCGCCGAAGGGTCACGGCACGCATCACTACCACTTCAAGCTCTACGCGCTCGACGTCGCTTCGGTCGATCTCGCACCGGGTGCGACCAAGGCGCAGCTGCTCGCCGCGATCAAGGGCCACGAGCTCGGCACGGCGGCGCTGATCGGCACGTACGAGCGGAAATAGACGCGTGCGTGGCGACGTCACGTTACACCCGCATATGCAACTGTCGATCGTGTCATTGCCGCTCTTGCGACGGGCCGGGCATCTAATATGGTGTGCAGCTGAGGGGCGAGAGATGACGCCCGACGCCGCGTCCATTCCGAGGGGACGCGGCTACTCGGGCGGTCGGTGAGGAAGACGCGAAGTGAGACGCTCGGGCACATATCCCCAGGCGTTGCACAACGCGGTCGGCGCATGAAAAAAGCACCGCGACTGATCGCGGTGCTTTTTGTGTTGTGTGGGATCGCGCGTCGCCTGGGTTACTTCGCGGAGGCGGTCTTCACGTCGGTCTCGACGGGGCCGTAGCCGGCGACGGGCTTACCGTCGTCGCCCAGCTTGTCGCAGGCCCACAGCAGGCCGCGCGCGACGAGGTCGAGGTAGCGGTCGTCCTTCACGGTCTCGTTCTGGTGACCGAGCGTCGTGGAGAACACGCGTGTCTTGCCGTTATAGATGTTGGTCCAGGTGACGATGTCGTCGTTCTGCTCCTGCTTGCCGCGGGCGAGGGCGTGAGCGGTGTCGAGCAGGCCGCCGGCGAAGTTGTTGTAGAGTTCCTCGGGGCCGGTGGTCCAGTTCTCCAGGCCCTTCGTGATCGGGTGGTCCGTGTCGACGTAGGTGATGCTGATCGGGGTCTTGTGACGGTGGCCGGAGCTCTGCAGGCCGAGGAATTTCTGCCAGGGCGTGGGCGTCTCCTTCTTGTTCCAGCCCTCGCTGCGGTAGCAGTGCATCGCGCAGTGCAGGTTCACGGCGGGCAGCCCGTCGGCGTGCGGCTTGAGGATCTTCTCGATCGTCGACATGTCCGCCACGCTCGCCGAGCACTCGTCGTGGAGGATCACGTCGAAGCCCTTCGCCCAGTCTTCGTTGGCATAAACGGGGTTGAGGTGGCCGGTGCCCTTGTCCGGGTCGTACGCCTGGGTGATTTCACAGTTGATGCGAGCCTTCAGGCCCGTTTCGAGGATGTCCTTCTGCGCGGCGTAGTCGTGGCAGCACCCGCCGGTGATGATCAGCACCTTCAGCGGCTTGGCGGGCTTGTCCGCGGCGTAGGCGTTGCCGACAAATCCCGCGGCGAGCGCAACGACGAGCCCGCAGGCGATCAGTGATCGAACGTTCATCATGTGTCTGGTCCTCGTGGTGTGTGAGTGGGGTCTGAGCAATCGCACATCATAGCCGCGCATGCGGCGGGAATGGTGCAACGGGGCAACCGCGTCAATATTGCCGTACGCGGCCCGGGGGTTACTCGTTCACGCGGTGGGCGGGGATGTCGCGACCGGCCTGATGGAGGGTCAGCTTGTCCGCCGTGCCGTCCTTGTCGAGCGAGAACGTGATGCTCGCGTCGACCACCTTGTAGAAGAACGACGTGTCGGACTCGGCGAAGAGGCGGAACTTGTCCTGCCCGGTGGCCTGGGCCATGAGCTTGCCGTCTTCGAGCGTGACGGTGATCGCGAAGCCGGGCACGAGCAGGTAGGTGCCGGGGTAACGCTTGAGCACGTCGGGCTTGACGTCGACGGGCTTGCGGACGGTGATGGGCTGCTCGTCGATGCCGAACGCGGCGCGGACCACCTGCTCGCCGAAGCTCGACACCTTGTCGGTGGCGGTGTTGGCCAGCACGACGACGCCGAGGTCACGCAGCGGCACGACGGCCATGAAGCTGTGGTACCCGCCGGTCTGCCCGCTGTGCAGTCGGGTGATGCCGTCGCGCGCCACGACCCAGCCGAGCGCCGCGGAGATGCCGAGCCGCGTGCCGAGTCGGATCTCGTGCGTCTTGATGATCGCCTTGCCGATGGGCGTGTCGTTCTTGTCGACGTTGGCGCGGAGGAACGCGAGCAGGTCCTTCGCGGTGGAGCGGACGCCGCCGCAGCCGACGAGCGCATCGAAGTCCCACGTGTGCTCGGGCTCGAGTTCGGCGTCGTACGGCGGGGCGAGGCGTTGCTTCATCGTGTCGCCGAGCGTCACGCGTGTGTCGGGCATGCCGATCGGATCGCAGACGCGTTCGACGAGCAGCTGTTCGTAAGGCTTGTCGGCGACGCGCGACAGCACGTGTCCGAGCAGGCCGACGCCGAGGTTCGAGTACGCGTAGTCGATGCCGGGCACGGTGTTGAGCGTGGCGCCGTTGAGGTAGGCGTACATCTGCTCGACGGTGTAGTCGGCGTAGGGGTTGTGCGGGTCGGCGGGCTTGAAGTTGTCGGGTATGCGCGGCAGGCCGGACGAGTGCGTCGACAGGTGCTCGACGAGGATCTCCTTGCCCTGGTAGCTCGGCAGCTTCACCTCGTCGGGCAGGTAGTTCTGCACGCGGTCGCGCAGGCCGATCATTTCGCGCTCGGCGAGGTCGGCCAGCAGCACCGCGGTGAACACCTTCGTGCACGAGCCGATCTCGTAGACGGTGTTCTCATCGGGCGCGTTGCCGCTGCCGCGCTTCGTCTCGCCGTAGCTGTACACGTGCGTCTTGCCGTCGAGGTAAACGCCGACCACCATGCCGACGACGATGTCGCCGTCGATCAGCGGCTTGGCGAGCGCGTCGATCTTCGCCTTCAGCGCCTCGGGCGTCGGCGCGGGCGGCGCGGCGCGGATCGCCTGTTCCACGTCAGCGGGCGCGGCGGGGTCGTTCGGCAGGTCGGTCGGCTTGGCGTCGTCCGCCGCGAACGCGGGCATAGCGATCGCGAGCAGCAGCGCAATGAGCGTGGGCGTGCGGTGAAGCATCGGTGGGTTCCATTACTCAGGGAATCCGGTCGGTCGGCTGAGGCGTGACAGCACAGTCTAGGCGGGTCAGTCGCTCGATGCGTCGGCGCCGGTCTCGAGCTGCGCCTTAAGCTTGTCGATGTCGCGCTGCATCTGCTTCACCTGCTTGAGCAGGTCGGGCACCTTGAAGGAGCTGAGCAGCAGGCGTTTGCCCTCGTTGAGCGGCAGGGCGGGCTGGCCCCCGACGTCGGTCTTGTCGGGGATCTCGTGCATGATGCCCGACTTCGCGGCGACCTTCACCTGGTTGCCGATCTTCAGGTGACCGGCGACGCCGGCCTGTCCGCCCATCACGACGTACGCGCCGGTGGTGACCGACCCGGCGAGGCCGACCTGCGCGACGTAGAGGTTGTGCGGGCCGACCTTCGTGCCGTGGCCGATGGCGATGAGGTCGGAGAACTTGGTGCCGACGCCGATGACGGTCGATCCCATCGTCGCGCGGTCGATCGTGCAGCCGGCGCCCATCTCGACGTCGTCCTCGATCACGGCGTTGCCGGCCTGGGGGATCTTGTGATGCAGCGGCGCCTGCCCGGGCTCGCCGTGCGTGGCGTAGCCGAAGCCGTCCTGCCCGATGACGCAGCCGGAGTGCAACGTGACGCGGTTGCCGAGCACGCAATCGTCGTAGACCACGACGTTGGGGTACAACTGGCAGTCGTTGCCGACGCGGGCGCGCGGGCCGACGAACACGCCGGGGTAGATCACGCAGTTCTCGCCGACGACCGCGTGATCGGAGATGACGGCGAACGGGTGCACCTTCGTGCCGTGCCCGACCTTCGCGGTGGGGCTGACCACGGCCAGCGGGCTGACGGGCTTGCCGTCGGGGCTCGGCGCCGGGTGATTGCGGAAGCCGTGCAGCTCGACCATCGCGTTGCGGAACGCGAAGTAGGGGTCGTCGGCGACGAGCAGCGTCTGCGACTCGGCGGTGATGTCGGGGGCGACGATCACGGCCGCGGCCCTGGTCGTCTGCACCTGCGACGTGTACTTGACGTTGGCGAGAAAGGCCACGTCGTCGGGCCCTGCGGCCTCGAGCGAAGAGCACGCGGTGACCGTGCGTTGCGCGGCGTCGGCGTCGGCGCTGCGGATCGTCGCGCCGATGCGATCGGCCAGTTGCTGCAGGGTCATGGACATCGGCGGGTAGGCTCCGGGGCGAAGGTGGCACGGCGAATCGCGACCACCTTATAGGCGGGCGGTGGGGCGGTCAATTGTCCGAGCCGCTACGCGATTTTCCCATTTCCATTTCCCATTTTTCATTTTCCATTTCAGATTGGGGCGGCCGATCGTACGCTAGGGGTCACGGTCTCGCGCCGTGACAGCAATGGGAAATGGAAAACGATAAATGGGAAATGGAAAATGACATCCATCCACATCCGTGAAGCCGACCTGACCCACGAGCGTGATCGCAGGGCGGCGGTCGACCTGATCAACCACTACGCCCAGCACGAGATGGGCGGCGGTGCGTCCCTCGACGAGGCCGTGCTCAGCACGCTGGCTGACGGCCTGCGCGATCACCCGACCGCGTTCGTGCTGCTCGCGTGGGAAGGCGACGGCGACGAGGCGGCGGCGGTCGGCGTGGCGGTCTGCCTCGTGGGGTTCTCGAGCTTCAAGGCCCGACCGCTGGTCAACATCCACGACGTGGCGGTGCGCGATACGCATCGCGGGCGCGGCATCGGCAAGGCGCTGTTCGACGCCGTGGAACAACACGCCCGCCAACGCGGCGCGTGCAAGGTCACCCTCGAGGTCCGCGACGACAACCACCCCGCCAAGGGCCTGTACCGCAAGCTCGGCTACGGCGAACCCGACGGCGAGCCGACGCTGTTCTGGTCGAAGTCGATGGATTAAAGAACGGGACGGCCCTGGCGAAGCTTTACCGGCCGAACAGTCGCATCACGCCGCGCTTCAGCGACGTGAACAGCAGACGCGTCTGCAGCTGACGCATGTAGGTGTCGTTGGGGTCGATCTCCAACGCGCGGCGGATCCAGTAACGCGTGCGGGCGTACTGGCCGAGACGCAGGTGCGCCACGGCGAGGTTGTGGATCGCCAGCGTGTACTCCTCGTCGGCGCGGACGGCGCGGCGGCAGGTGCGGATGCCTTCTTCGAGTCGGCCGTCCATGAAGTACGCCTCGGCGAGCTGGTGGCAGAGGTAGGCGTCGTCGGGGTGCTGATGGACGAGGATGCGGAGCACGGACGCGGCCTCGCGCGGCATGGTCGCGTCGAGCAGCAGGCGGGCGAGTTCCTCGGCGGTGTCGAGGTCGCCGTCGAGCCGGGCCAGCGGCAGCTCGGCGGACAGGTGCCGACGCGCCTCGTCGTCGCGGCCGCGCCGCAGCGCGATCAACGCGAGTTTCTGGTGCGCTTCGGGGTGCGAGGCGTTGAGCCGCAGCACGAGCTCGAAGGCCATCTGCCCGCCGTCCACGTCGTGGTTGTGCAGCGCGAGCTTGCCGAGCTCGAAGTGCGCCTCGACGTGCGTGGGTTCGTATTCGGTGATGCGGCGGAACTTCTCCGCGGCCTCGATGCTCTTGCCCATGTCCAGCAGCAGCAGGCCGAGGTCCATCATCGTCGCGGTGTCGCCGGGATCGATCTGCAGCTGGCGGATGAAGTACTGGCGGGCGCGCTCGAACTCGCGGCGGCGCCAGTAGGCCTCGCCGAGCTTGGCGTACACGCCGGGCGTCGCGGGATCGAGCTGGCGGACGTGATCGAGACACCACACCGCGCGGTTCAGCTCCTCGCGCTGCAGCAGCGACTGCGCGATGTTGTAGTACGCGCGGGGGTTGGCGTCGTTGATGTGGCAGACGAGGTAGAACATCTGCTCCGCGGCCTCGTGGTCGCCGAGTTGCGTGAACGCGTCGATGCGGTGGATGTACGAGTCCTCGTCGGACGGGTCGAGCTGCTCGCAGCGCTCGAAGTACTCGACGGACTCGGTGAGCCGACCGACCTGCAGGCAGGCGATGCCGAGGTTGTGCAGTGTGTCGGTGTCCTCGCCGTTGTATTCGAGGGCGAGCTTGAAGCAGTCGATGGCTTCTTCGTAGCGACCCATCGCGTCGAGCGTCAGGCCCATGTTGAAGTGCCACTCGCCGTGGTAGGGATTGACGCGGAGGGCGGCGCGGAGCTCGCGCAGCGCGTCTTCCCACCGCCCGGACTCATAGAGTTCGTGCGCCTTTTCGACACGCCGCTCTGCGTCAAACCACTCGTTGATCGGTTCCATGTGTCCGTCTGCCCACCACAGAGGAAATTTGCGCCGATTTTATCCACCGGTCCGCACCCCAACGAACCTAATCACGAACAAGAAGGTATTATTGTACAATGTTCCCTTTAGCGAGGCGAGGCAAGGCGATGCAGCGTGGAAAACATGCCGCCAACCGACGCGACCGGGGCGCTGAACGCGCCGCCGCGGGCGGTCGACGCCGCCAACCGACTACGATATTTCGTCGCGTCGCCACCACCGGCCTGACCGCATTCGCCCTGACCGTCAGCGCGTGGATCGCCACCCCAACCACACGCGCCCAGGCCCCCGAGAATAGCCCGATTGCCGCGGATGACAACGGCGGTCGTGTCGACACGCTTCGACTCAACCCCGAGCAGCAGCGGGAGTTGGAGCATCTGATCGAGGATCTGCGCGACAGCCGCATCGATATCGAGCGGCGTCGCCGGGCGGCGTCGATCCTGCTGGATCGCGGCTGGCCCGCGGCGGTCGTGACCCTCCACCGCCAGCTCGGGCACGCCGAAGACCCGAACACCAAGCGGGCGATCTGCCAGGCGATCGCGCTGACCGAGAATCCCAGCCCGCAGCTGGTCGACCCGCTCGTCGCGCTGCTGGGGTCCGACGACGCCCCGACGCGTTCCGACGCCGCCGCGGCGCTCGCCCGCTACGACACGCCGGACCTCGTCGATCGCCTGATCAAGACGGCGTCGACGCACGGCAAGCCCGGCGACCCGGTCGCGCCCGCGCGGCTCGGGTCCATCCAGGCCCTCGCCGAGCAGCGCAACCCCCAGGCCGTCCACCGCGTCATCGACACCATCCTCAAGCAGACACACGACACCGACCAGAACGTCCGCGCCGCGGCGTTCGCCTCGCTGACCCGCCTGACCGGCATCGTCGACTTCGGCTCCGACGCCGACGCGTGGGACCGCTGGTGGAAGCGCACGCGACGACTCAGCCCCGAACGCCTGCTCGCGGAGATGATGCGTAACCTCGCGGCCCGCTCCACCGAGCAGGCCAACCAGCTCAAGACGCTGACCGAACGCCTCGTCGACGCCAACAAGACGCTCTACGACGCGGCCGCGGAAGACCAGCGACCGGCGATCCTCCAGAAGATGATCGACGACGACATGGACGAGCTGCGTCTGTTGGCGCTGAGCCTGATCGAGCGGCGGACGCTCAACGCGCAGCCGGTCAGCGAAGAGGTCCGCGCGGCGATGCGTCAGCACCTGACCGACCGCAACCCGCAGGTCCGCGCGACCGTCGCCCAGCTGTTTGATCGGCTCGGCGACAGCGCCGCCGCGGAGCGTGTCGTCGAGCTCGTGCTCGGCGAATGGGACCCGACGGTCCAGTCGCGTTACTTCGGTCTGCTGGCGAGTGTGCCCAAGGCGGGCGCGGTCGAGCCGGCGTTGCTGCTGCTCGAGCGTGACCAGCTGCGCAACGCCGTGGCCGCGTTCCTCGCCGCCGCCGCGGACGCCGACCTGCTGACGCCCAACCAGTCGCGCCGCACCCTCGACGCCACGCGTCGGTTCCTCGACGCCGTCGCCACGCCCGAGCCGAACCTGCTCCGCGTGCTTGGTCGACTCGGCGGCGCGTCGGACCTGCCGCTGCTCGCCAAGTACCTCGACAACCCCGACGCGCAGGTGCGCCTCGCCGCCGCCGAGCCGTTCCGCATGGACCGCTGGCCCGTGACGCCGATGCTCAAGTACCTCGGCGATCAGACGCTCGGCCCGGTCGCGATCGAGGTTGTGTCGAAGCGCGCCAGCGACGCGGCGTCCGTCATCGCGCTGCTGCAGAACAAGCCGACCGAGGCCGATCGCCTGGCCAAGTGGAACGCCGCCGTGCTCGCCGTGACGAGTCGGCTCAACGTCGCCGAGCTCGCGAAGGTCGACACGCACCTGATCGCCAACGCCAACGCCGACCAGGCGGCGCTGCACGAGGAGCTGCTCAAGACCGCCGCCGGGCTGACCTCCGTCAACGGCGCCGCCGCGCCGGTCGCGCCGGAGACGGAGGCCGTCCGCAACGAAGCGGCGCTGCGTCTGGCCGCGTTCTACGCCCGGCACGACGAGGCCGCGAAGGCGCGCACGGTGTACCAGCGCCTGGCCGCCAAGAAGACGCTCGACGCCGACACGCGCGCCCGCCTCGCGAGCGCGCGCATCGATCTAGCGCTCGAGCAGAAGCAGATCGACGAAGCCGTGGCCACCACGAAGGCGCTGCTCGCGGAGGACAGCCCCGTCGCGGCCGACGTGCTGGCCCTGCCGTGGCTCGACGCCGTGCAGGCCGCGCTGTCCGACAAGCGACCGACCGACGCCAAGACGCTCATCGCTCACGTCGACACGCTGCTCGGCCAGAAGCTCAACGCCGCCAACCGCTCGCAGCTCGACATGCTCAAGAAGATGGCCGAGATGCTCCTCGCCGCGTCGACCAAGACGTCGGCCACCGCGGCCACCGAGTAGCGTCGCCCCCCGCGTTACATCCGATTTACAAACGCGCACTCAACGCCGCGCTATCGTGGCGCATACCAAGTGGTGAGGATACACACCACTTCTATAGGGGGCGCCGCTATGCCACGTCACACCTTCATGTTCCGATTTGCCGTTGCGATGCTGCTGACCTTCGCGATTGTCTCGGGCCTGCTCGGCGTCGCGTCGTCCAACCGCCGCGCCGTTCCCGCGCCGAGCAACGTCGTGGAAGGTGTCCCGGCCGACGCGCCGCGCGGCGAGCGCCTCGTCGTGCACGAGTGGGGCACGTTCACGTCGCTCCAGGACGAGCAGGGCGTTACCGTCACGGGCATCAACGCCGACGACGAGCCGGTGCCGGGGTTCGTGCACCGTCACCCCGAAGGGTTCATCCACCCCGGCGCCCGCGTCACGCCGCGCATGTGGATGCTGGGCAAGGCGCTGCCGTCGAGCCACCCGAACGTGAACATGCGGATGGAGACGCCGGTGCTGTACTTCTATCCGCCCGCCGACGCGACGCTGCCGATGCGGCTCGACGTGCGTGTCGACATGCGCGGCGGGTGGCTCACGGAGTTCTATCCACGCGCCGTCGCCGAGGCGCCCGGCATCACCACCGACGCGGACTCCGGCTACACCACGATCGGTCGGCTCGAGCCCGACGCCGTGGGTTCGCTGACCTGGCAGGGTGTCACGATCGGGGCGCCCGCGACGCTCCCCGCGACGGACGACGAGGTCTGGCTCGCGCCGCGCCGCGTGCGCGCCGCCACGGTGACCAACGCCCAGGGCGAGGCCGAGCGCTTCCTGTTCTACCGCGGCGTGGCCAACATGGAATCGCCGCTGCGCGCCACACGTGTGTCCGCGCCGGATGGGTCCGGCGACATCCTTCACATCGATTCCGCAATCACCAGTCCATTCCTGTGCGGCACGGGCGTCGCGTCGCCCAACGCGATGTGGCTCGTCGACGTGCGGCGTGACGGCGGTGTCGCGTTCCGCAGCGTCACAGCGACCGGCGGCACGGTCGAGCAGCCGCAGCGCGTGGCGCAGACGCTCGCGACCTTCGACGCCGCGGCGTACGGCAAGGGCAACCGCGCCGAGCTGCGCAGCGCGATGCACGCCGCTCTCGTCGCCGAAGGATTGTTCGACGACGAGGCGACTGCGATGCTCGACACGTGGGACGCGTCGTATTTCCGCACGCCGGGCATGCGGCTGTTCTACGTGCTGCCGCAGTGGTGGACCGCTCAGCGGCTGCCGCTGACGCTGTCGACCGACGCCGACGTGACCCGGGTGATGGTCGGCCGACTCGAGCTGATCACGCCCGACCAGCGCGCGCTGATCAACCGCATCGCCGCCGGTCCCGTGTCCGACGGCGATTGGATGCGCCAGCGCATCAACGCGGCGCGTACTCGGCGCCTCGCCGCGAGCAAAGGCGCGCCGGAGCCGAAGGACGGCGCATCCGAACAGGATCGTGCGGTGTGGCAGGCGGCGAAGTCGGACAACCCGTGGACCGACGTGGCGTACGGCGCGGAGCTCGGCGAGTTGACCGCCGACGGCGCGAAGATCCCCGAAGACTTCCGCGCCTACGTCGACCTCGGCCGCTTCCGCTCCGCGATCCTGCTGCACGAGAAGGCGCATCGGCCCACCGAGGCCTTGAACGCCTTCCTCAACGAGTACTGGATCTATCCGTACTACCTGCCCAAGCCGACCGAATCCGACGGCGCCCCCGAAACGTCCGACGCGTCGAATTGACCGCGGTGGCTGCTATCATGAGGTTGTGCGCAAGCCGCTTGTGAAATAGCGCTGCCTGTGCAATGCGACGGGTAAGGCACGCGTTGGCCCGTCGCGTCCGATCCTCCCTCATCAGCACACGCCCGCGGAGACCCCTCATGCAACGTCTGGCCACGCTGTCCGCCATCGTCCTGCTTGTTACGCTCAGCCTCATCGCCCGCCCGGCCGTTACGCGTGCCGCCGACACGCCGAACGTCGTGGTCATCTTTATCGACGACATGGGTTACGCCGACGTCGGCCCGTTCGCGGGCAAGGACGGCCTGCCGGGTTACGAGACGCCCAACATCGACCGCATGGCGACCGAGGGCCGCGTGTTCACCGACTTCTACGTCTCGCAGGCGGTGTGCTCGGCGAGCCGCGCTGGGCTGATGACCGGCTGCTACAACATCCGCGTGGGCATCCAGGGCGCGCTCGGCCCGAACTCGCGCATCGGCATCAACGCCGACGAGATGACCATCGCCGAGGTCTGCAAGCAGAAGGGGTACGCGACGGCGATCTTCGGCAAGTGGCACCTCGGCGACGCCGAGAAGTTCCTGCCGCTGCAGCACGGCTTCGACGAGTACTTCGGCCTGCCGTACTCCAACGACATGTGGCCGTACCACCCCGCGGTCATGCACCTGCCGATGGAGCAGCGACTCAAGCGTTGGCCGAACCTGCCGCTCATCGAGGGCAACAAGGTCATCAATCCTGCGCTGACGCACGAGGACCAGGAGAAGCTGACCACGCAGTACACCGAGCACGCCGTCAGCTTCATCGAGCGGAACAAGGACAAGCCGTTCTTCCTGTACGTCCCGCACAGCATGGTGCACGTGCCGCTGCACGTGTCGGACCGATTCAAGGGCAAGTCGAAGCGCGGGCTGTTCGGCGACGTGATGATGGAGGTCGACTGGTCCGTCGGCCAGATCCTCGACACGCTGCGCAAGAACAACCTGGAGAAGAACACGCTGGTGATCTTTACCGCGGACAACGGCCCGTGGCTCAGCTACGGGGATCACGCCGGTTCCGCCGGTCCGCTGCGCGAGGGCAAGGGCACGGAGTTCGACGGCGGGTGCCGCGAGTCGTGCATCATGTGGATGCCCGGCACCGTCCCCGCGGGCACGAGGACGTCGGAACTCGCGATGACGATCGACATCCTGCCGACCGTCGCGCACCTCATCGGCGCGAAGCTGCCCGACCACAAGATCGACGGCCTGAACATCTGGCCGCTGATCAAGGGCGAGCCCGACGCCAAGTCGCCGCACGAGGCGATGTTCATGTACTGGGGCACGCAACTCCAGGCCGTGCGCATGGGCAAGTGGAAGCTGCACTTCCCCCACGACTACCGCACGCTCGACGGCAAGCCGGGCGGCACCGGCGGCATCCCCGCCAACTACAGCAAGGGTCACATCGAGCTGTCGCTGTTCGACCTCGAGAACGACATCGGCGAGACCAAGGACGTCAAGGACGACTACCCCGACGTGGTCAAGCGGATCATGAAACTCGCCGACGAGATGCGTAAGGACCTCGGCGACGGCAAGGACCCCGGCACCGGCCGACGCGAACCCGGCAAGCGCTGATGCGATACACGCACCACGACAGCCCGCTCGGCACGCTGCGCCTCGTCGGTGACGACGCGGGCCTGCGTCGCGCCGACTTTGTCGACGGCAAGCACGTCGCGAGGCTCGCTGCGGATTGGGTAGAAGACGGCGAAGCGTTCGCCGACGTGATCCCGCAGCTCGACGCTTACTTCGCCGGTGAGCTGACGTCGTTCGATCTACGCCTTGCGCCAGAAGGCACGCGGTTTCAACGCCGCGTGTGGGATCAGCTGCTGGCGATCCCGTGCGGCGAGACGCGCAGCTACGGCGATCTTGCGCGGCGTCTCGGTCAGCCCGGCGCCTCGCGCGCCGTCGGCGCGGCCAACGGGCGCAACCCCATCGCGATCATCATCCCGTGTCACCGCGTGATCGCCGCGGACGGCACGCTCGGCGGTTACTCCAGCGGCCTGGACCGCAAGCGCTGGCTGCTCGATCACGAACACGCGCCGATTGCGCAGGGGCTGTTCACCGCATGAACTTCCGCACGCTGACGCTCCTCGTCGCGTTGTGTGTGCACGCCGGGCTTCTCGCGACGCCGCGCGACACGCGCGCCGCGGACGACGCGCCGCCCAACATCATCGTCATCTTCTGCGACAACCTCGGCTACGGCGACCTCGGCTGCTTCGGCTCGACGGTGCACCGCACGCCGAACGTCGACCGCATGGCCGCGGAGGGCCTGAAGCTCACCGCGTTTTACTCGACGTCCGGCGTCTGCACGCCGTCGCGGGCGTCGCTGCAGACCGGTTGCTACCCGCGCCGCGTCGGTCTGCACGAAACCACGCCCGACGGCGCGGTGTTGCGACCCGTGTCGACGCACGGGCTCCACCCCGACGAGATCACCATCGCGGAGATCCTCAAGCAGCGCGGCTACGCCACGACGATCGTCGGCAAGTGGCACCTCGGCGACCAGCCGCCGTTCCTGCCCACGCGTCAGGGCTACGACGAGTACTTCGGCATCCCGTACAGCGACGACATGGTCGGCGGCAAACGACCGGGCTGGCCGCCGCTGCCGCTGATGGAGGGCGAGCGTGTCATCGAGGCGCCGGTCGATCGCAACCCGCTGACGAAGCGGTACACCGAGCGCGTGATCGACTTCGTCGAGCGACACCGCGACGGGCCGTTCTTCGTGATCCTCTCGCACGCGATGCCCGGCTCTACGCCGCACCCGTTCGCGAGCGAGGCGTTCCGCGGCAAGTCGCGCAACGGCGGGTGGGGCGACGCGGTCGAAGAGATCGACTGGTCGACCGGGCAGATCCTCGACACGCTCAAGCGGCTCGACCTCGACGAACGCACGCTCGTGATCTGGACGTCGGACAACGGCGCGCCGCGCTTCAAAACACCGGCGGGCACCAACGCGCCGTTCAAGACGTGGGGCTACACCGCGACGGAGGGCGGCCAGCGCGTGCCGTGCGTCGTGCGCTGGCCGGGGCGCGTCCCGGCGGGCGTGACCAGCGACGCGCTGTGCACGATGATGGACGTGCTGCCGACATGCGCGAAGCTCGCGAGCGCAGCGCCGCCGGACGATCGCGTGATCGACGGGCACGACATCTCCGGCGTGCTGTTCGGCGGGGCGGACGCGGCGTCACCGTACGACGCGTTCTTCTACTACCAGCGAGGCGACCTGCAGGCCGTGCGCGGACCGCGGTGGAAGCTGCAGCTGACCAACGGCAAGCTCTACGACATGCGCGACGATCCGCGGGAGACGACCGACGTCGCGGCGGCGCACGCGGACGTCGTGGCGCGGTTGCGCGCCGCCGCGGATCGCGCGCGTGCGGACCTCGGCGACGGCGACAAGCGGGGCAGCGGGCAACGCCCGGTCGGTGACTTCGCTCATCCCACGCCGCGCGTGCTCGAGTGACCGCGCGGCCGGGGCGTTACTTGATGAATCGGATCGTCAGCGGATAGCGGTACACCGTGCCGGTCCACGCGCGGACAGACGCGACGATCACGAGGATGAACGCCAGCACGACCAGCGCGCCGGACGCCAGCGCAGCGAGCGGCGCGGCGATCCCGAACGTCAGGAACACCAGCACCCAGATCAGGACGATCCACATCGTGATGCTGAGCTGAAAGTTCAGCGACTCGCGCGCGTTGTGAACGATGAAGGGGTGGCCGTCCTTCTTGACGAGGTACACGATGAGCGGCGCGAGGATGTGCGCCATGACGACGCCGACGAGCCACAGCAACACCCCGGCGTGCGCGAGCGTCGCCCACAGGCGTGTCTCCTCGCTCAGGTCGTCGAGCGTCTCGCCGTCCTCGCCGGTGAACCCGGTCGTCGCGAAGTCCTCGACAAACGCACCGGCCTTTTCTTTCGCCTGCTCGCTGACCTTCGCGCCGACCTTCGCGCCGACTTTGGCTCCGACCTCGCGCACGTCGGCGGCGACCGCCTTGAGCTTCTCCTTCGAGAACCGGCCTTCGGACTTGCCGTCCTCGCCGGTCGCGCCGTCGCCGGAGTCCTCGCCCGCGTCGCTGCCGACGTGATGTCCCTGATCGTCGCGCGCGTGCGGGTCCTTCGGGTCGAAGTCGCTCGAAGGATCCTCGTTGGGCTTGTCGTCGCGTCCGCGCTCGCCGATCGGTCCCTTGGCCATGCCGTGTCTCCGTGATGATTCGATGTGATGCGCGTATTACGCGGTCACGAGTGCGCCGAGGCCGATCAGCAGCAGCGCCGTGACGGCGAGCATCGCGGCGCAGCCCTTGGTGGGCGGGATCGCGTGCCGCGCCGCGATCATCTCGACGGTCTCCTTCGCCGTCGCCAGGTCGACTTTGTACCGCTCGCGGTAGCGTTTGATCGCCTCGATCTTCCGGTCGGCGCGCATGAGCTCGACGACTTCCTCTTCGAGGGCGGCGTCGCCCACGCCGCGGCTGGCCGCGCTCGCGCCGCGCGCCTCCGCGGCTTCGAGCGCGTCGCGCAGCGGGCGCGTCTCACCCTTCGCCAGCGCGTCGACGATCGCCTTGCCGTGCGACAGATCGACGCCGAGCTTCTCCCGGCAGAGCTTGACGGCGTCGATGATGCGTTCGGCGTCGATCAGGTCGCGCAGCTGCGGTTCGAAGTCGTGCGGGTCGTCGGTCATGCGGTTCTCACTTGAGGAAGGCGTCGGGCAGTGGGGCTATGCGGCCGTTGCCTTCGTTGATCAGCAGCACGCCGATGATCGCGCCGTCGACACGCGACGCGACCGCCGCGCCGTGCAGCGTGTCGTTGAACGAGACGGACGGCTCGACGACCCAGTAGCCGTGGCCCTGCACGAGGCGCGCCGCGGACAGCGGGATCGGCGGCGTCGACGGATCGGTCAGCACGAGCAGCTCCTCGCGTGCGGTCAGGCGGCGTGTCTGCGCCGCGGGCCAGGGCTCGGCGTCGGGCAGCTCGTAGGTCAGCATCTTCAGCGACTCGCCGTCGATCGTCTTCTGATTCGCGAGCGTGAGCTTGCGGCCGCCGACCTGCAGCTCGGCCGAGCCGTCGCCGTTGAGCATGTCCGCCGGGCCGATCAGCCCGTTGGCCACCGGCAGCAGCCAGCCCTTCGTGATCGTGGTGCGGAATACCGACCGGCGGCGCATCACGGTGGTCCGCAGCATCTGCGGTCGCGGCGCGCCGGGCGGCAGCAGGTCCGACCCGACCGCGAGCGACGGTTGCCACGCCAGCCATTCGTCGTCTGCCTTGTCGTGCAGCGTGAAGCGATGGCCCGTGCTGACCGGCTCGCCCGCGTTGTTCGGCGTCGCCAGCGACACGCCGCCCTCGACCAGCGACTGCAGCGACTCGACCTCGAGGTGCAGGCCCTTGAGGTCGACGCTCACGCCAGCGCCGCTCGCGTTCCAGAACACCGTGTTGCTCCGCACGAGCTGCCGGTACGCCGGGTTGATGTACGCCGTGATGTCCACCGTCGCCGCGTCGCTCGCCAGCCCGACCGACAGCACCGTGCCGACCTGCACCTGGCGGTACAGCACCGGCGCGCCCGGCGTCAGGCTCCCGCGCCGCTGTGCGATCAGCGTGATCTCCAATCCTTCCGGCTCGATCTCCTCGAGCACCGGCGGCTCGTCCAGCGCCACGAAGTGCTTCAACGACTTGCCCGTCCCCGGCAGCACCGACAGGTATCGCGGCCCGGCCACCGTCTCCAGCCCGCTCACGCCGCTCAGCCGCACCTGCGGTCGCACGACCCAGAACCGGCTGCCCTCGCGCGCCACCTCGTCCGCTGTCGGATCGAGCCGCACCGTCAGCAACACGCCCTCGAGGTCGTCGCTGAGGCGCACCGCCTCGATCTCACCGACGACGATGCCGCGGCAGCGTACGGTGTCGGTCGGCTTGATGCCGTAGCCGTTGGACATCTCCACGGTGATCGACGTGCCGCGCTTCACGACGTACGTGCTGAACAGCGCGATCACGAACACCACCGCGGCGATCGGGATCAGCCAGACCCAACGGGACTCGGCGCCGGATTCGACCCTGGCAACGGGAGGGGTTTCGGGTTTTTGGGTTTCATCACTCATTGGACATCTTCGATTTTAGAATTCTGAGTTTTGATTGGGCTCGAGATCTCCCGCGAGCAGGATCCGCGCGAAACGCACAGACCATTCCGCGAAGCTCAGTGAACCGAAAATCACCGCCTGCATGAGGGCCTCGGCAAAGATGTACACGATCACTCCTATTCGCCTTTCGTTCCGCGGAGCCAAATCAAAAATCAGAATTCAAAAATCCCTCCTATTCGTCCCACATCGCGTGCGGATCAAACACCGCGGCGGCGACGAGGCTTAGGGCGACGCACGCGGTGAACGCCACGACGCCCGGGCCCGGCGTCACGGCCACCATGTCGCCCAGCTTCAGCGCCGCGATCAGGATCGCCACCAGCAGCACGTCGATCATCCCCCAACGCCCGGCGATCTCGATCCAGTGATAAACCGCCGATTTGTGCCGCTTGGCGATCGACACGCCGCCGCCCATCGTCAGGATGAACAGGCCGAGCAGTTTCATGACGGGGATGACGATCGAGCAGAGCAGCACGACGAGGCCGACGATCCACTGACCCTGCGACAGCAGGCTGATCGAACCCGCCCAGATGCTGGTCTCGCTGACGTAGCCCATCTCCTCGAGTCGCAGCACAGGCAAGAGGATGCCCATCGGATAGCAGATGAGCGCGGCGAGGGCGATGGCGGCGCACATGCGGTTGGTGTGTTCGCCGGAGGGGTGTGCGATGACGTCGCCGCAGCGTGTGCAGATGGCGCGTTGGCCGCTGCGCATCGCCGGGACCTGCTGCACGAGCCCGCATCGCGGACAGCCGCGCAGGCGCGTCGACCCCGTGTTGGCCGCTGGTGTCTGTGCCATGCGTAGAGATTATACGGTGTTCGCGGCGTGCCACGTGTGCGGAATCCCCGGGCGCGTTTGTCAGATGTGCGAGAGGCGTCGCGTCTAGCGTTTATCGCAACGACATGCGGGGATCGATCGCTTCGGGTAGATTCATGCACATCAACCCCGGACCTCTCTGACGCCGATGCCCTACAACCGCCTCGACCCGACGCACATCATCGACACCGTCGATCGGCTCGCCGCGCGCGTCAACCGGCGGTTCCCCGAGGCGGGGCTCGGCAAGGTGTGTCAGACGCTGCTGGAGATCGCGCGGGCGGCGCAGCAGCGATCGGAGGAGATCAAGCGGCCGAACATCGCGCTGCGTGTGGTGTCCGGCGTCGCGGTCGCGATCATCCTCGTCGGGCTGATCAAGACGCTGACCGTCGTGCAGATGCCCGACGAGGGCCTGAAGCTGACCGACTTCCTGCAGGTGCTCGAAGCGGGGATCAACGACGTCGTGCTCATCGGCGCGGCGATCTTCTTCGCCGTGACCCTCGAGGTGCGCATCAAGCGGACCCGCGCGCTGCGGGCGATCCACGAGCTGCGCTCGCTCGCTCACATCATCGACATGCACCAGCTGACGAAGGACCCCGACAGCGGTCGCGGGCCAAAGATCGAGTCCGCCGACCGCTCCGTCGTCGAACGCGACGTGCTGACCCCGCATCAGCTGATCCACTACCTGGACTATTGCTCCGAGATGCTGTCGCTGATCGGCAAGATCGCCGCGTTGTACGTCCAGCGGTTCGATGATCCGGTGGCGCTGGCGTCGGTGAACGAGGTCGAATCCCTGACGACCGGCCTGAGCCGCAAGATCTGGCAGAAGATCATGATCCTGCACTCGGTGCGTGACGAGGCGGATCGCGGCGGGGCGGGGAAGATCGTCTGGCTGGACGGGCGTCGCGAACCCGATGGGTGACCCCGGCGAAACAGTCGCTACAATGGCCCTCCCTACGCCGCCGACCACGACCTCTGCAACTTCAGGACATCGAGCAATGGGTTTCCCCAAACCGTTCTTCCGCTGGCGACCGCACCCCTGGCACGGCCTCGACCCCGGCGACGACTGCCCGAACATCGTCAACGCCTACATCGAGCTCACGTCGTTCGACTTCGTGAAGTACGAGATCGACAAGTCGACGGGGTACCTGCGCGTGGACCGCCCGCAGCGTTCGAGCTCGCTGCCGCCGTCGATGTACGGGTTCATCCCGCAGACGATCTGCCACGGTCGGGTCGGCGCGCTGAGCGCCAACACGCCGCGCGGCGACGGCGACCCGCTCGACATCTGCGTGATCAGCGAGCGCCCCATCACGCGCGCCGAGGTGATCGTCAGCGCGCGCGTGCTCGGCGGTCTGCAGGGCATCGACAACGGCGAGGCCGACGACAAGATCATCGCCGTGCTCGCCAACGACAGCGTCTACGCCAACTGCCACGACATCAGCGACCTGCCGAGCGTGATGATCGAGCGCCTGCGTCACTACTTCTCGACGTACAAGATGATCCCCGGCAAGCCGCCGACGATGACCGTCGAGCGCACCTACGACCGCGAGCACGCCTACAAGGTGATCGCGGCGGCGATGGAAGACTACGACCACGAGTTCGGCCGCGACTGACGGTCATTTGGTGATTTGGTGAAGTGGCGATCTGGTGATGTGGCGGCGCGTCGTTCAGTTGAATCGTCCGCCGGTCACACCCCATCGCGAATATACAAAGTCCGGCACCTGGCGTTCGGCGGCGCGCCCGCACGCCCACGCGATCGTGTCGTAGTTCTTTGCCGCTGCGGTGCACAGGTAACGCGTGTCGGGGTACATGCCGACACGGAACAGATCGAGGCGGTCGGCGTCCCAGCAGGTCTGCACGGTCACCGGCCCGTCCGTCGTCCCGTCCGTGTGTCGATCGCACGCGTCGCACATCATCTCGAATTCGTCGTCGGACAGGGCGGTGAGCGCGTCCCAGCCTTCGTCGCGCATGTGTCTCGCGAGCTTCGCGCCGCGTGACCCGTGTCCGGGATCGCTGCTCTCGTTGATACGCTGGGAGTCGTGGAACAGCGCGAACAGCTCGACCACACGCGCGTCGGCGCCGGTCGACTCGGCGAGGCGCACGCCGTTTTCCAGCACGCGCGCCCAGTGCGACACGCCGTGGTATCCGAACAGCGGCAGCGTGTAGTGCGACAGCACGTGCGCGACAAGTTGTCTTGTGATCACCGACACGCCCCGACTCACTTCTTGGTCTTCAACCCCGTCTTGTCCGCCCAGACGAACCACAGCTTGCTCATCGCCTCGACGCGGTCGGGCTGTGAACTCGCCAGGTCGTGGGTCTCGGTGCGGTCGGCGTCGATGTCGTACAGCTCCCACTCTTTGCGTTCCCACACCAGCTTCCATTGGCCCTGGCGGATGGCGCGGTGGCCGGACCATTCCCAGTAGAGCTCGTCGTGCGGCTTGCGGGTCTTGCCCTCGAAGATCGGCAGCAGGCTGATGCCCTCGACGGGGATGATCTGGTTGCCGTGGAACTCCGAAGGGTAGTTTGTGCCGGCCAGATCGCAGAGGGTGGGCATGAAGTCGATGATGTGGCCGGGCTGGTTGGTCTGCGTGCCGGGCTTCACGCGGCCGGGCCAGCGGACGATCATCGGCGTGCTGACGCCGCCCTCGTGCGTCCACGACTTGAACCTGCGGAACGGCGCGTTCTGCGCCCAGCCCCACGCCGGGCCGACCGCGACGTAGTCGTCGCCGGGCCCGGGGTGACGCTGCTTCGGGTCACGCCCGCCGGGCTCCTCGCTGCACCCACCGTTGTCCGACAGGAACATCACGATCGTGTTGTCGTCGATGCCGAGATCCTTGATCGTCGCCATCAGCCGCCCGATGTTCTGGTCCATGCGGTCGATCATCGCCGCGTACACCGCCATGCGCGAGTCTTCGAACTCCTTGTTTGCCGACTCCCACGGATAGGCGTGCGGGTCGGTGCCGCTCAGCGGCCAGGTCTTCGGGTCGAACAGGCCCATCTCGACCTGACGCTTGTAGCGATCCTTACGCATCTGCTCCCAGCCCATCATGAACTTGCCGGTGTACTTGGCGATGTCCTCCGGCAGGGCGTGCAGCGGGTAGTGCGGGGCGTTGTAGGTCAGGTGCAGCAGGAACGGTTTGTCCGGCGTCTCGCTGCGGAACCGCTTGATCGTCTCGATCGCGTGATCGGTGAACGCGTTGGTTGTGTAGAAATCCTTGGGGAACTCGGTGATCTTCTCGTCGTTGTGCCCGAAGAGGCGCACGCGGCCGCCCTTGTACTTCGGGTCGGGCTGGACGGGGTTGAAGTAGTTGCAGCAGCCGTCGAGCAGGCCGTAGTACTCCTCGAAGCCGCGGTGGAACGGGTACGTGGTCTCTCCGGCGCCGAGGTGCCACTTGCCGATGAGCGTCGTGCGGTATCCCGCGTCTTTGAGCACCTCGCCGAAGGTGACCATGCTGGTCTGGAGCAGCGAGCCGGAGCGACGCGGGTAAAGGCCGGTGACGATCGACGCGCGGGTCGTGGTGCACTTGGCGTTGTTGTAGAACTGCGTGAACTTCATGCCCTCGGCGGCGAGTCGGTCGATGTTCGGCGTGTCGACCTCACCGCCGTAGCAGTGCAGGTCGGAGAAGCCCATGTCGTCGCACATGATCAGCACGATGTTCGGTCGCGTGCCCTTCAGGTCGGCGCGTGCGGAAGGACCGGCGAAGGTCGCCGCGAGCAGGGCGATGGTGAGAATCACGGTAAATCGTGTGCAGTTAAGGCGCATCGGCGACTCCGGTCAGGTCATTTTTCAAAAACTTGGCAATGTTTTGGACCCATTGGCTATATAGAGTAGCGCGACAAGAGCGCGCCGACCAGCCGATGTTGACCGTCTTACCCCCGCGACCTAGCTTATGCACGAGTCATCCAACCTCCTCGACCGTCGGGGTCGAACTACGAACAATCGGGCACGCTGAAAGAAAGGGGCTACGTATGCACCGCACCGTCGGGCAGTACCGTCGCACGTCACGATTCGCCGCCTTGGGCGCCGCGCTGGCTTTGGCGCTGATCGCCGCGCCCGTCCACGCGGACCAGCCCCCGAACACCGCCGAGCCCGGCGGCAAGCTGCCCGGCAATGTCGCGATGAAGCTCGTGAAGGTCGCCGACGGCTTCGTCGACCCCATCAACGTCGTGTGCCCGAAGGACGGCTCCGGCCGCCTGTTCGTCATCGAGCGACCCGGCGTCGTCCGCATCATCAAGGACGGCAAGGTCCTCAAGAAGCCGTTCCTCGACATCAAGCAGACCGTCGTCAGCTCTTTCCTCGAGCAGGGCCTGTACGACCTGGAGTTCCACCCGAAGTTCAAGGAGAACGGCCAGTTCTTCGTGCACTACTCGGACATGTGGTTCAACGGTGACTCGTTCATCGCGCGGTACAACGTTGACCCCGACGACGAGAACAAGGCCGACCGCAAGTCGGTGAAGGTGATCATGACGATCGACCAGCCGTACGCGAACCACAACGGCGGCGAGCTGGTGTTCGGGCCGGACGGGTACCTGTACATCGGTTCGGGCGACGGCGGCTGGGAGGGCGACGTGCTCAACGCCGGTCAGCGTCTCGACACGCTGCTGGCGAAGATCTTGCGCATCGACGTCGATCACACCGACAGCGATCGTGCGTACAGCATCCCGAAGACCAACCCGTTCCAGACACCCAAGCAGCAGATGGTGCTGTTCGGCGTCAGCGAAGAGGAGTTCGCGAAGGTCGCGCCGACCGCGAAGCCGGAGATCTGGGCGTACGGCGTGCGCAACCCCGTGAAGATGCAGTTCGACCGCAAGACCGGCGACCTGTACATCGCCGACGTCGGCCAGAACCACTGGGAGGAAGTCTCGTTCCAGCCCGCCAACAGCAAGGGCGGCGAGAACTACGGGTGGAAGATGATGTGCGGCACGCACCCGTTCCCGATCGGCGCGAAGGACGCGCCGAAGGTCGGCATCGCGCCGATCGCCCAGTACAACCACGCGAAGGACGGCATCTGCGTGATCGGCTTCGGCGTGGCGCGCGGTCCGGCGTACAAGGGTGACGCCGACGGCGTGTACTTCTTCGGCGACTGGGGCAGCGGCAAGTTCTGGGGCGTGAAGCGCGGCGACGACGGCAAGTGGGTCATGCAGGAGATGGCCGACACCAAGCTCATGTTCACCGGCGCCGGCGAGGACGAGCAGGGCAATATCTACGTGACGACCGCGCACGCGAACTACGGCGGGCCGGTCAACCCCGAGGACAACCCGCGCGGCGCGGTGTGGAAGCTCGTGCCGGCCGACCAGGTCCCGGCGGGCGCCGAGACCGCGCCGCTGGAGTGAGCGACGTATGACTGATACGCATCAGACGAACATGACGAAACCGATCGCAACCGTGGTCGGCCTGTGGGCGCTGGCGATGGTCGTCGGCTACGTGGCGATCGGCGGCGGCGAGCGCGTCGACGCCCAGGCGCCGATGCGGCTGCCCGTGCAGTCGACGCTGTGCCTGCCGATCGGCGCCGTCGTGCCGCTGGCCGCCGACGGCGAAGCGCCCAAGCCCGAGCCGCAGATGTTCATCTCGCTCGGCGACCAGCCCAAGACGCTGAACATCACGGTCATCGCCGCGTACAACATGGAGAACGGCGGGATGAACTTCAACGGGTTCTCCCGCGGCGGGGCGGTGTACCGCGTGCCAAAGGGCTGGGCGGTGACCGTCACGTTCAAGAACAACTCCGCCGTGCCGCACAGCGCGATCGTGATCGACGCCGACGAAACGGACAAGCTCCAGCTCGGCGACCCGTACTTCGACGGCGCGTCGACGAAGGACCCGAAGATGGGCGGCACCAAGGAAGAGTCCTTCACCTTCACGCCCGACGAGACGGGCAAGTACGCGATCGCGTGCGGCTTCCCCGGTCACTGCGTCGGCGGGCACTGGGTGTCGCTGATCATCGGCAAGGAAGACACGCAGCCGTCGCTGAAGCTGGGCGACGGCGAGGCGTACACGCCGACGAAGTGACGCGTCGCGGACGCACGCAGCAACCTACAATCTTCGAACCACGAAGTCGTTTGACGAAAGGACCCCCATGATTCGCCGCACTCCAATGAGCACGCTCAAGACACTGGCCGCCGCGTTGGCGGTCGTTGCGATCCCCGCTGTGGTCACGGCCCACGACCCGGTCAACAAGGATCAGGCCGACGACCCGCAGGCGGTCGCGGAGGTCACGCACATCGCCGTCGTCGCGCAGGCCGACGCCAAGGCCGGCGACGCCAAGCCGACCACCGGCCAGGGCGCGATGATCTTCTCGTGGGACCAGGGCCTGACCGCCGCTTTCCCCGACGACGCGAAGAAGTTCGAGCCCGGTATGCACGGCGGGTTCAACGAGGACCCCGAGACCGGCATCGTCTACACCGGCATCCCCGGCTACGGCCTGTGCCAGATCAGCGCGGACCTCAAGACGTGGAAGCTGCTCGGCGACGACCCGCGGCTCAAGGGCAACATCCACGGCCTGGTGTTCTTCGTGCACAACGGCAAGAAGTACATCGCCGTCGCGCAGCAGGGCGACCAGCGCGTGCTCGTCGTCGACCTCGACGGCAAGGTCCTCCAGCAGATCAACAAGCCCGCCGGCGGCGAGTTCAACTTCGAGCCCGCCAACGCCTACTACAAAGGCGCCAAGTCGCCGTTCAACTGCACCGACGTGACCTACCTCGACGGACGCCTCTACGTCGTGACCGGCTACAGCCCCGGCGACTTCGTGCTGACCGCCACCGAGAAGGACGGACAGTGGGCGTGGGGACCGATCGCGTGGGGCGGCAAGGGTGACGGGCCCGGCCAATTCAAGACGGCCCACGGCGTGTTCGCGCACGAGGGGTTCATCTATGTCGCCAACCGCGAGGCGCACAAGGTCGTCAAGTTCACGAAGGACGGCGAGCTCGTCGAGGAGATCAAGGACATCCCGCCGGGCAGCCGCGTGTGCAACATCGCGTACCTCGCCGACCACTTCTTCTTCTGCCCGCTGGCGAAGATCGGCAATCAGAAGTCCGCGCCGATCTACGCGCACACCGGCGAGAAGCTCGTGTCGACGATCATCCCCGGCGACCTGGGCATCCCCGTGCTCAACAACATCCACGACGCCTGGCCGCACTACGTCACCCAGGCCGACGGCTCCAAGGAGCTGTACATCCTGATCCACGGCTGGAACAAGGGGAAGTACGCGGTGCTCAAGCACGAGTCGTCTGCCGCCGCGGCCGCCGCGCTGCACGGTGGGCTGTTCGCCGGCGTCGTGCCCAACGCTGATCGCTGATCCGGTGTCCGCTCGACACGCGAGCGTGACGTGAATCGCACAGTAGCGGAGAGTCTCTCGCCTCGCGGGGGACTCTCCGCTACGCTTGTTTTACCCGTGATCAAACACCGATTCGCCATCCTGTGTGTGACGCTGCTCTGCGGCGCGGCCTGCGTCAACAAGGCCCACGCGCACGCCCGGCCGTGGGAAGTCACCGCGCTGATGCGCGTCGAGCCCATCCGCGTCACCTGCCAGCTCTACACCGGCTTCGGCCTCGTCGACAAGATGCTGCACATCGACCGACGCGACCCCGAGACGCTCAGCGAAGCCGAGCTCGACCAGGTCAAGCGACAGATCGCTGACCGGTTCGCCGAGCTCGTCCGTGTCGAGATCAACGGCGAGGTCGTGCCCCCGCGCATCGACACGCTGTACATCGGGCGTGACATGTCGATGCCCGACGTCGACAAGACCGCGCCGACGTTCCCCGCCGACAACGCCGACGTGTCCATCGTCGTGACGTATCCGACGATCGATCCGCCGAAGACCGTGAGCGTCAGGTGGGCGGTCGTGCCCGCGGCGTATTTCGACGCGGACGTGATCAAGGCGATTGAGCGCACGCAGCCGCTGGCGCTGCTGGCGAACGTCAGCCTCACATCGATGGGGCAGTACCGGCGGCACATCGTCATCGGCCCGAAGCCCGGCACGTTCACCGTCGACAACGACGTGCCCGCGCCGCAGCCGGTCGACCTCGCCGTCGCCACGCGCCCCGTCACCGTCGCGCCGCACGGCCCGGCGTGGTCGGCGTTCGTCGTCCTCACGATGCTGCTCGGCGGCGCGATCCTCATCGTCGGGTTCCGTTCTTGCAGCGACGTCGTGCTCGCGCTTGCCTGCGTGGTGATCGTCACGCCGCTCGTCACCACGATCGTGCGGACGCACCACGTCGATCGGCCCGCCGAGTTCCCCGACGCCGAGCGCGCCCGCGTCATCGCCCGGCAGCTGCTGCGCAACGTCTACCTCGCCGGGATGTACACACGCGACGACGACGTGTACGACCTGCTCGCCCGCAGCGTCAGCGGCGATTACCTCGATGAGCTGTACCACCAGCTGTACGCGGTGGCGCGCCGCGCCGAGTCGCCCGACGGCGCGTCGACCGACGTGCTGTCCGTCGAGGTGCTCGACTGTGACGTCAAGCTCGGCGACCACCACGCGACGCACGACGAAGGTGACGCGAGCGGCGGTGACAACGCCGAGGCGATGTCCGGCGCGTTCGAGGCGACGCTGCGCTGGCGCGTGCGCGGCATCGTCAAGCACTTCAACCACGTCCACACCCGCACCAACGAGTACACCGCCGTGTTCACCGTCGCCCCGAACCACGGCTCGTGGCGCTTCGTCGCCGGCGAGCCGCTGGGTGCGACGCGCGTGGTCGACGAAGTGACACCCGGAAGCTGACGCCGCGAACCTTAAGCCTTCGAGCACGGTAAAGTAACGTCATGATCCGTATCGCCGGCATCGAGTTCGCCTACGCGGAGACGGGCACGCCGTTCGTGCTGCGTGTCGGGGCGTTGTCGATCGACGCCGGGTCGCACGTCGCGATCGTCGGGCCGAGCGGCTGCGGCAAGACGACGCTTCTGCACCTGATCGCGGGCATCCTCCGCCCGCGCGCCGGGCGCATCACCGTCGGCGACACCGACGTGACCGCGCTGCCCGACGCGGACCGGCGCGACTTCCGCATCGCCAACGTCGGGTTCGTGTTCCAGGATTTCGAGCTGATCGAGTACCTCACGGTCGAGCAGAACATTTTGCTGCCGTGCCTGATCAATCCCGCCGCGCCGCTGGACGACGACACGCGTGCGCGCGCCGCGGAGCTGGCGACGTCTCTGGGCATCGGCGACAAGCTGCGCCGCAACGTCGGCCGGTTGTCGCAGGGCGAGCGGCAGCGTGTGGCGATCTGCCGCGCGATGCTGATGCGGCCGTCGCTGATCCTCGCCGACGAGCCGACCGGCAACCTCGATCCCGCGTCGAAGCGCCAGACGATCGACCTGCTGCGCCAGACCGCTTCGGACGCCGGCGCGACGCTGATCGTCGTCACGCACGACCACAACGTGCTCGACGGCTTCGACCGCGTGATCGACATGACGGACGGCACGCGTGACGCGGCGGTCAGCGAACAGGAGCCAGGAGACAGCGACGCGCCGGTTGCCGTCGCGGCCCCATCCGAAATCCGCAATCCGAAGTCCGCAATCTTGCCTCGTCTCGCGTCGCTCGCGCTGCGTGAGGCGCGCTACCAGTGGGTGCGCACGGCGATCCTCGTCGCGTGCGTGGCGGTCGTCGTGTTCCTGCCGCTGGCGGTGCGGGTGATCACGTCGCGTGCGCAGGCGGAGCTGCGTCGTCGCGCGGAGGCGACGCCGATCGTGTTGGGCGCGCCGGCGAGCCGGTTCGACCTGACGCTGCACGCGTTGTACTTCCGCACGCCGGTGCGCTCGGCGGTGACGTTCGGCGACGCGGCGCGCGTGCGCGACACCGGCTGGGCCGAGGCGTACCCGCTCAACGTGACGCACACCGCGCGCGGCTACCCGGTGGTCGGCACGACGCTGGAGTACCTCGACTTCCGCGGGCTGCGCGTGGCGCGCGGCCACGGGCTGACGCGCCTCGGCGACTGCGTGCTCGGCGCCGACGTCGCCGACGCGCTCGGCGTCGGACCCGACGATCACCTGATGAGCGACGCCGACAACGTGTTCGACATCGCCGGGGCGTACCCGCTGAACATGCGCGTCACGGGCGTGCTGCGACGGACGCACACGCCTGACGACGGCGCGGTGTTCGTCGACATCCACACCGCGTGGGTGATCACGGGCATCGGGCACGGACACGTCGACGCGAAGACCGCCGATCCGATCGCGATCGCCAAGCCGGCGACCGACGCCGACGGCAACATCGTCATGCAGCCCGGCGTCGTCGAGTTTCAGCAGATCACCGACGAGAACATCGCGTCGTTCCACTTCCACGGCGACCCGGCGACGTTCCCGGTCACGGCGATCGTCTCCGTACCGCACGACGAAAAGTCGGCCACGCTGCTGTCGGCGCGGTTCAGCGACGGTGCGGTCGTGGCGCTGCGTCCGGCGGAGGTGATCGCGGAGATGGGGCAGATGGTGTTCAAGGTCCGTCGCGTGTTCGACGGCGTGGTTGCGCTGGTGGTCGGCGCGACGCTGCTGCTGGTGGCGCTGGTCGTGGCGCTGACGCTGCGGCTGCGACGCCGCGAGATGGACACGATGTTCAAGCTCGGCTGCGCCCGCGGCGCGACGGCGACGCTGCAGGCGCTGGGCCTCGGCGTGGTGCTCGTCGGCGGCGTGGCGATCGCCGCGGCGGGGCTGCTTATCGCGCTGCCCTTCGCAGGCGCGCTGATGCGGATGGTGCTGCTGTCATGACAGGACGCTCTTGGACAATCTGGTGCGCGGCGCTGCTGGGCGCGACGCTGGCCCTCGTCGGTTGCGGCGACGACACGCCGCCGGTGACTCACGCGACGTCCGGGCCGCGTGTCGGCGGTCGCAGCGTCTACGTCGACAGCTATCCGATGACGTACTTCGCGCAGCGGATCGGCGGTGATCACATCGACGTGACGTTCCCCGCGCCGCCCGACGTCGACCCGGCGTTCTGGGAGCCCGACGACAAAGCCGTCATCGCGTATCAGTCCGCTGATCTGATCCTGCTCAACGGCGCGGACTTCGCGAAGTGGACGCACACGCACACGCTGCCGATGTCGAAGGCGGTGGAGACCGCCGGGTCGCTGTCCGACAGCTTCATCATCATCAAGAACGCCGTGACGCACTCGCACGGCGCGACCGGTTCGCACAGCCACGCGGGCACAGACTTCAACACGTGGGTTGACCCGGTGCAGGCGATCACGCAGGCGAACGCGGTCGCCGACGCGCTCAAGAAGCTCCAGCCCGATCACGTGGCGGACTTCGAGAAGAACCGCACGGCGCTCGTCACGGACCTGCAATCGCTGGACGACGCGCTGAAGTCGATCTCGGCGGGCGACAAGGCGAAGACGCCGCTGGTCGCGTCGCACCCGGTGTACAACTACATCGCGCGGCGGTACGGGTGGAACCTGCGCAGCATGCTGTGGGAGCCGGACGCGATGCCGAGCGACGAGCAGTGGGCGGAGCTCGGCAAGCTGCTCAACGCGCACGCGGCGCTGAGCATGCTGTGGGAGGACGAACCGATCGCGCCGATCCGTGAGCGTCTGGAGACGATGGGGCTGAAGGTGATCGTGTTCCGCCCGTGCGGCAACCGCCCGGCGAGCGGGGATTACATGACCGAGATGCGTGCGAACATCGAGCGGCTGCGCGCGGCGTTCGAGTGAGGCGATTCGCACCGGGCGTGATCAGTTGTCGCGCTGGCCGGGGTTGTAGCGATCGCGGAACCACTCGAGGTCGGAGCTGTTGGGCGCCGGCTCGTAGAACCAGTCGATGTCGACGGTGCGGGGGTCCTGGAACCAGTACGTTTCGAGGTGTCCGTCGGCGAAGCAGAGCGGATCGCCGCCGCGGCGCTGTCCGACGGTGTGCCACCCGCCGGGCCAGTCGATCCACTGATCGGCGGCGCCGTGGGGCTGGATGACCCACGAGTTGATGTTGTAGCCGCGCGGGTCGTCCTCATCGACGAACAGCAGCGTGCGTCCGGGCTGGGGGATGGTGTTGATGCCGCCGACGGGTTTGATGCCCCACGATTCGGGCCGCTCGCCGCCGAGGAAGTGATTGATGGAGTAGCTGCGGAGGTAGTCGCGCGGGTCGGCGGGGCACTGGTAGACGCCCTTGTCGAGCAGGTACGGCCAGAGCTTGCCGTTGCGCAGCGCGTCGACGGTGTTGCCGGCCTTCGCCCAGCTGTGGGCCTCGTAGTTGTTGGGCGAGACGAGGCCGAAGCTGTTCTCCGAGGCGTAGTTGAACCACGCATGGTGCAGCTCCTTCTGGTTGGAGGAGCACACGGCGATCTTCGCCACAGCGCGGGCGTCGCGCATGGACGGCAGCAGGATCGCGAGGATCAGCATGATGATGCTGACCACGACGAGCAGCTCGATGATGGTGAAGCCGTGTGGCACGCGGCTGCGGGTGCGCAGAGTCATCGCGAGTACCTCCGAAACTGACGGTGCCGAGTGTGGGGGATTGGGTTGGGCGCCGCGCTGCCGCGCGACGCATCGTGCTACTTATCGATAGCGGGGTGTGGGGGATCTTACGGAGGTTGCGAGATATTCAAGGCGCGTGGCGGGATTGCGTAAGATCCGCCGCGTGCGGGTATAGACAGTCGGGTAAGATGCACTCGAGGAGCAGGTCTATGTCGAAACAACGATGGGTCGGGCGTGTGGGGTTGTTGGTGCTGATGGCGGCGTGGGTGTCGGCGGCGGGGCCGATCGGCTGCGGCGAGGCGTCGCCGGAGTTGAAGGTCGAGGGCGGCAAGGTCACCGACGATCAGCTCCGCGAGATCGCCACGCAGGAACACCTCAAGTGGCTCGACCTCAGCGGCACGAACGTGACGGACGATCAGCTCGAGCTGATCGTCGTCATGAAGAACATCAAGTCTCTCGACCTGTCGAACACGGGCATCACGGACCGCGGCCTGGAGATCCTCGCACGCAAGACCGATTGGGAGGGGCTCACGCTCGTGGGCACGCATATCACCGACGAGGGGCTGGCCAATCTCGAGCCGCTCAAGAACCTGAACATGCTGATGGTCGCGAACACCGGCGTGACGGGCAAGGGGATCGCGGAACTGATGCAGAACAACCCGCTGGTGATGACGGACGTGCAGCCCGAGATGTCGAAGTGAGTGGTGTGTGGAGGCGGCGGGACGGCCCCGTGATCAGCGGAGGGTGCCGATGCCTTTGCCGACGTCGTCGGTGCCTCCGCGGACCTGGCTCTGATACTGGCCGACGAGTCCGGGCCGGACGGGCCCGGCGTCGAAGATCTGCTTGATCTCTTCGGGCTTCAGATCGCGGTCGTACATAAGAAACGACGACATCTTGCCGACCCAGCCGTGGATCTTCGTCAGGGGGTCGCCGTCGCCGTCGTATTCCTGGGCCTCTGCGCCGATGTTGAACATCGCGGCGCCGCGCATGCTGCCGGGCGACGAGGTGTCGGTCTCGCTGGCCCACTGGACGCCGTCGAAGTAGATCTTCATCGTGCCTTCGTTGCGGTTCTTGGTGAAGGCCCAGTGGTGCCACTTCTCGATCATGTTGGTGTTGGAGCCCTTGGCCAGTCGGTCGGGACCCGGACAGCAGCCCCAGCCCGCGTCCCAGTACACGGTGCCGCCCCAGGGCATGTGGATGCCGAGGCGGCGATTCGCCGATCCGGTCAGCGCGGCGGCGGACTGGATGATGAAGGTGGTGCGCCCCCACGAGCCCTTGCCGTTGGCCCAGAACGCGATGGTGACCTCGTCGTCGAGCCACGCCGCGGGCCCGCCGTTGAAGAACTCCAGGAAGCTCTGGCCGTCGAAGTAGAGCACCTTGCCGAACTCGTCGTCGTCGACGACCTTCACACCGACGTTGCGCGCCGTGATGGGCGGCTCGGCGAAGGAGAACGACGCGATGAGGTCTTCGCGTGGGATGTTCTTGAAGTCGGCGTCGCCGACGAGGAACTTGACGCGCGCTTTCGCGGAGTTCAACGCGGGGATGAGGATACCGATGAGCACGGCGATGATCGCGACCACGACGAGCATCTCGATCAGCGTGAAGCCGTGGCGTCGGGTCCGATTCGTGCTTCGCATGTCATCGCCTCGAACAGAGGTGGGGGTGGTCGGCGTTCCCCGAGCATTGTACCCTTACTGACCGTTGATCGGGTTGTTGCCGTTGATGTCGCCGGGGTTGTAGCGATCACGGAACCACTCGAGGTCGGGGCTGTTGGGCGCGGGCCAGAAGAAGCCGGTGATCTCCAGCATGGCCTTGGGGTCCTGGAACCAGTAGACCTCGACGTGGCCGTCGCCGAAACTCAGGGCGCTGCCTCCGACCTTCTTGCCGACGTTGTGATATCCGCCGACCCAGTCGACCCACTCTTCCGTGGAGTAGCCGTGCGGACGGATCACCCAGGAGTTCATGTTCGCCTTGCGGGGGTCGTCCTCGTCGATGAACGCGATCGTCCGCGACGGACCCTTGAGCGCCGAGAGGCGATTGACCGGGTTGATCGGGCCGAAGTCGTTCGTGTGGCCGTTGAGGAATCCGTTGATCGAGTAGCTGCGGATATAGTCGCGGATGTCGCTGGGGCAGTGATACGGATTCAGGTCGTGGAGGTACTGATAGAACTCGTTCTCGCTGATGACGTTCACGTCGTTGGCGCCCTTGGTGTGTGTGCCCATCGTCAGGTTGTAGCGCAGGTTGTCCGGGGTCTCGGTCTCGCCGGGCTGGGAGTAGACCCAGTCGCCGGGCTGAGACGTGTAGGCGCCGACGAGTTCCTGCCGGTGGTCCGTGGCGTAGTTAAAATACGCGATCATGAGCTGGCGGTGGTTGGTCGAGCAGTAGGTCAGCTGGCCCAGCGATTTGGCGTGCTCGTAACTGTTCATCAGGATCGTGATGAGCACGATGAGAATGGCGGTAACAACCATCAACTCCACGAGGGTGAAGCCGCGCCGGATGCGGGTCGTGACGGGTGTGGCCTGTGACATGCTTTTGCTCCAGTCGCAAACGTGCGTGTGCGTCGACGCCGTGCCGGGCGTCGGGTTCGTGCCTCTGTTACGGCGTGGCCTGCTGGGCGTAGCCGAAGACCTCGACCTCGCCGATCGACAGGACCGTCGCGTCGGCTTCCGGCTGCGTGCTCTTGGGCTGGCCGGACAGGTCGGGGTCGGGTGTGCGGATGACCCGCACGAAGCGCCCGGCGACGATGCCGCCGAGGTCGTCCACGGGGACGACGGCGATCTTTTCGGGCGAGTTGAGTCGGTTCTCGGGGTTCAGCAGCTCCGAGCGGTAGACCACGGTCTTGCCGTCCTCGGCGAGCACCTCGACGGTGATGTCACGCAGGCGTTCGGCACAGCAACCGATGCGGTTGTGCAGCACGACCGAGCGGACGGTGTGCGTCTTGCCGAGGTCGACCTGCCAGGTGGCCAGCTGGGCGCTGGACAGCTTCTGGATCGCGGTGTGCGAGATCGTGTTGGGGTTGCCGTCCACGGCGCTGTTCGCGGACATCCCTTCGCCGTTGTTGTACTGCGAGGACTGACCGGCCTGCTTGCCGAGCGCGACGTTGGTGATCGCGATCGGCGTCACGCGGTCTTCGATCACCGACACGGCTTGGCCGGCCGTCAGGCGCAGCTTGCGTGGCTCGGTGTTGGCCGGGCTGGTGTTCACCTCGACGGTGCCTTCGAGCACGTAGACCTCGACGCGTCCCCACTCGTCGACGGCCATCGAGAACCGCGTGCCGAGGTCGACCACGGAGATGCCGCCGGGGGCGGTGACGGCCATGCCGTGCGCCTGCACGGGGACGTTGACGGTCAGGCGACCGCGCGTCAGCTCGCTGCGGTTGTTGCCGGTGACCCGCATTTCGGTCGGCCCCTGAAGCGTGACGGCGGCGCCGCTGGCGAGCACCATCTGCGCCGAGCCGGACTTCAGGCGGATCGGGCCGTCGGGCACCTGATCGCCGACGGCGGAGGCTTCGTGGATGACCGAGTCCTCGGCCCAGGTTGCGGCCGACGCGTCGGTGAGCATCGCAACGCCGGGGGCGACGTTGTTGGCCGGATCATCGTTCGACCCGGAGCGCGGCACGATCATGGCGATGCTCAGGCCGACGCCGAGGATCACCACCGCGGCCATCGCGGCGCGACGCCACGGCGAGATGCGACCGACCACCTGCACGTCGTCGACCTCGTCGGCCTGGTCGTGGCGGGGCGCGGTAGGAGCGATGGGTTTGCCGGCCTGGTCGAGCTCGATCGCACGCGGGGGCTCGAGGGCGATCGGCCGACTCGACACGTCGGTCTGATCCCATCGCAGCAACGCGTGGAGCATCATGTGGTCCTGATAACGCCGACGCGCCGCGGGGTCCTCGGTCAGACGGACTTCGAGTTCGGCGTGCTCGTCCGGCGTAATCGTCCCGTCGAGCAACCCGCGGAGCAGGTCGTCGAAGCGGTCTTCGGCTTGCAACATCTGGTCATTCATGATTCGGCCCCGGAAAGGGTCATCTTGGTCTGAATGCACTCGAGCAGGGCCCGGCGGATACGGTGCAGGGCCTGCGACACGGCGTTGGCGGTCCGCCCGGCCTCGTCGGCCATGTCCTGAACGGACACCGCCGACATGTAACGCTGACGGATCAGCTCGCGGTCCTGATCACGCAGCTTCTCCATGCAGCTCGACAGAGCCTTGCGCTTGCGGTCGATCAGATCCGCCGCACCCTCCGCCTCGCCGGCGATCTGCGCGATCAGGTCGTCGTTGAACCGTAAACCATCACGCTTGCGACGCTTAAGGAACGCCAGCACCTGGAATCGCGCCACCGTGCGGGCCCACGCCCCGAAGTTCGTGCCCGGCTCGAACTCCTCGCGCTTCCGCCACAGCACCATGTTCGTTTCCTGCAGCACGTCATCGGCTTCCGTGAGATTCGGCAGCATCGACAGAATGAAAGCGTAAAGCTCACGCTGATGTTCCATCACGTGGCCGATGAAGCTTTCTGTCTGGTCGCGCTCTTCCATGCCTTGATCTGCGTCTAAACGTTTACGTGTCAGAAATTAACGGAGTTTTACCGCTCCGCCCCCGGAATCCGACTCCCCTCGTCCCTACCATAGATATCCGGCGGATTGAAATCTTACGTCGACATCGACACGTTCCGGCCAGAATTGAGGGGCCGGGGCACTGCAGCATCATTATCCTCAATTTGATTTGCCGAAGAAAGATTTTTTTCGTGCCGGCCCTGACATCGCCGGCCGCGACGCTGTGATATAGGTGGAGGCACGACACGTTGAACGGAACCGCAGTCATGACGGATCGCACGAACGAGGTCGAGTACGGCCGGCTGGTGACCGAGTGTCAGCGGCGGCTGTACGCGTACATCCTCGTCCAGGTGCGTGATCCGCATGTAGCCGACGACGTGCTCCAGCAGACCAACACGGTGCTGTGGGAGAAGATGGACCAGTTCACGCCGGGCACGAACTTCAACGCGTGGGCCTGCCGTATCGCGCATTTTCAGGTGCTGGCGATCCGCAAGACGCAGGGTCGCGAGCGGCAGCGGTTCAGCGACACGCTGCTCGACAAGCTCGCGGCGACCGCCGAGCGGCGTGACCCGGTCTTCGAGGACCGCCGCCGCGCGTTGCTGGGCTGCCTGGGCAAGCTGTCGAAGGACGACCGCGAGCTGGTGTCCGAGCGTTACTTCGGCGACACGCGGATCGACGCGATCGCCGAGTCGACGCAGCGGTCGAGCGGCGCGATCCGCCAGGCGTTGTACCGCATCCGCGGGATCCTGCACGCCTGCATCGAGCAGACGCTCGGCGCCGAAACGGAGGCCGCACGATGAGCCCCCGCAACGCCGACCCCGAACTCCGCGCCCTCGTGGACGCCGCGATCGACGGCTCGATCTCCGACGCCGACCATGATCGCCTCGCCGAATTGCTCGACGCCGACGAGGACGCCCGCGAGTACTACACGGACATGGCGCAGATGCACGCGGCCCTGTTGTGGGAGCACGCCGAGCCGCTGGAGCAGCCGGCCGACGCGCCGCACGCGCGGGTCTACGCCGCGGATGAAGACGGCGCCTACGCCGGGCCGCACGCGACGACGGAGCCCGTCGCGACGCTGCGACCGATGCTGCGATGGGCGATCGCCGCCGGCGTGGCGATCGTCGCGGGGCTGATGACCGCGATGCTGCTGCCGCACGGCGGCACGCACGGCACCACGCCGGGCGGCGCGCCGCAGATCGCGCGCGGCGTGAACGACGGCCGACCGATCGCCGTGCTCGCCGACGCCGAGGGCGCGGTGTGGGCGGAGGACTCGGTCGTCGACCCGCAGGCGGGCATCGGCCAGTCGCTTGCGGCCGGAACGCTGCGGCTGAAGTCCGGCGCGGCGCAGGTCGTGTTCAACAACGGTGCGGTCGTCCGCATGTCGGGCCCGACGCAGCTGGTCATGTCGGGCCCCGATCGCTGCCGGCTGACCGGCGGGCGGATGGTCGTGCGTGTGCCGCACCGCGCCAAGGGCTTCGTGGTCGACGCGCCCAATCTCGTCGTGACCGATCTCGGCACGGCGTTCGGTGTGACCGTCGACGAGCGCGGCGCCGCGGAGGTGCACGTCTTCGAGGGCCACGTGCGGACCGACGTCATCGGTGCCGACGGACACACCGTGCGATCGATGACGCTGAGTGAAGACCACGCGGTCCGCTTCGAGGGCGGCACGAACCTCGTGCAGCGCGTCGCGGATCGCTCAGCGTTCGGCGTCACCGGCGTGCCCCCGCACCGCACCGCCTACGAGCAGACCGTCCTCGACGACAAGCCGCTGGCCTACTGGCCGCTGACCGACCGCGCGATGTCCGACGGCACCGTCTATGACCTGTCCGGCCACGAATACCACGGCCAGACGCGCGGCACGGTCGCGTGGTCCCGCGCCGCGCCGACCGGCCCCAGGACGCTGACCACCGGGCGTGACGGCTACGTCGAGATCGGTCGCGAAAAGGCGTTCAACCTCACCAACGGATTCGCCGTCGAGGCGTGGGTCTGGCTCGACTACGAGATGACCTACGGACGCATCATCTCCGCCGACAGCAACGGCCCGACCGCCGGATGGGGCCTGGCGTACCAGGGTCCCAAGCGACTGACCGATGACGGCTCGATCTTCTTCACGACGTACAGCATCCTCGACTTCCGCTTCGCGGCGACCGTGCCGATGCAGAAGTGGGCGCACCTCGTGGTGGTGTTCGACGCCAACGACGACGCGCACCTCTACATCAACGGCGTGCTGAAGCAGACGATCGCGTCGGACCGTCCGGCGAAGACCGGCGACCTGAACGTGGTGATCGGCCGCATGTCGCACGGCATCCAGAACTGGTACGGCGCACTGGCGCACGTGGCGGTGTACGACCACGAGCTGGCCGCCGAGCGCGTCGCGGCGCACTACCGTACGGGCGCGCCGGACGTCAGTGGCAACGGAGGTGCGCGATGAGCATCGAGCCGCAGTGCACACGCAGGCCCCGCCGCCCCGTCGCGACGCGTCAGCCGCGCCGCCCGCGCGGCATCACGCTCATCGAGATGCTCGTGGTGCTGTCGATCATCGTGCTGCTCGTGGCGATCCTGCTGCCGTCGCTGTCCAACGCCCGCGCCTACGCACGCCGCACGATGTGCCAGACCGCCATGCGTCAGCTCGGCCTGGCCAACGCGATGTACGCCCAGCAGGACCAGAACAACCAGTACGTGCCGCTCTACGTGCTCAAGCCCTACAACGAACGCTGGTTCACGAACCTGCTCTACCGCGAGATGCTCGGCAAGAACCGCGACGACAACTCGCACCTGCCGTGGAACCTGCTGTGCGCCCAGGCGCCGCTGGACAAGATCGGCGGCAAGGTCATCTACCCCGACTCGCAGACGCGGCCCGGCACGCCGGCCTACGTCGGCAACATCTACGCGTACAACCGCACGTGGCGCGGCGACCCGCAGACCGCCAACCCCAAGGCGATGAGCATCCCGCGCAACTGGGTCGAGAACCCCGGCGACAAGTTTCAGCTCGTCGAGTCGACCGGCTGGCGCACGCACCACGGCCTGGGCAGCTACACGCAGTACTGGGACCGCTTCGGCGACTGGAACGCGCCCAACGGCACGTGGAACCGCGTCGCCTACCGGCACGACGAAGGCATGAACGTCTTCCACTTCGACGGCCACGTCACGTGGTACGCCAAGGAGGATGCCTACGCCGGGTGGGACAACGGCGACCAGCAACGCTGGAAACTCTGGAGAGACTGGTACGACTATTGATCGCCGCGGAGCGCGGCGTGTGACGACACGCGGCCCACGATGGGATGGGCCGATGAGCTTAGGGACACGTACGAAGACGGAGACAACCGATGCCACTCAACACCACCGCGCGATCGCTGCGCGCCGACAACCGAGGCGGATTCACGATCGTCGAGCTGCTCGTGGTCGTTTCGATCATCGTGCTGCTCGTGTCGATCCTCATGCCGTGGACGAAGCGCGCCGAGGAAGTGGCGCAGAACGTCAAGTGCATGGCGCAGATGCGGCAGATCCACGTCGCGACCTTCACCGGCGCGACGGATCACTACCTGCAGTTGCCGGCGGTGTGGACGGGCGGCAGCTTCTCCGGTCCCGGCGCGTGGCAGAAGTGCTGGGTCGGCCGAGAGATCTTCCCCTCGTGGTACCAGCCGGCGCCCGCCGCGTACGACGGCGCGCTGCTGCCCTACGTCCGCAGCGACGAGGCGATGCGCTCGCTCGTGCGCTGCCCGTCGCTGCCGATCGGTCGGTTCAGGTCCGGCGTCGGCTCCAACGGGTTCCTCGATCTGACGATGGTCCAGGCGTTCGCCGGCGCCAAGTACTCGATGCTGCCGACCACCGGACGCATCGAGAACCTCGACACCGGCGACCAGATGGGCGGCGTGCCGATGCACCTGATCACCGAGGAGGAGCCCTCCAACGGCATCAACAGCGCGTTCGTCGATCCGGGCCACACCTCCGTCAACCGCACCGGCAGCTGGCATTTCGGTGGAGGCAATTACATCGCCGTCGACGGCAGCGCGTCGCGCCTCGAGAGGCCGAAGAACTCACCGTACGGCCCGCGTGCCGAGTATTGGTGGGGCCGGTCGCCCTCGGGCAACGACATCCGGATCTCCAACACCAACGACGGCAAGCCCGGCGGCGCGCTGCGGTACGGCTGGTGGAACGACCAGTAAGGCCCCGGCGCACGTAGCAACAGGAACACACCCCCTCATTTCTGAATCGTGCCCTTGGGGGAGCTTGGACCGGCCGGAACGACGCAACGTTCCGGCCGGCTTTTTTTCGGGATTGGGTGTGATGCGTGCCGCGGAGGGGCGCGCGGGTCACGCGGGGGTGCGCTCGGCGGGCAGTTCATCGAGGCCCAGGTGCTCGGCGAGCTCCCGCGCGGCGGTGTTGACGTCCGCGGCGGTCACGACGTGATGCACGCCCTCGTCGTCCACGGCCGCCATGCACACAACCCCCTCCGCGCTATCGGTTTCCACCGCATAGCCCATCGATTCAATCCGCCGCAGGATCCGTCCCGTTCGCTGGCTTTCCATCGTCGACTCCCATCTCTCTCCACACGCATCAGGGGCGATACGTCACGCCCTCACCACATCATACGCTCGGAATCCGGCCGGGGATGCAACCGGGGTCGGCGCGCACGATGTCCCGGATATCATCGGCAGATTCGGCGAGGAAGTTTAGCCCCATTGCCATCCTCCGCAATCTATGGACATTCGTGGCCCAAACCTTAATCTATACAGTAGTTCGCAACCGGGACCATCCACGAACCGTAGGGTTCAGCGAACGTCCAGCTCGCCTTCGGGGGAGACTCCAACAGATAGCCGGCGAAAGGTGCCCTCAGATGCCGCCCAGCGTATTGTCCGACGTTAACCACCTCCTCCGCATGCGGACGGTGGACCCGCGCGAATCGCGGGATCGCTTCGGCGCGCACGACCCGGTGGTCGGCGGCGCGGCGCCGGTCGCGTGTGACCCCGAGCTGATGGCCGCGGAAATCGCTGAGGATCTGGCGGAGATCGACACGAAGGTCGACACGCGCGAGCCCGGCGAACGGCTGTTCGAGCGCATCAGCGCGGTGATGATCGGCGGGGCGGTGCTCGTGGGTTTCTGCCCCGTGGTGATGTTCGTCGCGGCCCTGATGGCGGCCTATTACGTGGCGACGATCACGCGGCTGCGTGACGAGGCCCTGCGGCGCGACTGGCTGTTCGGCGCCGGCGTTTCCACCGCGACCCTCGTCGCCAGCGTCGCCACGCTGCCCCTGTTCCGCGCCTTCCTCGCCAAGTTCGGCTACTACATGAACGCCGAGTCCATCTCCACGCTCGGCGTGCTGATGACCATCTGGTCGCACCTGTCGCTGGCGGTGGTCGGCGGCGTCGCGCTGTTCATCCTCGGCGTGCTCGCGCGGCGGGTGTTCGGCGGCAAGCGTCGCGCCGGACGGCCCCTGTGGAGCCCGATCGCCGGGGCCCTGGGCGTCCTGGCCCTCAACGTCCTCGTCCTGCTGACGCTTTTTGCGGCGTTCGTCGCCACTTCGAGCCCCAACTACGTGCGCCAGTTCCTGGACTCGCTCGTGCACCTGCCTCCGCAGTAACCCGTCACCGCCCAATCACCCCGCGGATCTCCCTCAACAACTCACGCCGCACCGGCTCCAACGCGTGCTGACACGCGCACGAGCGGTTCATTTTGATAAGCCGAAGTAATTTCCCGGATTCTTTGTGTTTTCCAAAAAAGATCGGCACGGGTATTGCAATTAATACTTGTAGTACCCATTGGGGCGCCTATTTTTTGGGAGATTCGGCCCTGCGTACCGGTCGAACGGGTTTGCCAATCAGCAGCAGTTCTCTGAAAGGTGACCGAAGATGATTCACTCCGCATGGAAACGTCGTGTCGCGGCCCCGATGGGGCGTGACGGTTCGATTCGACCCCCGTTATCGCACGACCCGCCGGTCGATCAGCGTGATCGTCGGCAGGCGGCGGCCGCCACGGCGCAGCCGACCCCGTGCCCGCAGCGTGACAAGGGCGAGGCGATGGCGGAGTGGTCGATCCTCGCGGCGATCGGTGCGGGCACGCTGATCGTCTTCAACCCGATCGTGATCTACCTGGCGACGGTGTCGATGATGTGGCACGGGCTCGACATGCTGCGCCTGCGCGGCGAAGCGCGGCGGGCGAAGCTCCACAAGCTGGCGTGGTCCGCGGCGGCGCTGGGCGTGTGCCTGGCGTGCCTGCCGCTGTTCTTCCTGTTCATCGGCGGGGCCAGCATGAACGTCGCGACCGCGCTGGGCTTTCTGGTCGCGGTGCTGACGATGTGGACGCACCTGACGGTCTACATGGCGTGCTTCGGCGCGGTGGTGGTGGCGGTCGACGCCGGGTGGCGCCTGTGCAGCCGCGTGCGACGCTGGTCGTGGACGCCGACACGCATGCTCCTGCAGGCGGTGGCGTTCAGCGTCTTCGGCGCGGTCGCGCTGATGGCGGTGCTGCACCTCACGGCCGGGGACTACGCGGTGGACTACATGATGTTCTCGTTGACGCAGGCGCGCTGACCGTGCGATCGCGGTCAGTCGCGCGGCGCGTCTTTGGAATCGACCGGCGCGGCGTCGCGCTCGGCGGGCGCGTCGGGCGCTCGCGGCGGGGCGGCCCCGCTCGACCCGTCGTCCGCCGGCGACTCACGCCGCTCACGCTCCATCTCCTCGCGCACCTCCTGCCACCGCCGCTCCGGCGAGCAGCAGCGACGATGGCCAAGTCGAACCTTGGCGGAACCCGTCACTCGACCGTACCAAACACGTTGTCTGATCATGTTGTGCGACGTGTTGAGCAATCGCTATACCGCGGTTTGAGAGCGGTGGCTATGGTCGCGGTGACAGCAATCGGAAGAAAGAGTTCTTGCGGGAACAGGTAGTCTTCGCCGGACTCGTCGATCACCCGAACGCGCCCATGCTGAGTCGCTGTCTGATCGGGCATCACCGCGTACAGCTTGCGGGGCTCCAGAGACGCCTCATAGCCGGTATTGTTGATGCAGATCAAATATGTGGTTTTCGTGTCCGATTTGCTCATGGTTGCTCGATAAGCCGCCTGATCTTGAATTCGCGCCGGCCGATACCGTGCGCCTCATACCAATGGATCTCTGCCTTCTGAATTGTACCATCGTCCAATTCAACTTTCGCGATACCTTTGCGTTTTCGCCATCGTCCGTCGCCATGAACGCGCCGCAGGCGAGCCAACTCACGGATGGCGCTACCCGTAGCAATGGTTGTAATGTCCCTTATCGCCCCGACGACCTGAAAGTCCATCAGATCACCGAGTCCTGCTTGTTGATGCCGTGCGCGGGGCGCGTGTCGAGCTGCACGAGCTGTTCGTCCTGCAGCTTCTTCGCGGTGTCGGGGTCGACGTAGTCGCTGTGGCACGACGCCTTCGCTGCGCCGTCCGCCGAAGCGGACTTACCCGCAACCGCTTTCCGCGTCTTGCTCGCCAGGCGGTGGATCTCCTCGGGGCTCAGCACGCCGCGCGATTCGAGGATGCGCTTCTGCTCGTCGCTCAGCGCGTCGGTGACTTTCGGCTTGTCCCACTTCATCGCCTCGTCCTTGCCGGACGCCCAGTCCTGGATCTCCTTGGAGATGCGGACCGAGCACCAGTCGTGGCCGCACATCGCGCAGAAGTCGGTGTCGACGTCGAGGTCTTCGTCGTGGTACGCCCGCGCGGTGTCGGGGTCGAACGACAGCTCGAAGTGCTTCTCCCAGTTCAGCGCCGCGCGGGCCTTGGTCAGTTCGTCGTCGCGGTCGCGCGTGCCGGGGATGCCCAGCGCGATGTCCGCGGCGTGCGCGGCGATCTTGTACGCGATGCAGCCCTGCTTCACGTCCTCGCGCTTCGGCAGGCCCAGGTGTTCCTTCGGCGTGACGTAGCACAGCATGCTGGCGCCGTGATACGCGGCGTTGGTCGCGCCGATGCACGAGGTGATGTGGTCGTAGCCGGGGAAGATGTCCGTGATCAGCGGGCCGAGCACGTAGAACGGCGCGCCGTGGCAGACCTTCCGCTGGAACTTCATGTTGTATTCGATCTGATCGAGCGGCACGTGGCCCGGCCCTTCGTTCATCACCTGCACGCCGCACCGCCACGCGCGCTCGGTCAGCTCGCCCTGTACGACGAGTTCCGCGAGCTGCAGGTCGTCGGACGCGTCGGCCAGCCCGCCCGGGCGGCATCCATCGCCGATGGAGAACGACACGTCGTACGCGCGCATGACGTGGCAGATCTTCTCCCACGCGGTGTACATCGGGTTCTGCCTGTTGTGCGTGAGCATCCACTTGGCGAGCAGCGAACCGCCGCGCGACACCAGGCCGATGAGCCGGTCCTTCGCGAGGTGGACGTGCTCAAGCAGCACGGCGGCGTGGATCGTGAAGTAGTCCACGCCCTGCTTCGCCTGGTGCTCGCAGGTCTCGAGGATGATCTGCTCGTCGAGGTCTTCGATCTTGCGGCCGATGATCATCGAGTAGATCGGCACGGTGCCGATGGGCACGGTGGCGTTGCGGATGATCGCTTCGCGTGTGGCGTCGAGGTCGCCGCCGGTCGACAGGTCCATGACGGTGTCGCCGCCCCAGCGCTCGGCCCACTTGAGCTTCTCGACCTCTTCGCTCGTGTCGCTGGACACCGGCGACGCGCCCATGTTCGCGTTGATCTTCGTGAGCGACGCACGCCCGATCGCCATCGGGTCGAGGTTGTGCGCGAGGTGCACGATGTTCGCCGGGATGATCATGCGCCCGGACGCGACTTCGTCGCGCACCTGCTGCGGGGTGAGGTGCGGCTCGCGCTCGGCGACGCGCTTCATCGCGGGCGTGATCGTGCCGCGGCGCGCGTGCTCGAGCTGCGTGATCGGCTCGAAGTCGGCGGGGGGTTGCCAGTTCGCGGCCTGCGCGCGGGGGCAGTCGGCGTGCCACGTCGGCAGGTCGGTGTCCGGGCCGGTGTACCGCCAGTCGGTCGGCATGAAATCCCACGCGGTCTTGTCGGACGGCTGGGGCATGCCGGGCGTGTCGGGGCTGGAGTAGGTGCGCGGCGAGCCGACCTGCGGGGCGTTGGCGAACGACCCGGGCGTGGTGGCGTGACCGGTGCCGGGGTTGGCGTGGCTGACGGGTCGACCGAAGCGGTCGCTGTTCGACGGAGAGATCATGGCAAGGCTCCAGCGCGAAAAAGAGCACGCCCCGACGGGGCGTCGCTTAGCAGTCGGGCGGGATGCGATCGGGAATGTGACGAGCAGACCCGTGTCGCCTCCCTACGCAGCTCGGCCCGGCGCAACGTCCGGCGGGCCTGGCTGATCAGGTTCCAGGGTATGCTCTCAGCCCCGCGGCACACGTCGGCTTCTTTTCGACGCGGCGGGGCACCCCTGGCGAACACTTCATTCAGCATACCGGCGGGTCTTGGCGTTTCAACCCGTCGGCTCCGAGCCTGGCGATCAGGCCCTCCATGTCCTGCGACACGCGGTCGAACGCGTCCTCGCCCTCGGTCGGCTCGTGCTCGACGATGTACCACAGCGTGCCGTTCGCCTTGCAACGCCGGAACACCTCTTCCCACGCCACCTCGCCCGCGCCGATGATCGTGCCGTGCTGCCCGCTCCATTCCTTGAGGTGGATCGTCGTCGTGCGTCGGCCCGCGGTGTCCAGCAGCGGCAGCGGGTCCACGCCGACCGACAGCGCGTTGGCCGTATCGAGCTGGAGGATCACGCTCGGGTCGCAGCGCTCGATCAGCGTCTGCCAGCCGCTCGGTTTGCCGCCCTCGCCGGGCACGAAGTCGAAGTCGTGGCTGTGGTACCCGATCCGCAGGCGGAACCGCGACAGCTCCGCGGCCAGGAAGTTCAGCTGCTCGCTGAACGCCACGTAGTCGCGCCGCTCGGGCGGCAGCCACGGCACGACGAGGTAGCTGTTGCCCAGCGCCAGCGAAAACTCAACGGTCTGGTAGAGCTCGGGCCCTTCGAGGTGTTCGATCTTGATGTGGGCCCCGGCGCAGCGCAGGCCCGAGTCGTAGAGCATCTGACGCACGTCGATCGCGTCGCGGTCGCCGTACCCCGCGAACTCCACGCCGTGGTACCCCATCTCCGCCACGCGTCGCAGCGCAGCCGGCATGTCCTTCTTGCACTGTTCGTGCAGAGAATAGAGTTGCAATGCGATGGGGATCGCGGGCATAGCCGATATGGTAACGACCCGCCGCCCGAACGTCAGGTCGCCGGGGGGCGTCTCCGCGAGCGGGGCGGGTTGCTGGATTTTTGAATTTCGATTTTTGATTTCTGATTGGAGCCCGTAACCGAATGTGGCCGGAGACGGCTCAGTCAATCAACAATCAAGAATCACAGATCAAAAATCCCCTCAAACCTGCTCCACGACCGGCAGCGGGCCGACCAGCGGCGCCAGGTACGTGCGGAAGCTGTCGTGGATGTCGCGGCCGTCGACGATGTACTTCTCGTCGAGGTGCTTGGTCTTCGCCGCCACGTCCGTCAGCTTCACCAGCGTGTACTCGACCTTGTAGGGATCGTCGCTGGCGCGCTGGATGGCGATCGAGCCGTCCAGGTCGCCCAGCAGCGCGACCTCCGCGGCCTTGCGACCGGCCATCCGCGCCTCGCGCTGGTCCGTCTCGCTCACGCACCCCGCGAAGCAGCGCTGCATGTACCCGAACGTGTCGGCCCGCACGCGCAGCTTCTCGCCGCGACGCTCGCCCAGCTTGTTCTTGATGTGGATCGCCAGGAAGTCGCCCAGCGCGCCCGTGCCCGACAGCTGCACGTTGCCGTGGCTGTCCTTCTCGACGTGGTGGCCCTGCTCGACGGCCAGCTTCACCGCCACCGGCGTGCCGTCCGCGTCGCTGATGCCCTCCGACACCGCGATCAGGCAACGCCCGTGCTTGTCGTACATCTCGTTGACGTCGTCGAGGAACTTGTCCGAATCGAACGCCGCCTCGGGCACATAAATAAGGTGCGGCCCGTCGCCGGGCTGCTGACGCGCCAGCATGCTCGCCGCGGTGAGGAAGCCCGCGTGCCGACCCATCACGACGTTGATCTTGATGCCCGGCAGCGCCTTGTTGTCGAGGTTGTCGCCCATGAACCCGCACGCCACGTAACGCGCCGCCGAGCCGAAGCCCGGCGTGTGATCGTTGCACTGCAGGTCGTTGTCGATCGTCTTGGGGATGTGGAAGCAGCGCAGCTCGTAGCCCTTCGACCGCGCGTCCTCGTTGATGATCCGGCACGTGTCGGAGCTGTCGTTGCCGCCGATGTAGAAGAAGTAGCGGACGTTGAACTTCTTGAGCTGCTCGAACATCTGGTGGCAGTGCTCGGCCTTGGGCTTCAAGCGGCTCGACCCGAGGCCCGACGACGGCGTGTTGGCCAGGCGGTCGAGGCGGTCCTGCGGCAGGTCCTGCAGCTCGATGAAGTCGCCCTTGATGATGCCGTCGACGGCGTGGTGCGCGCCGTAGATCTTGTCCACGTGCGCCGATTCCTTGAGCACCTCGACACAGCCGACCAGCGACTGGTTGATCACCGCCGTCGGCCCGCCGGACTGCCCGATCACCGCGTTGCCGTTAATCAGTCCCGTCTCTGTCATCACACACCATCCTTCGGCGTTTTAAGTCGTTGATTCGTGGACGTACCCGTACCGCATTGCCCTGGGCACAAGCCGACGATGATAGTGATTTACGGGGTCCGGGCAAGGTGAGGAACCCACGAGCACGCGCTGGGGCCGAGTGTCATGGAATCCTGCCGGACGGCGAATCAGCCAGTGACGCAACCTGGTCTCATCGACTATATTCAGGCTCCAATCGTTTCAGGAATCCGTCGGGGGTGTGCAATGACCATTGTTAGATCAAACGACGGCCCGGCTTTCCGCGTGTCGAGCGAGCGGGTTAGCGTGGCGATGTTCACACTGTTGTGCCTGTTGCCCGTCAGCGCGATCGGGGTGTGGTTGAGCGTGGATTCTCAGACCTATAAGAACCCGTGGTATGTCAAGGTTTGGGGCCTTTTGGCGGGAGGCGTGGTTGCGTTGGGGCCTCTGCTTTTAGTTGTCTATGGAATGTATGCCATCTGGCGATCAAAGCGGACGAGGGTTCGTGTGTCAGACCTTGGACTTGAACTGATCGGCCGATCGGCGCCGACGACCATCAAATGGAGCCAGATCGTCGCGATCCGATACCGCGGCTAGCTTGTGGGGAAGACCCACGTTAGCTATCCCAGCGGCTTGGTCGGCGTCCTAATCATCGCATGGTTCCAGACCGCGCTGCGTGGGGTTTTCCGGCGCGCGATTGCGTTCGAACTCGCCGATGGACGCAAATTTTGGCTTAGCGGCATGTACGATGGCGTTGAGGCGATGATCGAGGCGATAGAGAATCGCACCACGCCCCTGACTCTAGCCGACTCACGCGAGTCCATTCGTCGGACGGGTGCTGCGGCTTTTGGTCCCATCACTGTCCGACCGGACGGGCTAATCGTCGACAACAAGAAGATCACGTGGCGGCATATCGAGTATGCGGGCCTGCAATCAGGCATCGGTAAGTTTGTCATCAAATTGCACGGCGTTCCAGAGCCGTGGTACAGCGTCAAAGACACAACCGTGCCGAACGCTTCGGCCTGTATGCACCTGATGGTTGAATTGAAGCAGGCAGAACACGCCACGCGGCCTATCGACGAATCCACAGCTAGCGCGTGATCACTTAAAAGGCTCAAGCGCATCGACGAGCTGGGCGCCGATGTCGTCCCACGACTTGCTCGCCGCGTAGGCGAGGCACGCGTCGCGGTCGGTCTGCAGGGCGCCGAGGGCGGCCTCGCGGAGGTCTTCGTGCAGGACGCCGGTGCGGCCGTGGGTCACCACGTCGACCGGGCCGGTGACGGGAAACGCGGCGACGGGCGTGCCGCTGGCCATCGACTCCAGCATCACGTTGCCGAAGGTGTCGGTCATCGAGGGGAACACGAACACGTCGGCGGCGGCGTAGGCGATGGCGAGCTGATCGTCGGGCAGGTAGCCGGTGAACGTCACGTCGTCGTGGCGTTTCATAAGTCGGCGACGGCGGGGGCCCTCGCCGACGATGACCTTGTCGCCGGGCAGGTCGAGGCCGGCGAACGCGGCGAGGTTCTTTTCGGTGGCGACGCGGCCGACGTTCAGGAAGATCGGCCGGTGTAGTTCGTGCTGATCGATGAACGCCTCGACCTCGCCGTTGCGCGGGTGGAACAGCGACGTGTCGACGCCGCGGCTCCACACCTGCAGCTCGCCGAAGCCCTGCTCCTTGAGCTCGGCGCGGACCGAGTCGGTCGGCACGAGCGTGCGCACGGCGGGCTTGTGGAAGTAGCGCATGGCCGCGTAGCCCCACGCGCGGGGCAGGCCGAAGTACATGCGCAGGTAGTGGGGGAACTGCGTGTGGTACGACGTGGTGAACGGCAGCTTGCGTCTCAGGCAGTAGCGTCGTGCCGCCAGGCCGCATGGACCCTCGGTGGCGATGTGGATCGCCTGCGGGTCGAAGTCGTCGAGCATGCGACGCACGCCGCGCCCCGGCGCGAGCGCCAGCCGCACCTCGGGGTAGTTCGGCAGGGGCACGGCGGCGAAGAGGCACGGGTCGATGACGAGCACCTCGTGGCCCTGCCGCTCGAGGTAGTTGCGCATGTTGGTCAGTGTGCGCACGACGCCGTTGACCTGCGGGCGCCACGCGTCGGTAATGAGTGCGATCTTCATACGGTGTTCCTGCGTGGTCATCCGGTGTGCCACGGGCGGCTTGCCCGCCAGTGAACGGAGGTCCGACGCCACATAACTCAGGCACTTCTTTGCACTGGCGGGCAAGCCGCCAGTGGCACCCTACCCCGGGCCATTCCCGGCTGTCTGCATCGGCTCAGCGATTCGTCGCGTACGGCGCGCCGGCGGCGGTGCGCACGTCGCCGCGGTCGAGGCCCTCGCGGATCCCGGCGGGCCGGGCGTTGTTGCCGATCACCGCCTTGATCTCACCGGGCTCGTTGACTTCCCAGAGCGTGTCGAACACGGCGGACCAGCTCATCTGCGACGCGGTGCGCAGCGCCTTGTCCGACAGCTCGCGACGCAGCTCGTGGTCGACGGCGAGGCGGTGCATCGCGTCGGCGAAGTTCTCCGCGGCGGTGACGGTATCGGACACGTCGGTGACGAGGCCCGAGCCCTCGATGCCGACGATCTCCTGCGGACCGCCGCGGTCGGTGACGATCGCCGGGAGCCCCGACGCGTGCGCCTCGAGCACGACGTTGCCGAACGTGTCGGTCGTCGAGGGGAACACGAACACGTCGGCCGAGGCGTACGCCCGGCTGAGCCGCTCGCCCTCGAGGAACCCGGTGAACAGCACGCGGCTGTTCTTCTTGTAGCGTTTCTTGAGCTTGCCGAGCTGCGGGCCGTCCCCGACGATCGCCAGCTGCGCGTCGCCGTGACGCTCGAGCAGCTTGTCGAACGCGTCGACCAGCAGCGTGACGTTCTTCTCATCGGAGACGCGTCCGACGTACAGATAGGTGATGGCCTCGCGCCCGCCGAACTCCGACCAGAACAGCGGCTCGCGGAGCTCGGGGTCGAATCGCTTGGTGTCGACGCCGCGCCGCAGCACGCGGATGCGCTCGGGCGTGAAGCCGTGCTCGATGAGGTGACGGCGGTAGTACTCGCTGGGTACGAGGATCGTGTCGCACTGCTCGAAGAACCACCGCATGTACGACCACGTGGCCGACTCCATGCCGTAGTCGTCGTCGGTGAGCATGCGGATGTAGACCGGGAAGTCGGTGTGGTAGATGCCGACGGTGCGCAGGTGCATGAGCTTCGCGGCGGCGAGGCCCGCGAGGCCCATCGGCCCGGGCGTCGAGATGATGACTTCCTCGAACTGACGCCGCTCGATGTACTCCAGCACCTGCAGGAACGGCGGGAAGCTGACCTTCTGCTGCGGGTACTCGGGCAGCGCGAATCGGCCGACCGGCTCGAAGTTGTGCAGGTCGAAGTCGACCTTCGGCGCGTCGGGCTGACACGTCAGGACGGTCACGGAGCGACCGGCGTCGGACGCCGCGCCGGCGAGCGTCTTGATCGTGCGCGTCACGCCGTTGATGTCGTCGAACGTGTCGGTGATCCACGCGCGGCGCTCGCTGCGCGGGTGCAGGGCGTTGGCGGCGTGGAAGTGACACGCGACCTTGCGGATGAACGTCTCGTCCTTGTGCTGCGTCTTGAACGCCGCGAGGTAGGGCGTGATCGCCGCCGCCACAGGGCCCACCGCCGCGACCGCCTCGAGCGACTTGATCAGGTTGCCGCTCTCGATCTTGTCCACGAAGCGACGCAGGAACAGGTACCCCAGCTGATGCGCCATGCGGCACGACACCTCGAACGCCTCCGACGCGGTGGGCCCCGCGTGCTCACCGTTCGTCATCGCCGGCTTGTTGCGGGCGTTGACCAGTTTCGAGAACTCGTCGACCAGCAACTGCTCGGCCTCGCTGAGCTGACGCTTCTTGCGGTTCCACACCCACTGCGCGACGCGGCCGCGCATGCCTTTCTGCGGCGTCAGGCTCGCCTCGCCGCCTTCGACCATCCGCTTGAAGATCAGGCTCATCAGCGAATTGCCCGACGAGTGACGCAGCAGGCGGTGCTTGTAGTAGCCGTAGGCGATCGAATAGAAGCAGTGCGCCAGGTGGATCGAGCTGCCGGACTTGCCCGCCGGCTCGTGCCGTCCGTGACGCAGGTGATCGATGAACTGCTCGACGGTCTTCGCCTCGGGCGTGACGGTGTGCGCCGAGGCGACGTACATGCCGGAGTGATCGTCGCTGCCGCCGGTCAGCCATTTCGCGTGCGGCGTCGGGCCGACGGGCTCGATGCCGTGCTTGTCGGCCAGCTGCTCGATGATCTCCGGCGTCAGGCTGCCGAGCACCGCGCCGACCACCCGGCTCGCCCGCGGGTCACGCGTGCCGTTGATCAGCTCGAAGCGGTTGAACATGACGAGCAGCCGCTCGAACTGATCCAGCGTGAGGCGGTCGTTGACCAGGAACAGCGGGTGCGCCACGGAGTACACGATGTCCTGCTCGACCACGTAACGCCGAAACTCGTAGATGTTCTCACGCAGCTCCTGGATCATGCGGAACTGCTCTTCGTTGATGCCGGTCACGAGGATGTGCATCTTCGCGCCGTTCTCGGGGAAGTACGTCGTGACCTCGTTGGAGATGAATGTGCCGGGCAGGTCCGCGATCTCCAGCGCGCCGTCGATCTTGTTGTGGTCGGAGATCGTGACGAAGCTCATGCCCGCGGCGATCGCGCGGTTGTACACCTCGCGCGGCTCGACGAACGACTCGGGCGCGCCGAGCCGACGCAGCAGCCACTCGCTGGGGCGGTCGGAGTGACGCGTGTGGACGTGCAGGTCGGCACGAGACGTGAACGGCGTAGGGGTGTCGATCATGATCGTAAGGCCTTCCGTGACTTGGTCTCGGGTTCAATCAGGTCGACGTCCGTGTCGCCCGCGGGAAAGATTGAGCCGAGTACGATAGTGATAGTTTCGGTGACGCGTGCCGGGCATCCGGTGAGAAATGCGCGACGTTTGTGTTAAGGCCGGATCCATTTGGTGATTGGGTGATGTCGCGCGCCGGCGCCGATCATCTTGGGAAATCGAACCGTGATCCCTCACCCTCGCCCTCTCCCGGTGGGAGAGGGAAACGGCGCCACGCGAGACAACGTCAGGTGTGATTGGCTGAGCACATCACCACTTCACCAAATCACCAAATGATTACACTGTCACTCATGAACGTCGTGCTCTTCGGCTATCGCGGGTCCGGCAAATCCACGGTGGGGCGGCTGCTCGCCGACCGCCTCGGCGTGCCGTTCGTCGACACCGACGAGATGGTGCGCGGACGCTTCGCCGGGCTGACCATCGCGCAGATCTGGCAGATCCACGGCGAGCCCGCCTTCCGCGCCGCCGAGTGCGATGTCACCGCCGACCTGCTCCGCGACGACAACCGCATGGTCATCGCGCTCGGCGGGGGCACCGTCATGCAGCCCGACGCCCGCGCCGCTGTCACCGACGCCCGCCACGCCCTGCGCGTCTACCTCCGCGGCACGCCCGACACCCTCCACGCCCGTATCCACGGCGACGCGACCACGCCGACCGAACGCCCCAACCTCACCGCCCTCGGCGGAGGCGTCGACGAGATCCGCGCCGTCCTCGCCGACCGCAGCCCCACCTACGAGGCCGTCGCCGACCACGTCATCGACATCGATACCCTCACCCCGCAGCAGATCACCGACCGCATCGCCGCGATGATCGACTGAATGCATTTGGTGATTTGGTGAAGTGGTGATTTGGTGAGGTGCTCCACCAATCACGTCTGGCGCTGTCTCTCGGCGCGCCGTTCCCCTCTCCCGCCGGGAGAGGGTGAGGGTTGACCATTCGATTGCGTGCCATCGGGATCGTCACGCGACATCACCACTTCACCAAATCACCAAATGATTTCAACCTCTCACGCGTTTCTAACCGATATGCGTACAGGCCCGTCGGGTCGGAGTCGGTGACGCGTCGGGCCGGTGACGCCACGCACTTCTGCAGGGAGGCCCGCCATGGCCCAACACGACAACCCCATCGATCGCATGCTCAGCGCCAAGCACGAGGCGGAGATGCAGGCCGCGTATCACGAGTACGTGCTCGCCAAGCGCCTCGAAGCCCGCCGCCGCGCCCGCGCTCAGCAGACGCTGTGCACCACGCGCGTGATCGCGCAGATCGGCACCGTCGCGCACAAAGACAGCTGAAGAAAGCCGTCAGGAGACAGGAAACAGGAGACAGCCTCCCGCCCGAACGCTGTCCCCTGTCTCCTGTCCCCTGTCTCCTCCGCAAAAACAACAACGCCCCGACGCATGCGTCGGGGCGTTGTGTTTTTGTCCGTCACAAGGTCGGCGTGTTTACGCCATGTCCTTGAGGCTCTTCAGCGGGCGGACCTTGACCACCGTGCGGGCCGGCTTGGCCTTGAACACGGTCGGCTCACCCGTGAACGGGTTGATGCCCTTGCGAGCCTTCGTCGCGGGCTTGCGCTGCGTGACGATCTTGCACAGGCCGGGAACGGTGAACATGCCCGGACCCTTCTTGCCGACGTTCTTCTTGATCTGACCCGCCAGCGAGTCGAAGACCGAAGAGACCTGCTTCTTGGTCAGGCCGGTTTCGTCAGCGATCGTGGCGAAAACCTGGGACTTGGTGGGGGCCTTTGCCCCGGCAGACTTAGCCATAGCGCGCTCCATTTCTTTGGAACAGGTAATGCTCGACACCCGTACCACGCCTTCCATAACGTGGCTTACGAGGTGACTTATACCCGGTTTATTCGGCAAAACAAGGGTTTCACTGCAGCAATTGTCAAAAAAACCCTATATATCAAGGGTCAGAGGCGCTTTTGGGGTCGTTTTTCGGAGATTCCGACAGGTTTGACGCCTCCCCCTCAGCCCCTTCCGCGCCCGTTTCCGCCGTTTTTTTCGAGCCGATCTTCGATTCCGTCCCCGCCAGCAGTCGCCCGATGTTGCCCCGGTGACGCACAATCACCACCGCCGTCATCAGCGCGATCACCACCGCGAACGGCCAGACCCGCTCCAGCGACCAGCCCCGCCACGCCGCCACGCCCCACAACCAACCGCTCAGCGACAACGCGCCGACGACGCTGCCCAGGCTCACGTACCGAAAGATCGCCACCAGGATCACCCACACCACCAGCGACCCCAACGCCGGCAGCGTCAGGAAAGGCCAGTACCCCAGCAGCGTGCCGAACCCCGTCGCCACGCCCTTGCCGCCCTTGAACTTCAGGTAGATCGGAAACACGTGCCCCAGCACGCCCGCGACGCCCACACCCAGCCACCATCCCGCCGACGCCGCGTCGATATCATCATGCCCCAGCAACCCGAACCACGCCCCCGCGCCCAACACAGGCCCGAGCCCCTTCAACACATCCAGCACAAACGACAGGATCCCCCACTTCGTGCCCAGCACACGCCCCGCGTTCGTCGCCCCGATGTTCCCGCTGCCCGACTCGCGGATGTCCACGCCCTTCGCAAACCCAATCAACAGCCCGAACGGGATCGACCCGAGCAGGTAAGCGACGATGATCGCGATGCACGCGTGAAGCGGATTCATGCGGAACAGTTTAGCGAGATTTGTTGACCACAGAGTTACCTCGGCCCATAGTGACGATGGGGACCGACTATGACACGTCATCGCATCATTGCCGCTACCGCGAGTGTACTCATCGTGGCGGCCATCGCAGTGGCTATCTCCGTGTTGACGACCGCTCCGACTGGAAGCACCAGTTTGGCGACGGCTCCCGGCGGCAGCGCCGCCTGGAGCGAGTGGCGCAGCGGTCTTCGCATCGGCATTGTCGACATTCGCCGCTCGCCCGACGAAGTCGGCGTGCTGATGCGGCTTCAACGGAACGATGACTTTGCGTGGAGGACGAACATGGTATTCGCCGTCCGGATCGAGTTCGGCGACGCGGGCGGCGCTTTCATAGATGACCCTGAATCGTCGTATGATTCCTGGGTCAATCTCGACGGCTGGGAGACACGACTCCTCGAACGTCCGGTCACTACATCTTCATGTCCGCACAACGCCGCGGTCGTGCGACTCGCGATCGGCGACCTGAAGACCCCCTGGGTTCCGTTGCCCGAGGAGCCTCAGGAATAGATGAAGCCTCTGTGTCCCTGTGGTTCAAACTCAGTTCGTTATGATGTCACCACCATGCCCGACAACATCATCCCCATCGAGATCAAACGCCTGCCGCACGGTGACGGCGTCGACCTGCCCGCCTATCAGTCCGATCACGCCGCGGGCATGGACCTGCACGCCGCGGTCAGCGAGGACACGCTCATCGAGCCCGGCGAGATCGCGCTGATCCCGTGCGGGTTCGCCATGGCCGTACCCGTCGGCTACGAGGCGCAGGTCCGCCCGCGCTCCGGCCTGTCCACCAAGTTCGGCGTGTCCATGCCCAACGCCCCCGGCACCATCGACGCCGACTACCGCGGCGAGGTCATGGTCCCGCTCATCAACCACGGCCAGGCGTCCTTCATCGTCACACGCAACATGCGCATCGCCCAGATGCTCATCAAGCCCGTCTACCGCACACGATGGGTCGAGGTCCACGACCTGCCCGACACCACCCGCGGCGCCGGCGGCTTCGGCCACACCGGCCACTAGTAGGGTCCGCTATTGCGGACCATCTCGTCACAACCAACCGACTCATCGAGCTACCCATGATCTATGGCTACGACGTCCAGGTCATCAACGAACACGGGCTGAAGCAGATGCGCGAGATCAGCATCGAGGCGGACGCGCCGACACTTCGTGAACTGGCCGCGTTTCTTGGATCGGTCGCGGATGAGATGGACGCATCGACGCACATCTCGCCGCACTGGCATCGACACGCCCCCGCGAAACTGGCCGAGCAACTTGGCGGCGACTTCATCGTCGCGCACGGTCCCGGTCCGCAATAGCAGACCCTACGCGCCTCCGCGCGCCGTTCCCCTCTCCCGCCGGGAGAGGGCGAGGGTGAGGGACGATGCCACATCCGCGCCGCGCCGCCCGCCCATTGCCCGCTTCGCCTTTTCCCTGCGTATATGATGTAGACATACACGGGGGCCACGCATGTCCGACACGGACCCGACCGAATCAACGCCGCCCGAACCGCCGCGCCGCCACACGCTCGGCCTCGTCGCCCTGCGCCTCGCCGGCGCCGCCGTCATGGCGCTCGCCGCGTACCTCGTGTTCACCCTCGTCTGGTACGGCGGCAAGGGTGTGTACGACGCCTACACGGGGACCGACGCCTACGACGGATGGATGGCCCTGCTCATGGGCGTGGGTTACCTGATCGTCGCGCTGGTCGCGTTGTCGATCATCGGCCTGCTCGGTCTGCTGGGGTTCAACCTCGTCGCCGGCCCCGACGCCCGATCGACGCGCAGGCTGTGCCTGCTGATCGCGATTCCGCTGTGGCTTGTTGCGAGCATCAGCGTTGAAATGAACCTGCCCGACGTGAAGTTCGAACACTCAGCCAGCGTGAGCCAGGTGGCGATGTTCCCGATGCTGTTCGTCGTGGCGTTCGTCTACGTGCACGTGTTGCGGTGGCTGTTGCGGTGGGCGGGCCTGCGCGACGATCGCACCGTGAAACAACGCGTCGTCGCGGCGCGGAGCTTCATGTTTATCGTCGCCTACCTGATCTTCCACGCGGCGATGGCCTTCGTGCCGGGGCTGGAGCCCAACGCCGACACGCCGCACGATCACGGGACGATGATGTGGGCTGGCCTCGGCACGTTCGCCGTCGCAGCCATTCTCTACAAGGCCGGCGCCGCGCTCGCCGAGCGCCACGTCCGCCGCAAGTACGCCGACGCCGAACCGACCGAACGCGCCACGCCGCCCTCACCGGGAGACCCCGTTGACCGACTCGACCCCGAACACGCCTGACGCCCACGACGACGCGTTGTCATCAACCCACACCCCACCGCGCCGCGGCGCGCGCGTCGTGTGGGTCGCGCTGGCGATGGTCGCGCTGACCCTCGTCGGCGGCGTCGCGATGGTGTGGGTCAAGGGCGAACAGCACCGACGCGAGCTGGAGCGGTTTCGAACGATGGGCTGCGGCGTGGACTACGCGGCGGTCGGCCCCGAATGGCTGCAGCAACTCGGCGGCGAGTGGTACGCGCAGCGGTTTAATCGTGTCGACAGTCTTCAGAGTCGTAGCGTGTCGGAGCTCTCCGACGCCGATCTCGCGATAATCGGCCGGTATCAAGATCTGAGGTCGCTGGACATTGAAAGCGATCAGATCACCGACACGGGGCTTAGTCAGATCGCGGGCCTGCACGACCTGACGCTGCTGAGCATCGAGAGCAACCGAGTGACCGACGCGGGGATGGCGAGCCTCGCGGGCCTGACGAATCTCGAAACGCTCTGGCTCCACACGCCGCGCATCACCGACGCGGGACTCGCCCACCTGCGCGGTCTGACACGAATCGACAGTCTCGACATCATCTCGCCCGCGGTGACCGACGCCGGCCTCAGCCATCTCGCGGGCCTAACGCGCCTCCAGAACCTGTTGATCCAAAGCGCTCAGGTGCGCGGCGCCGGACTGGCGCACGTCGAGGGTCTTGCCGGCCTGGAATACCTCTACCTCGAGAACCTGCCCCTGCGCGACGAGGCGATCGAACACATCGGCAAGCTCACGGGGCTCAAAGGCCTCGACCTCTGCGACGGCGAGATCACCGACGCGGGACTTGTCCATCTCCGTGGCCTGGTGAATCTCGACACGCTGAGAATCGACAACAGGCGATTGACCAGCGCGGGCGTCCGTCGGCTGGCGCCCCTCGTCGGCTTGATTGACCTCACGATCGATGGGCCTATCACTGGCGAAGGTGTCGATGCGTTGACCGGCCTGCCGATCAACAGGCTGCGGCTCGAAGGCGCGCATCTGAGCAAAGTCGGTATGGATCAACTCGCCAAGGTCCCGGCGCTCGAACAGCTCGAAATCATCAGCGACGACTTCACAGACGACCTGATGGCGCAGCTGCCCGCGTTCCCGTCGCTGCGGCGGCTCTACATCCAAAGCAGCGGCGTGACCGACGCGGGCATCGCGCACCTGTCGGGCATGACACGGCTCAAGAGCCTCACGCTCGAGTGCGAGAAGATGACCGACGCGGGATTCGCGCACCTCGAACCGCTGATCGACAAGGCCACGATCGAGTTGACCAATACCAAGGTGTCCGCGAAGAACCTCGACAGGGTCTTGCCGTTCCGGTTCTGACACCACGGTGCGCACGTGCGCGACGAGCGATTGAGTTTTTGCGTCTGCCCCACGCGTGCCGATACGCCGTATTTCAGACCCGTTTTCGCCCGTCGTGCGCCCATGCGCGCCCCATTTGCGCCCCATGCGCGCCCCTCGCAAACCCCACCAACATACGTCGCTTCGGACGGATTGACGTGGGTTACGACGTTCCGGACGCGTCGGCGCGTCGTAAGTGCTTGATTTGGCGCGCCGATCGCCTTTGCGAAGCGCGCGCCGCGTGCCGAAATTCGCGTGTTGAGTTTTTGCGTCAAATAGAAAACCCACGGGACGAAACCCGTGGGTTGGAGTGTGCGGGTGAGGCGATGTGGGGCGTGATCAGTTGAACGGGTCCCAGCGCTGCTGTTCGTTCATCTGCTCTTCGTCGGAGACGCCGGCGGAGAGAGGCTCGGAGTGTCCGTCGTAGTGCAGCACGTTGCACAGTCCGCGTGTCAGGTCGCGGTCGGGCAGGTGACGCCAGGCGATGGCCCAGTTGCCGGCGGGCGGGACCCAGTCCTCGCCGGTGTAGATATATCGCTTGCGGGCGCCCCACGTCGGGTCGGACCAGAGCGAGTCCATCATGTAGATCTTGGCGTGTGGCTGCTTGATGTCGACGTCACGGAGTCCGCGGACGATGGTGTACTTGTTCTCGGGGACGCCGGGCCTCGGGCTGCCCCAGCCGGGCAGGCCGACGGGGTTCATGCCGTAGGTGGTGTCGAGGCGGTAGAGTCCTTCGTCGTAGTCGACGAACTTGGTCGCGCCGTACTTGTTGTTCGCGTCGGCCTTGCTGGCGGGGTGCTCGAGCGACCACAGGGCGTCGGGGCAGATCAGGTCACGCGGGGCGTTGTAGTAGTTCCAGCCCTTGGGCGGGTTCATGCCCATGGTGGTCTGGAAGTGCTGGTTCTGATACCACTCGTAGCGTCCGCCGGGGCCCTGCTTGTGCGGGGTGGACTGCGGGACGTGCCAGCCGCGAAACTCGCTGCGGTAGGTGGCGTCCGCGACGCTCATGTTGTGCTGGATCGCCTGGCAGACCACCATGCGCGCGGTCGCGCGTGCCTTGGTCAGCGACGGCAGCAGGATGGCGATCAGCAGCGCGATGATGGCGACCACCACCAGCAGTTCGATCAACGTGAACGCGTGACGTGTGCCCTTCATGTGCCCTGCCCCTGCGAGATGGGGTGAAACGTGCCGGGGCATTATACCACGCGCACGCCTGCAAAACAGGGATTACGGCACGACCGGCTCGACCGCCTTACCCGCTTGATCCACCGGATATTGCGCGTCGGCGCGGTGCAACGCGTCGACCATCGACGTCATCATCTCCCGCAGTTTCGCCGGGTCGGACGACGCGAGGTTGTTCGACTCGCTGCGGTCGGCCGCGAGGTTGAACAGCTCGTAGCGATCCTCGGCGGGCTTTTCGTAGTGGTAGATCACCTTCCAGTCGCCGCGGCGGTAGACGGTGAAATACGAGCTGCGGTGCTGGTGGGGGAAGTGCATGAGGAACGCGCGCGGCGTGTCGCTGAGCGTGTCACGCTGACCGCTGAGCACGGGGCGGAGGTCGACGCCGTCGATCGCGTGACCGGCGGGGTTGTCGACGCCCGCGACTGCCAGCGCCGTGGCGAACACGTCGTACACCGCGCCGAACTCCGTGGTGACGATCCTGCCCGCGGGGATCGGCAGCGCCTTCTGGAATGAATTGTTCGGGTCGCGCTTCGCCCACGCCGCGATGAACGGCACGCGCATGCCGCCCTCGTAGTGCGTGCCCTTCTTGCCGCGCAGCGGCGCGGAGCAGGCGATGCCCGTCGCCGCGCCCTGCGGCGCGTCCGTGCCGTTGTCGCCCATGAACAGCACCAGCGTGTTCTCCGCCACGCCGAGCTGCTCGAGGTGGTCGAGCATGTCGCCCAGCGACTTGTCCATGCCTTCGATCATGGTCGCGAACGCCACGGCCTGGCCCTTGCCGATCACGCCCTCGGGCGACGAGCCGTAGTCGTCCTTGAAGCGCGGGTCCGTCATGAACGGCGCGTGCACGGCGTAGTGCGCCATGTACGCGAAGAACGGCTTGCCCGCCTTCACGCTGTCGTCGATCGCCGCGTTCATCTCCAGCGTCAGCGCCTCGGTGAGGAAGATGTCCTTGCCGAAGTACTTGTCGAGCCCGGGCACGGCGCGCTTCTCGCGGCCCTTGATGCCGTGGCCGAAGTTCTCCGTGCCGAGGTAGCTGCCCGGCTGGCCGTACGCGCACCCGGCGATGTTGACGTCGAAGCCGAAGTGCTGCGGCAGCGCGCCGAACGAGTCGTTGGGCCCGAAGTGGCCCTTCCCGGCGAACAGCGTGCGGTAGCCGGCGGTCTTGAGCAGGGCGGGCAGCGTCACGTCGCCCTGCGCGATGCCCGTCCAGCGCCAGTCCGGCGGGCCGAACGTGCCGCGGTTGTTCGACTCCGGCTTGATGTACTGCGTGGTGTGATGCCGGGCGGAGGTCTGCCCGGTCATGATCGACACGCGCGACGGCGAGCAGACGCTCATCGCGTAGAACTGGCTGAAGCGCACGCCCTGCGCCGCCAGCCGCTGCATCGACGGCGTGCGGTACCACGCGTTGAGCGGGTGCGACTCCGGCTTGCCGTCCTGATCGACGATGAACGGCTCCGACGTGTCCATCAGCCCCATGTCGTCGACGAGAAACACCAGGATGTTCGGCTTGTCCGGCGCCGCGGCGTGTGCGCGATCCGCCCAACCACACAGCGCAGCCACAGCCACGATCATCAAAGCAATGATTCGATTCCGCATATTGATCCCTATGCCGTGCTCCGATTGGCTCCGCGTGTAAGCCCTCGGCGGCAGTATAGGGCGCACCGCAGCGCCCGGCGGGCCGAGATTGGCCGGGCCCCGGCCGGTTTGACCTCCCGGCTGCGCTTCACTACCTTGGCCCGTCTGATTTTTCCCGGAAATCCCGGATATAGAGGACCACGCCATGGCTATCGAGATGCGCTACGAGAAGGACGGGTCGCTGGGCCCGCTGCAAGGCAAGACCATCGCCGTGCTGGGCTTCGGCTCGCAGGGCCACGCCCACGCGCTCAACGCCCGTGAATCGGGGCTGAACGTCATCGTCGCCAACCGCAAGGACTCGGCGAACGGGAAGCTGGCCATCGAGCACGGCTTCGACCCGCTGCCCGTCGACGAGGCGGTCAAGCAGGCCGACATGATCCTCGTGACGCTGCCCGACGAGGTCCAGCCCGACGTCTACGAGAAGTCGATCGCCCCGAACCTCACGGCCGGCAAGACGCTGGCGTTCACGCACGGGTTCAACATCCACTTCGGCACGATCAAGCCCCCGGCTTCGGTCGACGTGATCATGATCGCGCCGAAGGGTCCCGGCCACCTCGTCCGCAGCGAGTACGAGCGCGGCGGCGGCGTGCCCTGCCTCATCGCGGCGCACCAGGACGCCTCCGGCTCCGCGCTCGACACCGCCATGGCGTGGGCCATCGCGATCGGCGGCGCCCGCTCCGGCTGCATCGTCACCAACTTCAAGGACGAGTGCGAGACCGACCTGTTCGGCGAGCAGACCGTCCTGTGCGGCGGCCTGTCGGCGCTGATCAAGGCCGGGTTTGAAACGCTCGTCGAGGCGGGCTACCCGGAGGAGATGGCGTACTTCGAGGTGTGCCACGAGCTGAAGCTGATCGTCGACCTGATCTACCAGGGCGGCCTGGGCTACATGCGTTACTCGATCTCGAACACGGCGGAGTGGGGCGACCTGCACGTCGGGCCGCAGATCATCACGCCCGACGTGAAGGCGAACATGAAGAAGGCGTTGGAGAACATCCAGAGCGGCGCGTTCGCTAAGGGCTGGCGTGAGGAATACAAGAGCGGCATGAAGAACTTCAACGCCGCGTACAAGGCCGATCACGAGCACGGCGTCGAGGTCACCGGCCGCCGCCTGCGTGCGATGATGCCGTGGCTGAAGGCGAAGACCCCGCCCGGCGAGGAGTGATCGCCGCCCGCGCGTCGTCGGAATCCACACGATGGCACCGCAAGTCAGAACTTTCCGGCTCCTGATCGCTACCTATCTCGTCGTCGCGGTTGCCCTGCTGGGCGCCTGTGAGCGTGAGCCGGCCTCGCCGACACCGCGGGCGAGCGTCACGCCGGCCGCTACCGCACCCAACCGCCTGGTTGGACATTGGAAGTCAGAGCAGCGTTACGGTGTCGATCGCCTGTTCATCGGAGAGATCGACCCGGCGACGGGACACGGCTCTTTCGTCCTCGTGCAAGGCGGCCGACCCGAACGGCCGTTTTTCCACGAATACGAGTTGCTCAAGGCCAACGGAGATCGCTACAGCGTGCGGTTGCATTTCGAACTCGGCGGCACCGAGGAGCGAGACTTCCGCATCGCCGAGGATGGCGGGAAGCTGATCGAGACGATCACTCACTACAAGTTGAAGACCGAGAGCGAATACGTGCGCGGCGAGGACGTGCCAACGCCCACACGCCCCGCCAACTGATCCTCAGCAGCCCGACTCAATGACGAGTCGGGCTGTTGTCGTTGAGGCGCCGCCACTGTTCAACGTCGACGCGCTCGCCCGCGGGGTATTGCCAGGCATCGGCAGGCGAGGCGGGGGTCACGTTGCGTCCGGCGAGGCGCTTCTGCGGCGTCGCATGGCGATTACGCCGACGACGATCGCCACGATGATCGCGAGGAGGATCAGCCGGGACAGGAGCAGCGGCGCGGTGGCGATCGGGCTCTTCGCGACGGCGTCGGACAAGGACGTCTCGACCTCGCCCGAGGCGGTGACGACGATGGACAAGCGGTGGCCGACGGGCAGTTGCTCGCCGTTGTTGATCTCGTGATCGACGCCGCCGACTTCGACGTGGATGGCGCCCATCGTCGTGTCGCTCCGCCCGTCGGCGATCATCTGGGGTTCGCCCTTTGCGATGTTGTTGATGGCGGCCTGCCCCAGCGCGTGCCGGACGTCGACGCTGCACGGCGATTCGTTGCGGTTTTCGACGGTGATCCACCAGCGCTGCAGCGGGTCGACCCAGTGCGTGCGGAACTTCTCGGGGAACGCGTCGGCGCTGCGCTCCTGGCTGGCGAATTCGCCGCGGCTGCCGTTGACCCACTCGATCTTCTGGTCGAAGAAGTGCGTGTACCCGTCGGGCCGATCGGCCTCGCGCCACATCGTCGCCACCACGCGCGCCTCGCCCGCGGTGTCGAACAGCGGCAGCGCCTCGCCGATGTGTCCCTTCACCGGCGCCGGCGGCGCGAGCACGGGGTCGACGATCGCCTTCAGCTCGTTCCACATCCGCGTCGTCAGGTCGAACATCTCGTCGGCGAACGGCTCGATCGTCACAGCGACGCGCCCCTCGGCGTCGAACTTCGCCGTCGTGTGCTTCCGCTCCAGCGCCAGGTACAGGCGGTGGTAGTTCTGGAAGATCGCATCGGCGCGCGTGCGCTCCGAGGCGTTGACGCTGAGGTCGCGAGCCATCTTGTCGGACATCACGGGACCGGCGTCGCTCTCGACGAAACCGGTCATCGTGTGCATCGAGTTGATGACCAGCGGGTCGCCGCGCAACGCCTGGTAGCCGACGTACCCGCCGACGCCCAGCACCGCGATCACGATGATCGACACCAGCGCGACCGACACGCCGCGCGGCAGGGGACGCAGCTCGGCGTGGTCGTACGCCTCGCGCACGTCGTGGCGGAGCAGCGCGATCGTCGCCCACAGCGCCACCGGCGTGCTCAGCCAGAACGGGATCAGCGCCGGCCACTCGGGCACGGTCGTACCCAGCACGTTGGCGATGAGCATGCCCGGCAGCAGCAGGCCGAACACGATCACCAGCAGCAGCGACGCGATGCGCCACCGGCGGGCGAGCATGAGCGTCGCGGACAGGCCGATCATCAGCGCGTACAGGCCGTGCGTGGCGGCGATGCCCATCATGTTCCACTGCATCGGCGCCTCGCGGAACGTCCGCGCGGCCTCGAACTCGCCGGTGCCGAACCACCACGCGACCAGGCCGATGCCCGTCAACGCCGCGAGGATCGCCGCGGCGACGAGCAGCTCGGCGGGCGTGCGGAGCCTGGCTTCGCCGGACCTCGATGAGGACTTCTCGACACCGCGCTCGGCGGCGATCCGTTCGAACGCCTCGCTCACCTTGTCACGGGACAGCACCATCAAGGCCCAGATGCCGAACGGGATGCCAAGCAACGCGCCGTGTGACAGCGGGTTCATCGCGATGATCGCCGCCGCCATCGCCCAGCCCGACGATCGCATCCGCAGCATCTTCACCGCGCCAACGAGCACGAGCACGCCGAGCGGCATGCTCAGTACGCCCGCGCCGATGATCGCGTAGCCGAATACGGGATCGAGCTCGTTCTCGGCCATGAACAGCGCGCCAGACACTATGACAGCCAGGCCGCTGATCAGATGCAGCGCTCCGGCGACAATCAGCCCGACCGCCGGCTTGTGGATCTGCTTCTGCACGGACGGATCGATCTTCACCGACGTCGAGCTCTTCGCTACTGGCGCGGGACGATCCGGTTGCACCTCTTGCAGCACGCCGGACGTCCGCACCTTCTCCACGTCCGTCTTCACCTCACTGGCGTGCTGGTAGCGGCGGGCCGGCTCGTTCTCCAGCGCGTGCAGGACGATCTCGTCGAGGCGGACGTCGACCTGCACCTTCTTGCTGGGCGGGTCGAACCGGCCCATGGGCAGCGAGCCGGTGAGCATCTCGTAGAACACCACGCCCAGCGAGTAGATGTCGGCGCGGTGGTCGACGGCGGCGGTCCACGCGTGCTGCTCCGGCGCCATGTACGACGGCGTGCCCATGACGTGGTTGGTGCCCGTGAGCGTCACGTCGGCGTCGCTCTTGCCCATCAGCTTGGCGAGGCCGAAGTCGGCGATCTTCACCCGGCCGCGCGTGTCCATGAGGATGTTGTCGGGCTTGATGTCGCGGTGGACGATGCCCTCGTCGTGCGCGAACTGCAACGCCTCGCAGATCTGCGGGACGATGGCCAGCGCGTCGGCCGGGGGCAGCTTGCCCTCGCGGACGACCTGCCGCAGCGACACGCCGTCGACGTACTCCATCACGAAGTAGTACAGCTTGTCGCCTGGCAGCGTGTTGGCCACGACCTGCTCGCCGGTGTCGGGCAGGTCGATGTGACCGGCGTCGTACACGGCGACGATGTTGGGGTGGCTGAGCTTCGCCAGCGCCTTAGCTTCGCGGCTGAACCGCTCGGCGAAGGCGGGGTCGCGGCCGATCTGCGGCGGCAGGATCTTGATGGCGACGAAGCGATCGAGCGTGGCGTGGTGAGCCTTGTAGACCGCGCCCATGCCGCCGCGGCCGAGCAGTTCGGTGACGTGGAACTGCGGCAGCAGGCCGTCGAGCGCCTCGGCGGTGGGCGGGACAAACGGCCCGGTGTGGCTGGCGCTGCCCGACGAGCCCCCGGCGGGCGTGGTCAGCAGGACCGGGCCCTCGTCGATCGTCGGGGCGTCGGCCGGGTAGCTGCTGTCGCCAAGTCCCTGCTGCATGAGGCGCTGCGGATCGAGCCCGCCGAGCGCATCGGTCGGCTGATCGGCCGCGGGGTCCGCCGGCGTGTCCTGCGTGGGATGCTCGGGCGCGGCGTCCCCGCGCGTCGGGTCGTGGGCGTCGGATGGGTCATCGTGATCGGTCATGGCGGGCCTCCTCTGAGTTGTCCCACGCCTTACTGACCCGTTTTCGATCGTTCGTTACAGATCCGCTGAAGAACTTTTCTCCGCTCACCCCGTAGCGGCCAACGCGGCAAGCAACGCCCGCAGCTCCGCGTCGATCTCCGCCTCGGTCGCCACCGTCTCGCCGATCATCCGCCGCAGGCACCGGCGGTACTTGTCCCGCAGGCGGTGCACGGCGACGCGCGCGGCGACCTCCGTCATGCCCAGCTCCGCGGCGACCTGCGCGTAGGGCGTGTCCGTCGAGCCATCGAGGTAACCCCGCAGCGTGTCGAACTGCGCGGCCCTGCCGGCGTCGTCCATCTCTTGCCGCAGCGCGTCCATCGCCTGCTCGAGGACGGTCAACGCCCAGCGCCGCTCGAACACGCGCTCGGCGGTCACGTCGTGCGCCGGCTCGCGGCGGTAGCGCGACTCGCCGTCGTCGAGGTCGATGTCGAGCGAGGCGACGTGTCGGCCTCCGCCGCGCTTGACGGCGCGCTCCGCGCGCCAGTGGTTCGACAGGAAGTGATTCATTGCGCCGAGCAGGAACGAGCGGAATCGGCCGCGCTGCGGGTCGGCGGTGGCCAGGTCGCGCCGCTCGAGCAGCATCGCGAAGAAGGCCTGGGTCAGGTCGCGCGCCTCGTCGATGTCGACGCCTTTGCGGCGGACGTACGCGTAGAGCGGGTACCAGTACGATGCGCACAGCTCGGCGAGCGCTCGGCCGGCATTGCTGTCGTGTGCCGCATCGCCTCCCGCTGAGCGAACCAGCGACCACCGCGTGGTAGCGAATCGACGCGCTGAGTCCGGCGTAGAGACCCCGTCGTAACCCCGTTCAGTCATGCGGCGATTATACCGTGAGTCGCGGAATGGGCCGGAGTAATAATGGTCACGCACGCCCGGCCGAGCGCCAGCCGCTGACGTACGCGGCCAGCTCGGCCATGCTCGCGGCGACCTGCACGTTGGACTGATGCGGGTGCAGGTCGTCGGGCCAGGCCCGCCCGCCGACGATCACGCCGCCGTGCCGATCGGCCAACTGCGTCGACAGCGCTTCGACGTAGCGGATCAGCAGCTCCAGCGGCAGCTCGACGCTGACCGACAGCCAGGCGAGGTTGGCGTCGCAGGCGTCGACCGCCTCGATCATCACGTCGGCCGGCACCTCGGCGCCGAGGTTGTGGACCGCGACGCCCAGCGCGTGCAGCGTGGTGGCGACCATGAGCGAGGGCAGCGTGTAGGTGTCGTGCGGTGGGGCGCCGCCGACGGCGATCAGCGAGCCGGCCTTCGGCGCGGGCATCAGCGTGCGCAGCTGCGCGAGGGCGTGGAGGCAGATGTCGGTGGCGCGGTGCTCGACGAAGATCCCGGCCCGGGCGTGTTCCCACAACTGACCGATGCGTCGCATTGTTGGGGCAACCAGCTGATCGCACACGTGCGACATCGGCTCGCCGGCCAGGTACGCGGCGAGGATCACCCCACGCGCCCGATCGGCGTGGCCCTCCTTGAGCAGCTCGAACAGCAGATCGACGCGGTCGGTGATCGACCCGGCCTCCATCGGGGCGCCTTGTAACTCCGCCAGCCCCAGGGGTTCGGGGTTGATCACCGGCATGCCGCGTCCGCGGATGAATCGCACGGCCTCGTCGATGGCGATGCGGCGGTGCCCGCCCGCGGTGCGCGCCGCTTCGACCAGTCCTTCGTCGACCCACCGCTTGACCGACGACTCGCTGACGCCGATCGCCGCGCCCAGTTCCTTCGGTGAAATCACGTCTTTAACCACTGCGAACGCCTCATGATGATCGTTTTGCACGATTGTATGGCGGGGGAGCGCCGGGGTCAACGCCGGATGTCTGGGGCAAACATCGTCAAATGTGGCAAAATATCCGGATTCTGCTTGACGCCGCAAACGGGGCGCGTATGATCAGATGAACGATTTGAACGTTTTAGTTCGAATCGCTAGCGTGGCTCGACGGGGAGAGCGTTCGAGGTTGGACGCGACGGCGGGCCCGACGGAGAAACGCGGAAGGAGAAACAGAAATGAAAGCGATCGATGTGATTGCGGCGGTTCTGCTGGTGGTCGGTGGCCTGAACTGGGGCCTGTGGGGCGCGTTCGAGTTCGATCTCGTGGCGACCCTGTTCGGCGGGAACACGGCGGTGTTGGCGAAGGTCGTCTACATCCTCGTCGGCCTGGCGGCGGTGTATCAGGCCGCGTCGGTCAAGGCGATCCAGCATCGCTGGCACATGTCGCCCACCACGGCGTAAGGAAACCCAACGCGCTCGGTTGTACGACCCCCACGGCCGAGCGCAGCGGGTCCGACCGGAAACGATCGGACCCGTGTTACCAGGCGGGCAGCGCCGGCGGCGGCGGAGGAGAGCGCCGCCGGCGTCCGCCGATTTCGAGATCCAATCCATGCGCGTACTGCTGACCGGAGCAACGGGATACGTCGGAGGACGGCTGGCGCCGCGCCTGCTGGACGCCGGTCACATCGTGCGGTGCGTCGTCCGATCGCGTCGCAAGCTCGAGGCCCGGCCGTGGGCCTCCGACCCGTTCGTCGAGATCGTCGAAGCCGACGCTTCGGACGTCGACGCCATGACCGAGGCGATGCGTGGCTGCGACGCGGCGTACTACCTGATCCACTCGATGCAGGCGGCGGGCGCGGATTACGCGTCGCGCGACCGCGACCTCGCCGCCGCATTCGCCACTGCCGCCGAGCGCGCGCGTGTCGACCGCATCGTCTACCTCGGCGGGCTCGGCGAGATGGGCGACGGCCTCAGCGAACACCTGCGTTCGCGGCGTGAGGTCGAGCGCGTGCTCGCCTCGACCACGACGCCCGTCACCACGCTCCGCGCCGCCATGGTCATCGGCTCCGGCTCGGCGTCGTTCGAGATACTCCGCTACCTCGTCGAGCGGCTGCCCGTGATGGTCACGCCCAAGTGGGTGAACACCGCGTGTCAGCCGATCGCAATCCGGCAGCTGCTGCGGTACCTCGTGCAGGTGCTCGACACGCCGGAGACGATCGGCCGAACGATCGACGTCGGCGGGCCGGATGTGGTGACGTATCGCCAGCTGATCGACACGATGGCGTCGTCGCTGGGGCTGACGAAGCGTTGGATCGTGCCGGTGCCGGTGCTGACGCCGCGCCTCAGCTCGCTGTGGATCCACCTGGTCACGCCGATCGACGCCCGCATGGCGCGCCCGCTCGCCGAGGGGCTGCGCAACCGCGTGGTCTGTCGCGACGACACCGCCGAGCGCCTGATGCCCGGCCCGACGATCGACGCGACGTGGGCGATCGACCTGGCCGTGCTCGCGTCGCTCGACGCGCGGGTCGCGAGTCGCTGGTCCGACGCCGGACCGATTCCCGGCGATCCCGACTGGGCCGGCGGCGCGGAGTTTGTCGACCGGCGCGAGACGATCGTCGACGCCACGCCCGCCGCGACTTTTGCCGCGGTTTGTTCGCTGGGCGGCGAGACGGGCTACTTTGCGGCGAACTGGCTGTGGCGTCTGCGCGGCGCGATGGACCGCGCGGTCGGCGGGCCGGGCCTGCGCCGCGGACGTCGGCACCCGACGGAACTGTCGTACGGCGACACGGTCGACTTCTGGCGCGTCGCCGAACTCACGCCGCCGAGCCGCCTGGTCCTCCGCGCCGAGATGCGCCTGCCGGGCGTCGCGACGCTTGAGTTCGACGTGTCGCCGGACGAATCGACCGGCCGGTGCACGCTTACGCAGACCGCGCGCTTCAAGCCGCGCGGCCTGCTCGGTCTGGCGTACTGGTACGCCGTCACGCCGCTGCACGGCATCGTCTTCAACGGCATGCTGCGCGGACTGGCCGAGCGCGCGGCGCGCGACCGCAGCGCGCAAGCCGCCGAATCGCGAATACTCACCCATCCCATGCCACCCCAGGGAGTCACGCCATGATCCTCACACCCACGAATCTCACGCTGCCGATCGCACTGCTCACCGTCTGCGTCGCGCTGATCGTCGGCCTCGCCGGCGGATGCGCCACCGCGCAGGACGGCGCCGCCGCGTCCGCCGACGGCAAGCCGACCGCCAAGCCGTTCATGTTCAACGAGGCGAAGCTGCCGGAAGGGTTCCCCGCGCCGGGGCCGGTGGGGGAGATCATCGTCAAGCATTACCCCGCGTACCGCGCCGCGTTCGTCGCGTCGGGCGAGGGTCACAAGGGCATGAACGGCATGTTCCGCCCGCTGTTCAACCACATCAAGAAGAACGACATCGCGATGACCGCGCCCGTCCGCATGAGCTACGCCGAGGCGTCTACCGACGGCGACGACACGAAGGGCCCGGCGTCGATGGCGTTCTACTACCGCAGCACAGGCCTCGGCAAGGTCGGCGAAGACGACGGCGTGCGCGTCGAGGATCGGCCCGCGGTGACGGTCGTGAGCATCGGCGTCCGCGGCGACTACAGTGACAAGCGATTCCACGCGGCGCTGTCGAAGCTCGAGGCGTGGCTCGACGAACACAAGGCCGAGTACCACCGCGCGGGCGACGCGCTGTACCTGGGCTACAACAGCCCGTTCGTGCCGGGGTTCCTCAAGTTCTCCGAGGTGCAGCTGCCCATCGAGGCGATCGGCGCGAACAAGGGCGGCGCGGCCACTACGCCCGCCGACGCGACCACGTCGAAGGAGGCGTCCAGGTGACCACCGAAACGCTGGCGCTGGTGCACCTGATCGCCACGGGCTACATGGCGGGCCTGATCTGGTGGGTGCAGCTCGTGCACTACCCGCTGTTCGCCAACGTCGGTCGCGACGCGTTCGGCGCGTACCACGCGCGTCACATGCACCGCGCCACGTGGGCCGTCGGCCCGGGCATGCTCGTCGAGCTCGTCACGGCGTTCACACTGCTCGCGATGGCGACCGCGCCCGCCGTGCAGCTGCTGACGATCACCGGCGCGATCCTCGTCGTGGTCATCTGGCTGTCGACCTGGCTGGTGCAGGTGCCGCTGCACGACGCGCTGACGGTGTCGGGCGACGCGGCGATGGTCGCGTCACTCGTGCGCGGCAACTGGGTGCGGACGATCGCGTGGACGGCGCGCGTGCCGATCGCCGCGGCGCTGGTGATGCTCGCTTAATACGATCGGCCGACATCGGCGTCGTCAGGCGCTGCGCCGATGTCGGCGCATAAAAAGGCCCGCCCGGTGCGTGACCGGGCGGGCTGATCGTTTTGTGGGTTGCGTTCAACCCCGTCGGATTGCTTACCGCAACCCACTCCTACTCGTACAGTCAATCACTGGATCACCTCCTTACTAAGAAGCCCGCTCCAGCTATCACCCGCCCGCGGTCGTCGGCCGCTGTGGACCGCTCGCCGCGCCGGGCCGCCGGACTCCTTCCACCCGGGACGTCTCTCCGGGCACAACGCCCGTCGGCGTCTCCGCCGACGCTCGAGCCCGACGTGCCTCCGCCCGCAGGGACGGTTTTGCCGTGTGCGCCGCGACGCATCGTCGAGCCATCTACATATTTGCCTCGGGCCAGGCCGAAGTCAACGAAATTTTCGCGCGCAAATCACGACTCCCTCTCCCTCTCCCTCTCCCTCGAGGGAAAGGGCCGGGTGAGGGTGAATCCTTCATATACGTCGCATGTTTCCCGCAAGGCGCGCGGCGCTCAACGCATCGACCCCCTCACCCAACCTCTCCCCACGTGCGGCAGAGGGGTTGCGCCCCGCGTCTCACTTTTTCAGCGGGATCGCCAGCATGTCTTCGTGCGGTTCGATGTCGGCCTTGTGATCCTCGATCATCTTCAACAGCCGCTGCACGATCTCCGGATTCTTGTCGGCCACGTCGAACTTCTCGCTGATGTCGACCTCGACGTTGTACAGCTCGGGCTTCTTGAGCACCTCGACGCGGCCGTAGTTCATCGGATCGCGCACCTTGATGTGCAGCTTCCACGCGCCGTCGCGCACGGCGTGCAGGTCGCCGCGTGTCCAGTAGTACATCTGATGACGCGGGCTCGGCGCCTTGCCCAGCAGCGTCGGCGACAGGTCGAGGCTGTCCATCTTGCGGTCGTTGGGCATCTGCGTGCCGGTCAGCGCCGCGATCGTCGCCATCATGTCCGTCGTGCAGCCCATGCCCGTCACCTCGCTGCCCGCCTCGATCGTGCCGGGCCACCAGAAGATCGTCGGCTCGCGCTGACCGCCCTCCCAGCACGTGCCCTTGCCGGCGCGCAGCGGACCGGCCGAGCCGCCGTGCGTCCCGAACACCAGCCACGGACCGTTGTCCGAGCAGAACATCACCAGCGTCTTCTTCTCGATCTTCAGCTCACGCAGCGTGTCGAGCACCTGGCCGACCGACCAGTCGAGCTCCTCGACCACGTCGCCGAACAGCCCGCGGATCGACTTGTCGCGGAACCGCTCCGACGCGAACAGCGGGATGTGCGGCATGTTGTGCGCCAGGTACAGAAAGAAAGGCCCGTCCTTGTGCTCGCGGATGTACCGCACCGCTTCGGTCGTGTAGCGACGCGTGATGTGGTCCTGGTCGGCGGGGCGCTCGATGATCTTCTCGCCGTTCATCAGCGGCACGTTGTAGTGCTCGGACAACGCGCGGTAGCGCGCGTCGTTCCACGCCTCCTTGTGGTAGTTCGGCGCCGCGGCGATGCGGTCCATGTCGTTCGAATACGGGATGCCGATGTACTCGTCGAACCCCTGCGCGATCGGCAGGTACTGCGGCAAATGGCCGAGGTGCCACTTGCCGAACATGCCCGTGGCGTAGTTCTTCTGCTTGAGCAGCTCGGCGAGCGTGACCTCTTCCTGCGGCAGGCCGCCGCCGGAGTCCGGGAACAGCACGACGCGCTTCGGCGACGTCATGCCGTTGCGGATGGGCAGTCGGCCGGTGAGCAGTCCGGCGCGGCTCGGCGTGCAGATCGGCGCCGCGGCGTAGAACTGCGTCCACTTCTGACCCTCCGCCGCCATCCGATCGATGTTCGGCGTGCGGATCGTGGGGTTGCCGAAGCAGCCGACGTCGCCCCAGCCCATGTCGTCGCAGAAGATGATCACGACGTTGGGCGTGTCCGCCGCGCGGGCGACGCGGGCGAACATCAGCGACAGAAACAGACAGACGATCAGCGGTGCGTATCGATACACGTGGGACCTCCGTAATCGCTCCGTGGGATTGGATACCGGGCATGATAGCGGGCACGGCGGTACGTGCGCGATCACGCGGCTGGGTTTTCGCGTTTGCCGTCGTACCAGATGTCGAGACCGTCGCGGGAGCGGAGGGCGCGGCCGCCGGTCAGGAGGATCAGGAACAGCAGCTTCCAGTGCGGCCCGGCGCCGTGGGTCTGCATCTTGCGTGACGAGGTGACGACGGGGTGCGACACGACGTTGAACGGGCCCTGGCGTTTGAGCGACTCGGACATGGCGATCTCTTCGGCGGCGAAGAGGTCTTCGCTGAAGCCGCCCACGGCGTCGAACGTTTCGCGGCGGACGAAGACGCAGCAGCCCGCGGCCCAGCGGATCATGCGGCCGAGGAAGTTCCAGAAGTTCAGCGCGAACCACGGCGCGACGCCCTGCCACGTGTCGAACGCGACGCGCGCGCCGCCCGCGACCGCGCCCTGACGCAGCGCGGTCCACGCCTGACGCAGCGTCTCGGCGGGCAGCAGCGTGTCGGCGTCGAGGAAGAACAGCACGTCGCCCTTGGCCTGCTTCGCCCCGGCGTTGCGCACCGCGGCGATCTGGCGCAGCTGCACCATGACGACGTTCGCCCCGTGCCGCGCGGCGATCGAGACCGTGCGGTCCGTCGAGTCGTCGTCGACGACGATCACCTCGTAGGGTTCACCCAGCGCCTCGGCCGCGACGTGCAACGCTTCGAGCGTCTCACCGATCAGCAGCTCTTCGTTGTGGGCCGGGATGATGAACGAGATCATGTCTTCATTGTAACCCGGGGCCACGGGGCGGGTGCGCCGCGATCGTGGAGCAATGGCCTCGGGCGAACTGATGCTGGATGGGTCGCTGCGCTCCCGATGCTGGATGGCTCGCTCGCGCTCGCGATACTGGATGGGCGCGACGTATACGCTGATCGCATCCAGCATCCAGCATCCAGCATCCAGCATCCAGCATCCAGCATCCAGCATCCAGCATCCAGCATCCAGCATCCAGCATCCAGCATCCAGCATCCAGCATCCAGCATCCAGCATCCAGCATCCAGCATCCAGCA
>WGMA01000065.1 GCA_016125285.1 Phycisphaera sp.
CGTGTTGGATTTTCGCTCGGATACATTCTCCCTCGGCATCGTTCTCTATCTGATGGCCACGCGCCAGCACCCGTTTGCCGCAGGCGCAACGAATTCATGGGAAGTGTTGACCAATATTCAGAGAATGACCCCGGCACCGCCCAACCAACACCGAACCGACCTTCCGAATGAATTGAACGCCATCATTCTTCGGCTACTGGGCAAACGCCCATCGCTTCGATATCGAACCCCGCAGATGCTGCTGGATGCCCTCCAGAGCGTTCCGATCTGAAGGAGCTTGCGATGCCTCTATTGGCTCAATGTGGATATGGCCGTAGCGACAAGATCGAACAGGGGATCGCTGCCGGTAGCATAACCGGTGTCATCTTGAGTCCTCGCGACGAGCGAAGGGATCGCCTGGAGTCCTTCTACGTGGACCTGCGCCGAGGCGCGTCTGATTTCGCGGTAATGTTCGATCCTCAGTTCTATGCTGCAACGTTGTCTAATGTCCGTGATGGCAACTTGGCAGCCTACCCCTACTACGCAAACAACACTGGTCTGAGCCGGAACCAATTTCGACCGCGACAGATCGAAGCCTATGTCCGCAACTGCCTTGATTATCAGATGCAGTCACTGCCGGGACTCGATTATCTGATTTCACCGTCCGTCCCTTTCGATGACTTTCGGGATTCGTGGAGCCAGATCGCGCTGAGTATGGCGGAAGCCGCGATTGACGATTGCGCTCAGCGAGACGATGCGCCACCGTTACTCGTCACGATCGTTCTATCTGAAGCAGCATTGCGTGATCCGACGAAGATGAATGAGTTCTTGGATACGCTCTCGGCACTCGATGTGCCTGGGTTCTATTTCTTGGTGCAGCGGACCAGCAACACGCTTGATCCGGCAATGGACACAACGTCGCTGACAAATCTGCTGTTTCTCGTCTATGTTTTGGCGACCTTGAATGAATTTGAAGTGGTAGTGGGTTACAGCGACTGGATGGGCTTTCTCTTTCAAGCCGTCGGCGCAACGCTTTCCGCGAGCGGTTGGCACAATAGCTTAAAGCAGTTCTCGCTGGCCCGATACCTTCCGCAGACGGGGGGAAGGCGGCCTCGGAAGCGTTACTCCTCCTTGCCATTGCTTTCCTGTCCTCTGGTTGTGCCGGAACTCGAGGACATCCACCGACTTGGGCTACTACCAACGGTTCTTACTGGTGGCTCTCACGACCACATTCTAAGTGGTGGCCCGGCGCGAGGTGAAACCGCGTGGACAGATGCAATCAGTTGCCTTGCTCATTGGGAGTCGCTTTCGCGATTGTATGCCACGATCGAGTCCCACCGGACGGTCCAAGCGCGACTCAATGCGGTCGACAGAGTGATCCGGTCTGCTCAGACGTCTTTCACTCGGCTCGAATCCTCCGGCGTCCAGTTTGAACGAACAACCGGCCCCGATCACCTCGATACGTGGGCGGACGCGGTTGCAGGTTTTCGGCATGAAGCGTCGATATAATGGAGTGCGAAGCGCGATGACTCAAAAACGGTCCATGTGCAATTATACGGAAGAACAGATGGCGGATGCCTTTGAGAGCCGCCTCCTGTCGCGTCGCCCATTGACCAGCATCGGTCGTTTCTCCCAGGTCTTCCGAGAGGTTGATTGTCACAGGGGCCGCCCCGACTTCGTGGGTATCAGTTCTCGGAGAGCTGCGGACAAGCTCGGACACCACGGGCGCCACAGTATTGCGACTGCCCGATTGCTGTCCTTGTTGCGAAAGCGATCCCCTCGTAGTCTTGAATCGCTGGTCAAATGTCTGGACATGACTCGTAGTGTCGTCCAGCGCGCACTACGCCAACTCATATCATCCGGCATGGTCGAGGAGCTTGCGAACGGACAGTTCATCCTCTCCGGTGGGTCGGCCGTCTTCGAGATCGAAAGTACGGCATTCGAGCTGAAGCTGAAAAGTCCTCGTCGTGCTGTGTTTCAAGCGCAGCAGTACACCTTGTTTGCTCAGAATGTGTGGATTGTGGTTCCACCGAAGCAGGCGGCGAGCTTTGAAGTTTATAGGCCCGTTCTGAGGAGATGGGGAATCGGCCTTGCAACTTTCAACCCATTGAACCACATCTTCACGCCGGTCATAACTGCGCGGCGACGCTCCCCTGGCTCCCGTGAGCACCAAGCGTATGCGATGCTTCGGCTAGTGGGCACGGCCGTAGCGTGAAGTCTTGCCCGCCTTTCGTCGTGCCGCGACGGCACGACTGAGCGCGGAGGCAGAAACCATAGAGAAACGGATCAGACGCGCCGATGCGGCTGGTGTTTGTAGATCGCGGTCGACCCGCAACGACGGCGCAGGCTGCATTGTGGAAATTGACAGGTCTTGGCCGATTGAATATCATAATCACAAGATATTGGGGCACCATGCCATAATGACACAACAGGCGGTAGTCAAAACACGATTTGGCAGATAGCAGCCTGTCCATTAGTGGTCCGATTCTGACATAACTCACTCAAGAATCATTGCTTACGGCCCATCAGGGGCGGGCTGTACTTTGGCGCGCTGATTGTGGGGCGCCCCAAGTGGTTTTTGTGCCTGATCAGCAGACCCAGATACCACGAGACGTGAATGTCTGATTGGCCAATCGAATGATACCCGCAACCATCAATCCGATTCCCTCATCCGATCGATTTCAGATTCTGGCACTCGATGGGGGTGGCATCAAGGGGCTTTACTCTGCCGCGGTCCTGGCGAAGTTGGAGGAGAAACTCCAAGTCCGCATCGTCGATCACTTTGATTTGATTACCGGAACTTCTACCGGTGGCTTGATTGCCGTCGGGCTCGGGTTGGGCATGCGCCCGCGAGAGATCGTCCAGTTCTACATCAGAGAGGGCCCGCGGATTTTCTCGAACACGCTTGGCTGGAGATGGTGTCTTCACTGGTTTCGACGAAAGTACCCTCAGCACAGGCTGAAATCGGCACTCACCGACAGCGGTGGATTCGGCGACAGACTGTTGGGGGATAGTTCAAAACGACTCGTCATCCCGGCGTACAACATTAACCAGGATAAAGTGCGAATCTTCAAGACTCCTCACCATGAGCGCCTCACGACGGATTGGAGCATTCCGGCGTGGAAAGTCGCCCTGGCCACGAGCGCCGCACCCACGTATTTCGAATCGTGCTGCGATGTCGAGAGCGCCAGGCTGATAGACGGCGGAGTCTGGGCGAACAATCCAACCGTCGTTGGCATCGCCGAAGCGGTAAGCATGCTGGGGCGCAAGCTCAACCAGATTCATGTGTTGAATATCGGCACGACAGATTCTCGAAAGCGCCGCACCCGGTCGCTCAGAAATGGCGGGATTCTTCAGTGGTTACGCGGGAGAGACGTGATCGAGGTGCTCATGCGAGGACAGAGCGTGGGGACCCATGGCCTAGCGCAACACTTGGTTGGGCCCAATCAAATATTGCGAATCGACCCCATTGTGCCCGACGGGATTTACCATCTCGACCGAGTCAATGCGGATGATCTCGTAGGCGAAGCAGAAGATTCAGCGCTTCATCATGGACCTGAGGTGAAGCGGATGTTCGTGAGCCACCAGGCACCCTCCTACACGCCACTTCATTTCAGACAGGAAGCGAGACACCCATGACCACCGCATCTACACTGGCGAACCATCGGCTTGAGGCTCTTGTTGAACTGCTTGACATTCCTCCTAGCTATTATGACCTTGCTGCAAAGCGGTATCGCTCCCTTGCAGATTGGCTTCATCGGCCCCACTCGTCCGTTCGACAGTTCGATCCTGATGTGTATCCTCAGGGTTCGTTTCGCTTGGGTACGGTGATTCGGCCCCTACTGACGTCGGAGGAATACGATCTCGACCTCGTGTCCGAACTGAAGCTGCTGACTAAAGAGCAGATGACCCAGCGCGATCTGAAACACCTCGTCGGTGAGGAGGTGCGAGACTATGTCGCTGCCAATGGCATCAACGAGCCGGTCGAGGAGAAGAAGAGGTGCTGGCGCATCGACTATGCCGACACCGTCCAGTTTCACATGGACATCCTGCCCGCCATTCCCCAAGATGACCAGTTTCGGACAGTCTTGGCGGCGCGGGCAGTGTCTGGCGATCAGGCAGAGTTGTCCATCGCAATCACCGATACGACTCATCCGAACTATCAGGTCGTGACCACCGATTGGCCGCCCAGCAATCCGAAGGGATTCGCCCTTTGGTTTGAAGGCGTGATGCGTTCGGTTGCAGCACCACAATTGAACATGCTCGTCAGAAACCGGGTGTATGCGTCCGTACAAGACATCCCCACATACGAGTGGAAGACTCCGCTTCAACGGGTGATTCAACTCTTGAAGCGACACCGCGACGTGATGTTCAGGGACGAACCCGACCTGAAGCCCATCTCAATGATTATCACCACCTTGTCTGCCAGAGGGTACAGCAACGAGAGCAATCTCCTCGATGCGCTCGCCGCCATTGTGGCGAAAATGCCCGATCACATTCGCCCCAATGCGCCGCGGGTGCCCAATCCTGTCAACCCCGCCGAGGACTTTGCAGACAAGTGGCGATCGGATTCTCGACTGGAGAAATGCTTCCGTGAATGGCACGCGCAGGTCAAGGTCGATCTCGCCGCGCTGACTGGCAATTTGGCTGCGGAGAAACTCATAAAGCTCTATGATCGCAGTTTCGGGCTGAAGCTGGGCATGGACAAGGCTAAGCAATTGGCAACACTCGGTGCGGTATCTGCGGCACCATCCGTCATCGTGAAATCCTCACCGCCACGCCCATGGAGGCGCAATGCCTGATCGCTCCAGTGACAGATACGACTTGTGGGCGGTCAACGAGCTGCTGCGAAAATACGAAGGGCTACGAATCAGACCGCATGGCGGCACGAGCCTGCGGATTGAAGGAGAACTGGACTTCCGCATGGCGCCTCCGCAGCGAGAGGATATCGCCGACACCTACAGAATCGCGATTGATGTTCCGCTGCGGTTCCCCGCCGAGATTCCCACAGTGCGATCCCTTGATGATCGCGTGCCGAAGGACTTTCACACAAACCCGGATGGAACGTTCTGTCTCGGCTCGCCGCTACAGCTACATCTCATATTGCATGAGTGCTCGCGCCTGACGTCGTTTGTTGACCGATGTGTCGTTCCGTTTCTTTATGGTCGAACATATTTCAAACGGCATGCGGAAATGCCGTTTGAGGAATTGAGACATGGACGAAAGGGAATTCTTGACGACTACGCGCGCACGCTTCGAGTGCGATCATCCGAGGCCGCGATTCAGATGGTCGCGTTGATGGCCATTAAGAAGAATCTCGCCAACAAGAAACCGTGCCCGTGTGGAAGCGGGCAACGCGTGGGAAAGTGCCACAATCGGCTACTGAACCCTCTCCGAAAGCGGCTCGGCAGGTCGTGGTTCCGTCGAGAGTACGCGAATCTGATCAAGATGGCATGACGATTGACCTTGCAAATACAGGCCCGTGACCATGCAAATACAGGCTCATGACTCAGCATTTCCAGGCTCATCGTCGACCATATCCTCCGGTCAGCCAATGAGTTCCCGCCAGATTGCTTCTATACCACGTCGGCCGCCCCGACTTTGACGAAAAAGCCCGCCACACTCGGCGGGCTTTTTTCGTGGATGGATCGCGCGTGACGGGCACGCGGGCGTGACTGTGCAGGCGGTCGGCGTTGGCGATCAGTCGTCGGCGACGATCTCCATCTCCTTGACCTTCTTGTTGAGCGTGTTGCGGTTGATGCCCAGGAAGTCGGCGCTGCGTGTCTTGACGCCGCCGTTGCGCTCCAGGGCGCGCGTGATCAGCTGCTTCTCGACCTCGCCGACGACGAGCTCCCACACCTCGCCCTCACGCATCGCGTATTCCTCGACGGCCTGCTCGGACAGGCGGCGGGCGAGCGACTCGATGGTCTCGGCCTGCTGCTTGTCGCGCCCCTGCTGGGCGAACATGCGGATCTGGATCGGCAGCAGGTCTTCGGTGAACTCGTCGCTGTTCGACAGCACGACGGCGCGCTCGATCGCGTTTTCCAGCTCGCGGACGTTGCCCGGCCAGGGGTAACGCAGCAGCGTGTTCATCATCTCGCGGCTGATCTTGTGCAGCGTGCCGGTGTTCTCGGCGTTGTACTTGTCGAGGAAGTGGTCGATGAGCTGCGGGATGTCCTCGCGGCGACCGCGCAGCGGCGGCAGGTAGATCGTCACGACGTTGAGGCGGTAGTAGAGGTCTTCGCGGAAGTTCTGCTTGCGGACCTCCTCGGCGAGGTCGAGGTTCGTCGCGGCGATGACACGCACGTCGCACTTGATCGTGCGGTGGTCGCCGACGCGTTCGAACTCGCGTTCCTGCAGCACGCGCAGCAGCTTGACCTGCAGCTGCGGGTCGAGCGTGCCGATCTCGTCGAGGAAGATCGTGCCGCCGTCGGCCGCCTCGAAGCGCCCGACCTTGTCGCGCACCGCGCCGGTGAACGAACCCTTGACGTGCCCGAACAGCTCGGACTCGAGCAGCGTCTCGGACAGCGCGCCGCAGTTGACGCGGACGAACGGCTTGTCGCGTCGCGGGCTGTTGTAGTGGATGGCCTTGGCGATCAGTTCCTTGCCGGTGCCGGTCTCGCCGAGCAGCAGCACGGTGGCGCGGCTCGCGGAGACCTGCCCGACGGTCGCCAGCACGTCCATCATCGCGGGGCTGGTGCCGATGATGTTCTCGAAGCGGTACTTCGTGCGCAGGTTCTCGCGGAGGCGCTGGGTCTCTTCGAGCCACTGGTCCTTCTCGCGTTTGACGAGCTGGTGGACGTGCTGCGCCTGGGCGATGTTGCCGGTGATGATGCGCAGGAGCCGCGCGTCGGTGGCGAGCGTGGCGTCGTCGACGAAGGGCTTCGATGCGGAGATCGCGCCGACGGGGCGGTCGGCGATCTTGATCGGCACGCAGATGAAGCTCATCTGCCCGCTGCCCTTGCCGCCGCCCATGCCCGTGCGGTTGAGGAAGTCCGGCTCGTTGGCGATGTCCGCGACGATCCGCGCCCGTCCGGTCTGCACGACCTGCCCGGTGACACCTTCGCCAACCTCATACTGGCCGCGCTCTTTCTCTTCGTCACTGAGACCCATCGCCGCGACGATCCGCAGGCGACCGATGAATTCATCCTTTAGGACGAGCGCGGCGCGACTGACGCCCAGTTCGCTGGTCAACAGCGCCATCACCTGCCCGAATAGATCCTCGATCTCAAGGCTGCTGCCAAGAATCTCGCTGATCCGCTCAAGGATTGCCATTTCCTGTTCACGTCTGTCCATGTCTGCATAATATCTAAGCAATGCGTTCTTGGCAATGCCTAATTAAAAATTCATTTCCAGCTGTCTGCTGGATTGCGGAGATGTAAGTCCCGTGACAGCCCGGTCTCCACGCACGTGCACGCATCGAGGCACGCTTCATCGGACCGTCGGTTGTGTGCCCCAGGTGCTGGCGCCGATGGCGTTTGGCCGGAAAACCCTTGCCAGATTCATGACTTGTCGTATAATGCCGGGCTCGGATGAGCATCCGGCAGGAGTATACGCAGAGATGATCGAACCGCTTAAAGGTGATGAAATCGTTCGCAAGGTCGGCGGCCGCTTCAAGCTGACCGCCCTGGTGCAGCGCCGCTGGCAGGAACTGATGGACGGCTCGCGTCCGCTGGTCGACCGCAACGGCCGCAGCGACCTGGAGGTCGCCGTGCAGGAAGTGCTCGAGGAGAAGATCACGATCGACTTCGACGAGTCCGACGTGACGGCTCCCGACAAGGCGCTGCGCTGATCGGCGCCGCCACCCCCACCGTCGCCATCCGATGACCGCACCCGCGCAACAGCCCGAGGCTCGTACGGGCAGGCGTCTGATTGTCGCCGTGACCGGCGGCATCGCAGCATTCAAGACGTGCACGCTCGTCAGCCGCCTCGTGCAGGCCGGCCACGATGTCACCGTGCTCATGACCGACGCCGCCACGCGCTTCGTCGGCCCCCTCACGTTCGAGAGCCTCTCCGGCAAGCCCGTCCACACCTCGCAGTGGCAGCAGATCACGCACCACGACTCGCAGCACGTCGCGCTCGCACGCGGCGCCGACCTGATGGTGATCGCCCCCGCCAGCGCCAACACGATCGCGCGCCTCGCCGCGGGACTCTGCGACAACATCGTCACCACCACCGCCGCCGCCCTGCCGCGCACCACGCCCGTGCTGCTCGCGCCCGCGATGAACGCCGAGATGTGGGACCACCCCATAACTCAGCGGAACCTCGCCACGCTCGTCGACACGCTGGGTTACCATACGGTCGGTCCCGGCGAGGGCTGGCAGGCGTGTCGCACGCGCGGCGCGGGCCGCATGAGTGAACCCGACGAGATCCTCCAGCGTGTCGAGCAGCTGCTCGGCGCGTCGAGCAAGTGAGACCCGATGAACCGCACGACCTGCCTGACAACACCGTTGATGCGAATGGTGCTCGTGACCGCTGCGCTGTCGATGCTCGGCTGCCAGACGCCGCCGACGAATCCGTCGTTCGACGTGTCGGTCGACGACGCCCGCGCGGCGATCAAGCAGATGTACGGCGACCGCAAGAGGCTGCCGCGGCCGGTCGTCGTCATCGGCGGCTTCGCCGACCCCGGCTTCGCGACCGATCAGTGGCGGCTGTACATCCAGGACACGACCGTCGACACGCCGGTGATCACGGTGCCGATGGCCTTCACCGGCGACTTCAACGACTGCCGCCGCCGCATCATGGAGCACGTCGAGCGCGAGCTGTTCTCCACCGACCCGCGTTGGTCCGCGGAGGTCGACGTCGTGGCCTACTCGATGGGCGGGCTAGCGGCCCGGTACGCGGCGACCGCCATGGACGAACCCAACGCGCCGCAGCGCCGCCTGAAGATCGTCCGGCTGTTCACCATCTCGTCGCCCCACCGCGGTGCGCGACTCGCCGAACTGCCCGGCGTCGGCGCCCTGCGGCGCGACATGACGGCCGACTCCGACTTCCTCAAAGCACTCGACTACCGATTCGCCGGCGAGCCTTACGAGCTGTACCCCTACGTGCGGCTCGACGACGCGATCGTCGGCCCCGAGCGCGCCGCCCCACCCGGCATGACGCCGTGGTGGATCGCCCCGCAGCCCGGCAGCCTCGCGCACATCCAGGCCCACCGCGACCCGCGCATCGTCGCCGACATCCTCCGCCGCCTTCGCGGCGAGGAACCCTACACGACTTCGCCCCCCGCGCCGCTGCCAAAGTAGGGTCCGCGATCTCGGGCACCATTCAGATTGACTTGAACCTATCGGCTATTCAGTCTGAATTGCGTCGGTCAACTTGCCCGAACGGCTGTACATGTCGAGAATACGACGTCAATTCAAACGGGGTTAAGTCGATGGCGAAGAAGAAGGCAACAAAGGTTGGCGATCAGGTCGCGCCGATGTTCGACGCGGTAACGCGCGGCGATGTCGAAGTGGTGCGCATACTGCTCGCCGCTGACCCAGAATTGAAAGGCGTCAAGAATGATGACGGGATGACTCCCCTGCATGTCGCTGCCACCGCCGGTCACGTCAACATCGTAGAGTCACTGCTTGACGCCAAGGCTCGGGTCGACACACGTGACAAGGACGGCTGGACTGCGATGGTACGCGCGGCACTACATGGCCACGCCGACGTCGCAAGGTTCCTGGTCGATCGCGGCGCCGACCCGCTCGTGATGAAGACCAAGAACAGGTGGACGCCTCTGCATGAGGCGATCATGAACAGCTACAGCCGAGGATGGCCGATCACGAAGGCTGTCCCGATCCTGTTGAACTTGGGCGCGAATCCGAACGTCCAGACGGACCAGTACAAGAGCAAATCCACGCCGCTGCACTACATTCTGTTCCACTACGGCTCACCGAGCGCGTCAAAACAGAGAGCGATTGTCGTGGAGTCGTTGCTTGAACACGGCGCGGATCCAAATCTCCGTGAGGCCAAGTACGGCAGGACGCCGCTCCACTGCGCCGCCATAGCAGGGCAAGTCCACGAGATCGACCTGATGCTCAGGCACAGCGCTGACATCGAAGCGGCTGACGAGAATGGGATGACACCACTCATGCACGCGGTGTCTCACGGCCACCTCGCGGCCACACGCTGTCTGGTCGAACACGGCGCACGCCACAATGATCCCGTACCGGAGAAGACCCGTGTCATCGGCGGCATGACACCACTGGCCATCGCACAGACGTTTCGTTACACCTATATCGCGCGTTACCTCAAGCTCAAACGCGCCAAAGGCGGTGACCCGAAGTATCACGAGGCGGCAAATGCGAAGAACGGCGCCGAGTTGAACAACGCGTGCCAGCGCGGCCACCTCGATGATGTCGCCATGATGCTCGAGGATGATCCACTACTCGCTGGCATGCCGCACGGTTTGGGCGTTGGGCAAGGCTACCCAATTCATCAGGCAGTCGCATGCAACCAACCGGAAGTACTACGATTGCTTTTGAAACATAGCGTTGATCCAAACATCGGCGCCCCACCGTTCGGCGAGACGGCATTGCACGACGCAGCAAAATCCGGCCACGTCGAGATGGCCCGGATGCTGATCGGCGCCGGTGCAGACGTCAATCGCGCGTATAAGTTTGGTACGCCGCTGCACGCCGCTGTCGACTACGGTCAACCGGATAGTGTGAAGCTACTGCTCGATGCAGGTGCGGACGTTACCGTAAAGGATCACCGCGACCGCACGCCGCTGTTTATCTCCAAGCACAAGCCGGCGCATCATGCAAAGATGATGACGGGCGTTCCGTCGCGTGCCGACGACGCCGAGAGGCAAAGGTTAATTACCGAAATGCTCGCGGCGCACGGTGCACAGGCATAGGACGCCAGCACCGATGCAATCGAGACTCGCTATGCGCGGTGCTCGATGCGCGCGATGAAGGCGTAGCGTTTGAGGATCGGGTCGATGGTGACGTCGACGTCGCCCGTGTCGCGCATGCGTTCGAGGCGGGCGAGCAGTTCGGGGCGGTGGTGGACCTGGAACACCGCGAGCCACCGGCGGAGGGTCGCCGCGAACCAGCCCGGCAGGTCGGCCTGATCGCAGAAGTCGACGACGTAGATGCGTCCGCCCGGCGCGAGGTTCGCGATCGCCACGTCGATCGCCTGCGACCACGTCGGCATCATCGAGAGGCTGTAGCTGAAGAAGATGACGTCGAACGGCTCGTCGAGGCCGAACGTTTCGCGGTGGTCGAGCTGCTCGGCGAGGCACCTGCGGAGGGTGACACGGTCGGCGAGGCCGGTGCGGTCGAGCGAGGCGGCAGCGGTGTCGAGCATGGACTGCGCGGCGTCGAGGCCGTAGAGCGCGTGGTCGGGGTGCATGCGGGCGAGCTTGCGCAGGTTGCGCGCCGTGCCGCAGCCCATCTCCAGCACGCGGTCGCCGGGCTTGATGACCATCTGCCGCAGCAGTCGGTCGCGGCCGAGCAGGTAGTACTTGCGCGACAGGTCGTAGACGTGCCGCGTGAAGCGGTACATGCGGTGCATGTGATCGGCGTGGGCGTCGTGCCCGCCGTGCGCCGCGTCGTCGCCCGAGGCGACCTCCGGGTTGTCGAGCATTTCGGTCGTCATGTCACTCGGGCATCGAATAGACGTGGAACATGCCGTAGATCGCCGAGCGGTCCTTCTCGTGCAGCTCGGCGGACAGCTCACGCTCGTAGACGAACTTCGCACGCAGGTCGGCGGGCAGGGCCGTCTCGATGGGCGACTCGAACCCGGCGGTGCGGAAGATGACGCGGCTGCCGGGCTCGCCGACGCGCGCGATCTCCGTCCACAGCGCCGCGATCACCTCCGGCGGCATCCAGTCTTGCGCGTCGAGCAGCACGAAGCGATTCAGCGTGCTGTCCGGCTGCTCGCGGAGGTAGCCGTCGAACGAGGTGACGTGCGTCTCGACACGATCGATCGCCGCGCGGAGCCCCTCGTAGTTCTCCTCGCGCAGATAGTCCGGCAGCGCCTGGCGGTTTTCCAGGTCGTAGCGACGCCCGTACGCCTGCCACGCGAAGTAGTTCTCCTGGATCGGGAACTGACACGTGAGCTTGCGCACGCGGTCGCGGTAGATGTCAACCATCGGCTTGTCGGCCTCGCGTTTCATCACCTCGGCCTGCGACGGCGGGATGCCGAGGCTGAAGCCCGTCAGCGGCGATCGGCCCATCCACTTCACGAGGCGGTTGTCGAAGAACGGCTCGACGACCTCGTCGAAGAACTTCTGCTGATCCTCGATCGTCTCGGCGTCGAGCAGCTCCTGCGGGTTCTTGCCGAGGATGCGGGCGACGCGGTGCGTGAACCGCAGCAGCAGGCCGAGCTTCGAGTAGTCGTAGATGCCCTTGACGTAATACTTGATGCGCTTGCCGCCGGGGCGGCGCTTCTCCCAGAACGCCAGCGCGTCGGGGTCGAGGTGCTCGCGGATGTAGCGCTCGTAGCGTTCGAGGTTCTGCTCGTCGCGGCCGTGCGCGAAGAACGCGAAGAACGCTTCGTAGCTCGGCAGGTGGCGCAGGCCCGCGAGCTTCAGGCGCGTCAGCGACATGTGGCAGCGGTTGAGGTCGACGGCGACGACGCGGTCGGGCTGATGGACGAGGTAGTTGAGCACGTTGCACCCGCCGGACGAGATCGTGAGGATGCGTGCGTCTTCGTCGAGCCGCATCGCCTCGGCGTCGACGCGCGGGTCCTCCCAGATCTGGTTGTAGACGAAGCCGCCGAACCAGAACGTGAAGAACCGCTCCATCAGGCCGCGCTTCGACAACGCGCGGTGTTGATGCACGGCCTGCTTGAGCAGCTTCTTCGACTTGGGCTTGCCTTGGACGGGGGGCTGAGCGGTGGCGGTAGACATGCGCGGTTTCCTTCCCTGACGGGCGACAATCCGAACAGCGGAACCGATCCGTCGGTTCGCTTACGACGGATTGTGATCCGCAATATATCGGTGGAACGGGAACGGGCGTGGCTTCTTGCGAAAAACTCACACGGCTCGCATCCGTGTTCCCCCGCTGCTCACACCCACATCATGATACGTCGAGGCGGCGCGGCGGTTCGCCCTCCGCGTGATTTTTCACCGCGGGGGCCATTTGGATTCGAGGCGGAAGCCGAAGTGCACGGAGTTGTCGATCGTCCGAAACCACGTGGGCGACACGCGGTAGAAGCGTTCGGCGCGGGCGCGTTCTTCGAGCTGGGGCGCGTAAGAGAACTTGCCGCAGTACAGCGCCCAGATGCGGTCGAAGTCGGCCGGATCGGTCGCCTCGCACACGCCGCGGAACTGCACGCCGAGGATCTGCGACGGCTTGTCGAACGGCGCGTAGACGGTGCCGGCGACATCGGGTCGCGCGGCGATATGCACGCTGTGGGCCGAGTCGGGGTGCGAGATGAAGTAGAGGTTGCACGCGTCGTCGGCGACGTAGTTGACGTTGCAGGCGTGCGGGCCGCCGTGGTCATCGACGGTGGCGAGGCTCATCGTGGACACGCGTGAGAACAGGCCGCGAAGGATGGGGAGGAGTTTTTCGCTGGACACGGGCAACCTCCGATGGGCGCTTGAAGCAGGCTGGATGGTGGATGGTGGATGGTGGATGGTGGATGCGTTCAGCTTACCCGTCGCCCCTATCCGGCATCGGGAGCGCAGCGACCTATCCAGCAACCGGCATCGCGAGCGTAGCGAGCCATCCAGCATCGGGCGGCGTCAGCCGATCTTTTCGGCGGCGAACGCGCGGGCGGTGTCGAGGGCGTCGTTGAGCTTCTCGGGGTTCTTGCCGCCTGCCTGCGCCATGTCGGGCCGACCACCGCCGCCGCCGCCGGTCACCTTCGCGACCTCGCGCACCCAGTCGCCGGCCTTGAGTCCCCTGGCGATCAGCGGCTCGGGCACCGCGGCGAGGAAGGCGACCTTGTCGTCGACCGACGCCGCGAGCATCATCGCCGCGTCGGGCTTCTTCGAGCGGATCACGTCCATCGCCTTGCGCAGCGAGTTGGCGTCGGCGCCGTCGATCGCCGCGACGATCACGTCGCCGGTCGCCGCGTCGGCGATCTGACGCGCCGCGTCGGCCACGCCGCCCTCGGCTTCCTTCGCCTTGGCCTTCTGGTGTTCCTTGACGATCTTCTGCAGCTCCGTGAGCTTCGCACGCAGCGCGGCTCGCTCGAGCACGGGCAGCAGGTTGGTGTTGATCGCGTCGGCCAGCGCGGCGATGTCCTGTTCGAGCGACTCGGGCTTGTCGCGCCGGATCGCCTCGAGGCGTTCGTCGAGCACCTCCGCGTCGGCCACCGCCTGCGCCGCGGCCTCGCCGGCGATGCCGGTGATGCGCCGCACGCCCTTGCTGCTGGCCTCCTCGGAGACGATCACGAAGCGCTGCGCTTCGCTGGTCGACTTGAGGTGGGTGCCGCCGCAGAACTCGATGGAGTAGCCGCGCCAGTCCTCGTTGTCGGGGTCCTTGAGCAGGTCCTTGACGGGCGCGCCGATCGACACGACGCGCACCTTCGGCGGGTACTTCTCGCCGAACACCGCGCGGAGGCTGTTGATCTTCAGCGCGTCCTCCTGCGGCACGACCGACGTGTACACCTTGCGGCCGGCGTCGATCTGCTCGTTGACCAACTGCTGGATGCGGGCGATCTCCTCGTCGGTCACGGCCTTGTTGTGCGAGAAGTCGAAGCGGGTCTTCTCGTCGTCGACCAGCGAGCCGCGCTGCTGGATGTGATCGCCGAGCACCTCGCGCAGCGCCCAGTTGAGCAGGTGCGTGGAGGTGTGGTGCTGCATGATGACCTCGCGGCGCGGCACGTCGATCTCCAGCAGCAGCGGGTCGGACTCGCGGAACGCCGGCTCGTTGCGGTGGACGTTGCCGGACTCCAGCTCGCCGAGATGGAAGTACACGTCGCCGATCTTCTGCGTGTCGTCGACACGGAAGACCGCGCCGTTGGTGGAGTGGATGCGGCCGATGTCGCCGACCTGGCCGCCGGCCTCGGCGTAGAACGGCGTGCTCTCCACGACGATCGCGGCGGGCCGGCCGACTTCGATCGTCGGCGCCGGCACGTAGCGGCCGCCTTCCAGCGAGACCAGCGCCGCGGTGCGCGAGTCGTCGGCGATGTTCGAGTCGTAACCGACAAACTTCGTCGCCGGCAGGTCGCCCTTCTGCACGAGCTCGACGAGCGACTGGCGTACGTCGGCCTCGCCCTCGCCGCGCGAGCCTTCGATGTGCTCCGCCATCCGCTCCTTGTAGCGCGTGACGTCGACCTCCATGTCGCGTTCCTCAGCCATGAGCTGCGTGAGGTCGAGCGGGAAGCCGTACGTCGTGTAGAGCTCGAACGCCTCATCGCCATCGATCGACTTCGACCCGGCTTCGCGCGCCTTCGTCGCGGCCCGCTCGAACAGCTCGATGCCGCGGTCGATCGTGCGGACGAACGACTCTTCCTCCTCACGGATCAGCGCCGCGACGGCATCGGGGTTTTTGCGCAGCTCGGGGAACGCGTCGCCCATGTGGTCGGCGATGACGGGCACGAGGTGATGCAGGAACGGCTCGCCGGTGTTGAAGTCGAGTCGGCCGTACTTCACGGCGCGGCGGAGGATGCGCCGCAGCACGTAGCCGCGGCCCTCGTTGCTGGGCACGGCGCCGTCGGTCAGCGCGAAGGTCAGGCACCGGGCGTGGTCGGCGATGACGCGGTACGCCACGTCGACCTTCGAGTGCAGCTCACCGCTGTACTTCGGCGCGCCGGTGATGGCGTGGATCGCGTCGAACAGCGGCGTGAACACGTCGGTGTCGTAGTTGCTGGTCTTGCCCTGCAGCACCGAGGTGACGCGCTCGAAGCCCATGCCGGTGTCGACGTGCTTGTTGGGCAGCGGCGTGAGGGTGCCGTCGGTGTTGCGGTTGAACTGGATGAACACGAGGTTCCAGATCTCGATGACGCGTGCGTCGTCGGCGTTGACGAGCTTGCCGCCGGAGCGGTCGGGCGTCAGGTCGATATGGATCTCGGAGCACGGGCCGCACGGGCCGGTGTCGCCCATCTCCCAGAAGTTGTCCTTCTTGCCGCAGAAGTGGATGTGCGACGGCTCGATGTCGGTGACCGTCTTCCACAGCAGCGCGGCCTCCTCGTCGGCGGCCAGCCCGTCGGCCTCGTCGCCGACAAACACCGTGGCGTGCAGGCGGCTCTTGTCCAGCCCCCACACCTCGGTCAGCAGCTCCCACGCCCAGCGGATCGCCTCTTCCTTGAAGTAGTCGCCGAACGACCAGTTGCCGAGCATCTCGAAGAACGTGTGGTGGTAGGTGTCTTTGCCGACGTCGTCGAGGTCGTTGTGCTTGCCGCCGGCGCGGATGCACTTCTGCGTGTTCGCGGCACGGGGGTACGGCGCGTCCTCGGTGCCGAGGAAGTAGGGCTTGAACTGGTTCATGCCCGCGTTGGTGAACAGCAGCGTCGGATCGTCGTGCGGGACGACCGGCGAGGACGGCACGTGCGTGTGCCCGTGCTTCTTGACGAAGAAGTCGATGAACTGCTGACGGATTTCCTGGCTGGTGCGCATACGGAGCGTGTTCCTTCGGGTCGTTTGAAGCCGCGTATTGTAGGGATTGGGGTGGGGATGGTAAATGCGTGCGGGCGCGGCGCGTAGGGGTCCCGGGGCAGGCCGGCCCCGGGCTTTAGGGTCTGCGTGAGGTGATGTTACGGGTTGTCGGGTCGCGTTAATCTGCTATCATTCGCCGTTTCCGTCCCTGACGACTGAACTGCTACAGGAGTATGTGACGCTATGTCGACGCGCAAGCCCATTGTTGGTGGCAACTGGAAGATGAACCTGCACGCGTCCGAGGGTGCGAAGCTGGTGGACGAACTGGCCAGCGCGGGCCTCGACGGCTCGGCGGAGGTCGTGATCTGTCCGGCGTTTCCGTACCTGCAGGCGATCGGCAAGCAGCTGTGCGACGCCGGGAGCAACATCCTGCTCGGCGCCCAGGACGTGTATCACGAGGGCAACGGCGCGTTCACCGGCGAGGTGAGCTGCTCGATGCTCAAGGACATCGGCGTCCAGTGGGTGCTGACGGGTCACAGCGAACGTCGGCACGTGATCGGCGAGTCCGACGTGCTGATCAACGCCAAGACGCGTGCGGCGCTGGCCGCGGGCCTGGGCGTGATCCTCTGCGTCGGCGAGAAGCTCGAGCAGCGTGAGGCGGGTCAGACGGACATGATCAACGCCGGTCAGATCGCTTACGGTCTGGCGGGCGTCAGCGCGGACGAGTTGAGCCGCGTGGTGATCGCCTACGAGCCGGTCTGGGCGATCGGCACGGGCAAGACGGCGACGCCGGAGGACGCGCAGAACGCCCACGCGTACATCCGCGGCGTGATCACGAACCTGTACGGCAAGGCGGCCGGCGAAGCGATGCGGATCCAGTACGGCGGGTCGGTCAAGCCGTCGAACGCCGCGGAGCTGTTCGGCCAGCCGGACATCGACGGCGGCCTGATCGGCGGCGCGTCGCTGAAATCCGCCGACTTCACCGCTATCATTGAAGCCGCGAAGGCAACGCAGCCGGCGTAAACCGGCCGCGACGATTGAGGACACCAAGCTATGACGACTTTCCTGGCAATCCTGTTCCTGCTGCTGTGCATCGTGATGATCGGGACGATCCTGATCCAGCGTCCCAAGGGCGGCGGCATCGGCGGCGCGTTCGGCGGCGGTGGTGGCGGCGGCAGCCAGAACGCGCTCATGGGCGCCAAGGTCGGCGACTTCCTGACCTGGCTGACCGTGATCATGTTTGTCTGCTTCCTCGGGCTGGGCATGGGCCTGGTCTGGTCTACCCGCGCGGCGCATAACGCGACGGTGGACACGAAGAAGACCGAGGCGACCAGCACCGACGCCGGCGACGGCACGAAGACCCCGGCCGACGGCGGCGCGACCCCCGCGAACCCCGCGGCGCCCGCCGGCGACAGCAAGCCCGCGTCGACGCCCGGTGACAGCACGCCCAGCAGCTCCAACTGATCCACCGCGATTCCGCACACCGCCTCGACACGCGTCGAGGGCAGCGAGGTACGGGTTGATCCGATCGATGACAGGCTTCGGCGACGCGGCCGCCCAACACGAGGGCGTGAACTATGCCGTGGAGCTGCGCAGCCTCAACAACCGTTACTTCAAGGCGTCGATCCGGCTGCCGGACGACCTGAGCGGCCTCGAGCCCGAGCTCGAAACGCTGCTGCGCAAGCGCGTGTCGCGCGGATCGCTGACGCTGACGGTCACCTACAAGGACACCGCCGCCGTCTCGTCGCACCGCATCAACGAGGATTCGCTCGCCCAGTACCTCAGGCAGTTCGAGACCGTGCAGCAGGCGACGAGCGGCAAGGCGCCGATCACCATCGACCTCGGCACGCTGCTGTCGCTGCCGGGCGTGACACAGCAGCCGGACCGCGCGTCGGTGCTCGAGAAGGCGCGACCGATCGTCCGCGACCTGGCCGACAAGGCCTGCGCGAAGATGCTGACGATGCGTGAGACGGAGGGCCGCGGCGTCGCCGACGATCTGATCGCGCACTGCGGCTTCATCCGCGAGCGGCTCGACATCGTGCTCGATCGCGCGCCGCGCGTCGTCGAGGAGTACCACCAGCGCCTGCACACCCGCATCGACGAGCTGCTCAAGCGGGCGCAGCTGGAGGTCGAGCGGCCGGACCTCATACGCGAGGTCGCGATCTACGCCGAGCGCAGCGATATCTCCGAGGAGGCCCAGCGGCTGGGGGCGCACCTGGTGCACTTCGGTCAGATCATCGACGACGCCGGCGACGATGCGGCGGGTCGGCGGCTCGACTTCCTGACGCAGGAGCTGCTCCGCGAGGCCAACACGATCGCCAGCAAATCGAACGACGCGGAGATCAGCCGGACCGTTGTCGAGATCAAGGGCGCGATCGACCGGATCAAAGAGCAGGTTCAGAACGTCGAGTAAATCGTAATTGACAGCGAGGTGTGGGGTTGTGGTATCATATTGACACACGTCTCGTTACACTGTGCCGGGTAAAAAGGCGTCGATCGAACGGTTCTGGGTCATGGCGCCGCACTCGGCGCGTACCGATGCGTCTGGTGGGGGAAACCGGCATCGGACAGGTAAGGCGGTCATGAGCACGGCCGACAAAGCAAAGACCACCTCGCACACGACCACGTCGTTCAAGACGACCGGGTCGCTGACATCGTCGGGCGCGTCGAGCGCTGCGGCGAAGAAGGACCGCGACCGCTTCGGCACCGAAGAGCTCGTGATCATCCTCAGCCACTTCGACCTGGGCATCATCCAGTCCGTCAAGGAATTCCCGAAGGGCTCGCGCCGGGCGCCGAAGCTGTTGATCAAGTCCGACCGCGGACCGTTCCTGCTCAAGCGTCGCGCCGGCGGCAAGGACGACCCGTTCAAGGTCGCCTTCACGCACCAGCTCCAGTTGCACCTGGCCAGCCGCCAGTTCCCCCTGCCGCACCTGATCGGCACGCGCGCCGACAACAACTCGATGCTGCAGTACAAGGACGGCATCTACGAGGTGTTCGAGTACATCAGCGGCACGGGCTACGACGCGGGGCTCGAGTCGACGCAGGACTCGGGGCGCATCCTCGGCCTGTTCCACAAGCTCGGCCTCGACTTCGAGAGCGAGTACCAGCCGCCCTACGGCACGTACCACTCCGCGAAGAACGTGCCGGGCGCCATCGAGATGATGCCCAAGAAGATGGCCGAGGTGCACCCGAACTGGAAGGACCACGCGGCCCGCGTCACGCAGATCACGCAGTTCTTCTACAACAGCTACGCCGAGGCATCCAAGAACGCCGACGACATCGGCGTCAAGCGCTGGCCGATGCAGATCATCCACGCCGACTGGCACCCCGGCAACACGCTGTTCCAGAAGAAGCAGGTCGTCGCGGTCATCGACTACGACGCGTGCCGACTCGCCCAGCGCGTGATCGACGTGGCGAACGGCGCGTTCCAGTTCTCCCGGCTCGCCGGCGGCGACGACCCGCGCAAATGGCCCGAGTACCTCGACGAATCACGCTACAAGCGGTTCCTCTCCGGCTACGACGCGGTCAACATGCTGTCCAAGAGCGAGCTGAAGGCGATCCCGTGGCTCATGCTCGAAGCGCTGATCACCGAGACCGTCATCCCGATCGCCGCCGCGGGCAATTTCGCGCGGCTCAACGGCTTCGAGTACCTCGAGATGGCCGACCGAAAGGTCCGATGGATGCAGGACAGCATCGACAAGCTCGCGTCCATCCTCGACGCCTGATCCGTGACACGCGGGCCCACGACGTATCGGCCTGCTATCCTTTGAACGTCATGCAACTTCGTTCCGTCCAGCTCATCGCCGTCACGCTCGCGCTCGTCGCGACCGCGGTCGCGTGCCCGCACGCCGTGGCCGACGACGACGCCAAACCCGCCACGCCAGCCACACCGCCGACGATCGACCAGCTCGTCAAGCAGCTCGGCGCCGAGAGCTTCGCCGACCGCGAAGACGCGATGACCGCGCTGATGCAGCGGGACGACCTCGACGACGACAAGCTCGGCGCCGCACTCCGCGCCGCAAGGGACCCCGAGCGCCGCCACCGCCTGCTCCGCGTCGCCCTGCACCGCTTCTACTACAGCTTCAACCCCAACGACGTGCCCCGCAATCAGGGCCCCGGCGCGTTGGGCATCGTCAGCATCTCCAACGCCAACGTCGTCCGCCCCGCGCAGGACCCGCGCCTCAAACGCCCCGCCATGATCGTCAGCCAGACCCGCCCCGGCTTCCCCGCGTACGTCTACCTCCGCCCCGGCGACCTGATCATCGGACTCGGCGGCCAGCTCTTCGACGACAGCCTCGACCAGACCGACTTCTCCAACACCATCCAGCGTTACCGCGCCGGCGAGCAGCTCCGCATCGCCCTGCTCCGCGGCGGCAAGCGCGTCGACGTGACACTCACGCTCGACAGCCTCCAGCGCCTCCAGGACGTCCACCAATACCTCGTGCAGTACGCCCAGGTGCAGATGGACCCGCGCTGGCGGTCGCACTACGCCCGCCTCGTCGGCGACACGCCCCCCGTGCCGACCATCGTGCTCGACACCCCCGCGGAAGACACCACGCCCCCGGCGGCGCGATGACCACGCGACAGGGCCACCCCACCGCCACACAACCACGAGCCACGCCGTGACGCTTACCCCCCCGCCATTCCAACCGCCCAGCGCCGAGCAGGTCCGCGTCCACCTGCGCGCCTGCGAGCCGCGACCGTCGATCAACATCAACACCGTGATGATGTTCGTCTCGCTCGGCGCGCTGCTGATCATCTGGGAGACCGTCGAGCCCGGCTGGGTGTCGCTGTCCGTCACGTGGATGGTGATCGCCGGCTACCTCGCGTGGCGCGCCTACGCGACGAGCCAGGCGCGATCCATCCAGGCGGGCGTGGTCAACGTCTACGAGCTGACGCTGCTGCGACGCTCGCGCGAGGCGCTGCTCGGCGCGTGGGACCTGCTGCCCCGCCTCTACCGTCAGCCCGCCGAGCACGCGCAGGTCGTGTCCATCATGACCAACTGCCTCATGCGCCTCCGCGCCTACGACCCGGCCGTCGAGACCTGCGAGTACCTGCTCGCGCACGTCCCGCCGCAGCACCCCGCCGGCTACCTCATCCGACTCCAGCGTCTGCTCGGACACCTGCACCTCGACCGCCTCGCCGACGCCGACGACGAGATCCGCTCGCTGCGCAACGCGTCGCTCGGCCCGTACGAGGCCGCCGTGCTGACCACCGCGCACCTCTACCAGCAGATCAAGACCAACCACCACGACGACGCCGCGGACCTCGCCGACGAAGCCATCGACCGCCTGCACCCGCTCGGCATCGAGGCCGGCTACGGCTACGGCCTGATCGCCACCGCGTTTCACTTCCGCGGCGACGCCGACGCGGCCGGCCGCTGGTGGCGCCGCGCCACGATGCTCATCCCCGGTCACGCCATCGCCTACGACCTGCCCGAGACCGTCGCCATGCTCGGCGCCCCCGAAGGCGTGCACCCGCCGTTCGCGCGTCCGTCGTGCCCGCCGCCGCCTCGGCCCCCGCGGAGGTGCGACCATGGCTGACCGCCCCGACCCGCTCACGTTCAACCCCACCCGCTTCGCGATGCGCATCGAGCAGACGCAGCTCGTCCGCCACGTGATCGGCTGGCTGTTCTTCGGCGGGTGGCTGGCGCTCGTCGTGTTCGACGACAAGCTCGGCACATGGCCGGTCAACCTCGTGTTCCTCGCGGGCCTCGGCTGGGTCGTGGCGATGTTCCACTCGGCGCGCAGCGCGCGCCTCGTGCAGCAGGCCGCGTCGCTCGTCGCCTCCAACGCGCCCGGCGACGTCGCCGAGAGCGCGCTCCGCGCCGCCGGCGACCGCTTCACCGTCCACCGCGCCGTCCGCGTGCTCTACTACCACCACCTCGCGATCCTCCGCCACCGCCAGCGCCGCTTCGCCGAGTCCGCCGCGATCGCCGCCGCCCTGCTCGCGCACCCCGACATCCGCCTGTCCGCCACGCAGCGCCACCACCTGCTGCTCATGCTCACCGAGTCGCTGCTGCAGTTCAACGATCTCAACGGCGCCCACGCCTGCCTCATGCAGCTGCACGCCGAGCCCCTGCCGCTCTCCGAGCGTGTCCAGCGCCTCGGCATGCAGCTCATCTACGAATCGCGCTGCGGCCTCGATCGGCACGCGCTGTCCAGCCTCGACGGCAAGCTCGACATGCTCGACCTCATGGCGCCCACCGCCGCGGCCGTGTGTCACCAGCACCTCGGCTGGTCGGCGCAGCGCACCGGACACGCCGACCTCGCCGCGTGGCTGCACGAACGCGCCCGCCTGCTCGCCCCCGACCTCAACGCCGCCGCGCCCGTCGCCGTCACCGCCCCGTTCGACCGCGCCGTCCGACCCCTCGAAGACCCCACCCCCGCGCTCGACCTCGACGAGGACTGAACCCGCATGACCCGCGCACGCCGCTTCACGCTCGACACGCCCGCCGGACCGCGGCACGCCGAGATGCGCGTCACCGACATCGCCGGCATCATCGCCCTCCGCCACGCCATCCTCCGCGCCCCCCTGCCCCGCGACACCGCCCACTTCGACGGCGACGACGCCCCCACCACGCGACACATCGGCGTGTTCCTGCTCGACGCCGATACCGACAACATCGACAACATCGACAACATCGACAACGCCAACGACGCCGACCCCGCGCCCGGCGACAACGTCGGCTGCGCCACCTTCATGCTCAACAACTGGCGGGACGCGCCCGCGTGGCAGCTGCGCGGCATGGCCACACGCGCCGACTTGCGCGGCTGCGGCGTCGGCTCCGCCATGCTCCACTTCGCACGCGCCGTCCTGACCGACGTCGCCCCCCACGTCACCCAGCTCTGGTGCAACGCCCGCGTACCCGCCGCGCCCTTCTACGAAAAGCTCGGCTGGACCATCGCCTCCGACGAGTTCGTCATCCCCACCGCCGGCCCGCACTTCCGCATGACGGCGGTGCTCGCAAGCGAGAATGACGAATGACGAAATTCGTCATTTCCTACATCAGGCTGTTTTTCAGGCCTCATTCGGCATTCCCCTAGTTCAAGCCGACCACGATCTATCGCACAATTGAGCAAAGACGTGGGGACTGCATTTCGATGCGATGCCGCCGAGGAGTGAAGGCGAGCCAACCCGGTGGGGATTGCAACCGGTCAACAACGTGAGGGAGAAAGAGCCATGGGTTTTTGCGCCGAGCGTGTAGAGACGTTGAAGTGTCCGCTGTGCCACCAGCGGATCGATCTTCGCGGCCGCCGTCCGCTGACGGAATTCGCCTGTGACCAGTGCGGCGCCCACATGCGCGTGCCGCTGTGCGCCGGGGAGTGGATCATCGTCAAGCACCTCGGGTGCGGACGGTACAGCACGGTCTACGAGGCCTTCCACCGCGTGCTGCTGCGCCCCGTGGCGCTGAAGATCCCGATGCCCGGCAAGTCGATCCACGCGTTCATCAAGGAGGCCAACGCGATGGCGAGGATCGACCACCCCAACGTCGTGCGCATCCACCAGGTCGCGTCGTTCCACGGCTACCCGTTCTGCGTGATGGAATACGTCGACGGCCAGACGCTCGAAGAAAAGATGAAGCCGACGGGCAAGATCGGCGAGTTCGAGACGCTGTGCATCGCCGAGGGGGTGGCGTGCGGGCTGGCCGCGGCGTGGAAGCGCGGCATCATCCACCGCGACATCAAGCCGCCCAACATCCTCGTCACGCGCGACGGCGTGGTGAAGGTCGCGGACTTCGGCCTCTCGGCGTCGTCCGACGCGCCCGACAAGGCCGTCGTCGGCACGCCCTGGTACATCGCGCCCGAGGTCGTCCTCGGCGAGCCGATCGACTTCCGCGCCGACATGTACAGCCTCGGCTGCACCATGTACCACATGCTCACCGGCAAGCTGCCGTTCACCGACAAGTCGATCACCGAGCTGTGCACCGCGCGCCTCAAGGTGTCGCCGCCGTGGCTCCGCGAGGTCGACCCGCGATTCACCACCGCCACCGAAGACCTGCTGCTGCGCATGATGCGACGCCAGCCCGAAGACCGCTTCGGCTCCTACGAAGAACTGCTCGCCGCGATCAACCGCGCCAAGGGCATCCTCCAGAACACCGGCGGCTCCAGGTTCCGACTCGAAGACCTCGAAGACCTCGCCGTCGAAGAACACCCGCCGATCCGCCCCGAACAGACCTACATCCCCGCGCTCAACACGCGGTCGCTGTCGCATAGCTGAAAGGGGGAGAGTGAGAATGACGAATGACGAATGACGAAATTCGAATGACGAATCAATACCCAATGACTCAATGCTTCAATGTTCAAACGAGCCGTGCGCGGCGTTTGGTTTGATCATTGGGGCATTGAACATTGAAGGTTGATTCGTCATTCGAATTTCGTCATTCGTCATTTCCGCAAAGCGGACGTTGTTCCCGCGAAGCGGGCTCAGCCGAACGGCGTCGAGTTGCGTCGGCGCAGGTGGATCTCGTCGATCACCGCGTTGCCGCGATGACTCACGAGGAACAGCACGGCGTCGGCGATCTCCTCGGGCGTCATGAGCACCGACGTATCCAGGTCCGGCCGGGCCGCGGCGACCATCTCCGTGTGCACGCCGCCGGGACAGATCGCATGCACGCGCACGCCGTCGTCCTGCAACTCGCGGGCGAGCACCTTCGTCAGCCCCATCACCGCGTGCTTCGACGCCGTGTACGCCGCCTGATTCGCGTAGCCCTTCACGCCGACGACCGACGCGATGTTGATCACCCACGACACGTCGCGCGCCTTGAGATGTGGGATCGACTCGCGACACACGAGAAACGTCCCGCGTGCGTTGACCGCCATGATGCGGTCGAAGTCGTCGACCGTCGTGTCGACAAACGGCGCGAACACGCCGAGCCCCGCGTTGTTGATCACGATGTCTAACTGACCCCACCGTTCGACGGTCTTCGCCACGAGCGCCGCGACCTGCGCCTCGTCCGTCAGGTCCGTCGCGACGATGAACCCCTCGCCCGGCATCTCCTCCATCATCTCCGCGACAACGTGCAACTCCTTCTCCGACCGCGCCGCCAGCGCAACCCGGCAGCCCTCCTGCGCGAGCGACAACGCGATGGCCTTCCCAATGCCGCGCCCGGCGCCGGTGACGATTGCGACATGATCTTGAAGTGCTTCAGACATGATGGTCCGGATTATTGGTTTTTGAAGTTCGATTTCTGATTGAGTTCCGCAGTGGTGTGCGGGGCTTTAAATCAGAAATCAAAAATCCAAATTCAAAAATCACTTGCTCCCCCACAGCCACCGCATCGTGTCGGGGAAGATCGTGCCGCCGTGGCGGCCGTTGTGGGTGCCTTCGCCGAAGACAAACTGGTAGTCGTAGCCCTTGAACTTCAGCGCCGCGGCCATCTGCTGGTTGGACAGCGGCCAGTTGCCGTGCTCGTTGTCGAGGTCGTTGGCGCCGTCCTGGAGGAAGACGCGGATGGGCTTCTTTTCGGTCTTGCGGATCATGGCGGGGTAGACGTGTCCGCCGCGGATGTTGGTGAACGAGCCGATGTGGCTGACGACGCAGCCGAACTTGTCGGGCCGGTTCCACGCGACGGTAAACGCGCAGATCCCGCCGGAGGACATGCCACAGATGGCCCACTTGGCGGGATCATCGGCGAGCTTGTAGTCCTTCTGCACGGCCGGGATGATCTCTTCGAGCAGGAAGCGGGCGTACTGGTCGGTCATCGAGTCGTACTCGAAGCTGCGGTTGGTGTTCTTCCACGGGCTGGCGGGCTTGGGCTTGTCGGCGTTGTGGCCGGGATTGATGAACACGCCGATGGTCGGCGGGATCTCGCCCTTGGCGATCAGGTTGTCGAAGACGACGGGCACGCGGACGAGTCCGGTATCGCCGCGGTAGGCGTGTCCGTCCTGGAAGACCATGAGGTTGGCGGGCTTGGCCGGGTCGTACTGGGCCGGGACGTAGAGGTACCAGACCCGCTGGGTGCCCGGGAAGACCTTGCTGTCGTTCCATTCGAGCCTTGTGACGGTCCCTTGTGGTACGCCGTCGTGCCGTTCGGAGTCCGGTCCGTACTGGTACTGGTCGTCCTGTGGCGCGGCCTGGATGTGCAACGTCAGTGCTCCGTTGAGGGTAAGAATGATGGCGAGGATGAGTCGGCGAACGGTGGTGTTGGTGATGCCCATGGCAGGCATTATCGGCGCTGGACGCCGCGGGGCAAATGGGCGGCGTTTACGCGGGGAAGATTTCTGCATGCAGTGTTGTCAGCAGTGGATAACGCAGAGCTTTATGCGTTGAATGATATGTGGCAGAGGGTGAAACTTCGGGCGTCTAGTAGTCAATAGAATGTCAGAGACCTACTATCTGACAGCCCGCCCCGCTGGCACGGAGGCCGACACGGGCTGCAAGTGAGGAGTTCAACTGGGCATGGACGGCGTTTTTTACCGTCATCGCGACAGTTCAGGGGCACGAGGGCCGGTCAGCCGTGAGCAGCTCAAGGCATTGGTGCTTTCGGGCAAGCTCAAGGCTTACGACTTCGTGTGGGACGCCCCTCGCGAACGCTGGCTGCATGTGGCCCAGATCGGCGGCCTGCGTGACTTCCTGCCCGGTCGTCCCGGCGCGGCGCCCGCCAACGAAGTACTCCCCCCTCCCCCCACGCAAGATCAACCCGCGCAGGCTCCGGCGAAGGCGGCCGCCCCCGCGACCCCCAAACAACCGGCTCAGCCGACCGCGCAGGCCCCTGCGCAGCCCCCAACGTCACCCGCCAAGCCCCCTCGCGCCCCCGCAGCGCCCGCCGGCGCACCGTCGCCCGCGGTGATGGGTCCGCGTGAGCGCGCACGGGCGAAGGCGCGTGCGGTGGTGGACGCACGCGGACTGACCTCGCCGAGCGTCGCGCCTGCCCAGAGCACGCCGAACACCTCGGGCGACGAGACCGGCGCCGCGCCGACACGCCGTCGGCCGCGCGTGCTGCGTCGCCTGCTGATCGCCAACGCCGCGGTGTTGGTCCTGCTGCTGGGCGGGTCGTGGGTGTGGTCGCACATGGCCGGCGAAGGCGGCGGGCCGATGGCCTGGCTTCGCAGCGCGACGAACATCGTGCCGGTCGCTAAGGCCCCGCCGACCGCCGACGAGATCTACCAGTCCGACGTCAAGCCGCTGCTGGAGCAGTACTGCTACAGGTGCCACGGCCCCGAGAAGCACAAGGCGAAGCTCAACCTCGCGGAGTTCGGCGACGTCAAGTCGATCCAGGCGAAGCGCAAGCTGTGGCACAACCTGTTCAACATGCTGCACACGCGTGAGATGCCGCCCGAGGAAAAGCCGCAGCCGACGGCCGAGGAGCGTGACCGCATCACCGCCTGGCTCGAGGGCGTGCTGAACAGCTACGACCTCAATGGCCCGATCGATCCCGGTCGCGTGACCATCCGTCGCCTGAACCGCAACGAGTACAACAACACGATCCGCGATCTGCTGGCGGTCGACTTCCGCCCGGCGGACGACTTCCCGTCCGACGACGTGGGCTACGGCTTCGACAACATCGGCGACGTGCTGTCGCTGCCGCCGCTGCTGATGGAGAAGTACCTCGACGCCGCGGAGCAGGCCCTGAGCAAGGCGATCGTGGAGAAGCCGAACCCCGAGTCGCCCACGCGGCGCTATTCGCCGGGGCAGATGCGGGCGGAGGGCGGCGCCAGCGCCGACGGCAGCAGCGCCACGATGTACTCGACGAGCGAGGTGTTCACCAATCACAACTTCCCTGCGAGCGGCAAGTACACGATCCGCATCACGGCGTGGGCGAATCAGGCGGGCGACGAGCCGGCGAAGGCGGAGATCCGCATCGACGGCAAGGGCGTGAAGGTCCACGAGGTCAAGGCGACGCAGAAGAAGCCCGGCAATTACGAGACGACGGTGCATGTCGACAAGGGCAACCGCCGCCTCGCGGTCGCCTTCATCAACGACTACTACGACCCGCAGAACCCCGACCCGAACCGGCGTGACCGCAACCTGTACCTGCACAGCGTGGAGGTGACCGGGCCGATCGACGCCGCGCCGCCGACGCTGCCCGAGTCACACACGCGGATCTTCATCGCGTACCCGTCGCAGGAGTTGCCCAAGCGTGACGCCGCCCGGCGTGTGATCGGCCGGTTCGCCACGCGTGCGTTCCGCCGCCCGGTCGGCGACGACGAGATCAAGGATTTCATGACGCTGTACGACCTGGCCGAGCAGCACGGCGAGACCTACGAGGCGTCGGTGAAGCTGGCGCTGGAGGGCGTGCTGACGAGCCCGAACTTCCTGTTCCGCGCCGAGCCCGACCGCCCCACCGACGACCCCGACGGCGTGTACCCGCTGAACGATTACGAGGTCGCCAGCCGGCTGTCGTACTTCATCTGGTCGTCGATGCCCGACGAGGAGCTGTTCAGCCTCGCGTCGCAGGGCAAGCTGCGCGACCCGGCGGTGATCGAGCAGCAGGTGCTGCGGATGCTGAAGGACAAGAAGGCGATGGCGCTGGTCGACAACTTCGCCGGGCAGTGGCTGCAGCTGCGTCGCTTGCCGGAGATGGCGCCGGACGACAAGGCGTTCCCGCAGTACGACGACAAGCTGGCGCAGGCGATGGAGAAGGAAGCGAAGATGTTCTTCGCGTCGGTGATGCTGGAGGATCGTCCGATCACGCAGCTGCTGGACGCGGACTACACATACCTCAACGAGCCGCTGGCGAAGCTGTACGGCGTCCCGGGCGTGACGGGCGACGAGATGCGGCGTGTGGAGCTGCCGGACCGCCGGCGCGGCGGCGTGCTGACGATGGGCGCGGTGCTGACCGTCACGTCCAACCCGACGCGCACGAGCCCGGTGCTCCGCGGCAAATACGTCCTGGAAAACATCCTCGGCACACCGCCGCCGCCGCCCCCGCCGGACGTGGGCAACCTCAAAGAGATCAAGGACCCGACGCTCTCGCTGCGCGAGCGGATGGAGATGCACCGCCAGGACCCCAACTGCGCGTCGTGCCACCGCCGCATGGACCCGATCGGGTTCGGCCTCGAGAACTACAACGGCATCGGGCAGTGGCGTGAGAAGGACGGCCAGGCGACGATCGACCCGTCGGGCACGCTGCCGGACGGCGCGACGTTCGCCGGCCCGGCCGATCTCAAGCGGCTGCTGGCCTCACGCGAGCAGGAGGTCGCCCGCTGCTTCGCCGAGAAAATGCTGACTTACGCCCTCGGGCGTGGTGTGGAAGACTATGATATGCATGCGGTGAGGGATATCACGCTGGGCATGAAACGCGACGATTACCGCTTCTCGCGGCTGATGATCGAGATCGCACAGAGCAAACCGTTCCTTTACCAACGCAACCTCAACGCAGACGAGGTGAACGATGAGCAGTGAACGCTGGCGGATTTCACGACGAACACTCCTCCGCGGCATCGGGGCGACGATGGCCCTGCCGATGCTGGACGTGATGGGCGGTAAGGCGATGGCCGCCGAGGCCGCCAAGGCGCCGCTGCGCACCGCGTTCATGTACATCCCCAACGGCGTGATCGGGCCGGACTGGATGCCCGACATCAGCAAGGTCGGTGCGGACTACACGCTGCCCAAGTCGCTCAAGGCGCTCGAGCCTGTGCGTAAGAAGATGCTGGTGATGACGGGCCTGTGTCACGACAAGGCGAAGGCCAACGGCGACGGCGCCGGCGACCACGCCCGGTGCGCCGGCACGTTCCTGACCGGCGTGCAGGTCCGCAAGACGGACGGCAAGGACATCCACGCCGGGACGTCCGTTGACCAGGTCATGGCTCAGAAGATCGGCATGAAGACGCCGCTGTCGTCGCTGGAGCTGGGCGCCGAAGGCGGCCGCCAGGCGGGCAACTGCGACTCGGGCTACAGCTGCGCCTATTCGTCGAACATCTCGTGGCGGTCTCCCACGACGCCGAACGCCAAGGAAATCAACCCGCGTGCGGTGTTCGAGCGTCTGTTCGGCGACTCGAAGGCCGTGGAGTCGAAGCGCGAGGCGGCCAAGCGTGAGCTGTATCGCCGCAGCGTGCTGGACGTCGTGCTGAGCGACGCGAAGGACCTGCGCGGCAAGGTCAGCAATCACGACCAGCGCAAGCTCGACGAGTACCTCGACTCGGTGCGTGAGATCGAGAAGCGGATCCAGGCGGAGGAAGGCAACGCGCGGGCGAAGCTGCCGCCGGACCTCGATGTGCCCGAGGGCGTGCCGACCGAGTACGCCGAGCACCTGCACCTGATGATGGACCTGATGGTCGTGGCGTTCCAGACGGACATGACGCGCGTGACCACGTTCATGTACTCCAACGCGGGCTCGAACCGTTCGTACCCGTTCATCGGCGTGCGTGAGGGGCACCACTCGCTGTCGCACCACCGCGGCGACGCCGAGAAGATGGCCCAGCTGCAGAAGATCGACGAGTTCCACATCGAGCAGTTCGCGTACATGCTGCAGAAGATGGACTCGATCAAGGAAGGCGACGGCACGCTGCTGGATCACTCGATGATCATGTACGGCAGCGCAATCGGCGACGGCAACCGTCACAACCACGACGACCTGCCCGCGATCCTCGCCGGCGGCGGCAACGGCACGCTGACCCCCGGCCGCCACGTCCACTACGAGGCGGAAACGCCGATGGCCAACCTGTTCCTGTCGATGCTCGATCGCATGGACGCGTCGGTGGACCAGTTCGGCGATTCGACCGGCCGCCTCGACCAGCTCAAGGTGTGACTCGGCCAGCCACCCCGACCGCGACGACCGCGGTACGGGCTCAGAGGTGATCCGCGTTCGTGAACGGGGCATTTGGCCCCCAACCGCCGCTGCCGCCGATCGGGGATGAAAGACCCGACGGTATTCCTTATAATGTCGTGCTGGGCTCGGTTCTTTCAGGGCACGAAACGAACTGATCAGAGTCTGTGTGATGTAACGGTCAGTGCAGCGGAGACCGCTGGATGTACTTCAAGTTCGACTGCCCCCATTGCGGCAAGAGCCTCAAGGTCAAGGAGGAGAACGCCGGTCAGCGTGCGCGCTGCCCGTACTGCCGCAACTCGATGACGGTTCCCGAGCCGCCCGCGTCGGAGGACGACCTCGACGCCCTGTCGAGCGCCGCGGTCAACACCGACGACATCCCGATCGCGCGCCCGCGTCGCAAGGCCGCCGGCGGGGAGATCGACGAGCCGCACGACGGCGAGGAGTCCGACGCCGCCTCGCGCCGACGTCCGCAGCCGGCAGCCGATTCTTCCTCCGAACAGACCGACGGCACCAACGTCTCGCTGCTGCGCAGCGGCGTGCTCGGCTTCATCCTGCTGGTGGCGTTCTACGGCGTGCTGGTGCTGCCGACCAAGGGCACCGCGTTCGCCGACAAGTTCCTCAAGAGCGGCATGATCGCGCCGTTCCTCGTGTTCCTGCTCGGCTGGTCGGTCGCCCTGCTCTGGCTCAAGCAGCGTAAGCTCCGCCGCCAGAAGGAGTCGATGCTGTTCGACGTGCTGCCCAACGAGATCTCCGAGCAGATCACGCCGGACAAGGTCGACGAGTTCACCAGCCACATCCGCTCGCTGCCCGTCAAGCCCGGCGAGAGCTTCCTGATCAACCGGGTGCTGCGCGGCCTGGAGCACTTCCGCATCCTGCGCAGCAACTCCGAGGTCGCCAGCCGCCTGGCCGTGCAGTCCGACATCGACGCCGCCGCGGTCGAGTCCAGCTACACGATCGTCAAGGTGTTCATCTGGGCGATCCCGATCCTCGGCTTCATCGGCACGGTCATGGGCATCAGCGAAGCCGTCTCCGCGTTCTCCGGCAAGCTGTCGACCGCGACCGGCGATCAGGGCACGGCCGCGATCACCGACTCGCTGAACCAGGTCGTGTCCGGACTGGCCTTCGCGTTCGACACGACGTTCGTCGCGCTGGTGATGTCGATCATCGTGATGTTCCCCACGAGCCTGCTGCAGAAGTCCGAAGAGGACCTGATCAACTGGGTCGACGAGTACACCAACGAGAACCTGCTCAAGCGGCTCAAGGACAGCGACCTGCCCGACGGCCCCGACAACCACGACGCGGCGATCGACCGCGCCGTCGAGAAGGCGATGGTCAAACACCACGCCGAGCTGCAGGCGTGGACGGCGAAGCTCGAAACGATCGGCCGCACCGTCACCGATCAGGTCGTCAAGGGCTGGGACCAGATCAACGAGAAGGCCATCACCTCGATGGCGACCAAGCACCAGTCGCTGCTGACGCAGATCGACACGCTCATGCAGCAGATGGCCAAGATGCAGGACGAGCAGGTCAGCAAGATGCAGGCGGTGTCGGACGCGGTGGAGTCGACGGCCAAGGTCAACGACCGCCGGACGTCGGACTACCAGAAGATCTTCGAGCAGGACATGGACCAGCTGGCCGAGAAGCTCGAGCAGGTCATCGAGCGCGTGGCGACGCAGACGACCGACACCGAGCAGCAGATGTCCGAACAGCTCCGCCAGACGTCGGAGTCGGTGCGGACGCACGTCGAGGGGCTCGAGGCGGGCATCAGCTCGCTGAACCGCGTGCTCGAGCAGCTCGGTGAGAAGCAGGTGGTGATCCGCGTAGAGCAGCCTGAGCGCAAGCGGTGGTTCTTCGGTCGACGCAACGGGGCCTGAACCCATGGGCAGACGACGCAACAAGTCCGCGCCTTCGATCTCGCTGTTTCCGTTCCTCAGCATCCTCGCCTGCGTGATCGGCGTGCTGACGCTGCTGATCTCGGCGCTGGCGCTGGGTCAGATCGATCCGTCCGCGGTCGAAGAGGCCGAGCAGCGATTCGTCGAACAGGAGCAGCGTGCGGCGCAGCACGAGGCGTTGTCGCAGGGCATCATCACCGCGAATGACCGCATCACCGAGCTCAAGCGGATGATCACCGAGGCGGAGACGGCGCAGAAGCAGGTGGCGGCGGCGCGGGCGGAGCTGGAGCAGCTCGAGGCCGAGCGTCAGAAGATGCTGGCCAAGGCGAACGACAAGACCAGCGCCAACCTGCTGGCCGAAGCGAACCGCCTGCGTGTGCGGGTCGCGGAGCTCGAGCCCGAGCTGAAGGAAACGAAGGAAAAGATCGCCGAGCTGAAGGCGGAGCTGGCCGACCGTCGCAAGCCGCCGGAGCCCGCGAAGGTGATGATCCGGCCGGGCGGGTCGGGCGTCGGGCTGGACCCGTCGTTCGTGGAGTGCGCCTACAGCAGCGTGGTGATCTACGAGGGCGACAAGCCGCAGCGCGTGCGCCGGGCGGACCTGGCGACCAGCGACGTGTTCATCGACCTGCTGAAGCGCGTCGCCGAGCGGCCCGACGGCACGATCATCTTTCTCGTGCGCACCGACGGCCTGGGCACCTACTACACCGCACGCTCTATCGCCCGCGCGAACTACGTCCGCAACGGCAAGCTGCCGGTTGTCGGCGACGGCGAGATCGACCTGACACTGTTCAACGCGATCAAGAAGCACTGAGCTCACACGATGGCACGACGCAAGAAGAAAAGCCAGGAAGACATCGGCAGCCTCGACTCGCTGCTCGACACGATGACCAACGTCGTGGGCATCCTCGTCATCCTGCTGGCGGTGACGCAGATCGGCGTGGGCGACGCGATCAAGCGCATCAAGGGCTTTGAGGATTTCGGCGCGAACATCAGCCCCGAGGAGATCGAGTCCAAGCAGGCGGAGGTCGACGAGTTGCAGAAGCTCGTCGCGAAGCTCAGCGAGCAGTGGGCGGGCCTCGACGGCCAGACGCGCCCCGACCTGGCGGCGCAGGTCGAGATCAAGAAGCTCATCGAGGACCTCAAGAAGCAGCTCAAGGAGAAGCCCGACAAGACGGTGGACACCGCGGCGATCCAGAAGCAGATCGACGAGCGGAAGAAGCAGGCCGAGGCGATGGAGAAGCAGATCCTCGCGGCGCAGAACGAGGTGGCCAAGCTCAAGGCGGCGCTCGACTCGACGCCCGAACGCGAGTCGCCCGCGCCGCAGGTCGTGACGCTGCCGAACCCGCGACCGGCGCCCGAGGGCGCCAAGCCGCTGAACTACATCTGCCGCGAGGGCCGCATCATCCCCGTCGATGTCGACCGGTTCCAGGAGATCGCCGAGCAGAACATGCGTCGCATCAACCCGGAGGTGAACGACAAGGGCGAGATCGACTGCGACGCCGTGGTCAGCTTCTTCCAGCAGCACACGCTGGGCGACCGCAACTTCGCGCTGCGGATCAAGATCCACAATCACCGTCCGTACATCGTCTTCGAGCGGAAGGTCAACGTGAAGGGCGAGGTGATGGCGGGCGAGACGACCGAGCAGATGCTCAACCGCAACAGCGAGTACCAGCGGACGATCCGCCGCGCGAACCCCAACAAGCAGTACGTGCGGTTCCTGGTCTGGCCCGACAGCTTTGACACGTACCTCGCGGCGCGCGAGATCGCCTCGGAGAACGACCTGCTGGCGGGCTGGGAGCCGCAGGGATCGAGCAACGAGTGGGCCGAGCGGATGAACGGCAACCTCGTGTGCATCGGCATGCCGCCCCCGCCGCCGCCGAAGCCGAATCAGGCCGCGACCGCCCAGCCCGACACGCCGCCGAAGCCGCCGCTGCCGTACGACACGGTGGACTGACGCGCGGCGTGCTTCACGCACGAGCACACGCCATGCCGACACGTCTGACCATCCCCGTCGCGTTGTTCGTCGTCGCGCTGTCGACCGTCGTCGCGGTCGCCGACGAGCCGCCGCGCGCCAACGTCGTCGACGTGCCGGCGTCGATCCCGGCGGACGAGTCGCGCGACGTGACCGACGATCTCAACGCCTTCCTGTCGCGCGTGCCCGCCGACGCCCGCGTGGTGTTCCCCGCCAACGCCCGCTATCGCATCGACGGCACCGTGCTCATCGCCGACAAGCACCACCTGACGATCGACGGCAACGGCGCGGTGTTCCGCGCGATCGACCGCGGCGCGGACCACGCCAAGTCGGAGAACTACGCCGGTTGGCGGGCGACGCGCACGCGGGCGCACCTCCGCATCAAGGACGGAGCCGACATCGTCGTGCGCAACGTCGAGGTTCACGGCGCGCACCCCGACGCCGGGCGCGCCGGCACGTACGACGCCAACCGCGAGGCGCAGCACGGGTTCGATCTCAGCGGCGTCGAGGACTGCGTCATCGAGCGCGTGAACGTGCATGACGTGTACGGGGACTGCGTCTACCTCGCGAAGGTGCGCGGCGTGGCGATCCGCCAGTCGACGCTGAAGCGCTGCGGCCGACAGGGCGTGGCGGTGGCGACCGGGCGTGACGTGCTGATCGAGGACAACACGATCGACGACTCCCGCCGCGGCATTATCGACATCGAGCCGTACGGCAAGGAGTGGGCCACGACGAACATCAGCATCATCAACAATCGCCTCGGCGGGTCGCGTCTGCTGCTGCTGCCGATGGGCGGCGGCGGTGTGATCGGCACGATCTTTCTCGCCGACAACATCAACACGGCGCCGAACGGTGTGCCCTCGATCTACAACGTCGGCAAGGCGGACCAGCACCGCGGGCCGTTCGTCGCGGTCAACAACCGCATCACCGTCGGCGGGAGCACCGCGGCGGGTCTCCGCGTGACCGGCAACGACGGCGTGCTTTTTGCCGGGAACATGCTGAGCTACCCCGCGAACCGCAAGATGACGGCGTTGGACCTGACCGGGTCAACGGGCGTCATCGTCGGCAACGCGTTCGAGGGCGCCGACCACGTGCTCGCCGATGGCGCAACGGTCACCGCTCTGGCGAACACCACAGCGCCCGACGCCAAACCGGCGACCGCGCCGACCGAGTGGAAGCGCATCGAAGGCGGCTACGCCGTCCGCGTCACCCTGCCCGACAGTCAGGTCATCGCCGTCCTCCGCGGCGGGCTGAGCCCCACGCCGAAGCCCCAGCCGATCACCGGCTATGGCCTGACCACCGCCGGCGACTTCGCCTGGGCCCGCGTCGCCAAGGGCAAGATCGTCGACGGCGCGGTGCGGGGTGGCGACTCCTACAAGCTCGAGTAGCTCGTCCCGCCCGCGCCCGGCAACCGCCGGACACCACGTGGACATCCAACGGACGCCGAGCGTGGCCCGCACCCCGCTGGTAGGTCGCGCCGAACGGGCCTGGCGGGCGTATGGAACGAATGCAGCCCATCGTCACGATTGGCACGACGATTGCCTATACCCCTCATATGACGTTGTCCGGGGTTGCGGCGACCACGCGTATGTCGGTCTCCGTACGGCACAAAAGCGGCGTCACGCCGCGCCGCCCATTGGTATGATGGCGTCGGCAAGTCGTACTGACGAATCGGAGCAACAGCATGTGGGGTAGAACGGCAATCGTCGCGATCGGTGTGGTCGGTGTATGCGCGATCGGCTCGGCCCAGGCGCAACCCACGGGACAACCGACGCAACAGGTTTCGCAGCGAAGCGGCGGCGGCAGTCAGCAACTGCTCGAAGGGCTCAATGCGTTGGAAACCGGCCAATGGGACGCCGCGGCCAAATCGCTGACACAGGCGATCGACGCCGACGACGAGAACCCCGACTACTGGACGGCCCGCGGCGTGGCGTACCTGTTTGCCGAACAGGGCAACAAGGCTTACGCCGACCTCAAGCGTTCGCTGCGGCTTCGCCCCAACGACCGGCACACGCAGTCGTGGCTCGCGGCGGTCATGCGGATGTCCGGCGATTACGGCCACGCCTCGCTCGCGTTCGCCGGCGCGTCCACCGATCAGTACGAGCAGGCGGTGATCGACACGACGCGGATGTACGGCACGCTGGCGTGGCAGATCAAGTCGAAGAAGCGTGAGCGCGTGCAGAACGAGTTAATGAATGACTGGGACTTCCTGCCCAAGGCGACGCACAAGGACGTGCCGCCGGAGCCGGGGTTTGAAGAGGGATTCAACAACGAAACGTACCTCCCGGCCGAGAAGGAACGCGAGCAGGCGCGGGCGTCGTTCGTGAAGCTTGCCGCGGCGTTCAGCCACCGGATGAAGGGTGGCGAGAATCAGGGCAGGCTCGGCCCGGCGCTGTTCGACGCGATGAAGAAGAAGTACGACGCGGGCGACTACCGCGGCGCGATGGCGGACCTGGTCAACCTGCGGCAGGCGTCCCCGAACGATCCGAACGTGACGTACTACTACGCGGGCGCTTCGCTGGCGCTCGGCGACGCGGCGCAGGCCCGCGACGGCTACACGCGGTCGATGACGGCGTGGACGGCGCACGCGTACAGCTACCTCGGCCGGGCGTCGGCGAAGGCGGCGCTGGGCGACTTCGACGGCGCCGAACGTGACGTGAAGTTGGCCGCGTCGTACGACGCGAAGTCGGCGCAGGCGTACGCGAAGGAGGTCGACGCGCGGATCGCGAAGGTCAGGCCGACGATGCCCGCGTCGGAGCAGGCGGCGCTCGATGCGTTTACCGCGGCGGCCCGTCGCGGCGCCGACGACGCGGAGTTGTCAAAGCTAGCCTTCGCCCTGGCGCGCGCGGTGAACCTGCGGCGGGTCTGGTTCGATGAGGTCTACCAGGACCGGCTGCGCGAACTTGAAGACGCGACCCGCGCCGCCCCGAAGGACCTCGACCGGACAGCCGCGCTCGCCCGCTACCTGTTCGAGCAGTCGGACAAGGCGTACGGCGAGTCGGTCTCGCCGCGCGGCGAGACGACGTATTACCGTCACATCGACGAGGCTGCGGAGATCGAGCGGGCTCGTCAGCTCGTCGCGTCGGTGCTGCAGCAGTCGCCGAAGCATCACGGTGCGCTGCTGGTCAAGGCGAACATGCTGATGCGTGATTCGCAGTACGGCGACGCCGAGACGATCGTGCGCGACCTGATGCGGATGGGCGCGACGGACCCGACGATCCCCGAGCTGTTCGGCAGCATCCTCAACGTCGCGGCGGCGCAGAAGCGCGGGGAGGCCAACCGCCTTCGGAACCCGCCCTCGGAGATCCAAGGCGATGTGATCATCACCTACAGACCGACGCCCGCGGCGATCGCGCGGGCCGAGCAGTTGGAGCGCGAAGCGGCGGCGTGCGAGCAGCAGGCGCTCAAGACGCTGGCGGACGCGGTGACGCGTTTCGCCGGCACGCCGTGGGAGCACTATTACCGTGGCACGCTGGCGTGGACGACGGGCAAGCTGGACGAGGCGCGTGCGGCGTTCGAGCGGCTGACGAAGGCGACGCCGAACGACCCCGTGGCGTGGTCGCGTCTGGCTGGGGTGTACAAGGCGATGGGCGACACCGACGCGCTGTGGCAGACGCGTGCGACGGCGACGAACCTGATCCACACGTCGGCGAGCGACATGCTGTGGCTGGCCTGGCCGAAGATCCGCGGCGCCAAGCTCCGCGGCGCGACCGACGCGCTCGATCGCGGCCTGAAGCTGGACCCGGCGTCGCCGCGCGTCTGGGCGTTCTACGCGCTGATCGCGGCGGACAAGGGCAAGCCGGACGAAGCGGTGGCGATGCTCCGCGCGGCGCTGGCGTTGGAGGAAGCCGCGGCGCAGCAGAGCGGGACGTCGCTTTCGGCCGGGGCGACCGGGCCCCTGCCGATCGACCGTATCGCGGAGGTCGCGCAGCTGCGTCTGATCCTCGCGGGCCAATACGTGAAGCTCGGCAAGCTCGACGCGGTGCAGGCGGTGTGCGAGGCTAACGTGGCGATGGAGCCGCGCGCCGCCGCCACGGCGTGGATGAGCCGCGTGCCGTCGGCGGACTTCCCGCTGCCGACCGACGATCCGATCTCCGTGCCCGAGTCGCCGACCGGCTACCAGCTGCTGGCGCAATCGCGGATCGGGCTGGTGCGTGTGTTCGGCATGGCCGGTCGCGCCGACGAGGTCAACAAGCAGCTCAACGCGATCGTCGCCTACGAGGACAACTGGTCGTCGACCGTCGACGGGCGGCAGACCCTTTACACGTACATGGCCCAGGCGCGGGTGATCGCGACGCGGCTGTTGTTCGACGCCGGCAAGCTCGAAGACGCACGCATGATGATCATGCAGGTCGGACGGCCGCGCGACCTGCCGGCGGACCTCGAGGTCGAACGCCGCACGCTCGACGAGCAGATCAACCAGCGGTGGCGCGCCCAGCAGGAGAAGGACCTGCGTGATCAGCAGGCGTTCCTCCAGACGCCGGCCGGGCTCTACCACGCGATGCTGTCGCGCCGGCGGGAGTGGATCGAAACGTGGCGGCTTCAGCGCAGCACGTCGCTGCCGAACCTGACCGAATCGCAGAAGGCGGCGTACACGCAGTACAACGCGGCGATCGGCGAGCTGATGACCTACATCGACGCGCGGCTCACGCAGCTCAAGAGCGGCGCCGCCACCACGAACATCCCGCCGGTGTCGCCGGCCGTCATCGACGCCGGCGGCAAGCTGACCGGCGAGGCTGCTACGCAGTACCGCGACGCGCTGGTCGAGTCCCGCCGCGAGCTCGTCAGCCAGCTCCAGCGCGATGACGGCCGGGCAGAGAACCCCAACGACCCGATCGCCACGCAGAACCGCACGGACACGAACGCGATGGTCGCCCGCCTCGACGCGTTGCTCAAACCGCTCGGCGGCGCGCCGGCGGACGACGCGACGACCGGCGTCGGGCGCACCGACCCGCGGCGCGATCCGCGGACCAATCCCACGCGCGAGTTATCCAACGACCCACGCATTCAGCAGTACGTCCAGCGGCTGGAACAGCAGCTGCGGGAAGCCGAGCAGAAGGTTCAGGACCCCAACCTCGACGACCGCACGCGCCGCTTCTACGAACAGCAGGTCCAAGTCCTCAAGACGCAGATCGACCGCACGAAACGCACGCGGTGATCAGGTCGTCAACGCGGCATAGCCGAGCTTCTTCAGCAGCGCCATCGTGCCCGCGTAGCACGCGAACATGATGAGCGTCGAAACGATCAAACTCGGCACAAAGGCCAGCTTTTTCATCAGCAGCGGCAGCGCCACGAAAAGGCTCAGCGAGGGGATCACGAGCCAGAGGATGCTCCACGACAGCGCCGCGACCTTCGCCTTGTCGTGTGTGTCGATGTACAGCCAGATGAACGCGAGATAGGAGATCAGCGGCAGCGACGCGAGCAGACCGCCGATGGTCGCGTAGCGTTTGGACACCTCGGAGACGACCACGATCAGGGCGGCGGAGATGACGAGTTTCAGCAGGTAGTACCACATGCGCTTGCTCCTGGGGTGAGTTAACCACATCGTAGCGCACCGACGTGCAGGGCGCTGGGGACGGATCGGCAAGGGATTGATGCCGCGGGCGTTCGTTTCCCTGCCGCCCTGACAAACCCCGCCTAGAATAAAAAGTTGCACATCGATTCAACGCCCGGGCAGTTGAGGGCGTACGGGGTATATGGAATCACCTGGTTAAGGGGCCGGGATGCCTGGTATCACGCGGGCAGATGAACACTTGATGCAGGACGTGGTCCGGGGGCAGCACGACTGCCTCGAGCCGCTGATGAGGCGGTACGCCAGCCCCCTGCTGACGTTCATCAAGAGGATGGTGGGTGACCATCAGAAAAGTGAAGACCTGTTCCAGGAGGTGTTCCTCGCCGTGTGGGACAAGCGCCGCCAGTACGAGTACCCGCGACCGTTCAAGCCGTGGCTGTACAAGATCGCGTTGAACAAGTGCCGGGCGAGTTTCCGCCGCAAGTACCGGCCGATCGCGATGGAACCCGAGCTGTTCGACACGGTGGGCGGATCGAACCTCGGGGGTGGACGAGGCGAGGCGATGCCGCTGGACACGGCGGTCGCGGAGGAAGTGGCGACGTACGTCCAGGATGCGGTGATGGCGTTGCCCGACAAACAGAGGACGGTGGTGGTGTTGCGTGTGTGGAACGGCCTGAGCTACGCCGAGATCGCCGAGATCATGGGGTCCCGCGAGGCGACGGTCCGCTCCAACATGCACCACGCGCTGAGGACGATGCGGGGCGCATTGGCGTCGCGTGTCGACTGAGCCCTAGCCGGTGTCGCTACAGATCGCGGCCCGGCGTGGAGCAAGACAATGAGTGATCCAAAGACCGACGTGCAGTCGATGGCTGAAGACTTGGTGCACGGCCTGCTGTCGGAGCAGGACGAGCGACGCGTCAGAGAGCTGGCGCGTGAAGAGGACGCGTGGCGTGACGCGGTCGGCGCGGCCGAACGTCGCCACGACGCGATGCAGCAGCTACCGGCCGCCGAACCCTCCGAACTGCTTCTCCAGCGCACCATGAACGCGGTGCGCGGCCGCGCCGCCCACCAGGATCGCTTCAAGCGACGCCTGTCGATGACGCTCACCTTCGCGACCGCGGCGTGCGCGTTGCTGATCGCCTCGCTGAACGTCTACTTCGCGAAGCTGACGCCCTCGCCGTACGACCTGGTCGTGCTCGGGCAGCAGGAGATGCTGTCGGGGTCCGACGCGTCGCTGCGCGTTCGGCTGGTGAACCGCGCCACGGGCGAGCCGGTCGTCGGCGCGCCGGTCGGCGTGTGGATCGAACGCCCCACCGGCCGCCGCGCTCAGCTGGCGCACTTCACGACCGACAGCCACGGCACCGGCGAGCCGCGCTTTGAACTGCCCGACGCCGGCAACTACCAGCTGCGCGTCACCGCGAACATCGGCGTGCACGAGACCGAAACCGTGCGTCACAGCATCACGCTCCGCGAGCGGTCGAAGATCATGCTCAGCACCGACAAGCCCGTGTACCAGCCGGGCCAGACGCTGCACATGCGCGCCTTGGCGCTGCGGGAGCCGGACCTCAAGCCATCGGCGGGTCGCGACGCGGTGTTCACGGTGACCGACCCGCGCGGCAACGTCATCTTCAAGCAGCGCGACGTGACCAGCCGCTTCGGGATCGTCGCGGCGGACTGCCCCACCGCCACCGAGATCACGCACGGCGACTACACGCTCGCGTGCACGGTCGGCGACAGCGAATCGAAACAGACCGTGCGGATCGAGCCGTACACGCTGCCGAAGTACCGCGTGGGGCTGACGCTCGACCAGCCGTGGTACGAGCCGGGCCAGACGGTGCGCGGCGTGATCGACGCGGCGTACTTCTTCGGCAAGCCCGTCGCCGGCGGCGTCGCCCTCGTGGAGATGCGCCCGCTGTCACCGCTCGCCGACGGCGGCACGATCCAGTTGCCCGAGATGCCGCTCGACGTCGACGGCCGCGCGACGTTCGGCCTGCGCCTGCCGGACTCGCTCATCGGCAACGGCGGTGACAACGCCGAGGCGCCGATCGCGCTGACCGTCACCGTGACGGACACCGCCGGGCAGGTCGAGCGGCGCACCGTCCGGCGCGACGTCACGACGACGCCGCTGCGGATGGAGGTCATCACCGAGTCGGGCAACCTCGTCGCCGACGTGGCAAACAAGGTGTACGTGTTCGTGAGCTACCCGGACGGCCGCCCGGTCGACGGCGCGACGATCGCCGTGTCGGGCGTCGACCACGAGCTGACGACCAGCCCCGTCGGGCTCGCGTCGTTCACGATGACGCCGACCGAGGGCGCGACCACCGTGACGATCAAGGCGACGGACGGCGACGGGCGTGTGAGTCGTCGGAACGTGACCCTGCGAACCGGCGACGCGCTGCGCGACTTTCTGCTGCGCACCGACAAGGCGATCTACTCCGGCGGCGATACGCTGGAGCTGATGGCGCTGGGCGGCGGCGGCGAGCCGGTGTTCGTCGACATCATCAAGGACGGCCAGACGGTGGTGACGGAAACCATCGATCTCGCCCACGGCCGCGGCTCGTACGAGATGGCCCTGCCGCCCGAGCTGTTCGGCACCGTGCGCATCGTCGGCTACAGGTTCGACGAGGCCGGCGCGCCGATCCGCAAGTCGCGCAGCGTGTACGTCCGCCGAGCGTCGGGGTTGAACATCACGACCGAGACGGACCGCGATGTATACCGCCCCGGCGACCGCGCGACGGTGCGCCTGACGCTGACGGACAAGAACGGGCGGCCCACGCCCGGCGCGATCAGCCTCGCGGCCGTCGACGAGGCGGTGTTCAGCGTGCTGCCGCAACGGACGCGACCGGGCATGGAGCAGGCTTTCTTCACGCTCGACAAGGAACTGCTCGCGCCGATCAACGCGATATACGAACGCTGGCCGCGCGGCGGCGCCGGAGGCATCGCCGGCAGCGCCGCGGGCGTCCCGGCCGACGCGAGCGACGCGTTGACCGACGAGCAGCGCGACGCGTTTGAGCAGGCCGTGTTCGCCCGCACCGCGGCGCTGGACACCGGCCACGCCGACCTGCCGCCCGATGCCGCCGCGGCGCACACGCTCGCCGCCAGCACGTTTCCGGCCAAGGCCGAACAGGTCAATCGACAGCGCCGTGTCGCCATGCAGACCGTGCACGTGGCCTGGCTCGTGATGACCACCGCGCTGGTGATCGGGGCGATCGGCTTCGCGACGTATCTGGTCTTCAAGTCCGCCGCCGAGGCGATGATCGTCACGACCATCCTGCTGGTGCTGCTCGGCATCGGCATGACGGTCGGCACCTCCATCGTCTCCGAGCGGGCGCCGGGAATGGGCGCCACAGCGAGCGCGCCCGAGCCCGGCGATCTGTCACTCCAGTCAACCACGTCCCAACAGCCGCCCCTCCGCCAGCACTTCCCCGAAACCCTGCTGTGGCGGCCGCAGATCGTCACCGACGACACCGGCCACGCGACCATCGATATCGACCTCGCCGACTCGATCACGACGTGGCGGCTCAGCGGCGGCGCGATCGGCGCGGGCGGCGAGCTCGGTGCGACGCAGCAGTCCATCCGCGTGTTTCAGCCGTTCTTCGTCGACATGGACCTGCCCGTGTCGATGACACGCGGCGATGAGGTCAGCGTGCCCATCGTCGTGTACAGCTACCTGGATCGCCCGCAGACCGTGACGCTCGACGTGGCGAACGACGGGTGGTTCGAGCTGCTGGAGCCGGCGACGCGCACGCTCAGCGTCGGCGCGCACAACGTCGCCGCGACGTCGTTCCGCATCCGCATCAAGACCGCGGGCGCGCACACGCTGAAGGTCGCGGCGAACGGCGACGGCGTGTCGGACGCCATCCGCCGAGCGATCGACGTCGTGCCGGACGGTCAACTCGTCGAGTCCGTGCACAGCGGCGGCCTGGTCGAGCCGGTCAACGTCGACGTGTCCATCCCTCCGGACGCCGTGCCGGGCAGCGTCGCGGCGACGCTGAAGATCTACCCGTCCGACTTCAGCCAGGTGATCGAAGGCCTCGACGCGATCTTCGCCCGGCCCAGCGGCTGCTTCGAGCAGACGTCGTCGACGACCTACCCCAACGTGCTGGCGCTGCGTTATCTCAAACGCGCGAGCCGCGCCATGCCCGCCATCGAAGCCAGGGCGCGACAGTACATCCACCTCGGCTATCAGCGTTTGATGACGTTCGAGGTCTCCGGCGGCGGGTTCGAGTGGTTCGGCCGCTCGCCGGCCAGCGTGGTGCTCACCGCGTACGGGCTGATGGAGTTCGACGACATGGCCGCGGTGTGCGAGGTCGATCCCGCGATAATCAGCCGCACGCGCGAGTGGCTCAAAGAACGCCGCTCCGCCGACGGGTCGTGGTCGGCCGACTGGCAGGCGGTACACGACGGAAGCTCGCCGTCGGATCTGGCTGCGACGGCGTATGTCGCGTGGGCACTGTTCGGCGGCGCCAACACGTCAGACGCCGACACGGACGGTGCGTCACAATGGGCCGAGCCGACGTGGCGTTACCTCACGTCCGTCAAGGCGGTGGATATCCGCTCGACGAACACGCTCGCGTTGGTGTGCAACGCCCTGCTCGCGATGCGGCCGAGCGACACCGAACACCTGCGGGCGTATCTGGACGAGCTCGTGCGACGAGCCCAGGTGTCCGACGACATCAGGCATACGCACTGGTCGCTCGGTGAGCAGACTCAGACACCTTTTTACGGCTCGGGCCTAAGCGGCTCAATCGAGACGACGGCCACCGCAACGCTCGCGTTGATGCGATACACGCGTGAGGGGCGCATACTGACGAAGATCGATCGTGCGATGCTCCGTGGCGCGCTCGCGTGGCTCGTGGCGAACAAGGACCCACGCGGCACGTGGCGCACGACGCAGGCGACCGTGCTCGCGCTGCGGGCGCTGGTCGCGGGAGCCGAGGGCGGGCTCGGCGACCCGGTCGCCCGACGTGTCGAGGTCCGTGCCGGCGACGAACTCGTCACGACCGTCGACATCCCGGCCGATCAGGCGGATGTCGTACGGCAGATCGACCTGTCCGCCCTGCTCGGCGTCGGCGTGCACCACCTGACGATCAGCGAGCCGACCGGCGCCGGTGCGAGCTATCAACTCGTGGCGCGGCACAACGTGCCCGACGATCACGCCATGCCCGACGTCGCCGCCGCTTCGCCGCTGCGTGTCGACCTCACGTACGACCGCACCGACCTCGCCATCGGCGACACCGTCACGGCGACCGCCGACGTGAGCAACACCACCGACGTCGTCGCGCCGATGGTGATGCTCGACCTGCCGATCCCCGCTGGATTCACGACGCGGCGGGACGAGTTGCAGCATCTTGTCGACGACGGCGTCATCGCGCGTTTCGAGATCACGCCGCGGGCCGCCATCGTCTACCTGCGCGAGCTGAAGCCCGGCGTGCCGCTGCGCTTCGACTACCTGCTCAAGGCGACCACGCCCGTGCGCACGCAGACCCCCGCTCTCGAGGCGTACGAGTACTACAACCCCGCGCAGCGCGGCGCCGGCAAAGCCACCACGCTGACGATCCGCCCGCGTGCCTGAGTAACGGGTTGTTCCGCGTGCGTCACACGACCTTGATCTGCGTCGTGTCGACCTTCGGCTCTGGGTACTTCAGGTTGAGCTTCTCGAGGGTGTCGACCAGCACCTGGGCCACGAGGACGTCGCGGAACCACCGGCGCTCGCCGGGCACGATGTACCACGGCGCAAAGTCCGTGTTGCAGCGCGTCAGCGAGTCCTCGTACACCACGCGGTACTCGTCCCACTTGCTGCGCTCGGGCAGGTCGGCCGGCTCGAACTTCCACGCCTTGTCCGGCCGCGTGAGCCGACGCTCCAGCCGCTTCTTCTGGTATTCCTTGCTGATGTGCAGGTAGAACTTGACGATCACGCAGCCCTCGTCCGTGAGCAGCCGCTCGAAGTTGTTGATGTGATCGAAGCGTTTCTCAACGATGTCGAGCGGAGCGAACTGCCGGATCTTGGCGATCAGCACGTCTTCGTAGTGCGAGCGGTTGAACACCGCGATGTGCCCCTTGGCCGGGACGTGCATGTGCACACGCCAGAGGAAGTCGTGGCTGTACTCGCGCGCGGTCGGCGCCTTGAACGGCGTGACGATCAGGCCCTGCGGATCGAGCGGGCCGAACACGCGACGCACCGTCGAGTCCTTGCCGCCGGTGTCCATCGCCTGAAAGACCACCAGCAGCCCGTGCGACGCGCTGGCGTAGAGCAACTCCTGCAGCTTGAACAGCCGCTTGTGCAGCTTGCGCAGCTTCGCCCTCGCCTCGACACGTGTCATCCCGCCGTCGGTGTCCGTCGCGAAGTCGGACAGTTGAACCGGTTGACCGGGCTTGATGCGATACGGCTCGGTGTTCATGGTTAATCAGCCACAAGGAAGACAACGAGAGATAATCCACTACGTTCGGTCACCAGACGACCGGCCCGGTCGCGATCACCCTGGCCACGATCGACGCGAACCACCGCACGCGTGCGATGCGTCGACGTCCACATTCTGTCACGATCCCTCGCAGACTACAACCATGCCGGGCTCGTCCGATCGGGCGTGCCCATCAGACCCCGTCGATCAGCCCGTCCCGTATCCGACGCAGCAGGTCCACCACACCGAAGCGACGGTTGCGCAACATGCCGAGAGACGCCGGTCCGTCGTTCCGCCGCCACGCCTCGAACACCGCGTCGAAGCCCGCGTCGCCAAGGCCGCCGGGCGCATCGAAGAGGGAGTCGGCCGCCGGTCCGCCAAACAAGCCGGCGGCATCTCCCAGGCCGCCCGACCCGGCGTGCTGGCCGATCAGGTCGACCAGCCGTTGGACCTTTGTCGATTCCGGCCGGGTCGAATCCGTATCCGCCGGCGGGGTCGATGGCTCGGCGACGAGCGGCTCGAGCGCCGGTGGCTCGGCGATCAGCGGGGCCTGCGGCGGTGGCGGGTTGTAGCCATCGAGGAAGCTGTCGATCACGGTCGGATCGTCGCGTGTCGCGCCTGCGCCGATCGCGCCAGCCGTCAGCACGCTGCCGGTGAACCCCGCGAGGTAACGGATGATCAGGATGCCGTCGGTCAGCGGCTGTGCGCCGCCGTTGGCGTCCACGTCGAGCATCGTGTTCAACCCGGTTTCGAGAAACGCGAAGATCTCCGCGGGATCGGTCCGCGTGGCGCCGGCGCCGGTCGCGCCGTCGGTGAGCACCGATCCCGTGAAGCCCGCCAGGAAGCGGATCACGAGAATGCCGTCGGTCAGCGGCTGGATCAGGCCGTCGCCGTCCGGGTCGAGGTTGATGAGTTGGATGATCGTCGACGCGTCGGGCGCGAGCGGCGGCGGCTCAACGAGGCCGACGTTGTCGCGCGCCGTCGAGTAGAAGGTGTACGTGTGCCCCTCGACGCCGGTGAACATCATCGACGTGTCGGTCGTCTGCTCGGCGAGCATGGTCAGCGGGCCGCCGTCGTCGGTGTAGTAGACGTTGTACGCGGCGATACCCGCACCGGCGCCGTCGTCGCCCGTCCAGCTGACCATGAACTCCGTGCTGCTCGTGGCGCCCGGCAACGCGTCGACGGCGGACGTCGGCGTCTCGTCGTCGATCTTGTTCGTCGCGATCGGCGTGAGGATCGGATCGTTGACGTCGAAAACGATCTCCGCCTGGTTGGTGATGACCGTGCCGACCGGCAGGCCCTCGATCGGCTTGACGGTGTAGGTGAAGAAGCCCTCGCCGTTGTGGATCATCTCATCATTGACCGGCAGGAAGCCGGCGTCGATGTCGTCCGGCAGCTGCCCCGTGAGCGGATCGATCGAGCTGAACGTCGCGCTGAGCACACGCGTGTCGGGGTCGACGTCGAAGGTCACGAAGACCAGCAACTCCACGCCCTGCGGACGCAGGTCGATGATGTCCTGGTAAAACGACAGCCCCGCGGGGATCTCGAACTCCATGTTGTCGAACCCGAAGCCGGTGAACTCGACCGTGGTCAGGTCGAGGTTCGCATCGAGCGGGTCGGTGACGAACACTTCCTGTGCGGGGAGCGTCGCGCCGAGGTCGGGGTCGTTCTCGAACTGGATGAGATACGGGATCGCGCCGGTGCGCGTGAAGCCGTCGTCGCCGAAGCCGCCGGACGTCTTGTCGTTCGGGTCGAACGATGTGCGGATGGTCTGCGGGTTGGAGTTGCCGGGCGTGAAGGTCGGCGGCGGCGGTGGCGGGCCGACATGGCCGTCATCGATAAACTTGTTGCACGCGACGACGGCGGCGATGAGCGTGTTGGCCCGGCCCACCGCGGCGGTGTACTCCGCCAGCCGGTTCTCGTAGGTCTTCTTCGCCTGCGCGAGGTCCTTGAGCGTGGCGACCGTGTCCTCGTAAGACGAGATCGCCTGCATGAACGACGAGAGGATGCCGCCGGCGACGCCGAGCACGGTCGCGATCTCGCCGATCTTGTTGCCGTTCTTGAGCGTGAGCTTGCCGAGCTCAACCGAGATCTCGGCGATCTTCCCGGCGAGGTTGGTCGCGGCGCCAAAGATGTTCAGCGCGTGACCGACGATCGCGTCTTCCGTGATCATTCCGCCGCGGAACGCGTCGAACGCGTCGGACGAGGCGTTCACGATGTTGACGACGTCGTTGCCGATCCCGGCGTTGTCCAGGATCTTCAACGCCGAATTCACCGCCTCGATGTACTCCTTCGACTTGATCGCCTTCTTGCCCAGGCGCAACGCCGTCACCGACGCGTCGAGCGCCTTGGCGAACGGCGCAAACGTCAGCGCGACCTCCTTCGCGAAGATCAGGAAGTTGCCCACGCCTTCGATCGCGGCGAACTTCGGCAGGTAGTTCCGCTGCGCGTCCTGCCAGAGCTTGAACTGCTCGTCGGCGCCCGCCAGCGCGTTCGTCGCCCGGCTGACGTGCGCCTCACAGCCCTCGCTCGGGGCCGGCACGCCGGACGGATGGTCCGCCAGCTTCTCGACAGGATTGAAGATGTCGTTGTACGCGTCGACGACCCACTCGATCGCGTTGACCGGCTGCTCGCGCAGCCAGTCGACCGTGCGGGCGATGCGGTTGAACGTCGAGTTCGCGTCGTCAGACGCGGCGTTGTTCAGCAGCAGGTCCGCGTTGGTCGTCTGGCTGTCGAAGACATCGACCGTGTCGCCGACGAGCGGCTGGCTGCCGGACGACGTGACGTCGATCGTGAACGTGCCCGGGTCCAGTTCGTCGAAGACGTACCCGCCGTCGGCGCCGGAGAACGTCGTCTCGGCGACCTGCCCGAAGCTGTCGATGGCGACGATCGTCGCGTTCGCCACTGGCCGCCCGCCGGCGAGCACCTGTCCCTCGACCGACGAGTTCGACTCGGCGATCGAGGCGTTCGCTACGGTTGTCGAACTCGCCGACGTGGAGAGCACGCCGGTGGTCTTGCGTCGGCGCCCGTCCATCGCGAACGTCGCCTTGTAGCTGCCCGCCGGCAGCCCGCTGACCATGTAATCGCCGTTGCCGTCGGTCTCACCGAACGCCACGAAACCGGACTCGCCGTCGCGCGCCACGCGGACGCTGACACCCGGCATCGGGTCGCCGGTGGTCGTATCGGTGATCCGACCGCCGATGCTCGTGCTCGCTCCGAGGTCGAGCGTGACGTCCATCACGTCGGGCGGCGGTCCCCCGCTGTCGGTCACCGTCACCATCGTCTCGGCGAACGCGCGTCCGTCGAACTCCGCGAACACGCGGTAGTCGCCCGGCGCGACGTTCAGGAACGCGTAGTTGCCCGATGCGTCGGTCTCCGTCTGCGCGACGAGGTTGAAGTCGCCGTCGGCGACCTCCTGCAGCAGCGACACCGTGGCGCCCTCCAGCGTGCCGCCCATCACCGCGTCGTTAACCGTGCCGTAGATCGCTTCGGCACCGGCTACGAAGTCCACGTCCGCGGCCGGGGCGCCGCCGCTGACCGTCGCCGTGCTCGTCTCGAAGATGCGGTCGCCCACGTCGTCGATCGCCGCGAGGCCGAACGTGCCGGTGATGAGCAGCCGGAACACGTAGTTGCCCGCGGCGTCCGTCTGCGCCTGCATGACGTGGCGGTCGTTCTGGAACAGCTCGACGGTCACGTCCGGCACCGGCGTCGTGCCGTCGGCCTCGAACACGGCGCCGCTGATCGTCGCCGCGACCGGCAGCACGAAGTCCGCCGTCGCGTCGGGCGCGCCGCCGTTGAGCGTGACGCTCTGCACGGCGAGCCCGCCGGCGTCCGGGTCACCGAGCACCACGTCAAAGGCGTCAAAACCAAGATCGTTGATGCGGTAGTCGCCGTTGTCGTCCGTCGTCACCGACGTGCGTGTTCCGTCGGAGGCGATCGCCGTGACGAGCGCGCCGCCGACGGGTTGAGCGCCCGCGTCCTCGACGTTACCCACGATCGTGCCCGCCGCGCCGAGCATCAGGTCCGCCACCACCGACTGGCCCGCCATGACCGTCACGTCGACCGACTGCGGCGCCCGATCCTCGATCGACACGCGCACCGAGTAGTCGCCCGGCACGATGTGATCGATCGTGAAACAGCCCGCGGCGCCGGTGATCTGCACCGACACAACGTCGTCGCCCGACAGCACCTCGACGAGTTGACCTTCGAGCGGCGTCATGTCGGTGTCGGTGAGCGTGCCGGTGATCTGCCCGCTCTCGACGAGCGCGACGTCCACGTTCGCCAGCGACTGGTTCGTCGTGACCGTTACCTGCATCACCTGCCGCGCGTAGCCCGCGACGTCGACACGCAGGTCGTAAGTCCCGGCGCTCAGGCCGCTGATCAGGTAGTCGCCGTTCACATCGGGTTCGTCGCCCGCGAGCACCTCACCGTTGTCGTCCACGATCGACACCGCCCCGCCGGCGGACAGCGGCCCGATCAGCCCCGTCAACGTGCCCGAGATCGTCGCGTCCTGCTCGAGGACGAAGTTGCGGTTGCGGACCTGCTGCCCGGCGGCGACGACGAGGCCATCGACGATCTGCGTCGTGAACGGCGCCCCACCGGCGATCAGGCGGTACGTCCCGGCCGGCAGCCCATCGAGCACGTAGCGGCCCCCGTCGGCGGTGTCGCTGGTGAACACGTCGCCTGTATCGCTGACCGCCATCACCATCGTGTTGACCAGCGGCACGCCGAAGCTGCCCAGCAGCACACCACCGGTGATCTGCGCCTCGTGCGTCGCGATGACGTCGCCGAGCGACATGTCACCCCCCGCGACGGTGACGTGCGTCGACGGGATCGCGAAGCCCGTGACGCTCAGGTCGTACGTTCCGTCGGGCACGTCCGCGAACGTGAACGTGCCGTCGGCCAGCGACGTCGCGATGACCGCGGTGTCGGTGTCCGCGTCGTACAGCGTCAGCGCCGCGCCGCTGAGCGGGTCGGCGTCGCTGTTGAGGAACAGGCGGCCGTCGACCGAATTCGACAGGTCCGCGATCGCCTGCGAAACGATGAACTGGAACACCTGATCGAGCGACGTGGCCGTGCTGCCGTCGGGCGTGAGCTGCGTCACGGCGTCGGCGATCGCGTCGGCGTACTCGGCGTACGTCGCGCCGGCGCGGGCCTGGATCTCGGCGTACAGCGGCGCGAACTCCTCCATCGTCATGCCGTCCGGCCGAAGCGTCGGCTCCATCGCCGCCCACGGGACCGCCGTGTCGGTCAGCTGGCCGATGTCGAGGTCGACGGTCTCGTCGCCGATCCCGTCGGCGCGCCCGTAGATTGGCACGCGGACGGTCGCGCCGGGCGGCAGCACACCGGCGGGCGCCGCGTCGCTCGCGCCGATGATCAGCAGCGTGCTGCCGCTGCTCGCCGCGTCGGTCGTGCCGAGCGACGAGAACCCGTTGACCGCCGATATCTGCAGGATCGGCGCCGTCAGATCGGTGTCGCCGATGTTCGAGTACTCGATATACCCCGTAAACGACCGCCCGAGCCGCACGCGCCCCGGCACGACCAGCCGCGTCGACAACGCGCCGGGATCGCCATCGATGACCGAAAACCCGTCGGGCAACGACGTCACCACGTTCCCCGTGTTGACGACTTCGACGTCCGCCGGGCCGAGCGCCGCACCGGTCAGATCGAACGTCGCGGCGATACGGCCGGAGTCGACGAAGTAGACGTCCGTGGCGGTGATCGTCGCGCCCGTGTCGTCGATGAGGCGCGGCGTCGAGTTGACGTCGAACTGCGAGCCCTCGATCGTGATCGTGACCTCGCCGGTGTTGCTCCCGCTGACCGGACCGACGCTCGTGATGCCGAACCCCGCCAGCGTGGCCGTGATCGTATAGCTCGGCGTGCCGGTCCCCTTGGCGGTGCGGACCATCACGATGTACTCACCCTCGCGCGTGCCGGCGATCGAGACGGTCTGGTCCGATTCACCGGGCCGCACGCCGCGCGCGTCGAAGTTCTGCCGCGTGGGCACCTCCTCGAAGCTGATGTACAGCTCGTTGAACACGCCGGTGGGTCCGTCGAGGTCGATCGTCAGATCGGCGCCCTGCGGCGCGGGCACGCGGTACAGCTTCGTGTCACCCGCGGCGAGCTGCCCCATCACCGGCGCGCCGAACGGCAGCTGCGGCAGGTCCAGCGTCAGCAGCTCCCCAGCGGCGAGCGGGTTGTTCAGCAGCTCGAGCGCTTCGAACACCTCGTACCGGTCGTTGGTGCGAACGATGATGTTGTAATCGCCGGGCAGCGCGCCGGGCAGCGTGACGTTCAGCATCGCGTCGTAGGTCTCGCCCGGGCCGAGGTCGCCGACGTGCTCCAGCTCGCCGATCTTCACGTCGTCCGGCGTCCACACGCCGTCAACCGACAGATAGATCGCGTCGTGCCACGACCCAAGCGCGGACGCGATGCCGACGTTCTGCACCGTCCAGCTGATCGACACCAGGTCGCCCTCGGTCCCCGTCTGCGGGCCGTCGACCGCGACCGTCGCCAGGTCGATGTCCGACGTCGAGATCGCCTGCCGCTCGAACGCGCCGCGGTCGACGAACGGGTCGGCGCCGATGCCGAAGTTGATCACGTTGGGATCGTCGAAGCGGGCGTTGCCGAAGAAGTCCAGCATCGGCGCCGCGTCACCGTCGGCGCTGTCGATCAGCGATGAACCGCTGCGCAGCTGGAAGTTGAGGTTCGCCCGGCTGAAGTACCTGGGATCGACCGACGTGTTGCCGTTCGCATCGGTGGGATCGACAGGGCCTTCGTAGTTGACCGCCGCGGGGTTGTACACGTCGTTGAACGTGAGGTCGGACGCGCCGTTCACGATGCGCACGCCGCGGTACGAATTGAACGTGATTGAGTTGTTGGCCAGCGTCACCAGGCCCGCGGTGTCCGTGTTCACGCCGTAGGTATTGCCGTCGACGGTGTTGTTGATAGCCGTGAGCACGGCGCCGCCGTACGCGGTAACGCCGCTGTTGTAGTTGTTGACGATCAGGTTCCCGGCGAGCATCGCGGCGCCGCCGTTGACCTCGACACCGTCGTAACCCGACTCGCGGACGACGCTGTTGGTCAGCGTCAGGTCGCCGAACACGTTGATCGACGCGTCCAGACCGTAAGAGACATGGGCATGATCGATCACGTTGGCGCCGCCCACGGCGTTGAGATTGATCCTGCCCCATATGCCCTTGTACGGCAGGCTCGCCGCCCCGTCGTTGTTCGTGTCACCACCGATCGCGTCGTCCCGTAGCGACGTAAAGTACACCGGAGCGTCGGCCCCGCCGTTGACGATCAACGTGCCGCTGACGTGCAGGTCCGAGCTCGTGCCGACAAACTTGAACACCACGCCCGGCCCGATCGTCAGCGTGTCACCCATCGCGACCGCCAGGTCACCGCTGCCGATCACGTGCACGATATCGGCGTTGTCCAGCGTGGCGCTGCCCGGCAGCGTGCCGCCGTCCAGGTACATGCCGTTGGTGCCGTTGTTGATCATCGTCACGCCGCTGATCACCGGGTCCGAGCTCAGGTCCGTGCTGACGGCGGAATAGTAGTTGTGGATGAACGTCAGGTTAGTCAGCGTCGGGCTCGATCCTTCCAGTCGCAGCCCATCGCCGCCCGACTCGGCGATCGTGCTGTTAGAAATCGTGGTGACCCCCGCGCCCGAAACCGTCAGTTCGTTATCGAGGCCGTGTCGCAACGTCACGTGATCCAGCGTGTGGCTCGTCCCCTGCAGGAACACGTGCCCCCAATAGCCCTGCCCCGGCGTACTGGCCGAGCCGTCGTTGTTCGTATCGCCGCCGATCGTATCGTCCGCGTCGTCGGTGAAATAGATCGACGCCATCGACGTGCCCTGCGCGTCCAGCGCGCCATTGACGAACAGATCGGTCGACGTGCCGTCAATCTTGATCACCTGCCCCGGCGCGACCGTCAGCGTGTGCGCCGCATCGATCGTCACATCCGCGACAATCAGGTAAGTGATGTCGGGATTGGTCCAGTCCAGGTCGCGTGTCGACGTCCCGCCGTCCAGCCGCAGGCCGTTGGTGCCGTTGTTGCTCACCGTCACGCCGCTGATCACCGGGTTCGAGCTCAGGTCCGTGCTGACCGCCGCGTAGTAGTTGTGCACGAACGTCACGTCCGTCAGCGTCGGGTCGGCGTTCTCAATCCGCAGGCCGTCGCCGCCCGATTCGCTGAACGCGCTGTTCGTGATCGTCGTGTTCGTCGCGCCACTGATCGTGAACTCGTTGTCGAGGCCGTAGCGCACGGTCACGAAATCCAGCGTGTTGCCGTCGCCGTAAAGGTACAGGTGGCCCCAGGAGCCTCGGTTCGGCGTGGTCGTCGATCCGTCGTTGTTCGTGTCGCCGCCCACCGCGTCGTCCGTGTCGTCCGTGAAGTAGATCGGCGCCGCGCCTGTGCCCTGCGCGTCCAGCGCGCCATTGACGATCAGGTCGATCGACGTACCGTCAATCTTGATCACCTGGCCCGGAGCGACCGTCAACGTGTGCGCCGCGTCAATCGCCACATCGCTTGTTATCAGGTACGTGATGTCGGGATTGGTCCAGTTCAGGTCGCGTGTCGACGTCCCGCCGTCCAGCCGCAGTCCGTTCGTGCCGTTGTTACTCACCGTCACACCGTTGATCACCGGGTTCGAGCTCAGGTCCGTGCTGACCGCCGCGTAGTAGTTGTGCACGAATGTCACGTTCGTCAGCGTCGGATCGGAGTTGACGATCCGCACGCCGTCGCCGCTCGCCTCGCTGATCGTGCTGTTCGTGATCGTCGTCGCCCCGCCGCCGGAGATCGTCAACGCGTCGTCCAATCCGTATCGCACCGCCACGTAGTCCAGCGTGTGACCCGTGCCCTGCAGGTACACGTGGCCCCAGGAGCCCCGGTTCGGCGTGGTCGTCGATCCGTCGTTGTTCGTGTCGCCGCCCACCGCGTCGTCCGAGCGGTGCGTGAAGTAGATCGGCGCCATCGACGCGCCCTGCGCGTCTAACACGCCGTTCACGATCAGGTTGTTCGACGTGCCGACAAACTTGATCACCTGGCCCGCCGCGACCGTCAGCGTGTGCGCCGCGTCGATCGTCACGTTGCTTTCGATCTGATACGTGATGTCGGGATTGGTCCAGTTCAGATCGCGTGTCGACGTCCCGCCGTCCATCCGCAGGCCGTTGGTGCCATTGTCGCTGACCGTCACGCCGCCGATCACCGGGTTCGAGCTCAGGTCCGTGCTGACCGCCGCGTAGTAGTTGTGCACGAATGTCACATTCGTCAGCGTCGGATCGGAATTGACGATCCGCACGCCGTCGCCGCTCGACTCGCTGATCGTGCTGTTCGTGATCGTCGTCGCCCCGCCGCCGGAGATCGTCAACGCGTCGTCCAGTCCGTATCGCACCGCCACGTAGTCGAGCGTGTGACCCGTGCCCTGCAGGTACACGTGGCCCCAGTAGCCCCGACCCGGGCTCGACGCGTCGGCGTCATTGTTCGTGTCACCGCCCACCTCGTCGTCAAGGTAAGACGTGAAGTAGATCGGCGCCATCGACGTGCCCTGAGCATCCAACACACCGTTGACGATCAGGTCCGCGGCGGTCTGGGTAATCTTGATGACCTGCCCGGCCCCGACCGTCAGCGTCGTGCCCAGCGGCACGATCACGTCGGAGCCGATCTGGTAGGTGATGTCCGGGTTGGTCCACGCGCTGTCGACGCCCAGCGTGCCGCCGTCGACCTCCAGCGCATTGAACGCGTTGTTCGACAACGTGACTCCCGTCACCGTCGGGTTCGAATCGAGGTCCATGCTGATCGCGGCGCTGAGATTGTCGCGGTAGGTGTTGTCGGTCAGCGTCGGGTTGGCGTTGTCGATGCGCACGCCGTCGCCGGACGAAGCCTCGATGATGGAGTTGCTGATGGACAGCGTACCGCTGTCGACGTGCACCATGTTGTTCAGCCCGTAGCGGAACTGACCGTAGTCAAAGCTGGCGGACCCGCCCGGCAGCACCACGATCGTGCCCCAATAGCCCGCGCCCGGACTGCTCGCCCCGCCGTCGCCGTTCGTGTCGCCGCCCGCGGTGTCGTCCTCGTCGGCGGTGAACACGATGTTCTGCCCGGACGTGCCGATGGCGTTGACCGTGCCCTCGATCAGCAGGTCGATGCTCGTGCCGTTGAACTTGACCACGGCCCCGGGCTGGATCGTCAGCGTGTTGCCGGCGGCGACCGTGACATCACCCGTGACGCGATAGACGTTTCCCGCGCTCCACACCGTGCCGTTCGGCAGCGTGCCGCTGACGTTCACCGTACTCATCAGCCATCGCGGCTCGAGGTGCTCGAGCACCGCCAGTTCCCGCGCCCGCCGCCGACCGTTCCGCCTCGCCTCATCACGCCGCCGCAACCGCATCCGACGCGTCTTCCGCCAGGCCCGGATCTGCCTCGTGATCTTCATGATCGCACTTGGCTCCCGCTCGTAAAGTTCCACACCCCAACGCGACCACGAGACAACACCGCGTCATGACACGCCGTTGCCGGACTGAGTGTGTTTAGCGTCTCCCTGAGGCTGTCCCGTGGGTCCCCAATACCACCAATATGGCCTAATCTCGACCAGAAAGCCACAGCCCACGAGATTTTAAAACAGGCTCCGCCGGGCGCCCATCGATCGACCGCGCCAGGCCGCAACGGATCACTGGCCGTTCGACTTGCGCGGCAACTGCGGCGGCCCCTCGGCGCCCTCGTTCGCGACCGCGACCGCGACGTCCGGCCGCGCCCCGCGGAACGCCGCAACCGCCTCCGCGGACACCGATTTGCGACGGGCGTCGATCAGCAACCCCTTCAGCGTCTTGATGCCCGCGATCGCCTTGAAGTGCTCCGCCGTGAACGTGCTCGCGTTCTCCAGGCTCAGCGTCGTCAGCGGCAGCTTCTGCAGCACGGCCAGGCCGGCCGGCGTGATCGTGGTCTCCGTGCCGCGCGGCGCGCTGAAGTCGAGCCGCAGCGTTTCGAGCTTCGGGAACTGCGACGCGATGTGCGCCAGGTGCGTGTCGTCCGGCTCCAGCGGCGAGTGATACCAGTTGCCGTACGTCAGGTTCGGCAGGTCGTGCAGCGACAGGATCGCGTCGCGCTGCTTGGCGACGTCGTCGCGGTTCTTGTCACGCAGCCCCATGCAGCCGCCGATCGTCAGCGACTCCACCGGCAGCCCCGAGAAGTGCTCCAGCGTCGCGAACCCGTGGCCGTGCCAGATCGACAGCCGCTTGAGGTTCGGCAGCTTCTTGAGGAAGCCCCACTGCGTCTCGGTCAGCGGCGCGGCGTTGAGGCCCATCTGCTCCACGTGCGTCAGCAGGCCGATCAGCTGGTACTCGTCAACGGTCAACTCCGGCTTGCCGCGCGACATTACGCGCACCGCGTGCCCGTCCTTGTCGAGGCTGATCTCGACCTCCTTCGCCTTCAGGTACGCGATCGCCCCCGCCTCGTCCGTCGGCAGGTCCCCGGCGCGCAGCACGCCGGCGCACATCGCCACGATCAACACCGCCGCGGTCACTCGCGCCATCATCCGATCTCCAGTCCCTTCAGCGGCCCCGTCGACGTTGCAAACGCCTTGTCCGCCATGCCCAGTTGATTCAGCACGCTCACGTAAAGATTGCACAGCGGTACGGTGCTCGGCTCGAACACGAGGTGCTGGCCGTGGTTGTACCGCCCGCCGAGCAGCAGCGCCGGCAGGTCCTTGTTCGAGTGGTTCGACGCGTTGCCGAGGTTCGACGTGACGATGATCGACGTGCGATCCAGCAGCGTCGCGCCGCCCTCCTTCGTGTCGCGCAGCTTCGTCAGCAGGCGGGCGAGCTCGATGAAGAACTGCTTCTCGATGAGCTTGAGCTGTGCGATGTTGCCGGGGTCCTTGCCGTGGTGACTCAGGCCGTGGTACGGATTGGTCACGCCGGGGATGTTCACGCGGTTCTGCTCGAAGTAACCGAACGTGATGACGCGCGTCGAGTCCGTCTTGAACGCCAGGTGCGTCATATCGCACACGTTCTGCATCTGCGTAATGATCTCGGCGCTGTCGGTCGGGTCCTTCGGCGCGGGAGCGTCGACCTGCGGCTTGGGTGTGTGCACCCACTTCTCAGCCTTCGCCAGGCGACGCTCCGTCTCGTGCAGCGACTCGTAATACTCCTGCAGCTTCTGACGGTCCGTGGTCGACAGCTTCGGCTCGAGTTCCTTCGCCTGCTGATCAACCAGCGACACGATGCTCTTGCCCTTGCGGATCTCCCGCACGGCGCGGTCGGCGTTGGCCTTGTCGTCGCCGACGAACAGCTTCGCGTAGACCCGCGCCATCTTCGACTCCGCGGGCACCATCGTCCCGCTGTCGGTCCAGCTGAACGAGTTCGCCCCGGCCGACAGCGGCAGCGCGTCGAACCGTGTCTCGGCGCCGATATGCGCCGCGACGTACTGGTCCAGCGACCGCGTGTTCTTTTTCGTCGACGGCACGCCGGTGAACACACGCGACTCGGCCGAGTGCCCGCCGTTGACGCCAGGGTGATCGAGGCCGGAGATCACGGTGTACTGCTTGCGAAACCCGTCGATGACAGACAGGTACTCCGACGCCTCGTAGTCGGGCCCCGCAGCGGTCGGCGTCAGCGCGTCGTGGTACAGGCTCAGCGGCAGGCAGATCATCAGCAGCCGCTGCGGGCCGCCCTCCGCCGTGCCCGCCGCGTGCGCGAACCCGCCGAGCGACTCGAGCCACGGCACCGCCATCGCCGCGCCCGTCGCCTTCATCATGCTTCGTCTGGAAATGCCCATCTGCGTGTCCTCTCCGGTCGGTGTCTCGGTCACGGTTTGCGGAACAGCTCGCTGGTCACCAGCGCGTGGATCATCGTCTTGAGGCCCGCATGTCTGGCCTGTGTCTCGGCGGCGATATCGCGGACGTACTGCTCGTCGACGAATCCCATCGCGCGGCCCAACGCGTACGTCGACAGCGTCCGAGCCACGTTCTCGCACACCAGGTCCTGCCGCTTGAGCAGCAGCGCGCGGAAGCCGCGGAAGTCGTCGTACGCGCCGAGCTTCGGCAGCGTGTCGCTCGCCACGACGGTCTGCCCGTCGACGAGCTTCGGGCGATCCGGGTCGCGTGTCGGCTCCAGGGCGCGGTACTTGTCGCGCCACTGGCCGATCACGTCGAAGTTTTCCAGCGCCATGCCGTACGGATCGATCTTGCTGTGACACGCGGCGCACTGCTCGATGTTGCGGTGCGCGGCGAGCTGCTGCTGGATGGTGCTCGCGCCGCGGATGTCGGGCTCGATCGCCGGCACGTCGGGCGGCGGCGGCGAGGGCGGCGTGCCGAGCAGACGTCGCAGCAGCCAAACGCCGCGGACGACCGGCGACGTGACCGTGCCGTTCGACGTGACGTTGAGGACGCTCGCCTGCGTCAGCAGCCCGCCACGCACCGTCTGCTGCTTGTCCAGCGCGACGCGGCGGAACTGGTTGCCTTTCACGTCGGGGATGCCGTAGTGCCTGGCAAGCCGGTCGTTGAGCATCGCCCAGTCGGAGTCGATGAGGTTCGACAGCGGCAGGTCCTTGTCGAGCATCTCGCGGAAGAACGCACGCGTCTCGTCGACCATCGCGCGCTCGAGCTCCTCGTCGTACTCGGGGTACAGCTTGGCGTCCGGCTGCATGTCGCCCACGCGATCGACGTCGAGCCACTGTCCAACGAAGTCGCGCAGGAAGCGATCAGACCTACCGTCGGCAAGCATGCGATCGACCTGGGCGTGCAGCACGCCGGGCTCCATCAGCTTGCCCGACGCCGCGAGCCGGTACAGCGTGTCGTCCGGCGCCGAACGCCACAGAAAGTACGACAGCCGGTTGGCGATCGCGTACGCGTCGGGGTTCGCGCCGACCTCGACGTGGTACAGGAAATGCGGCGACACCATCATCGCCTTGACGGTGTACCGGAACGCGTCGAGCGGCTGCATGTCGCTCCGCGCGGCCTTGTAGAAATCGACGTACTGACCGACCACCGCCTCACTCACCGGCCGACGGAACAGCCGCGGCGCTAGCTCCGCGAACACCCGCGGCATGTCGTCGTCCGTCAGCGCCTTCGCGTCACGCTCGCCCAGCAGCGTGCGGTGACCACGCGGCGGCCACTGCTCGATCAGCGGGCCCTCCATCTCCATCGCGTGGATCGCGACCACCGCCTCCTTGTTGTCCGCGATGTGCGAGCCCCACATCCAGTTCGGCCCGTCCTGCATCGACAGGCGGATCTGCTGGTTCGGCTGGAGGTACACCCGGTACTCGGCCTCGACCGGCGTCTCGTCGGTGTACTGCACCACACCCGCGACCTGCGGGATGTCCGCCTGACCGAACGAGCCGTACTCGATCTGCAGACGGAACGTGTGGTGGTCCGGGTTCCGCGCCGCGTAGCCGACCACCTTGAAGCGGTACCACCCGGCCTCGCGCACCGGGAACAGGTGCCGCGTCTCGGGCTTCATGTACTTCATCGGGATCAGCTCGTCCTCGCCGTACTTCGGGTAGTAGCCGTGCCCGTAGTTGCCCTTGGCGCGCTCGGCTTCCTGTTTCTTGCGCTCGAACTCCGACGGCGGGTGCTTCTTGCGGTACTCCTCCTGCCGCTTCTCGTTCTCCTCGATCTGCACGTTGTGGTCGGCCAGCGAGAACGCGAGCATCTTCGTCTCGGGGCGGGGCTTGGTGACGATCGCGCGGTCCAGCACGTAGTCCGCCGCGGCCATGTACTGATCGACCTGCTCGGCGGACAGGGCCAGCGACGCGCCGATGTTGTCGAACCCCTCGGACTTCGCGTCGGCGGGGAACGCCTCGGCGAAATCGCCGCGCACGTCGAACAGGTCCTCGATCGTGTACTGGTACTCCGTGCGGTTGAGGCGACGCAGCACGACCTCGTCGGCGTGACCGCCCAGCATCCGCCGCGCGCGACGCAGCTCGCCCTCGATCCACTCCGTCACCGGCTCGACCTCCGCGGCCTTGGGCTGCTTCGCCTTCTCCGGCGGCATGTCGCCGAGGCTGAGGTTGTCGCGGACGAGCTGCCAGTACTCCGCGTCCTCGCGCGTCGTCGACACCTTCAGCATCGTGTCGACACGGAAGTCGCCCTTGTGCTTTTTCGGGCCGTGGCAGTCGATGCAGTAGGCGTTGAAGAATCGATTCGCCACGTCGGGGATCTTCGTCGGCGGCTCCGCGGCGTGGACCGACGCCGCGCACGTCAGGCTCAGCACCGCCACGAACGTCAAGCGATTCAGGAAAGCTGAAGAATTCATCGTGTGCCCAGTGTGCTCGTCGACCCGCCCCGGGCTACGTATCCGAGGCGTACCGCACGCGTCTATCCACCATCTGCACGCACCGGCCGCATCCGCCGGTCGCCGCACGTAATTATTTGCACATCCGCGACCAGGCGTTACAGGCGAAATGCGACACACGAAAAAACGCCCGCTGTCACGGGCTGACAACGGGCGTCGTTCAAAGCGGGCGACCGGGATCGAACCGGCAACATTCAGCTTGGAAGGCTGACGCTCTACCAATTGAGCTACGCCCGCAAGTGCGTCACATACTAGCGGCTGTTCGCCCGTCGTGGCAACGTCGGCGACGCAACATCCCGCGCCGCCTCACCCTTCGACGAATACCCGCGCGGATCACGTTGCGTGCACGCGATGTTTCGCGACGCGAGCTCGGCAAAATCCGGGGCCGAATCTTGACTTGGACGCACCCGAACGATACCCTAACTTTTGTCGAACTTACGTACCGCTTTCCGCGGAGTTGAGATGCCCAGTCGGTCGGACATGCAGGCGTTGGTCGAGCAGATGCGACGGCTGACGGACGGGGCGAGCGGAGGGAGATCAAGCGGACGCGAAGCGGTGATCGCGACGGGCTGGGACGCGGTCGACGAGGCGTTGGGCGACGCGACAGGCGCGGGCGACACACCCGGCGCGACAGGCGGGCTGCGATGCGGCGCGGTGCACGAGTGGTTCGGCGCCGACGAGCCGCCGCTGTGTGTGCTGGAGCACCTGGCGCGACGCGTGGCGACGCGTGACGCGCGGCGCGTGGTGGTGTGGATCGGACGCGCGTGCTGGCCCTACCCGTGGGCGCTGGCGCACGGAAGCGTCGATGTGCTGGGCGAGGCGTTGTGGGTCGACCCGCCCGACGCCGGGGCGCGGCTGTGGGCGATCGATCAGGCGGCGCGCTGCGCGGGCGTCGCGGCGGTGATCGCCGACGGCAGCGCGTTGACGATGGCCGCGACACGTCGCCTGCAACTCGCCGCACGAGCCGCGGGCACGCTGGTGCTGCTGAGCCGGCCCGGCCGCGAACGCGACCGGCTCTCCGCGGCGACCACGCGCTGGCTCGTCCGCCCGGCGCGTTCCCCCACCGGTCGGCCGCGATGGAAGGTCACACTGATCCGATGTAAATCCGCATCGCTCGGCACGGGCTCAGGCTCCGGCGTCACCACACGCGCGGGCCCGCCGCCGACGTGGCGTCTGGAGTGGGACGATGCAACGGCTGCTATCCATCTGGCTGGCGACGTGGGCGACCGATCGGGTGACGCGACGACGAGCGCGACCGAACGGCACGACTCGCGCGACCCAAGCGAACGGCACGAACGCCGATCGGCGTAGACCACACGCACCACCCATCGTGCTCACGCGTATCGACCGCGGCCGCCACATCGTCGCGCACGCGTGCGGCGTGGCGCGGGCGGCGGGCGTAACGATCGGCATGGACGTGGCGCACGCGCGGGCGCTGCTGCCGACGGGCAACGACCGCAGCAACAGCGGCGGCGAGGACAACGGCGGCGTCCGCATCGAGCCGCACGACCCGCAGCGCGACGCCGCGGCGCTGCACGCGCTGGCGCGATGGGCGGTGCGCTTCACGCCCGTCGTCGCGCCCGATCCGCCCGACGGCCTACTGCTCGACATCGCCGGTTGTCAGCGACTCTACGGCGGCGAGGCCCCGCTGCTGCGGCGCGTGACCGACGCGATCGCGTCGCTCGGCTTCACCGCCCGCGCCGCGATCGCCCCGAGCGTCGGCGGCGCGTGGGCGATCGCCCGCTACGGCGTCGACCGCGCGATCATCGACACGCCCGCGCAGCTGTGCGACGCCCTGGCCGGCCTGCCCGTCTGCGCCCTGCGGCTCGACACGCCCGTCGCCGTCGCACTCGCCGAGATCGCCATCGAGCGAATCGGCGACCTGTACGCCCTGCCGCGCCGCTCGCTGGCCACGCGCTTCGGCGGCGACGTGCTGCTGCGACTCGACCAGGCGCTCGGCCGCGCGTTCGAGCCGGTCGACGCCGTGCAGCCGCCCGACCCCGTGCGTGTCACGCGCGCGTTCGACGGGCCCGTCGTCAACCTCGAGGGAGTCATGCTCACCGTCCGCCAGCTCACCGTCGACCTGCACGCCGAGCTCGCCCGCCGCGAGGCCGGGGCACGCCGCATCGACCTCACGCTCGACCGCATCGACACCGACACGATCACGCACACCGTCACGCTCAGCCGCCCCACCCGCGACGCGTCGCACGTCTGGGCCCTGCTGCGCCCGATCGCCGAGCGCGCACACCTCGGCCACGGCGTCGAGCGCATCACCCTCGCCGCGACACACACCGCGCGGCTCACGCATCAGCAGGCACGCCTCGACGGTGGCGATGACGGCGACGGCGATGGCGACGGCGATGGCAACGCGCGCGGCACGCAGCGCAACGGGCCGCGCCTCGACAAGCACGTCGGCCGGCTCGTCGATCACATCACCAGCCGCCTCGGCCCGCAGCGCGTCCGCCGCGTGCTGCCCGAGCCGACGCACGTGCCCGAGTCCGCGTTTGTGAGTCGTCCGATCGAGCAACATGTCGAGCCGCACACATCGCACGCGTCGCACGACACGCACGACACGCGTGTCGTCGACGCCGACCGCCCCTCGCGCGTCTACCGCCGGCCGCGCCCCGTGCGTGTCATCCTCATGGCGCCCGACGGCCCGGTCATGTCGATGCAGCACGACAACCGCCGCGATCACCGCGCCGACGACGACACGCGCATCGTCACCACCATCGGCCCCGAGCGCATCACCACCCCGTGGTGGGCCGACGCGCACGACCGCGCCGCCATGCCCGTCACGCGCGACTACTACAAGCTGCAGGACGCGACCGGCCGATGGTGGTGGGCCTTCCGCGAGATCGAGACCGGCCGGTGGTTCATCCACGGCCGATGGAGCTGACGATGCCCGACCCGCCCACACCCAAGCACCGCCCGCACCCGGCGCGATCGGCTCCTCTCCACCATGTGGGGGAGAGGTCGGGTGAGGGGATCGATCGCACGAATACGGCGCACGATGCGGGCAACGTCAGCCACGGCCGCGGCGTTCACCCTCACCCCAACCCTCGCCCTCCAGGGAGAGGGAGTCGCGACCACGCCCGTTACGCCGAGCTCCACGTCACCACCAACTTCACCTTCCTCACCGGCGCGTCGCACCCCGACGAGTACGTCACCCGCGCCGCCGAGCTCGGCCTGCACGCCGTCGCCATCACGGACGTCAACACGCTGTCCGGCGTCGTGCGCGCGCACGTCGCGGCGCAACGCGTCGGCATCCCGCTCGTCGTCGGCTGCCGCCTCGTCCTCGCCAACCCGATCGCCGCGCAGCGCGCCGACATGCCGCCACTCAGCGTGCTCGTCTACCCCACCGACCTCGCGTCGTACGGCCGACTCTGCCGCCTGCTCACGCTCGGCAAGCGCCGCGCCGCCAAGGGCCGATGCGACCTCCGCCTGCACGACCTGCTCGACCACCACCCCGGCCTGCTCGCCGCGGTCATCCCCCCGCCGACGCTCGACGACGACTTCCTCGACGTCATGCGTGGCCTCCGCCGCGTGTTCGACGACGACCGCCTTTCGCTCGTCGCCTCACGCTCCCACAGCCAGCGCGACCGCGACCGACTCGCGCAGCTCGCCGCCGCTGCGTCGCACCTACGCGTGCCGATGCTCGCGACCAACGACGTGCACCACCACACGCCGCAGCGCAAGCCGCTGCACGACATCGTCACCTGCATCCGCCACGGCTGCACCATCGCACAGGCCGGGCTCCGCATCCAGCCCAACGCCGAGCGCCACCTCAAAGCCCCCGACGAGATGGCACGCCTCTTCGCCGAGTATCCCGACGCAATCGCGCGCAGCGTCGACCTCGCCGACCGCGCCGCCGGGTTCACGCTCGACCAGCTCCGCTACCAGTACCCCGACGAGGTCGTGCCGCCCGGCCGCACGCCCATCGCCCACCTCACCGACCTCACCCGCACCCACGCCGCGCACCGCTACCCGCAAGGCGTGCCCGACAAGGTCCAGCGCCTCATCGACCACGAGCTGCAACTCATCGACGAGCTCAACTACGCGCACTACTTCCTGACCGTCTACGACATCGTCGAGTTCGCCAGGTCGCGCGGCATCCTCTGCCAGGGGCGCGGCGCCGCGGCGAACTCCGCCGTGTGCTACGTGCTCGGCGTCACCGCCGTCGACCCCGTCCGCGTCGACATGCTGTTCGAGCGCTTCGTCAGCCGCGAACGCGACGAGCCGCCCGACATCGACATCGACTTCGAGCACGAACGCCGCGAGGAGGTCATCCAGTACATCTACGCGAAGTACGGCCGCGACCGCGCCGCGCTCACCGCCGAGGTCATCACCTACCGCGGACGCCTCGCCGTGCGCGAGGTCGGCAAGGCGCTCGGCCTGTCGCTCGACGCCGTCGACCGACTCGCGAAAAACCTCGACTGGTGGGACACCGACGTGCGCGCCGACCGCGTCCGCCAACTCGGCTTCAACCCCGACGCCCCGATCATCCGCCACCTCGTCGCCCTCGCCACCGAGCTGCAGGGCTTCCCGCGCCACCTCTCCCAGCACGTCGGCGGCTTCGTCATCACCCAACGCCCGCTCTGCGAGCTGGTCCCCATCGAAAACGCCGCGATGCCCGACCGCACCGTCATCGAGTGGGACAAGGACGACATCGACGCGATGGGAATGTTGAAGGTGGACTGTTTGGGGTTGGGGATGTTGAGCTGTATTCGTAAGGCGTTGGATATGATCAACGCAAAGCGGGATTTGGGATTTGGGATTTCGGATTTCGGATTGTCCAGAGAACACGTCGCGGGCAACATCAACGGCTTGCCATCAAATCCGAAATCCCAAATCCCAAATCCGAAATTTGAAACGCTACGCTTAGACAACATCCCCCCCGAAGACCCCGCCGTGTACGACATGATCTGCGACGCCGACACCATCGGCGTGTTCCAGATCGAGAGCCGCGCGCAGATGTCGATGCTGCCGCGGTTGCGTCCGCGGAACTACTACGACCTGGTGATCGAGGTCGCGATCGTGCGCCCCGGGCCGATCCAGGGACAGATGGTGCATCCGTACCTGCGTCGGCGACGTGGCGATGAGCCGGTCACGTACCCCGACGAGCGTGTGCGCGGCGTGCTCGAGCGCACGCTGGGCGTGCCGCTGTTCCAGGAACAGGTGATGTCGCTGGCGGTCGTCGCCGCGGGCTTCACGCCGGGCGAGGCCGACCAATTGCGCCGCGCGATCGCCGCGTGGAAAAGCCGCGGCCAGAACCGCATCCTCGAGTTCGAACGACGATTCATCGGCGGCATGCTCGCGCGCGGCTACAAGCGAGACTTCGCCGACCGACTCTTCCGCCAGATCCAGGGCTTCGGCGACTACGGCTTCCCCGAGTCGCACGCCGCGAGCTTCGCGCTGCTGGTCTACGTCTCGGCGTGGCTCAAGCGTCACCACCCCGCCGCGTTCGCCGCCGCCCTGATCAACAGCCAGCCGATGGGCTTCTACGCCCCCGCCCAGATCGTCCGCGACGCCAAGGCCCACGGCGTCGAGGTCCGCGGCGTCGACGTCAACCGCTCCGCGTGGGACTGCATGCTGGAGATTTCGGATTGCGGATTGCGGATTGCGGATGTGCCAGGGGCAACTGCGAACGCAACATTGTCAGCGCGTGACAAATCCGCAATCCGCAATCCGAAATCCGAAATTCGCTTGGGCATGCGCATGGTGCGCGGCCTCCGCGAACCCGACGCCCGCGCCATCGCCGATGCCGTCCAACGCCACGGCCCGTTCACCTCCGTCGTCGCCCTGTGGCGAGCCAGCGGCGTGCGGGCTTCGGCGCTCAAGCGGCTCGCCGCGGCAGACGCGTTCGCCTCGATGGGCCTCGACCGACAGGCCGCGCTGTGGGAAGTCCGCGCGCTGCACGACGAGGACCTGCCGCTGTTCGATCAGATCAACGAGCCGACCGCGCCGCCCACCGAGGACGAGCCGACCGTGCAGTTGCCCGCCATCCCCGAGCCGCGCAAGGTCGTGCAGGACTACCGCCACGTCGGCCTGTCGCTGCGCGCCCATCCGCTGTCGTTCCTGCGCGACCAGCTCAACCGCCGCGGCGTCACCCCAGCCGCCGACCTGCTCGACGCCCAGCGCCACCCCACCGACACCCGCGTCGCCGTCGCCGGCCTCGTGCTCTGCCGCCAGCGCCCCGGCACCGCGTCCGGCGTCATCTTCATGACCCTCGAGGACGAGACCGGCGTCGCCAACCTCATCGTCCGCCCACACGTCTACGAGGCCCACCGCCGCGCCGCCCGACACGGCGTCGTCATCGTCGCCCACGGCAAGGTCGAGCGCGACGGCCAGGTCGTCCACCTGCTCGCCGAGCGATTCGACGACCTCAGCGACCGCTTCCAGCAGCTGCTCGTCAAGCCCCGCGAGTTCCGCTGACGCCTCGGGCGAACGCACCACGCCGCTCGCGACCCGCGCCCTCCACCGACGACGCCACATGTGATATCTTTCCTCTTCCGGACTGGAGGCGTCCCATCGATACCTCGTGGCGTGAACATCCCAAACTGCGCGACCGGCTCAGCGCCGAGCATCCCGACACCACCCAGGTCGTCGTGCACGACGGCGGGCCGCGCGTGACCGACCGCTCGCCCGAACTCATCTGGGTGCGCGTCACCGGCTGCTACAAGGACGTGTTCACCGGCCTCGTCCTCAATCAGCCCTACCACCTCACGTCCGTCGCCCAACGAAGCGAGATCAAGTTCGTCGTGCCCGACGGCGGCGACATCGCACTCATGGTCACCGACCGATACCTCATCGAACGCACCGACTGGATCATCACGCCCTGCGACCAGTGCGGCCTGACCGACCTGTTCGACGCCCCGTCCGACCTCATCCGACAGCTGTTCCCCAACATCCCGCCCGACGCCGTGCTCGACACCTTCACCACCTTCTGCGGCAAGTGCGGCGGCGTGCAGGTCGTAAGACACAAAGACGCCAGCCTCGACGAGGAACCCACCATCCGCATCCCACAACGCACCTCAAAGAAGTGGTGGCAGTTCTGGCGATGACACCCCGTGCGCACCAACGCGCACGCAAAACCCCTTCAGCCGGATTTAGTCACAAAAAAGTCATTACCCCGCGCCGCTCGACTTACAAAACCACGCCCCACGCGTCGCGACGCCCCCGTGCGCACCTGCGCGTCGTTTCGCCCATTTATAGAGAGCACATTCATGCCCCAACACTCAGACACACTGCGCGCCGATCGTGACTCCGCGCCGAACCCACGCCTGCGAATGCTGCGCGACGATGTGGGTCCCCCCATTTTGCATTTCGCACTTTTCAATTTGCACTTTGCATTGCCGACGCGGATGCGTCGGCACCCCTCCCCCACCCCCCCCCCACACACACACACACAGGAAAGGAGGCGAAACGGCGATGAGTGACTTACACCGACGCAAACGCACGGGTAGCGGCGGCGAGCGTCTCGTCGATCGCCTCCTCGTCGTGCGCGAGGCTCACGAACCACGCCTCGAACTGGCTCGGCGGCAGCGTCACCCCCTGGTCGAGCATCGTGCGGAAGAACCGGCCGAACGCCGCGGTGTCGCACGCGGTCGCCCCCGCGTAATCCGTCACTGGCTTGTCGGTGAAGAACGGCGTAATCATCGAGCCGACGCGGTTGATCTGGATCGACACGCCGCTCGCCTCCGCCGCCTCGATCAGCCCGTCGGCCAGGCGCTGCGTCAGATCGTCGAGCCGCTTGTACGAGCCCGGCTCGCGGAGCACCTCGAGCGTCGCGAGCCCCGCGGCCATCGCGACCGGGTTGCCCGACAGCGTGCCCGCCTGATAGATCGGCCCGACCGGCGCCATCCGGTTCATGATCTCGGCGCTCGCGCCGTACGCCGCGCAGGGCAGCCCCCCCCCCAGCACCTTGCCGAGGCACGTGATGTCCGGCGTCACATCGAACTTCGCCTGGGCGCCGCCGAACGCGACGCGGAACCCGGTCATCACCTCGTCGAAGATCAGCAGCGTGCCGTGGTCGTCGCACAGCTTGCGGAGGCCCGCGAGATAGCCGTCGGACGGCGGCACGCAGCCCATGTTGCCCGCGACGGGCTCGATGATGATCGCGGCGATCGCGCCGTCGTGCTCACCGAACAGCGCCGCCGCGGCGTCCAGGTCGTTGTACGGCATCAGCAGCGTGTCGGCCGTCGCGCCCTTCGGTACGCCCGGCGAGCTCGGCACGCCCAGCGTCGTCGCGCCGCTGCCGGCCTGCACCAGCAACGCATCCGCATGACCGTGATACCCGCCCACACATTTGACGATCTTGTCGCGCCCCGTCGCGCCGCGCGCCAACCGGATCGCCGACATCGTCGCCTCCGTGCCGCTGTTGACAAAGCGCACCACGTCGACGCTCGGCACGGCCTTGATCACCGCCTCGGCCAGCTGCGACTCGGCCTCCGTCGGCATGCCGAAGCTCGCCCCGCGCGACGCGGCGCGCGTCACCGCCGCCACCACCGCCGGGTGCGCGTGGCCCGCGATCAGCGGCCCGTAGCTGCACACGTAATCCACGTACTCGTTGCCGTCGACGTCCGTCACCCGGCAGCCCGCGCCCGAGCGGATCACGATCGGCGACCCGCCCACCGCGCTGTACGCACGCACCGGCGAGTTGACGCCGCCCGGCATCAACTGCTGAGCCTTCGCGTGCGAGGCGTGGGACTGCGCGTAGCGTGTGTCGTCGGCGGGCGTGTTCATGTTGCACCTGTGCGTGGGGAGCCTATCCGGTGGACAGCGATACGTATTCTACTTCGCCGCCTTCTTCAGCACGCGGTCGCCGATGTCGCGGCGGAAGAACCCGCCCTCGAACGAGATCATGTCGCACGCGGCGTTCGCCCTGTCGCGCGCCTCGGCCAGATCCTTGCCGAGCGCGACGATGTTCAGCACGCGACCGCCGTTGGTCAGCACCTTGTCGCCCGACTTCTTCGTGCCCGCGTGGAAGATGAACACGTCGTCGAGCTTCGCCGCCTCGTCGAGGCCGTTGATCTCGATGCCCTTTTCGTAGTCGCCGGGGTAGCCGCCGCTGCACATCACCACGCAGCACGCCACGCGGCGGTCCCAGTCGATGTCGACCTTGTCCAGCGTGCCGTCGACCACCGCGAGCATGATCTCCAGCAGGTCGCCCTTCATCCGCACCATCAGCGGCTGGCACTCCGGATCGCCGAAGCGGCAGTTGTATTCCAGCACCTTCGGACCGCCCGGCGTGAGCATCAACCCCGCGTACAGCACGCCCTTGAACTCGACGCCGTCGCGACGCAGCGCGTCAATCGTCGGCACCAGCACCTGCCGGTCGATCACCTGCATCAGCTTGTCGTCGACCAGCGGTGTCGGCGTGTACGCGCCCATGCCGCCCGTGTTCGGGCCCGTGTCGCCCTCGCCGACCTGCTTGTGGTCCTGCGACGGTTCGAGCACGTAGATGTTCCGCCCGTCGACCAGCGCGAGGATCGACACCTCCTGACCGGTCAGCCGCTCCTCGATGATCACCTTGTCGCCCGCCTCGCCGAACGCGCGGTCGACCATGATCTGCTTCACCGCGTCGATCGCCTCGTCGGCGCTGTCGGTGACGATCACGCCCTTGCCCTTCGCCAGGCCCGCGGCCTTCACGACGACCGGCGTCTCGTGCGCCTCGACGTAAGCCAGCGCCGCGTCGGCGTTCTCGAACGTGCGCGACTCGGCCGTGGGGATCGCCGCGCCGCGCATCAGCGCCTTGCTGAACGCCTTGTCCGCCTCGAGCGCCGCCGCCGCCTGGTTCGGACCGAACACCTTCAGACCCAGCTTCGTCAGCCGATCGGCAAGACCGTTCGCCAGCGGATCCTCGGGGCCGATGACCACGAGTTCAATCTTGTTCTGCCGGCAGAAGTAGTCGATCGCCTCGGCGCTCTTCGTCGTGACCTGGCTGACGTCGAGCGTCGTGACGTTGGTGCCCACGCGGTCGGTCCCGCCGTTGCCCGGCGCAAAGAACACCCGCTTGCAGTTCTTCGACTGCTTGAGCTTCCACCCCAGCGCGTGCTCGCGACCACCGCTGCCGATCACCAGTACATTCATGCGTTTCCTTCCATGCAGGGTGCGTATTCTAAGCCCTCACCCCACACCCGCAACAACACACACCGCGCTGTCGCCACACACCACCACACCACCACGCGCACGCCCCAACGTCATTTGACAAGCGATCGGCTGCACCTACAATGCCGTACCCTAATGATGCGGGGTAGAGCAGCTTGGTAGCTCGTCGGGCTCATAACCCGGAGGTCGCAGGTTCGAATCCTGCCCCCGCTATTTTCGACAATTCACGCTGACCGCGCTAGTTGCGCGGACCCGCCTACGGGCGGAGCGGCCGTAACCAAGGCTCAGCGTCGGGTAGTACTACCCGGCGCGACCAAGGAGACGGCCGATGTCTTTATCAGCCCCCCTCAAGGTTCCGCAGTTCCGGGTACACAAAGGTTCAGGCCAGGGCTACGCCAACGCCTGGGGCCGGCGCATCTATTTCGGCAAGCACGACCTGCCCGATGCGATGCGGCGCTACCACGAGTTCGTCGCCGAGTACATGGCCAACGGCGGGCAGCCGCCTGTGCAGCCGGACCAGATGACGATCAAGGAACTGATCGCGCGATTCTGGGTCCACGCCGAGGGGTACTACCTCGACGCCGACGGCAACCCTAGCACCGAGATCGAAGCGTTCCGCTACGCGCTCAAGCCGCTGAAGGAACTCTTCGCCGAGTCGCAGGTCAGCGACTTCGGCCCGCGCGCCCTGCAGGCCGTGCGGCAGCGCATGATCGAGTACGGATGGTGCCGCACGTACATCAACAAGCACATCGTCCGCGTGAAGTCCGTATTCCGCTGGGCGGCCGAGCAGGAGTTGATCTCCGGCAGCGTGTATCACGCGCTGCAGGCGGTCGCGGGCCTGCGCAAAGGCCGCTGCGGCGCACGCGAGTCCGATCCGGTCAAGCCGGTCCCGATCGAGCACATCAACGCCATCAAGCCCTTCGTCAGCCGGCAGGTCTGGGCGATCATCCAACTGCAACTGCTCACGGGCGCTCGCGCCGGCGAGCTGGTCGGCCTGCGCCCGCGCGACATCAACACGACGGGCCGCATCTGGACTCACACGCCCGACGCGCACAAGACCGCGCACCACGGCCACAAGCGGGCGATCTACTTCGGCCCGCAGGCGCAGGCCGTGCTCGAACCATTTCTGACCCGGCAACTCGACGCCCCGATGTTCAGCCCGCAAGAAGCCGAGCAGGAGCGCCGTGAGAAAATGCACGCCGCCCGCGCGACGCCGATGTCGTGCGGCAACCGGCCCGGCCTCAACAAGAAGCACAAGCCCCGGCGCTCCGCGGGCGAGGTCTACGACGTGGACGCCTACCGGCGAGCGATCGCCCGCGCGTGCGACCAGGCGTTCCTGCCGCCCGAGCCGCTCGCCCAGCGCGAGAAGGAAACGAAGAAGGCGTGGAAGGCTCGCCTGACCGACGAGCAGAAAGAGCGCCTCGCCAAGTGGCAGACCGACCATCGTTGGCACCCGCACCAACTGCGTCACAACGCGGCGACGGAACTGCGGAAGGAGTTCGGCATCGAGGTCGCCCGGATCATCCTCGGCCACCGGTCCGCCGCGATCACCGAGGTCTACGCTGAACTCGATCAGGCAAAGGCGGTCGAGGCCATGCTTCGCGTAGGTTGAATGTCGAGCATTCATGCAGAAAACCCCGGTTTGCGCCGGGGTTTTTTCATGCGCGGACCTCAGCCCTTAGGCGACCGTTACGCGCCCCTTAGCCGACCTCAAGCAATGCAACGCCACGCGATAGTTACTCGTGTCCAACACGGAGTGACTTCACATGGCAATCGACATTGAAAAAGAGACGGTCGTCAGCCTGACCGAGGCGACGAAGATTCTACCAAAGGTCAACGGCAAACGCCCGTCCATCTCCACGATGTGGCGCTGGTGCCGCAAGGGCCTGCGCGGCGTCCACCTCGAATACATCCGCGTTGGCCGCAACATCGCCACGAGCCGCGAGGCGATGAACCGATTCTTCACGGCGCTCGCCGCCGCCGATGAGCCGGTCGGTGATGAGCGAGCGGTCAACCCGAGCCCTAAACCAACTCCGCCGTCGCATCGCCGGGCTTCCCTCGAAGCCGCGGACAAGGTGCTCGAACGCGCGGGCATCTGACGCACGAGAGGAAGCATGCCAATCGAACCTCACGACACAACACCGCTGATCAGCCTCGGCCAAAGCGACTATCGCCGCGACATCTACCCGCACGACCTGATCACCAAACCCAAGACCACGACCATGAAAAACGTTCTCACCTACTCGGCCCTGAACACGTTCCGCAACTGCCCGCGGAAGTACAAGCACCGCTACCTCGATCATCTGCGCCGGCCTGAGCGCCCGGATGCGTTGGCGTTCGGCTCGGTCATCCACGGCGCGCTGGAGCGATGGCACCGCCAGGCGACTGACGAGCCGACGACCACGCGGCTGTTTCAGATCTTCGACTACCTCGACGCGCAGTTCCCGCAGCGCGAGGGCGACGAGAAGCAGAAACACCAGTGGCACATCGCCCGCGCCATGTTTGCCGGGTACTCCGATCGGTACGAGCACGAAGAGTTCGAAGTCGTCGAGGTCGAGAAGGAATTCCAGGCCGAGATTCGCAACCCTGACACCAACCGGCTGAGCCAGACGTTCGTGATCGCCGGCAAGGCGGACGGCATCGTGCGTCTGCATGGTGAGCTTTACCTGCTCGAACACAAGACGGCGTCGGCGATCACATCGGATTACCTGGACCGCCTCTGGACCGACACGCAGATCGCGCTGTACTGCCACTACCTCCGCGAGTTGGGCTACCCGATCATCGGCGTTATCTACAACGTCCTGCTGAAGACCCGTCTGAAGCAGCGTGTCGGCGAAACCCAGCAGGAGTTCGAGGCCCGTCGCGCGGAACTGGCCGCGAAGAACAAGAGCGGGCGATCGACCGCGAAGCAGCAGATGCCAGAGACGGACGACGAGTTCCGCGCCCGCCTGGCGGCGTGGTACGCGCGGTCCGAATCGTTCCACCGCGAGCGCATCTACCTGTCCGAAGACCGCATGGCCATGTTGCAGGAGGAGGTCTGGGAGATCACGCAGCAATACCTCGACGCGCGCCGGCGCGGCAAGTGGCTGCTCAACACATCAAACTGCTTCTCGTACCAGCGGCCGTGTGAATATTTGGCCTATTGCCAGTCGGGCTTCAGCCCGAACGTGCGCGACAACCTCTTTGAGGTCGCGCCGCCCCATGAAGAACTTGTCGAACTGACCATCGGCGGCGCTGACGCCAGCGACGACACCGATTTCTGATTCCACGCCCCCGGACCCGGAACACCCCTTGCCCAAGGAGCACGCGATGACATTGACGTTGCCCACGACACGCAGCAAACCATCGGTCGATCTGTCGACCAAGACCACGCTGATCTACGGCCCGCCGAAGATCGGCAAGAGCACCTTCGCCAGCCGGTTCCCGAGCGCTCTGTTCTTCGAGTGTGAGCCGGGACTGAACGAGCTGGAGGTGTTCAAGATGCCGACGTACACGTGGCCGGACTTCCTGGCCGCGTGCAAGCTCATCGCCGCCGGCAACCACGACTTCAAGACCATCGTCATCGACACGGCAGACAACGCTTTCAAGTACTGCTCGGAGTTTATCTGCGGCAAGCACAACATCGAGTACGAAGGCGACCTCGGCCACGGCAAGGGCTGGGCGCTCGTGAAGAACGAATGGCACCGCGTGCTCACGCGGCTGGCGAGCCTGCCCTACGGCCTAGTGCTGATCAGCCACGCCGTGGACAAGACCATCGAGACGCGCACGGGTGAATACACGAAGACGCAACCCAGTCTGCCCGACCGGGCGCGGCACGTCGTGCTCGGCCTCGTGGACATGATCCTCTACTGCGACACCGTGCCGCGCAAGGACGCCGGCGGCAACACGGTCGTCGATCGCATCATCCGCACCAAGCCCCACCCGACGTATGAGGCCGGCGATCGCACCGGCCGACTGCCCGATTCCCTCCCGCTGAACTTCGACGCCTTCGCCAAGGCGTTCGCTTCTCCCTCGTCCAAACCCTCCAAGTGAAAGGACCCGACAGATGACCACGACCAACGAATCCAACAACGGCCACGACCACATCGAGAACCCCAGCGCATTCGATCAGGACGCTTACCCGTCGCACGATGCGGCGCAGCCGGGTCCGGGGGCTGACCTGTCCGCCTTCGACGACGACTACGCCGAAGCCGAAGCGCCGGAGTTCGATGAGGTGCCCGACGGCAAGTACCAGGTGCGCGTCCACACGGTGAAGTTCGCCCGCAGCCAGAAGAACGACCCGATGATCAAGTGGGACACGGTGATCATCTCCGGCCAGCACGCGGGTCGGCACATCTTCAAGAACTCGGTGATCACGCAGTCGTCGCTGCCGTTCGTGAAGGCGGACCTGCAGACACTGGGCCTCAAGCTGGAGAAGTTCAGCGAGCTGCCCAACCACCTGGACGCGCTGCTCGACCTGACGATCGGCGTGACCAAGCGCACCAAGGGCGAGTACGCCAACGTCTACTTCAACAAGCTGCTGAACATCCCCCCCGGAATCGGCGGCGACGCCGGGGGCGGGATCGACCTGTCGAAGGAACCCGCCCCGTTCTGACCCAAGCCTGTGTCGTGGGGCCGCTCCCGAAAGCATGCGCTGCACCGCTGTAAGTCTTTCGGGGCGGTTTTTCCCAGCACCGGGGGTTCCAGGGACACGGATGGTTTCACGCATCACGGATGAACATTGTCATGAGTTTTCAGATCGTCATTGATACGCGCGAGCAGGAACCGTACGGGTTCACCTGCGACACAGTGAGCCGCAAGCTCGAGGCCGGCGACTACTCGGTCGTCGGGCACGAGGACGCGGTTGCCGTCGAGCGCAAGAGCCTGCCCGATTTCGTTCACACTGTGATCCACGACTTCGATCGCTTCGCCGTCGAGCTGATGAAGCTGGGGGCTATGCGGTGCGCGTGCGTGGTGGTCGAGGCCGACCTCGACGCGGTGCTGCGGGGCCTCGCGGCCGACAAGTTGCGGGGCGCATCGCCGGCGTCGGTGCTCGGGGCGGCGCTCTACGTGGCGGTGCGCTACCGCGTGCCCGTGTACTGGTGCGGCAGCCGCCAGGCGGCGTGCGTGTTCACCGATCGGTTCCTGCGGATGTTCGTGCGGGAGGTTTCGACGCCGGGCAATCCAGGGGCGGGGGTGGCGCATGCCTGAGACCATTCGCGGAACCATCACGCGCGTGTATCACAGCGGGCCGCAGTTCTCCGCTGGGCTACTCGACGCCGACGACGGGCGACGGGTCCGGTTCTGCGGCAAGTTCTGCGCCAATGACGGCGACGTGGTCGCCCTGGTCGGGTCGTGGACGCTCGACCGCAAGTACGGGCACCAGTTCACGGTCACGGCCCTGCGGTACGACCTGCCCGACAACCTCGACGGCCTGGCCAACTACCTCATCAAGCATCCGGCGTTCGTCGGCATCGGCGAGGCCACCGCACGCAAGCTGGTGACGCACGCCGGCAGCGCCGACGCGCTCGATCGCATGATCCGCGACGGCACGGACGACCTGCACGAGACGCTTCGGATTCCGCGGGCCACGCTTGAGCGGTTGCGCGCTGCGTGGATCGCCAACAGCGCCGAGAACGAGGTTCGCACGTACCTGGCGGGCTTCGGGCTGACGCATCACCAGATGAACACATTGATCGGCGTGTACGGCGACGGCGTGGTGAGCGTGCTTCGCGCCGACCCATACAAGCTCATCCAGCACGTCAAGGGCTACGGCTTCAAGAAGGTCGACAAGATCGCCCGCGCCACCGGCGTGGCGAAGAACCACGCAGGCCGGATCGAAGCGGGCCTGATGTACTGCCTCACCGAGCAGATCGGCAGCGGGCACACGTGGACCGCCGGCACCGATCTGATTGAGCAGGCCAACGACCTGCTCGTGCTCGACACGCTCGACGCCCACGACCTGATCCGCCAGGCGGGCGATCGCCTGTTGGCGCGTGGCGACATGGTCGCGGATGGCCCCGCTGTGACCACGCCGTACTTCCTCGAAGCCGAGCAGACCATCCGGCAGACGTTCGATCGGTACGGCTCGATCGATTGCCCGCTGATCACGGGCGCGTTCGATCCTTCGAACCTCAGCCCGCAGCAGGCCGAGGCGTATCGGTGCGCCATGTGGCACCGGATCAGCGTCATCTCCGGCTTGGCGGGCACCGGCAAGACGTTCGTTGTGGCGCGGTTGGCGCAGACCTGCCGGCGGGCCGACTTGGCGGTGAAGCTGTGTGCGCCGACGGGCAAGGCCGCCAAACGAATCGAGGAGTTGCTCCGCGCGAAGTACCGCCAGCAGCTCGAGGCGAGCACGATCCACCGCATGCTCGAATACAACGGCACGGGCTTCGGCGTCGATGTGGTCGATGCCGACGTGGTGATCGTTGACGAGGTGTCGATGGTCGACGTGCCGCTGATGGCGAACCTGCTGCGGCGGATCGACTTCAATCGCACGCGGCTCGTCTTGGTCGGCGATCACAACCAGTTGCCGCCGGTCGGGCCGGGCAACGTACTGCGCGATCTGGTGCAGCACCGCCTCGTGCCCACGGTCGTGCTGGACAAGGTGTATCGCCAGGCGGGCGTACTCAAGTGCAACAGCACCGCCGTGCTGCATGGCGAGGTCCACCCGACCGAGATGGATGATGAGACGCGGTGGATCGTCGTCGACCAGTTCTCCGACGCGCAGCAGATTCAACTTTACCTGCGCGATCTGGTGCTGGACCGGCTGCCGTCGCGCTTTCGCTACGACCCGGTGCGCGACGTGCAGGTCATCACGCCGACGCACAAGGGCCCGCTGGGCACGAAGGCGATCAACGAGGCGATGCAGATGCTGCTGCAGGGCAGTGTCGAGAAGAAGTTCTGCGTCGGCGACAAGGTCATCCAGACCAGCAACGATTATGAACTGGGCGTGATGAACGGCACGATCGGGTTCGTCGTCGATGTGGCGAAGTCTGGTTACACCATCGCGTTCGACGGCGTGGGACCGAAGTTCGTCGAGGGCGAACGCCTGTCCAACGTGATGCTCGCCTATGCCCTCACCGCGCATAAAGCGCAGGGCAGCGAGTTCCCCTGCGCGGTCGTGCTCTGCCACAAGTCGCATTTCTTCGCCGACCGCAACTGGCTCTACACCGCCGTGACCCGCGCGTCGCAGACGTGCGTGTTGCTCGGCGACCGCTGGGGCCTGCGCAGCGCCGCGAAGAAGAACAACGTCATCCACCGGCGCACGTTCCTGAGCCGCTGGACATCGGCCTCACCCCCGGCCGTCCCGCAGGAGGTGACGTGCGGATGAACGGGACGCAGTCGATCACGAACATCGAGGCGATCGTCGCCAACACGCCCGACTGCCTGAAGCAGCGCCCGCAGTGGGTCTGCTGGAAGTACATCGACCGGGACGGCAAGCCGACCAAGTGCCCGGTGAACGCACGCACTGGAGAGTTGGCGGATTCAACCGCGTCCGCGACCTGGGCATCGTTCGATGAAGCGGTCAACGCGGTGCGGCGTAACGACCAGCTCGCCGGCGTCGGGTACGTGTTCGCGGCCGACGATCTGTACTGCGGCATCGATCTCGACAAGTGCATCGACCCGGCCACCGGCCAGACCAAGCCGTGGGCGGAGCGCATCATCAACGACATCGCCAGTTACACCGAGGTCAGCCCCTCCGGCACCGGCGTGAAGATCTTCATCATCGCCGAGAAGCCGGGCGAGCGATGCCGGCGTCGGTACGAGGACGGCGAGGTCGAGATGTACGACCGCGACCGGTTTTTCACGGTCACCGGCGCGCGATGCGAGACAGTGCCGGCGACGGTTGAATCGCGACAGGACCAGCTCAACGCTCTGTACGTCGAGGTGTTCGGCGAGACCGAGGAACAAGCCAAGCCCGCCGCCGCTCCGTCACCATCCGACAACGGCCATCTGGACGACGGCGAGATCATCCGGCTGGCCAGCACGCGGCGCAACGGTCGTGGCGAGAAGTTCGCGCAGCTGTGGGCGGGCGACTGGAACGCGCACTTCAACTCGTGGAGCGAGGCCGACTCGTCGGTCGTGTTCACGCTCGCCTTCTACACGAAGGACGCGGGGCAGATCGACCGCATGTTCCGCGGGTCGGGGCTGATGCGCGACAAGTGGGACGAGTACCACGGCGAGCAGACCTACGGCAACATAACGATCGACAAGGCGCTGGCCAAGGTCACGAAGCAGTACACGCCTAAGAAGCGGAAGTCGGGAAAGCGCGGTTCACGCAACAGGCCGACGCCCAGCGGGCCGATCAACGGCGAGCCCGCCCCGGGCACGATCGATCCGACGACGGGCCGGCTCATTCTGTCCACCAAGCGCACGCTGCCGACGGCGGAATCGTTCATCAAGCGGTTTCACCGTCATGCCGACGGGCGCACGCTCCATCACTACGCGGGGATGCTCGTCGCCTGGCGGGACAACCGGTACGTCGAGATCGAAGACGACGGGATGCGCCACCGCCTGCTGCCGTGGATGCACGACGCCGTGCGCATGGTGCATGACAAGGACGCCGGGTGGGTGCCGGAGGATTTCCCGGCCAACCCGACGACGGTGAACGCGGCCCTCGACTCGATCAGGGCGTACACGCACCTGCCGGCGACGACCGTGTCGCCGTCGTGGCTGACCTGCCAGCTTGGTGAAGATTCTGCACGAAGCAGGGCTCCCCTCGGTGGTGAAGAATCTGCACCCCCGAAAGCCATCGACATCCTGCCCTGCAAGTCGTCGCTGCTGCACCTGCCCACCATGCGGCACATGCCGCCGACGCCGCGCTTCTTCACGGTCAACGCGCTCGACTACGACCCCGATCCCAACGCCGCGTTGCCCGAACAGTGGATCGAGTTCCTGCAGACGCTGTTCGACGACGACATGGAGTCGTGGGACTTGCTGCAGGACTGGTTCGGCTACTGCCTGACCGGCGACACGTCACAACAGAAAATGTTGCTGCTGGTCGGGCCCAAGCGCAGCGGCAAGGGCACCATCGGCCGCGTGCTGACGCATCTCGTCGGCGCGGGCAACGTGTGCGGGCCGACCACCACCAGCCTGGCGGGCAACTTCGGCCTGCAGCCGCTGATCGGCAAGTCGCTGGCCGTGGTCTCCGACGCCCGGTTCAGTGGCGACAGTATCCACGCGGTGGTCGAACGCCTGCTCTGCATCAGCGGCGAGGACACCCTCACCGTCGATCGCAAGCACATGACGTCGGTGACGATGAAGCTGCCCACGCGGTTCGTCTTCCTGTCCAACGAGCTGCCGCGTCTGAACGACGCCTCCGGCGCTCTGGCCGGGCGGTTCATGATCCTGCGGCTGACCGAGAGCTTCTACGGCCGCGAGGACAAGGCTCTGACCGCCAAGCTGCTCACGGAGTTGCCCGGCATCCTCAACTGGGCGATCGAGGGCTGGCGTCGCCTGCGGGCCCGCGGGCATTTCGTGCAGCCGTCCAGCGTCGAGGACGCCGTGCGCGACATGGAGGACCTGTCCAGCCCGGTGGGCGCTTTCGTCCGCGAGCGATGCGAGGTCGGGCCGGGCAAGCGCATCTGGGTGGATGACCTGTACGACGCGTGGAAGACCTGGTGCGAGCGGGAAGGCCGCAGCATGGTCACGACGAAGCAGACCTTCGGGCGCGATCTCGCCGCCGCCACATCGGGCGTCACGCGGCGCAAGAGCACGGGAGATCTCGCCTTCTACGACGGCATCACGCTGCGGGAGCCGGCATGAAGTGCATTCATTACATCCCGATGTGTGCCGTTGCGTCCGTTGCGAGGGAATGCAAAACCACCGACGCGCACCGACGCAGTGACCGACGCACAGAATTCGGGTTGTGCGTCGGTTCAAGTATCGCGTTTCCAGCCGCTTGCGCTTCAACCGACGCGCACCGACGCGATGTCCGGCAAATTATCACGCGCTCGCGCACGGGCGCGCATGCGCGCACACGCGCGGGCGCACGCGCGTGCGTGCATGCGAACCGTCGCGTCGGTGCGCGTCGGTGCGCGGCGGTAGCAGGGGCGACACTTCACTCTCGGATGAGGGGTTCAACATGACCGTGAACAAGAAAAAGTGCCTCGAGTGCGAAAACAGGATGACTTGGGCAGATCAGCGCGTCCAGTTTGGCCGCCTCAGACGACTGGGTGTGTCTCAAGTCCACACCAAGGCGGCCCTGCCACGGTGTCACAAGTGCATGACCGTGTGGATACGCAACAACCCTCAACTCATCCGAGGCAGATCATGACCAGGTCCGTTCAACAGCTCCCGCAGCGACCCTACGCGGCCAGCGGCACGGACGCCGACGCCAAGCCCGTCTACCGGCCCAGCGACGACCCGCTGCCGTTCACACGCAACGTCCGCTTCGCGGCGATCGACGTGATGATCCTGACCTTCGCGGCGCGGCGGCACGCCGAATGGCTGGCGTCGATCGGCGCGTGCCCCGACGACGTGGCCCGCCTCATCAGCGCCGACCTCGACGCCATCGCCGGGCTGCTGACGCCGCCGGCGGCAATCGAACCCGTCCCGCCACCGACGCCCGACGTTGGCCCACGTCCGCACCGGTCCGCGAGGCCGAAGGACGCTCCCGCCTCGTTGTGGGACGCGACACGTGGCGACGTGGGCGAAACGGGCGCGGATCGCACGACGGGTGCCAGAGTGGCACCCCCTTAGCGGGAGTAAGGGATGCAATTAGGTACTCCGAACGCAACAGACGAAACGAGATGGCGGCGGGAACGGTCGCGCTATGCGATTGATTCGCTCGCCGATGGAAAACAACCCCGGCCCCCCGGCCCCCGGCCCGGAGACATGCACATGAACCACAGAACCTGCAAGCACTGCGGCGACCCCGTCGCGCGATCCAACTGCGATATCTGCAACCGCCAGCCCTGGAACTGCTGCGCCGACTGCCACGCCGAGATCGCGCACGGGGTCGTCCGCGATCAGAACGTCCACTTCGTCAGCGGCGGCGACGTGACGCGCGATGAGCCATCGCCCGCGTGGGAGAACGCCGTGCGCTGCTTTGAGGATCGAACCTGACACGCCCAACCACGGAGCCACCGCCATGCCTGTGACCCCCGACGACAAGATGACCGTTCCGATTGACCGACTCGTGGCGTGGGCGGCGAGGACCGTCCAACGCGTTCAACGCTGGTTGTCCATGCCGCCCGAGCAGCTCGAAGACCCGATGGTGTGGGCGGTGTTCGAGAAAGAGGACCAGTTCGTCCACGCCTACCGCACCGCGCTGACGCTTCGCGCCGGCGAGGTCGTCCGCTACTGCGACAGCATCGGCATCACCGGTTGCACCGTGGCCAAGGTGCGCGAGAACCCCTTCCTGGTCGTGATGGCCATCGACCACATCCTGCACGGAGGCAACCATGAAGATCGTCAAACGCAAGATCAATGACATCCGCCCCTACGACAAGAACCCGCGCATCAATGACGCGGCCGTCGATGCGGTCGCGGCATCGCTCAAAGAGTTCGGCTGGCGGCAGCCCATCGTCGTGGACAGCGACGGCGTGATCATCGTCGGGCACACGAGGTGGAAGGCGGCGCAGAAGCTGGGCCTCGATCACGTGCCCGTCCACGTCGCGACCGACCTGACCGAGGCGCAGATCAAGGCGTACCGCATCGCCGACAACCAGACGGCCACCATCGCCGAGTGGGATTACGAACTGCTGCCGCTGGAGCTGGCCGACCTGCAGGCGATGAACTTCGAGATGAACCTGCTCGGGTTCGCGGAGGACGAACTGGCCAACCTGCTCAACCCCGACGGCAAGGACGGGCTGACCGACCCCGACGACGTGCCCGCGCCGCCCGACGATCCGATCACGCGGCGCGGCGACCTGTGGGTGCTTGGCGACCATCGCCTGCTCTGCGGGGACAGCAGCAGCGCCGCCGACGTCGATCGTCTGCTGGATGACGCGGCGATCCACCTGGTAAATACCGACCCCCCATATAACGTCCGCGTGGAACCGCGCAGCAACAACGCGATCGCGGCGGGCAACTCGTCATTCAAAGGCGCGAAAGGTTCCGGCGGTCACCATCAGAAACTCGATCTCGCCCGCCATCCAGAGAAGTCCAAGCCCACGCACAAGAAGATGCGGGCCAAAGACCGTCCGCTGGCAAATGACTTCGTGACCGACGAAGCGTTCGACGATCTGCTCGCGGCGTGGTTCGGCAACATCGCGCGGGTGCTCGCCCCGGGCCGGGCGTTTTACATCTGGGGCGGGTATGCCAACTGCGCCAATTACCCGCCGGTGCTCAAGGCGTGCGAGCTGTACTTCTCGCAGGCGGTGATCTGGGTGAAGGAGCACCCGGTGCTCACGCGCAAGGACTTCATGGGGAACCACGAGTGGTGTTTCTACGGCTGGCGTTTGGGCGCGGGGCACCAGTTCTTCGGGCCGAACAACGCGACGGACGTGTGGTCGGTCAAGAAAGTCAACCCGCAGTCGATGGTGCATCTGACGGAGAAGCCGGTCGAGCTTGCCGTGCGCGCGATGAAGTACTCGTCGCATACCGGCGAGAACGTGCTGGACCTGTTTGGCGGATCGGGCAGCACGCTGATTGCCGCCGAGCAGACCGGGCGGCACGCGTTCCTCATGGAAATCGACGAGGCGTATTGCGATGTCATCGTTCAGCGCTGGGAGCAGTTCACCGGGCGCAAAGCGGAACGGCTCACGACTGAGAAGACCCCAGCCGAGGCGGCCGGGGTCGGGGAGGTGAAAGGATCGTGAGCGCGTTACCCGTTGGCCATGAACAGCCCGCGATCGGTCTTCTTGAAGCGGGCCTCGGCCCCCTTCGTGCTGATCTCGCGCGTCATCGCGGCGTACAGGGTGCTGGCCGGCGTCTTACCGCCGGGGCTGGTCCAGAGCCCGCGCTTGGCCATCTCGTCGATGAGCTGCTGCGCCCGCATCGGCTCCTTGGACCCGGCGAGCACCTGCGCGGCGGCGTCGAGGGCGCTCACCTTCTTGGCCTTCGTCGGCGATGCGACGCGCTTGCTGGTCGCCTTCGTCTTTCGCGCCGGCTTCGGCTTCGCGGCCTTGGCGCTGCTCGTGGTGCCGGCCTTCTTCGTGGTCTTCTTCTTCGTAGCCATGATGCTGCTCCTTTGAAAAGGGAGTGGTGGAAAGAGAACGAGCCGGGCTCACAGTCCCAGCTCGTTGCACAGTGCGTTGTATTGGTCGGTCCCGAGCATCTCAACGAGTTGCTCGATGAACCATTGAATCTGCCGGTCGACGTTGGGGTTGTTGGTGCTGGCCGGTTGCAGCCAGGCGGCGATGGCGGCGACGGCCTCGGGGCTGAACTGCTCGCGGATGTGCTCGAAGAGTTCCGACTCGTCGTGGCCCTTGGGGTGAGTGGTCATGGCGTGCTCCTTGTGGTTGGGGTGTCAGTTCTGGAATCGCTGCATCTCGCGGAACAGATCGTGGATCATGCTGTTGGTGCCGCGCACGCCTTCGCAGCGCTGCTGGACTTCTTCCGCGACCTTGAACAGGTCTTCATCGCTGATGCGGGCGGGCAGCTCCCAGGTCTTCCAGACCTGCTGGCCGCGATTCGGCTCGCGGGTGATCGAGTCGATGCGGATGGTCGTGCTGCCGCGCTCGCGGGCGATCGCTACGTGGCCGGCGCTGCCTTCGAGTTCGATTCGGGTGGTTCGCATGGTGCTCCTTTCGTTGGGGGGCGTCGTGGTTGGCGTTGCGTTCGAACAGACACATGTGAGCCATGAAATCGAACCCGCATCAAGGCCCATTCCGCGATGTGGGCAACTTCTTTTCAGGTCGCTGTCATGACGGAAAACGCTTCTGAAAACACGGCGGAATCCCCGGAATCCGCCGGTGCCCCCGGCGTAAGGGATGTCTTTAGCCCGGCCACCATCGCGCCCGACGCGCTCGCGCGGATGCTGGGCTTGCCCGTGGAGGTGGTGCGGCGGCACATCGACGAGGGAGCGCCGGTGAACCCGGACGGGACCGTCAACCTGGTGCACTATGCCGCGTGGCTCAACGCGCCCGCAAAGGAGGATGCCGACGTTGGCGCACGGAACGATTGACATCCGAAGCCTCACGCCCACGCAGTTGGTGCGCCTGCTGAACTCGACGCCGCTGGGCGTGGTGGCTAATGCCGGCAAGGTGAACCGCCAGATGAATGAAGCGGGCCTGCGCATCACCGCCGGCGGCAACGCTCGGCGCGTGAACCTCGTCAAATACGTGGCGTGGCTGGCGCGGAAGCGCGACGAGCCGAAGGCGGCGACGGTCGGCTACGAGGAGAAGCTCCGGCGCGACCTCGAGCGCCAACTGGCGCGGTCACGGCAAGGCCGCGACATCGCCCCCATCCCGGCGGTCGTGGACCAGCAGCGCCGTCAGCGATGCGAGTCGTCGTTCCGCGCGTTCTGCGAGACGTACTTCCCGCAGGCGTTCCACCTCAAATGGTCCGACGACCACCTGCGCATCCTTGAGAAGATCGAGCGGGCGGTGATCGACGGCGGGCTATTCGCGTTCGCCATGCCGCGCGGCAGCGGCAAGACGACGCTCGCCCGCATGGCGGCGGTGTGGGCGGTGCTCTACGGCTACCGCGAATACGTCTGTCTGATCGGCAGCGCCGAGGACCAGGCGAAGATGGTGCTTGAAGCGATCAAGCGGGACATGCTCGGCAACACGCTGCTGCTAGAGGACTTTCCCGAGGCGATCTACCCGATCCGCAAGCTGGAGAACAACGCACGCAAGCAGATCGGCCAGCTCTGCGACGGCGAACCCACGTTCATCACGTGGTCGGCGGACAAGCTGGTCATGCCGACGATTCCTAACTCGCCCTCCGCCGGCTCGATCATCACTGTCGCGGGCCTAGACTCCAACATCCGCGGGCAGCAGCACACGAAGATGGACGGCAGCATCATCCGGCCATCGCTGGTGATCCTCGACGACCCGCAGACCCGCCAGTCAGCGGCGTCGCCGACGCAGACGAAGCACCGTCTCGCCATTCTCAACGGCGATGTGCTGGGCATGGCGGGTCCGGATGTGAAGATCGCCGGATTCATGACCTGCACGAAGATTTACCACGACGACCTAGCCGACCAGATTCTCGACCGGGAGAAGAACCCTGAGTGGCAAGGTGAATGCACCAAGATGGTCTACGCCTTCCCCTCTGCCCCGGAGAGCGAGAAGCTGTGGGACCGATACGCCGAACTGCGCGCTGAAGGTTTGCGCGAAGGCGACGGCGGCAAGCGGGCCACCGAGTTCTACCGCGAACACCGACAGCAGATGGACGCGGGCACCGTCGTGGCCTGGCCCGACCGCTACAACGATGACGAGTTGTCGGCGATCCAACACGCGATGAACCTGAAGCTCCGCGACGAGGAAGCGTTCTTCGCGGAATACCAGAACGAACCGCTCACCGATCAGGCCGACGAAGATGTGCTCACGCCCGATCAGGTCGCGTCGCGCGTCAATGGCCGCGCCCGCCGCATCGTGCCGCAGGCGGCGACATGCCTGACGATGTTCATCGACGTACACGATAAGCTGCTGTTCTACGTCGTCTGCGCGTGGGAGCCGGATTTCACCGGCCATGTCATTGACTACGGCACCTACCCGGACCAGAAGCGCCGGTTCTTCACTCTGCGCGACGCGACACGCACCATGATCGGCACGCGCGAAGGGGCAACGACTCCCGGGGTTCCCGGTGTGGAGGGTGCGGTGCAGGCCGGAATCGAAGCGTTGACCACGGAGCACCTGTCCCGGTCGTGGCAACGAACTAACACGGGCGCACTCCGCATCGAGCGTTGCCTGATCGACTCGGGCTACCTGCCGGGCGTCGTTGCCAACGTCTGCCACAAGACGACGGGCAGCGTGGCGATGCCGTCCAAGGGCGTGGGCATCCGCGCCGGCAACCGGCCGATGTCCACGTATCGGCGTAAACCCGGTGAGAAGCATGGGCACAACTGGTACGTGCCCAACGTCAGCCGCACGAGCGAATTCCCGCACGTGCAGTACGACACGAACTACTGGAAGACGTTCGTGCATGCCCGCCTTGCCGAAGCGCCCGGCGATCGCGGGTGCCTGACGCTGTTCGGCAAGTCGGCAATTGAGCACCGCCTGTTCGCCGACCACATCGCCGCCAGCGAAACGTGGGTCCGCACGGAAGGCCACGGCCGGATCGTGCACGAATGGACGCCGCGCCCGTCGCGTCCCGACAACCACTGGTTCGATTGCCTGGTCGGATGTGCCGTCGCCGCGTCGATGTGCGGCGTGCGGCTCGGCATCGAGAAGGTCGAGCAACCCGCCCGTCCACGCATCCGCCTGTCCGAATTGCAGCAGCAGAGGTCCAACCATGCCTGAGCAACGGCCCAGCTCGCCAGAGACACCATCATCGGCTCCGCCGCAGGCCGCCCAGCGTGGCATCGTCTGCCGGCAATGCGGCTGCGGTCATTTCTACGTGCTCTATACCCGCGCCAAACCCGGCGGCAGGATCATGCGCCGGCGGGAGTGCCGGCATTGTGGAAGGCGGGTTACGACATGGGAAAAGTAAGCAACAACCGCTTGGAGTTCTACATGCGTAACGATCTTCGACACGAGGCTGTTTTGGGCTTGATCCGCAGGTGAGCAGCGATATGCTTGGTCGATGACATGAACAGCGACGGCCTGCGGGTGGTGCCCGCGGGCTGACCGGCCGGATCGAAAACATCCAGGCCGTGCGAGTAACCGAACTCGCGCGGCCTTTTTCTTTGCGCCGCGCCCTGACCAGTGAGACGTCATGGGCGACGAGCTGACCAACAACATCGAAGAGAACGCCGCCGGCCCCAAGCGCGCCAAAGGCGACGCCGGTGAGATCGAGCAGCACCCGCTGCCCGACCAGATCGCCGCTGATCGTTACCTCCAAAGCAAGACGGCGATGCAGGGCAAGGGCCTGGGCATTGTCACGAAGAAGCTCGTACCGCCCGGCACCGATTAACGGACGCACGCATGTTCGAATGGCTCAAAAACTTGACGACCGCGAGCAAGCCGAATCGCACGGCATCGCATGCCCCCGCGCGCGTGGTGCGTGGGCGCTACGACGCAGCGGCAACCACTGTGGATAACCGCCGGCACTGGGCCAACGCCGACGGCCTCTCGGCCAACGCCGCCATGAGCGCCCAGGTCCGGCGCGTGCTCCGCAACCGCGCCCGCTACGAGGTCGCCAACAACTCGTACGCGCGCGGCATTGTGCTGACGCTGGCAAACGACGTCGTCGGGACCGGGCCGGGATTGCAGATGTTGCTGGATGACGCCAGCGCCAACGACGTGATCGAGAAGTTGTTCGCGGACTGGGCGGAAACGGTCGGCCTGGCTCAGAAGCTGCGGACGATGCGGATGGCGCGGGCCGAGAGCGGCGAGGTGTTCGCGCTGCTGATCAACAACCCAGCGATCGATCAACCCGTGCAACTGGACCTGCGCCTCATCGAGGCCGAGCGCATCGCATCGCCGCTGTTCCGTCTCCAGCAGACGCAGGCGGTGGACGGGATCGTGTTCGACGCCTACGGCAACCCCGTTGAATACCACCTGCTGCGGTCGCACCCCGGCGATACGACCATCTGGTCGCCCGGCCGGGAATTCGAACGCGTACCCGCCTTGTCGATGATCCACTATTTCCGCGCCGACCGGCCCGAGCAGGCGCGGGGCATTCCCGACATCACCCCGGCGCTGCCGTTGTTCGCTCAGCTTCGGCGCTACACGCTGGCGGTGATCGCCGCCGCCGAGACGGCCGCTGATTTTGCCGCCGTGCTCTACACCGACGCGCCGGCCAACGGCGAGGCCGAGAGCGTCGAGCCGATGGACCTGGTCGAACTGGAGCGCCGCATGGCGACGGTCCTGCCCGGCGGATGGAAACTCGGCCAGGTCGCCGCCGAGCAACCGGCGACCACGTATGGCGAGTTCAAGCGTGAGATTCTCAACGAAATCGCCCGCTGCCTGAACATGCCGTTCAACGTCGCGGTGGGCAATTCTTCGGGATACAACTACGCCTCCGGTCGGCTCGACCACCAGACGTACTTCAAAAGCATCCGCATCGAGCAGTCGCATCTCGAATCGGTCGTGCTGGACCGGGTGCTCGCCGCGTGGCTCGCCGAGGCCGTGCTCATCGAAGGGCTTTTGCCGCAATCGCTCCGCGCGATCGGCGCGCGGTTCCCGCATCAGTGGTTTTGGGACGGGCACGAACACGTCGACCCGGCGAAAGAGGCCAACGCTCAGGCGCAGCGTCTGTCCAGCCACACCACCACGCTCGCCGCCGAATACGCCCGGCAGGGCAAGGACTGGGAGACCGAGCTGCGCCAGCGTGCGCGCGAGGTCACCCTCATGAATGAACTCGGCCTCACACCAAGCCAGGCGCAACCGTCGCAGGAGACTGCCACGAATGACAATCAAGCAGAGCCATCCCGAAACGCCGCCTGAGCGGCTCGTGCTCACGGCCGACATGCGCATCGAGGCGCAGAGCGTCGAAGCCGCCACCGGCGACCCCCGGAATACGC
>WGMA01000068.1 GCA_016125285.1 Phycisphaera sp.
CGTCGCTCAACGTGTCGCCGGGCGGATGATTGCTCACGCCAGCAGCGCCGCTTCGCTGACCAGGCCGGGGCCGAAGGCGAGGGCGACGCACGGGCGCGGGGCGTCGCGGCGGATGAGCGCTTCGAGGATGAACAGCAGCGTGGCGGAGGACATGTTGCCGTGGCTCTGCAGCACGTCGCGCGCGAGCGCGACATCCGGGCGGGATTCGTTGAGGTCGAGGGCCTCGGCGACGGCGGTGACGATGCGCGGGCCGCCGGGGTGGATCGCCCACGTGCCGATGTCGTCGAGCGTCAGGCCGTGCGTCGTCAGCCACGATTCGAGCCAGCCGCGCACGTGTCCGCCGATCAGCTGCGGCACGCGCGGCGACAGCGTCATGATGAACCCGTGATCACCGACGTGCCACGACATCTCGTCGGTCGTGCCGGGGATCAGCGCCGACGTCGTGTCGGCGACGGTCCATTTCGGATTTCGGATTTCTGATTTCGGATTGGCCTGTGCACGCGGGTCGGCCTGCACAGCGTAGGCGTCGCCGCGTTCGGCCGGCTCAGTCGCGCCGATCACCGCGGCGCCGGCGCCGTCGGCGAACAGGGCGTTGGCGACGATGCGTTGCGACTCCCAGCCGTACTGGAAGTGGAGGCTGCACAGCTCGACGCAGACGAGCAGCACGCGGGCGGCCGGATCGGCGGCGGCGAACGCGCGGGCGACCTGCAGGCCGTTGAGCGCGGCGTTGCAGCCCATGAACCCGACGTGCGTGCGCGTCACATCGTGACGCAGGCCGAGGCGTTGGATCAGCTCGGCCTCGACGCCGGGCGATGCGAACCCGGTGCACGTCACGACGACGAGGTGCGTGATGCGGTCGGCGTCGACGTCGGCGTCGGCCAGCGCCACGCCGCACGCCTCGGCGGCGAGCGCGGGCGCGGCCTCGCGATAGTGCGCCATGCGGTCGGCGGTCGTCGGGCCTTGCGCGTTGACGCGTGATTTGTCGGCGTCGCTGGCGTCGCCCGATGCGTCGCCGCGCGGCGTGTAGTACCAGCGGAGGCTGTCGGCGTCGGTCACGCCGGCCTCGCCGGTCGAACGCAGCAGCGTGCTGCCGCGCGTCGCGACGGTGGTCTGCCGATACAGCTCGGCCAGCAGCTTCGCCCGGCGGGCGCTGTCGGCGCAGCAGCCCACCGCGGCTTCGGCCGCGTCGTCCTGCGCGATGCTCAGCGGCGGCACGGCCGAGCCGATGCCCAGCACGCGCACAGTCGCGCCGACGTGGTGCTCGGTCTCGTCGATCACCGCGTGGGGCGCACGCGGCGTGTGTCGTGTCGTGTCACTCATGTCGATCACGCTACGGGTTGGGTGGTCCGCGTGTCAATGTCGCGCGGCACGCGGCCGGGCGACGCGGTGGTGATGGAGCGCACGAGCGGCGCGACGAGCCGCGGCGCGTAACGCAGCGCGCCGACGAGCGTGCGCACCGCCGCGGGGTGGCGCAGCAGCAGGGCGATGGCGCGGCAGCGGCGCTGCGGGCCGCGCAGCAGGCGGCGGTGCGCGGCGCACCACGCGCGTTCGTGTCGCGCGTCCCACGCCGCCCGGCGTGTCGCCTCGACCGCGATCGGCGCCGCGGCCCGGCCCGACGCCAGCGCCCACGCGATGCCCTCGCCGGTGAACGGCTCGACGTAGCCCGCCGCGTCGCCGATCAGCAGCACACGCTCGGCCGCGGCGCGCGCCGGTCGGCGTGTCAGCTCCGGCGTGCCGCGCCAGCGTGCGGCGTCGAGGCCGGTGATCGGCGGCAGGCACGCGTCGTGCAGCACGCGGGCCGCCGCGTCGCCGCACCCGTCGCGGCCGCGCAGATACGCCGGGTCGAACGCCGCGGCGACGTCGAGCCGGCCGTCTTCGAGGCGCACCACGCCGACGTACCCACCGCGTGTCACCGCCATGTGCACACGCCCGGGCGGATACGTGGCGGCGCCGTTGTCGTTGTTGTTGCCGTCGTTGTTGCCGTCGTTGTCGTTGTCGTTGTCGATGATGGTCGCGGCGCCGAGACGCGCGTGGCGCGCGGCGTGCGAGCGCAGGTCGTGGATGCCGTCGGTCGCGCGCCCGCCGAGACCGGTGGCGACGATCACCACGCGGCCGACGGCGCGGCTCGTCTGTCCGTCGGTCTGCCAGGTCACGCCGCGACCGTCGGGCGTCAGCTCGTCGACGTGCGCCGACACGCCGGTGAGCAGTTCGACGCCCTCCGCGACGGCGCACCGCACGAGCGCCGCGTCGAGCGCGCCGCGTGACACAGCCACGCCGCCCGGCAGCGGCAGCGCCACGCCGCGCCCGCCGGTCGCGAGCCACAGGTCACGCAGCGGCGCCGCGCCGGTCGCGCGCACCGCGTCGCCCACGCCGAGCGTGTTGAGCAGCGTCACGGCCGCGCGGTTGACGCAGCAGCCGCACACCTTGTGCCGCGGGAATGTCGCCTTGTCGATCAGCAGCACGCGTGCCCCGGCTCGGGCGGACTCGATCGCCGCGGCCGCGCCCGCCGGGCCCGCGCCGAGCACGATCACGTCCCACGCCGCCCGCGTCGCCGCGTCGGCGGTGAGCGTCGGCGCGATCGCTGTCGGTGCGAGCGGCGCGTCGGGTTGTGCGGCGTGCGTCGTCATCGCGGTCGGTCCCACGTCATCAGGTAGCGGCACGGGAACGACGCGGCGACGCGCGCGTCGGGCAGGCCGGCCTCCGCCGCGTATCGCCGCGCCTCATCGATCGTCAGCGCCGCGCGCACGGAGCGCGGCCCGTCGACGTGCACCACGTCGCAGCGGGACACGAGCCGGCTGCCGAGCCAGACGAGCGTGAGGTTGAGCCGGCTGCGTTGCAGGTCGTTGACGACCACGCGTCGCCGCGCTGCGTCGCGCATGCGCCCGAGCAGCGTGATCGCGTCGTCGTGTTCGAGGTGGTGCAGGAACAGCGAGCAGGTCACCACGTCGTACCCGTCCGGCAGCGGGTCGCGCACCGCGTCGTGCGCGAACAGGTCGATCGGCGCGCCGTCCGCGTCGGCGGCGCGACGCGCGTGCTCGAGCGCAACGTCGCTGATATCGCACGCCGCGAGCGACACGGCGCGCCCGTCGCGGCGCGCGAGCCGGTGCAGCGCGATCGGCACGTCGCCGCCGCCCGTCGCGACGTCGAGCACGCGCAGCGGCGCGGCGGGCGACGCGTCGCTGTTGCCAGCGCGATCGTCGTCGTTGTCGCGTCGGTCGACACGTGGCGCCAGGTCGTGGATCGCACGCCAGACCAGGTCGGCGGAGTGGCTGATGCGGTTGAGTCGGGCCAGGCCGTCGAGCGCGGCGTGGTGGCGCTGCGGATCGAGGGCCGGATCGTCCATCACCTCGGGCTCGACGTGTCGTTGTCGCATGGGGGTTGCCGCATCATAGAGCCGCGCGGCGGGCGCGGCGCGATCGGTGGTTACAAACCCGTTACGAACAGGGGCCGGTTTCGATCGTCTAATACGGTGAGGGAAGCGAGATGCCGCCGACGGGGACGCCGGGGCGACCGAACAACCAATCGCACGAAAGGGAGCGACGAGATGAACCGCAGGAAGATGATCAGGACGGGTGTGACGGGGATGCTGGCCGGGGCGGCGTTGGCGATGTGCGTGCCGACGTCGCGGGCGATGGACTACCCGCCGAGCCAGCCGCTGCCGGGCGACGCGCCGGTGCAGACGCAGCAGCGTCAGCAGCTGCCGGAGAACATGGCGGGCACGCTCGCGGCCGCGCCCGCTCCGCAGCGTCCGCACAGCAACGTCCAGGCGCAGCCCACCGTCGAGCACGCCGCGAACCCCGCGCCCAACCCCAAGCCCATCGTCGACGACGTCCGCCCGATCATCGAGTCCGGCCAGGCCCGCGTGCAGATCGCGATCCTGCTCGACAACTCCGGATCGATGTCCGGGCTGATCAACCAGGCGAAGACCGAGCTGTGGAAGGTCGTCAACGAGTTCATCAAGGCGAAGGTCAACGGCCACGCGCCGCACCTCGAGGTCGCGCTGTTCACGTACGGCTCGCCGCCGCCGAAGCTCGTCGTGCCGATGACCGACAACCTCGACCGCGTGTCGGAGGAGCTGTTCAAGGTGACGATCAGCGGCGGCGACGAGTACTGCGGCATGACGATCGACAGCGCCGTCAAGCAGCTGAGCTGGGCCGAGGGCAACAACGACCTGAAGCTGATCTTCATCGCCGGCAACGAGCCGTTCACGCAGGGCCCGGTCGACTACCGCGAGGCGTGCAGCGCGGCGATCGGCAAGGGGATCATCGTCAACACGATCCACTGCGGCAGCGGCATCCCCGCCGACTGGCGTGACGGCGCGGTGCTCGCCGACGGCAGGGCGATGAACATCGACCAGAACGCCGCGGTCGTGCACATCGACGCCCCGCAGGACGCGGAGATCGCGAAGCTCGGCGCGGAGCTGAACACGACGTACGTGCCTTACGGTCAGGCCGGTCAGCTCGGCGCGCGGCGTCAGGAGCTGCAGGACAGCAACGCCGAGGCCGCCGCGCCCGCCGCCGCCGTGGAACGCGCCGTGACCAAGTCCAGCGCGTACTACCGCAACAGCGGCTGGGACCTGGTCGACGCGTTGAAGGACGGCCGGGTCAAGCTCGCCGACGTCGCCGAGAAGGACCTGCCGGAGAACCTGCGGAAGATGAACAACGAGCAGCGCGCCGCGTGGGTGGCCGAGCAGGGCAAGAAGCGTGCGGAGATCCAGAAGAAGATCGCCGAGCTGGGCGCCGCCCGCGACAGGTTCGTCGGCGAGAAGCGCAAGGAGCTGGCCGAGGCGAAGGGCGAGCAGACGCTCGACGCGGCCCTGATCCAGGCGATCCGCGAGACGGCCGCGAAGAAGGGTTACCAGTTCGAGAAGTGACGCGACAGGCCGGTTAATCCGCACAAGGCCCGGCGTCGCGCGACGCCGGGCTTTAGTGCACCCCGGAGCACGAGTATCATGAACGGCACGACCACCTCCCATCACGCACACACGCCGGGGCGGAGCACGATGGCCACGCAGCATATCCTCGTAGTCGAAGACGACGCGGCGATCCGACAGGGCATCGTCGACGCGTTGCAGTTCCACGGTTTCGGCACGTTCGAGTCGGGGCGCGGCGACGAGGCGCGCGACATGGCCGGCCGCGTCGGCTGCGACCTGATCCTGCTCGACCTGGTGCTGCCGGGCTGCCGCGGGCTCGAGGTGCTCAGGGAGGTCCGCAAGACGCGCCCGACGCTGCCGGTGATCATCCTCACGGCGTTGGGCGACGAGGCCGATCGCATCCGCGGTCTGGACATGGGCGCCGACGATTACGTCGTCAAGCCGTTCAGCGTCGCCGAATTGTTGGCGCGGGTGAAGGCGGTGCTGCGTCGCTCGCCGGAGCGTCCGTCGGACGTCACGGAGGTCGCGCTGCCGTGCGGCCGCGCCGACCTGCAACGCCGCGAGATCCTCTACGACGACGGCACGCGCGTCGACCTGTCGGAGCGCGAGGCGGAGCTGCTGACGTACCTCGCGCAGAACCCCGGCCGGGCGATCAGCCGCGACGAGATCCTCCAGCGTGTGTGGCGGCTGAACCCCAAGGGCGTGACGACGCGCACGATCGACATGCACGTCGTGCGGCTGCGTGAGAAGCTCCGCGACGACAAGGCCGAGCCGCACATCATCCGCACGGTGCGCGGCAAGGGATACATGTTCGGGGCGGAGTCGGAGTCGGAGTGATCCGCGCGTGACTGAGAGGAATTGCAAAATGCAAATTGAAAAATGCAAAATGCAAAATGATCGGACGCGCCCGTCGCACGTGGGCGGGTCATTTTGCAATTTGCAATTTGCAATTTGCATTTTGCATTTTCTGTTCACCCGTGAAGTGCAGGGGAGCGTGCAACGATGAAACGCGCCTCCCTGACATGGACGATCTTCGCGTTCTGCCTGCTGATCGGGCTGGCGGGCATGTCGTGGATCAGCTGGCGGGCGGTGCAGCTGGATCGGCGTGACGCCGAGGCGCAGCGGCGCAGCGACCTGGAGGAGAACGTGCGGCTGGCGCTGTGGCGGATGGACTCGGCGCTGATGCTGATGATGGCGCAGGAGAACGCGCGGCCGGCGGCGGAGTACAGCCCGTACGTCGCGCCGCAGGTCGTATGGGATGCGCAGCTCAACGCCGTGCCGCAGCGCGTGCTGGTCAACTCGCCGCTGCAGTCGTCGACGTCGCCGTTCGTGAAGCTGCACTTCCAGACGCGGATGAACGCGCAGGCGGTGCTGGACGACGGCCGGGCGGAGCCGCTGACGTTTGTCTGTCCGCAGGTGCCGCCGGACGGCGCGTCGGTGTCGACGTGGTCGGCGACGCCGGACCGCGTCGAGGCGGCGCGGCTCCAGCTGGACAAGCTGCAGACGTTGCTCGGCCCGAAGGAGCTGGCGCGGTGCAGCGTCGTGCTGACGCCGGCGGGCGGCTGGGCGACGCCGACGGACGTGCAGAACGCGCCGGCCGAGGCGGCGCCGCCGAAGGTCGATGCGCTGCGGGCCGTCGACGTCCGCCGCGGGATGGCCGAGCGGGTGGCCGACGCGACGCCGAACTCCGGCCCGTCGCAGGTCGATCGATCGAGCAGCGCGCGAAACGAAGCCCCGGCCCCGGCGAACGGATCGGATGCGTCGCCGACCCTCGGCGAGAAGGCCAAGCAGCAGTCCCAGCAACAGCAGAACGCTGACCTGTCCGAGCCGTCGGCGCCGCCGCGTCCGCAGGCGAACGCCGCGCCGGCGCTCGAGCCCAACGCCGCGCCCGGCGCCCTGTCCAACGCCGCGCCGGACGCGAGCGAGGACGACGCGATCGAGCGGGCGATCGCGATGAAGCTGGCCGGTCGTCTGCGGAACACCGAGCAGCAGCAGGAGCTGCGCAGCGACGCGGAATACCAGCAGCGTAAGAAGATCAGCGAGCAGTCGGCGTACTTCAGCAAGCTGAGCCGCGACAACCAGCCGGCGGCGGCGCCGGCCGGCGCGGTCATCGCGCAAAAGGACGCCGACAACGCCGAGGCCGCCGAGTCCGCCGACCGTCGCGCCGTGGCGTTGTTCGAACTGACGGAGAAGGCGGCGGTGATGCGCGACGGCCTGGCCGCGAAGCCCGGCGCGGCGTACCGCACAGGCCGCAAAGACCTCGACGACGCCGACGCCAACCGCGTCGCCACGCAGTCCGGCCGACAGCTTCTGGCCGGGGCGTCGGCGCCGGAACCGTTGATCGATGCGCTGGCGGACAAGGCGAACGACGGCGCGGCCCCCGCGCCCGCGTCCGCCGCAGCCCCCGCGCCCAGCGCGGCTCGCCCGCCCACCGCGCCGCGGACGACACCGCCCAACGCGCCGCCCATCGGCGCATCCGCCGCGAAGCCCACCGCGAAGCCCGAGCCCACGTTCGGCGCGGCGACGAAGAGCGCCGGCGAGCCCGCCGCCGACAAGGCCGCCGCCGCCGAGCAACCCGCCGCCGAGCAACCCGACGCCGAACTCGCCGACGCCAAGGTCAGGCAGCGTGCGGGCTCGTCGTTGAAGCGGATGGAGGTCGAGCGACGCGCGGTGGCCACACGCGTACTCATCGGCGGCGAGGGCGGCCCGAGCGGCAACGGCGACGCGTTCGGCGGCGGCGCCGGTGGCGTGATCGAACGCGGCGCGGCGCAGGACAACGCGGTGAAGAAGGGCGAGAGCAAGGAACTTGACCGCGGCGATCGCGGCGGCGTGGTCGAACTCGGCGGCTCGCTCAGCGCGCAGGGCTTCGCCGACACGCCGCCGGTCGCGATCGTCGAGGGCGAGATGCAGCCGATGTGGGTCGGCGACGAGCTGATGCTGATGCGCCGCGTGTCGATCGGCGGCGACCCGTACGTACAGGGCGTCTGGCTCGACTGGGCGGCGATGCGCACGTGGCTGCTCGGCGAGGTCGGCGACCTGCTGCCCGACGCGGACCTGCGCCCGCTGCGCGGCGAAGCGATCGACTCCCCGGACACCCGCCGACTCGCCGTCGCGCCGATCGCTCTCGTGCACGGCACGATGCCTATGAAGATCGAGCCGCTGTCCGCCCAGACCCGCAACACGCTGATCGTCACGTGGGTCTGCGTGCTGATCGCCACGATCGCGATGGCGATCCTGCTGCACGGCGTGATCGTGCTCAGCGAGCGCCGCGGCGACTTCGTCTCCGCCGTCACGCACGAACTCCGCACGCCGCTGACCACGTTCCGCATGTACACCGGCATGCTCTGCGACGGCATGGTCAGCGACGAAGCCAAACGCGATCGGTACCTGCACACGCTGCGGGTCGAGTCCGACCGGCTCGGCCACCTCGTCGAGAACGTGCTGGCGTACGCCCGGCTCGACCGCGGCCGCGCCACGAAGGACCGCATGCAGTCCGTCACGCTCGGCGACATGCTCGACCGGCTCACCGAACGCCTGCACCAGCGGTGCGGGTTCGCGGGCATGACGCTCGACGTGGTGTGCGACGACGACGCGCGCGACACGCCGCTGATGACCGACACCTCCGCCGTCGACCAGGTGCTGTTCAACCTCGTCGAGAACGCGTGCAAGTACGCGTCGACCGGCGACGACAAGCGGCTGGTGCTCCGCGCGGCGACCGGCGGACACGTCGACGGCAAGCGCGGCGTCGTGACCATCGCCGTCGAAGACCACGGCCCGGGCGTCGCGCCCGCCGACCGTCGCCGGCTGTTCCGCGCGTTCGCCAAGTCCGCCGACGCCGCCGCCAACTCCGCGCCCGGCGTCGGGCTCGGCCTGGCGCTGAGCCGCAACCTCGCCAAACGCCTCGGCGGCGACCTCCGCCTCGACGAGTCGTACGCGCCCGGATGCCGCTTCGTGCTCACGCTGCCGGTCTCCGCTTGAGTCGTATAGCCGGACCAGCAACTTGCAACTAGCAACTTCGGTTGTGTTACGATGTCGCGCATGAACGACAGCGCCTCGCAACCCAACGATCGGCCGAGCATCGAGGACCTCGCCGCGCCGATCATCGCCAGCTACGACACGGACCCGCGCACGCGGCACATCGACCTGGGCGACCTGCCGAGCCGGGCCGCGACGATCGACCTGCTGGAGATGATCCGCGACCTGTTTTTCCCGGGTTACTACACGCCCAAGGCGTTGATGGCCGACGGCGTGAGGGATCACGTGGCGCGGCGCGTGGCCGACATCCGCGAGTCGCTCGAGCAGCAGATCGCGATCGCCAACGCGTACCGCCGGCAGATGCGCGCGGTGTTCGGCGACCGGCCCGGCGTCACCGCCGACACGCCCGGCGCGACCGGCGCGACCACGACGCCCGACGACGACGCGCCCGCCGCCGCGGAGGTCGATCCGCGTGCGACCGCCGACGAGTTCCTCCGGCGTGTCCCGGCGATGCGGGCGATGCTTTCGCTCGACGTCCAGGCCGCGTTCGACGGCGACCCCGCCGCGGTCAACACCGACGAGACGATCTTCTGCTACCCCGGCATCGACGCGGTGTTCACCTACCGCGTCGCCCACGAGCTGTACACGATGGGCGTGCCGATGCTGCCGCGCATCATGAGCGAGTACGCCCACAACGAGACCGGCATCGACATCCACCCCGGCGCGACCATCGGCAAGTCGTTCTTCATCGACCACGGCACCGGCGTCGTCGTCGGCCAGACCTGCGTCATCGGCGACCGCTGCAAGCTCTACCAGGGCGTCACGCTCGGCGCGATGTCGTTCCCGAAGGATTCCGAAGGCAACCTCATCCGCGGCACGCGCCGCCACCCCACGCTCGAAGACGACGTAACGATCTACGCCAACGCCACGATCCTCGGCGGCAACACGATCATCGGCCGCGGCTGCATCATCGGCGGCGCGGTGTTCCTCACGAAGTCCGTCCCGCCGGGCCACTACGTCACGCTCAAGTCGCAGGAGCTCCGCTACCGCTCGGCCGAGGTGCACGACCGGCTGGTCGCGCAGCGCAAGGATGACGAAGAGTAAGGCTCGCGTGCGCTCGCCGATGCGGGATGCCGGATGCTGGATGGCTCGCTTGCGCCCGCGATGCCGGAGTGGTGACCTTGGTGACATCCAGCAACCAGCACCCAGCAACGCGAGCGGATGCGAGCCATCCGGTACCAGCACCGCTCGCTGAGCACGACAGGTGTCGGCGCGCACATCCAGCATCGCGAGCGAACGCGAGCCATCCAGCAGCCGGCATCGGTGAGTGGAAGCGAGCCCGGTTAATCGTAGCGGAACACGCCCTTGCGCCACGCGTAGAGGTACGCGACGACGGACGTGCCGATGAAGAAGAACATGCGGAGCAGGAACTGCAGGCCGAGCGGGTCGCCGTGGTGCAGCGACGGGAAGACCGTCGACCACGGGTAGAGGAACACGATCTCGACGTCGAAGACGAGGAACGTCATCGCGAGGATGTAGAACCGGATGTTGAACCGGCGGCGGGCCGTGTGCATGGGGTTCATGCCGGTCTCGTACGTCATCTCCTTGACCGGGCCGGTGCGGTGATGACCCCAGATCCGCATCGCGATGTTCGGCGCGGCCACGTTCGTGATCGCGAACACGATGGCGATCACCAGCAGGATGAACACCGGCAGGTAGTACTGCGTGCCGGCGGCGAGCGTGGCGGTCTGCGACAACATCGGCGTGAACATCATGGTCATTATGGTAGCGGAGGCGGCGTGTTTGGCAAGGCGTGGGGCGGTGGGGCGACGCGGTTGCCCACATCCGCCGCGGCGCGGGCGTTTCGGCCGATGCATGCACGCGAAATGAGTCCGGTCGACAGGCGACCATGCCGTTTCTCCCCTCGATTTCCCGCGCGGCGATCCGACCCGACCCGACACGCCGCGTGCGTCACGGGCGCCGCACGCGTCAGTTCTTCGCCGGCTCGGGCTCCGGCTCCTTCGACGCACGCTTGAGGAACACGCCCGTCGCCGGCACGTAGCCCTTCCACGGCCAGGTCGCCCGCGCGTCCGCCTGCTTCGTCGGCAGCTTCACCGTCACCGTCACCGGCGCGTGATCCGATCCCTCCAGTTCGCCGTGCCCGATCACCGCCGTGCCTTCGACCACGTGCTTCGCCAGCGCCGGGCTCAGCAGGATGTAGTCGATGTTCGAGCGGTACGGCTCCTTGAGGTAGCTGATCCGCTGGTCGGCGGGGATCCCGGCGTGGGGATCGACGAACACCGGCCCGCCGTCCGCCGTGCTCGTCAGCGCCTGGATCGGCGGGCTGTCCGGCGTGTCGTTGAAGTCGCCCATCGCCACGACCAGCGCGTCCGGGTCGTGGTCGAGGATCTCCTTCGCCAGCCGCCGCAGGCCCAGCGCCTCGGCGAGCCGCCACTTGTTCGACTGGATGTCGTTCGTGCCGTTCCGCTTCGACTTCAGGTGCACCATGAACACGGTGATCTTCAGGTCGTCGGCGGGCATGATGTCGACCGCGGCCATGTCGCGTGCGAAGCTCCACGTGCGGTCGTCGCCGGGCACGGTCAGCTTCGCGTAGCGCCAGATGTGCACCGCGCCCATCGGCACGCGGGACAGGCAGCCGACGTTGATGCCGCGCTGGGCGCGCATCTGGTTCGCCCAGATGTAGTCGTAGCCGCGGTCCTTGAACTGCCAGTCGCGGAACCGCGCCAGCAGGCCCAGCGACTCGAGCTCCTCGACGCCGAAGAAGTCCGCGTCGACGGCCCGCATCTGCTTGCCCAGCGCGTTGATCGCCGGCACCGGCTTCGGCTCGGCCGACTCGTCGCGGTTGTAGGGGTCGTCAAACACGTCGAAGAAGTTCTCGACGTTCTGCGCCCCGAACTTCACCTCGACCGTGTGCTGCGCCGTCGCCGCCCGGACGTGGATCAGCAGCAGCAGGGTCACCACGACGACGCCGGTCCGCGTCGCCACGTTCGTGCGGGTGTGGTTCATGGGGTTCATCATCGTTTGTCGGGCGGGGCGTGGCAACGCTGGCCCCCGCTGGGGCGTGGGCCGGGGCTGGGACCGGGGCTGGGACCGGGGTTGGGGGTTTGGGGTTGGGGGCTGGCGACGTGGCGCGATTCGGTGACGGGGGAGGGGGTGACGCGTCGGTGACGACCGTCACGGCGACGCTGTCGTCGGGCGCAACGCTGTCCACGGGCGCAACGCTGTCCACGGGCGCGACGCTGTCTTCGAGGGTGATCGCGCAACTCCCTCTCCCTTGAGGGAGAGGGCTGGGGTGAGGGTGAATCGTTTGAGTACCTGACACGTTTCGCGCACGCGACGCGGCGTCCGGTGATTCGACCCCCTCACCCAACCTCGCCCCCACCTGGGGGAGAGGGGTTACGTGACGCCCGTCCGCGCCGTCCGCGGCCGTCGCGTCCGCCACATCATCCGCGTGATCCGCTTCGCGGTCGTCCTCCGGGGGGAGGGGGGTGTCGATCGCGTCCTCGATCGCGTCGACCGCCTCGTCGACCGCCGCCTCCAGCGCCGCCTCCACCTTCGCGCGGGCTTCGTCGAGCTTGCGCAGCGGGTCGTTGCGCGTGCGCCACACCGCCTCGGCGTCCTCCCCAGCCAGGACCCGCTTGCGCATCGCCGCACGCGTGCCGTCCGTCGCGCTGAACAGCCACGCCATGGTCGACGGCGCCGCGTCCTGCAGGGCCGCGTCCGCCTCCTGCCGCCGCATCCGTCGGGCGTCCGCCTCGACCTTCCGCGCCATGTGATCCGCCAGCAGCAGCGCGTGCCACTCCATCGCCGTCTTCGCCTCACCCTCGAACTGCCCCGCACCCCGCCGCACCGTCTCAAACGACTGCGCCAGGTCCTTCAGACTCAACGCCTCCATGGCATCCTCCCCTCGTTGTAAGTTCCCAACACCACAACCGTTCCGCCCAGACACCCCCGATGTGCGGACCCGGCGTGAATACCGTATATTATACTAACAAATGCCGGCCAATGTCAAGTGTCGCGAGGAAGTTTTCGGCGGTCGTCTGCCGTGTGTGGTCGGTTTTTTCGACAGGATGAACAGGATTGGCTGGATTGTTTTCAATTGAGATTCGTGCGTCGCGACGTGCTCATCGCGCGGGGTGCCGTCACACGGCCGCAGGCACTGTGATGTGGAGGGCGGTCGACGCGGGAGCAGCACTACACTCCTGCGCTGCGCGTCGGCGTGTCGTGGCACCCGGCTTTGAGGCGGGGCCTTGTTTGTCGTGGCTTTCATGCATATCCACATTGCAACGATCGCAACTTCAAATAGTGGAAAAACTGTCGATCACGCTGCGGCCTGGCAAGTTATCCACACTTTTGTCCACCGATCACGCGCGCCCGGGGATAAGATTTTTTTTGCGCGCGCAAGTCGCGCAAGTTCGGATCATTCCGCGATGTCAAGCCGCGGGGTTAGCCAAAACGCCGTTGACTGAGTGTCGAACTCCCGTAGATTCATTCACATGGAGGCTACGTTTGACTTGCTTGTGGGCACTAGAGCCACAAAGCAGTTGAGCGGGGCCGGACTTGACCCGATTCACTTTTAAGTGAATAATACAATGTACGAAGTAGAACTGGTCTTTGACGCCGAAACGTCTGTCTGGATGACAGACGAAGTGTTTGATGCGATATGGAAGCACGATGGCGGAAACAGCGATGCCGAACTAGATGACATCAAGGGCGGCATGCTAGAGAAGATTGAATACTGGTCACGCGGTGGATTTTGGAACTTTGAAGGAACACGAGGAATCAAGAACGAGGGTAACGGCGTATACCGGCTAGGGCTTCACGGCGACCTGTTTCGCGTGTATGGGTTTTACGAAGACAACACCAAGCGATCGTTTATTGCGGTAGAGCCCCACGCCGACAAGAAGGGGAAGTCGAATACGAGTCGTGAGCGCCGAATCATAGGAAAAGTTGCGAAGGCGAGGGATGATGGCTGGAAAAAGAGAATCAATGAGGGAGAGGGCGAGGGCGGCACTTAGGGCGTTTCGTCAAGATCCGCAGAGCGTAGGGTATCGCCTACGCTTGAATCTAGTAGACATCCTTGCTGATCGAATGGATGAGCAGGGCATATCTCAAGCGGAACTTGCTGAGGCTGCCGACTGTCTTCCATCGTTCGTTAGTAGGGTTATGAACGCCGAGTCTAATTGCACACTTGAAACAGCGGGCCGACTTTTGTTTGCTCTTGGCGTTCGAGCTGGCGACGTTGAACTTCGAGCCGTTGTGCCGAAACGTGGCGAAGCAACGGGCGATCGCGGTGCCTGCGTTGAAGCTGGTACAGAAACCCGCCTATCCGTTGGCAGCAGTAGTGCGGCAGCAGATGAACTAGTGCTACTTGGCACGTAATGAGAGTCCTAAATATGGCCAAGACTCAGTCGAAGGGGCGATCCAAGAAGGCATCGCCAAAGAACAAGCCGGCAAGGAAGATCCAGGCAGAAAAAACCGAAGAACCGACCAATGAAAAGACCGTAATGGTTTCGGAGCTACAGCTCATCGTTCCACCAGACATAAAAACGGTATGGGCAGACAGGATGCTAGTTTCACTAAGAGAAGACAATACCGCCACTCTGGTCTTTGAGACGGCAATTCCAGAGATCAAAGCCCGAATGCAAGCGGCTCGGATACAGGTTGCCCGCAAGCACCTTCATGGCATTATTGATGTTCTGTGTCGTACCACTGGCCATTATCCGTCGCCAGACAAGAAGGAGGAAGAGGTACAAGCCAAGGACGGCTAGGGAGTATGGCAGAGCGGCCGATTGCACCGGCCTGAAAACCCGGCAAAGACACCTCATCAGTGGCTTTCGTGGGTTCGAATCCCACTGCTCCCGATTTAACTAAATAGACAAGGCGCGGATGGTGGTCCGCGCCTTGTCTCATCAGTGGCTTTTGTGGGCTTGAAGCCCATATGTCACTATAGCGATCAGCGCGCGCGCGATCAAGATTGAACTGTCGGCTGCGCATTCCCGATCGACCACGCGAAGGACAATCTGGACGGCCCGCTCCAGATGGAATTGGCGATGGATCTCAGCGGCAAGCCCGCGCCACGGGCGGCTGGTCCGCCCGTGAATGGATGTTCCCTCACACTGGCGGACGAGCCGCCAGTGGCACCCATCGATCGTGGCCCCGACGTCGCTACAACCGCTTAGGGTGGACCGGCGAATCGGGCGGGCCGGGTTGGGCGCGGCCTTCGAGCAGCGGTTTGAGTTTGGCGATGATCTTCGCGGCGCGGGCGGGGTCGGAGATGACGAGGTTGTCGAACTCGCCGGTGTCGTTGACGTGGTCGTAGAGCTCGGCGCCGGCGCGGCCGCCGTTCCATTCGGTGTAGCGCCACTCGGCGGTGCGGACGCTGCGGCCCATGATCATGCCGGAGCCGTCGCCGGGGCGGAGCACCTGCGTGACCGCCGCGCCGTTCCACTCCGCGTCGGGCTTGCGGAGCAGCGGCACGAGGCTGCGGCCCTCGAGGCCGGCGGGCGGATCGAGATGGCACAGGCCGGCGACGGTGGGGTAGATGTCGACGAACTCGACGACGCGTCGGCACGGCGTGCCGTTGCCCGCGGCTCCGGGCGCGTAGATGATCAGCGGCGCGCGGGCGGACTCTTCGAAGAGGCAGCGCTTCTGCCAGATGCCGAGGTGTTCGCCGAGGTGGTAGCCATGATCGGACCACAGCACGACGACGGTGTTGTCGGCGAGTCCGAGGCGATCGACCGCGGCGAGCAGTCGGCCGACCTGTGCGTCGACGAACGACACCGCGGCGTAGTACGCGTGCTTGGCGGTCAGGCAGGTCTCGATCGGCAGGTTGTAGTTGGGCACGGGGCAGTTGTGGGCGAACGCGGCGGGCGGGATGTCGTCGCGGTCGTTCGGCGGGGCGTACGGCATGCGGATCTGCCCGATCGCGTACTGATCGAAGTACTTCTTCGGCGCGATGTACGGCGTGTGCGGCCGAAAGAACCCCGCGGCGACGAAGAACGGCCGATCCCTGTTCGCCTCCATGATCCTGATCGCCTCGGTCGCGACCATGCCGTCGGTCTGCTCCTCGTCGGTCCCGTCGGCGGCGAGCCAGCTGAGCGCCGCGCTGATCTTGCGGTGCGGCTCGGCGTTGATGACCAGGTGCTCGTCGGTCTTGTCGCGTCCCTTGGGGTTGGTGGTTTTGTCCCAGCTCGGCGGGTCGTCGAGGCCGTCGGTGCCGATCGCGGCCGGTACGTTGTAGTGGTAGATCTTGCCGACGCGCTCGACGCGGTAGCCGTGGTTGCGGAAGAGCTGCGGGAGGGTGACGACGTCGGGTTTGGTGTCGCGGAAGTGGGCGTCGAGGTCGTAGACGCGGATGGTGTCGGGGCGGAGGCCGGTCATCAGGGAGGCGCGGCTCGGGTTGCACAGCGGCAGCTGGCAGTAGGCGTTGTCGAAGCGGACGCCGCGCCGCGCGAGCGCGTCGATGTGCGGCGTCTGCGCGACGGGGTCGCCGTAACACCCCGCGACGCTGGCCATGTCGTCGATCGCGATGAAAAGGACGTTGGGCGGGCGCTTGCCCGAGGCGATGGGCGAGCTCGGCGCGTGCGTTGCGACCGGTGCGGGCGGTGATTTCTCGGGCTCCGCACAACCCGCGAGCGACAGGGCGACGACGAGCAGGCCGGTGAGTTTTCGCATGGGCGTGTTCCGTTGGAGGGCTGTGGGCGAGGTGTGCGGCGTTGGGGCGATTATAGCGTAGGCGGGACGTTTCGATTGGCGATGCCGTGCGATGACGGCTATCGTTGATTCACCGGTTCCGTCGCTTTGCGGCGGCTTTTATGGGGGTTTCGATATGAACAGTCAGCGGCTCTGGGTGTGCACGGTGGTTCTGCTCGCGTCGGCGTCGGCGCGGACGGCGTTCGCGGAGGATTACGAGGTGCGGCTCACGCGGCCCGTCGCGGTCGGGCAGCGGTTTGAGTTCAAGGCGACCAGCACGATGTCGGACCACAACGCGGCCTCGCAGGACGGGCGCGTGCTCAAGGAGCAGCGTGCGGCGTTCACGACGCTCGCGGAGGGCGTGCTGACGGTCAAGGTGATCGACGAGCAGAAGCGGGCGATCGAGTACGCGTTCGAAGTGGCGCGTTGTCAGATCAAGCCGGACGGCGGCGAGGCGCGCGACCTGCTGCCCGCGGGCACGCGTGTCGCGATGTTCCGTCACGCGGGCAAGGACGTGTTCATGGTCGACGACAAGGCCGTGATCGAGGACGTGGAGGAGGTGCTCGGCGGCCTCATCGAGCTGCCGGACTCCGCGGAGACGGACGACGACGTGTTCGGCACGACGCAGCGTCAGTCGGTCGGCTCGAGCTGGAAGATCAACAACGCGCGGCTGGCGAAGATGCTGGCGCTGCTGGACCTCGAGGTCGACACCGAGAAGGTCAGCGGGACGTCGACGCTGGAGAAGGTGGGCGTGGTGGACGGCGTGCCGTGCATGACGGTCAAGACGAAGGCGGTGGTCAGCGACACGTCGGCGCGGGTGCCGGCGGGGCTGACGCTCGAGTCCTCGAAGGTGACGATCGACGTGTCGGGTCAGTACCCGCTCGACACGTCCCGCGAGATGATGTCGAACGAGATCGGGATGGTCTTCGACATCGGCATGAAGGCGACGCCGTCGTCGGGCGGGCCGGACGTGAAGATCACCACGAAGCACGTGATGACGCGTCGACAGACGTTCAAACCGCTGCCCGCGGCGTCGGCCGTTCAGAAGTAATAGATCACGAGGCGCGACGCCGTCGGGTCGTCGGTGAGCGACCGCATGAACGGCACGGTCGTGTTCCAGAACTGTTCGCAGTGCGCGCGGCAGGTCGGCGGGCCATCGTCGTTTGAGACGGGCAAGTCCCAGCCCTCGTAAGCAAGGATCTCGGCGAGCGTGACCCAGCTGGCGTGGTAGCGGAAGTAGTCGCGCATCGGGTCGGCCCCGAAGTACGGCGCGTTGGACGGCGCGTCGGCGGGATAGCCGCGCGCGGGCGCGATCCGGTTGGAGAGGATGTCGAAGAGGACATAGTTCCGCGGCAGTCCCTGGTCCTTCAACGCGTCGTCGGTCTCGCACCCCACGTAGACCCACGCCCCGTGCTCGTCGCGTTTCTCGAAATGGAAGATGGCGTCGGTGCCCATGGCGTGCTGTCCGGGGCGTTGGCTCGGGGTGTTGCGGCGGCCGAGCGGCTACGACGACGCGGGCGCTCGATCCGTTTTGATGTACCGCATGAGTAGGTCGGCCGCTTGTTGGGCGCGACCGGCGGTGGCGTCGAGGAGGTGGCACACCAGCAGGGTGTCTTGGCCGTCGTCCGTTTCGCTGTACTGTTCAGCGCATCGGTTGGCTCGCACCTCCGCGACGCGGTGGCCGTCGCTGTCGTGCGCGAACGTGATCTCGTAGACGCAGTACCCGGTCCAGCTGCGATGCGCGTACAGCCGGGGCTCGTCGTAGTAGATGAACCAGTGGTCCTCCATCTGACGCGGGCGGAAACCCATGCGGATGCGTTCGAACTCGGCATCGGTGTAAACGCGATCGACGGGCAGCGTGACCCACCCGTCGGGCAGCGGTTCGGTCTTCCAGTCGTCCCGACGCGCAGGGCGTTCGGGCGTGGCGTTGCGAGGCGCACGCAGCGCGTTCATCGTCGCCATCAGCGCGACCGGGTCGTCGGCCGCACGCCGTTCACGTCCGGGCTGCCGGACGATGCCGTACAGGTGATGGGTGAGCCACGCCGCGGCGGCCGAGCCGAGCAGGTTGACGGTCGCGATGGCGCCGACCGACGACAGCGAGGTCGGCCCGTAGTCGAAGTCCATCCATCCCGCGGTCGCCGCGAGCCAGATCGCCCCGGTGACCAACGCCACGAGCATCGCGCCCGCGGCGATCAGGCCGGGGACGAGCAGGGCGGCGATTCCAACCCATCGGGCGCTGTGGTCCATGCTCGCATTATCGCAGATCGGTCGGCCGATGTGGCCAGCGAGCCATCGCCGGGCGCGATCTTGCCGCGCTTCTTGCGCCTCGGTCGGCAGCAAATGCGCTTGACACGTGGGGTATACTCGATGGATTCACCACACACACGTGCGCCAGGGAGGGCGTTGATGTGACGGGTGACACGACGACATCGCAAACGGTTGAGCACGCCCGGCAGCGCTGGTGGCGGCGGGGGCGTCGTCGTTGGATCGTGCTGGCGGTCGTCGGGCTGGTCGCGTGCGCCGCGCTCGGCGCGGGTGTGGTCATCGAAACGCGGCACCGGCGCGTGCGGCAGATCGAGATGCTCTACGACAGGCACGCGGGCATCTACGTCAACTGGCGATGGTCGGTCGACAGCGATCCCGGCGTGTACGGCCGGTGCGTCGACCTCGAGTACGGGCTGTACGACTGGGGCGATCGGCACCCGGGGTTGGGCGACTCGGTCGCGATGTTTCTGAGCCGAAACATCGAGCGTTGCCGGCGTCGGCTTCGGTCGAACCTCAGCCCGATCAACGAAGCCACGACGTTGGGTTACACCGACGACTTCTTCATGGACGACGCGGGGTTCGCCGTGATGATGGACGCGATCCGCCTGACCCACGAGCGCGGGTGCGACACGTTTCGCGTATTTGTCTACGACGACGAGAAGCTGTCGGCGGCGCGAGCGGACGCGGATTCACTCGTCGCGCGACGGATGCGCGAGGCCGAAACGCTGGCGCACGACCTGGGTGTGACGCTGGAGTGGCGGTGACGGGGGGCGATTGGGTCACGTCATCTCATAGACTTCTCTTAGGTCTCGCAGATCGTCGGGTGCCAGATGCGAGGTGACCGGCTCGAACATCCAACGGATTTCTTCGTCTCCCGCATCGCCGATGTTCACCCAGCACGCGATCGGGTCTCGCGCGGCATGACCTGAGAATACGCCAATCTCTCTGATTTTCAGCAGTGCCTCCGAGAGAGTCTTCAGCGTGAGTAGCTTCCGTGCGCCAAAGACTTCGGGTGATTCGTCGCCTTCGTTGGCGTAGTCAGGGCGAAGGAGTCGATTGGTTTCAGACATCAGATCGTGTTTGTCGAACTGTCCGAAGTCCAGCCCCCATTCCGCGGGAGCCCATTGGTAGTATTTGCGTTCCTGAAGTTCACTGCTGGGGCACGATCGCGCAAGCTCTTCGACCGTCGCCGCGGTTGGATAAACGGACGTGACGTCACAGTCGGCATAAAAGCAGAATGCGTAGAACCGTTCGTCCGGGTATCTGGCGACTGCCGCGCGAAACGCCGCCGTGCCTTCGCGCAGGACGACGTCGAATAAGGTCCGTTGATCGAGATTTTGCGATGGCATTGCCCCAGCCTCACTTCGCCTCTTCCACCTTCACCACATCCACGCGTACCCACTGGCCGTTGAACGGTTCGGTGTCGATCTCGGGGACGGTCAGCTTCTTGTAGTTGGCGATGAGCTTGCCGTTCTGGCCGTCGCCCAGGAGGGTGATCGTCGCGCCGCCGTCGATCTGGATGGTCTTGGTGTAATCGATGGTGAAGATCTCGTGGCCGACCTTGTCCTGGCGGTTGAGGAAGTAGTGGCCGGCGGGGCTGGACACGTCGATCTTGTAGATGTTGTAGGTGGCGTTGTTGGGTTCGCCGCCGCGGTAGAAGTACGGGCCGTCCATCTCGCCGCCCTTGTACATCATGGGCTCGACGACGCCGCGGAAGCGGAGGGTGACGTTGTAGGTCTTGCCCTTCTCGCCGCCGAAGGTCTTGGTGACCTGGAAGTTGTCGGTCTTGAAGGGGTCGCCCTTGACCAGCGCCGACTCGCAGACCTGCGCCGGCTTCTCGGCCATCGGGCCCTTGCAGGGGAACTCGAAGCGGTAGCCGTCGAGCTCCTTGGCGATGTCGTTGTCGCTCGCGGCCCGGGCCAGCGGCGTCGACGACGTCAGCAGCATCACGCCCAGCACCAGCACGACACACGCGAACACGGCGACCTCACCGACGAGTCTGATCTTCATAGCGGCACCCTTGTGGTAGATGTTGCGAGGATTGTTGCCCGCCCATCTTAGGCGAGCAACCCCGGCGAGGTACAGCGGCGGGGCGAGCGGTGTACAATCCGGTGGGGAGTCGGGGAATGCCATGGCGATGACGGTCGACCAGTTCGTCGAGACGCTCACCGAGCACGCGATCGTGTCGGCGGAGCTGCTGCGTGAGGCGCGGGCGGCGCTGACTGGCGGGTCGGCGGCGGGGTCGGGCGACGACGCGGCGGCGCTGTCGCGGACGCTGGTCGACGCCGGGTGGCTCACGCCGTACCAGGCCCAGGCGGCGCTGGACGGGCAGGTCGCGACGCTCCGCGTGGGCGACTACGTCGTGCTGCACGCGATCGGCGCCGGCGGGTCGGCGCAGGTGTTCAAGGCCCGGCACCGCGAGACCGACCACGTCGCGGCGATCAAGCTGCTGGCCAAGGCGCGGCGGGACTCGAAGGTGTCGGTCAAGCGGTTCCTGCGCGAGGCCGAGGCCGCGGCGCGCGTGCGGCACCCCAACATCGTCGCGGCGTACGACGCCGGCCTGCACAACCACGCGCCCTACCTCGTGATGGAATACGTCGAGGGCCGCGACCTCGACGCGATCATCAGCGAGACCGGCCCGCTGTCGGTCGATCGCGCGGTCGACTACGTGTCGCAGGCGGCGCGCGGGCTGGCCTTCGCCCACGCGCACGGCGTGATCCACCGCGACGTCAAGCCGAGCAACATCCTGCTCGACGCCGCGGGCGCGGCGCGCGTGCTCGACCTCGGCACCGCCCACATCGACATGCCCGACCACAAGTCCAACGCCGGGCTGACCTCGACCGGCGGCATCCTCGGCACCGCCTACTACATGGCGCCCGAGCAGGCCGAGAACGCCAAGGGCGTCGACGAGCGGGCCGACATCTACAGCCTCGGCTGCACGCTGTTCAAGCTGATCACCGGCGACGTGCCCTACGAAGGGAAGAGCGCGATCGAGGTGCTGGTCGCGCACCGCATCCGGCAGATCCCGAGTATGCTCGCCTTGTGCCCGGACGTCCCGCCGCGCGTGCAGGCGGTGTTCGAGCGGATGGTCGCGAAGGACGTGGCCGACCGATACCCGACGATGACGCAGACGCTCGACGACCTCGACGCGCTGCGGCGGGCGGGCGACTGACCAGAGGCCATCCCCCAAACCCTCTCCACCAGGTGGGGGAGAGGTTGGGTGAAGGGGGTCGATTCATCGGACGCGATCATGCGTGAGGGAAGCACGCCGCGTATGCGAAGGCGTCACCCTCACCCCCGCCCTCTCCCTCAAGGGACAGGGGGTTCCAGGATAGACTCGAAGGAGAACACGCGTGCCTGACCCCGAGCCGGACGACACCGAAAAGGCCGACAACGACAAGCCCAACATCCCCGCGACGCTGTCGCCGATCGTCGGCGTCGCCGGGTTCCTCTGCTTCGGCGTGTTCAACATCAACGTCGCCGCGGCGAAGGCGGCGCCCGGCTCGCCATACCTCAGCGCCGTGCTCGGCCTGATGGCGCTGGCGACCGGCGCGATCGCGCTGGCCCAGCGCCCCCGCGTGTCACCCGCCGACCGCACCAGCGCGTGGATCGGCGTCGCCTGCGGCTTCGTGATGTTCTTCATCTGGCTCGGCATCGCGCTGCTGGCTCGCAGCGAGCCGATGTGAACGCCCCACGCCAGCCTCTCCGAGACGCGCACCGCCGGGCGCCACTGGCGGCGTGTCCGCCGGTGCATGGAGACTCCAACTCACGGGCGAGCGCGTGTCACGCGTGATGCGCGTAACCGGCGACGACCGCGATCGCCGCCCAGAGCATCATCATCGCGATGCCCAGGGCGATGCCGGTCCACCCGCAGATGCGGTCACGCGCCGTCAGTTCCTTCTCGTTGAGCGTGAAGATGCCCAGGCCGATGCCCAGCACGCCCAGGGCCACGCTGTAGTACTGCCCGCCGGGCACCGGCAGGCCCTCGACGATCGCCGAGTCGATGTTGAACAGCGCGAAGCACGAAAACGCGGCGAAACCGGCGGCGGGGGCGAACATCGCGACAGAACTGGCGTGCTCGGTGCGGGACATGGTGACCTCTTTTCCAGACTCGCCCGGAGAAGTGATGCGCGATCGGCCTGAATGGTATCACGGCCCGAGCCGCGGGCAAGCGGAATGTTGCCATGCGACGAAACACGGCGCCCGCCCGCTGCTCCGGCGCTCACGACGCCCGCCCATGACCTGCGCCGGCGCGATCAGTACACGTTCCAGAGGATCTTGCGCTCGTTGACGTCGGGCGAGTACGTCTGCGCCTTCGTGTAATACGCCGAATGGCCGTCGAAGTGGGTGATCACGCAGCCCTCGTTGTTGTGGTGGCGATACGCGACGGACCACAGCCGGTCCTCGCCGTAGACGTCCCACGCGGTCGTGTAGTCGGCGTAGGTCTCGGTGATGTGCCAGTCGGTGCCGTCGATGAACTGAACCGTCCGCCCGGGCCGCGGGACGCGCGACAGCTGGATCGCGTCCGGGCCCTTGCCCTTGACCGTCGTGTGGTTCCACCCGTAGATGTTGGCGTAGATGCCGTGATGCCACCCCTTCCGCTTCGGCGGCGGGCTCGTGGGCGCGCTGGGGCAGCTCAACCCCGGCAGCAGCCTCGGGAAGTCCGGCCAGGTCCCGGCCAGGTCCATGTACGTCTTGTTCGAATACCACAGCGGCGTGCCGTCGGAATACGCGTGGATCGGCACGAAGAACCCGCGGAACTCCGCCGCGTAAACCTCGTTCGCGACGACAAACTGCCGCTGATACGCCTGACACACCGTGATCCGCGTCATCTCCCGCGCCGCGTGCATCGTCGGCATCAGGATCGCCAGCAGCAACGCCAGCACCGCGACGACCACGACCAGCTCAACAATGGTGAATCCTCTGGCAAAACGCACAATGACTCCCTTAACGTGGACGACCATCGCCCGTGACGAATCACAACCCCTGTATACAGCCTTGATGTAACAGCCCGGCGTGATTCGTAAGTGAGGCGGCGATTTTTTCAGATTGTTTTCGCCACGGCGTCGCGCGCCGCGCCACGGGCGACGCGACGCGTAGGCGCGTCTCTCCGAGACTCGCACCGCGTCTCGGAGAGACGCGGCTACACAGCCCGCGAAGGGGGCGATGGAATGTAGCCACGGGTGAAGCGAGCGCCCGCGAGCGCAACCCGTGAACGTGTGACGCGCGGTGATCCCGCCCCGACGGGGCGGCGGTGTTGGACGGTATGCGATTCTGTCGCCCCTCCGGGGCTCGGTCGCGGGGTGTGCCCGGCTTCCACGGGTTCCGCTCGGCTTCGCCGCGCTCCACCCGTGGCTACAACCCCACGACCCCTGCGGGGTCTTGTGCGAGATGACACATCAGGATCACACGACGCGTCCGACGGCGCACGGGCTACGGCCCGTGGCACACCCGTTTGCGGTCATCGCGGTGAGGGTGGCTGGGGCACCCGGTACTAGTCCGAATACTCGGTACACAGAGTCCAATCTTGAAAAACGATATCGACCTCGCGAGACCTGAGTCTCTGATGTCCTTCTGAAGCGTCGAGGCATTCGGTCGATTCGACGGTCCACATCGTCGGCGTGGTGATTGTCAGGCAACCGGTAAGCACCAGAAACCGGTATTCGTATTCATCGTTGACCCTGCGGCCTAGCCGTATCACGAGTCGATCATGGGAACAGGTGTAGTGCCAGAGTCGTGCTTGCTCGCCGGTATGCTCGTTGATGATCTTCGTGAGATCTTGCACCTGTGCCTCGCGTTCTTCTACCCCGCAACGATCTGGCAGACGTTGCGTTTGCCCACCTGCAGGACCTTCGCGTCGGCGCTCACCGTGACGTTCGCCGTCGGGTCGCTCACCTTTTCGCCGTCGAGTTTGACGCCGCCGCCTTTGATCAGGCGTTTGGCGTCGCCGTTGGACGCGGCGAAGCCGACCGCCACGAGCAGGTCGATGATGCGGTGGTCGCCGGCGGCGACCGTCTTCGTCTCGATGTTTGTGGGCAGGCCGTCCGTGCCCGGGCCGAAGCGCTTCGCGAACTCGGCGCTCGCGGCGTTCGCGGCGTCGGCGTTGTGGAACTCCTCGATGATCACCTTCGCCAGCGCGTCCTTCGCCTCGCGCGGGTGCGTCAGCGACGGGTCGAGTAGACTCGTGATGCGGTCCATCGGCAGCGGCGTGAGCAGCTCGTAGTAGTTGCGCATCATCGGGTCGGTGATCGACATGATCTTGCCGAACATGTCGTCCGGCGTGTCGGTCACCGCGACGTAGTTGCCCTTGGACTTGGACATCTTTTCCGTGCCGTCGAGGCCGACGAGGATCGGCATGATCAGCACGCACTGCGGCTCCATCTCGTGGCGGGTCATCAGGTCGCGGCCGCGGAGGTTGTTGAAGGTCTGGTCGGTGCCGCCGAGCTCGACGTCGGCCTTGATCACGACCGAGTCGTACGCCTGCATGAGCGGGTACATGAACTCCGAGACCTGGATCTCCACGCCCTTGTCCATGCGCTTCTTGAAGTTGTCGCGGTGCAGCATCTGCTGGACGGTGAACTGCGCGGTGAGCTGGAGCACGTCGGCGAAGGTGAGCTTGCCGAGCCACGAGCTGTTGTAGTGCATCTCGAACTTCGCGGGGTCGCGGTCGAGGATGAGCCCGGCCTGGTCGAGGTAGGTCTGGGCGTTGGCCTGGATGGTGGTTTCGTCGAGGACGGGTCGCGTGGCGTCGCGGCCGGTGGGGTCGCCGATGCGAGCGGTGTAGTCGCCGATGATGAGCACGGCCTTGTGCCCGAGGTCCTGGAACTGTCGCATCTTGCGGAGGACGACGGTGTGCCCGAGGTGGATGTCGGGCGCGGTGGGGTCCATGCCGAGCTTGATGCGGAGCTGCCGCCCGGAGGCGAGCTTCTTGCGGAGGGCGTCCTCGGTGTAGAGCGCCTCGCAGCCACGCTTCAGGTCGGCGAGTTGCTGATCGATGGTGGGGGAGTCAGACATAGTCGGGAAATGATAACAGATGGGTGAGAAGTGGGAACTCGGATCTGGGAACGCGGAAATGTCGAGCCTGCTCCGCGTTGCGAGATCCCACTTCCGAGTTCAAACGGGGTCGCGTACACTGAGGCGACGGAGAACGCATCTTTGGCCGGTATGGACGCCGATGACGAACACGCTGCTCATCATCAATCTCGTGGTCACCGTGTTGCTGGCGGTGATGGTGGTCGTGCTGCTGCTGCGGCGCGGCGGGGGTGGCGGCGCGGGCGACGACGCGGCGGCGCAGGCTGAGCAGACCGCCGCGGCGATGGCGCAGATTCAGCAGGACGTCGAGACCATCCGCAAAGAGCAGGACCGCGCCGAGCGCAACCTCCGCGACGAGTTCACACGCAACCGCGAGGAGGCGAACAAGAACGCGCTCGAGGCACGCAAGGAGCTCGGCGAGACGGTCGTCAAACAGATGGCGGCGTTCGGCGAGTTCCAGACCAAGCAGCTCGATCAGTTCTCCAAGGAACTCAAGGAGCTGCGCCTGTCGACCGAAACCATGCTCGACCGCATCCGCAAGACCGTCGACGAGCGGCTCAAGGAACTGCAGGAACACAACTCGAAGAAGCTCGACGAGATGCGCGCGACCGTCGACGAGAAACTCCAGACGACGCTCGAGAAGCGGCTCGGCGAGAGCTTCAAGCAGGTGTCGGAGCGGCTGGAGAAGGTGCACCAGGGCCTCGGCGAGATGCAGACGCTGGCGAACGGCGTGGGCGACCTGAAGCGTGTGATGACGAACGTGAAGGTGCGCGGCACGTGGGGCGAGGTGCTGCTGGGCAGTCTGCTCGAGCAGGTGCTCACGGCGGATCAGTACGAGAAGAACTGCAAGGTGCGGCCGCGATCGGACGTGGTGGTGGAGTACGCGGTGAAGCTGCCGGGCCCGGAGGAGGACGCGGGCTCGTGCGTGTACCTGCCGATCGACGCGAAGTTCCCGAAGGAGGCTTACGAGCGGATCGTCGCGGCGTCGGAGGCGGCGGACCCGGTGGCGCTGGAGGCGGCGGAGCGTGAGCTGGAGACGGCGGTGATGAGTTTCGCGCGGGACATCCGCGACAAGTACATCGCGCCGCCGCACACCACGGACTTCGCGATCCTGTTCGTGCCGACGGAGGGTCTGTACGCGGAGCTGCTGCGTCGGCCGGGGCTGGTGGATCGATTGCAGCGCGACTGCCGGGTGAACCTCGCGGGCCCGACGACGTTGCTGAGTCTGCTGAACTCGCTGCAGATGGGCTTCCGCACGCTGGCGATTCAGAAGCGTTCGGGCGAGGTGTGGAAGCTGCTGGGCGCGGTGAAGACGGAGTTCGGGCGGTTCGAGGACTGGATCGCGGCGGTGCAGAAGAAGCTGCACAGCGCGTCGAAGGAGATGGACCGCGCGGCGACGCGCACGAAGCAGATCCACCGGCGGCTGTCGAAGGTGCAGGAGATGCCCAGCGGCGAGGTCTCGGCACTGCTGGGCGAAAGCGAGAGCAACGGCGACGACGCGGGATCGAACGGCGCGGCGGAGGAAGACGCGTAGAACGCTCGGGTGGCGCTGACAAGCGAACGCGGTGAGCTCGTCAGTGGCGTCGTGCTGCGGGCGTGCGTATGTACACGGCATAAGTGGATCGCGGGGTGTGTTGAACTGTCGGGCGTTGCTCCCTCACCCTCGCCCTCTCCCGGCGGGAGAGGGGAACGGCGCGCCGACACGCGGCGTGCGCTGCGGATCGAACGATCGACAGGCCTCCGCCACTGACAAGCTCGCCGACTCGCTTGTCAGTGTCACCCCCAACCCCCAACCCCCGAACTCTCCGTTACAATCCGATCATGAGTGAGACGCGCGTATACAAGTGCCCGGCGAAGGTGAACCTGTCGCTGTCGGTCGGCGCGCCGCGTGCCGACGGGATGCATCCGATCTGCTCGTGGATGGTGCAGGTGTCGCTGTACGACGACCTGATCATTCGGCGCGGGCAGGGCGTGACGGAGTCGACGTTTGACATCGGCTGGGCCGAGGACGCGCCGCAGCCGACGCCGATCGACTGGCCCGTGCACAAGGACCTGATCGCGAAGGCGCACGCGCTGATGGAGGAGTCGGTGGGGCGGCCGCTGCCGGTGCACGCGACGCTGCGCAAACGGACGCCGGTCGGCGGCGGGCTCGGCGGCGGGTCGAGCGACGGGGCGATGATGCTCAAGGCGCTCGACGACGTGTTCGGCCTCGGCGTGCCGATGGGCACGATGCTCGAGCTCGCGTCGAAACTCGGCAGCGACGTGGCGTTCTTCATCGGCCCGCCCAGCGCGATCGTCAGCGGGTTCGGCGAGCTGATCACGCCGATGCCGGTCTCGGGGACGATGGAGCTGACGCTGATCCTGCCGCCGCTGACGTGCAACACGGGCGCGGTGTACCGCGAGTTCGACGCGATGGGCGAGATCACCGAGCTGCGCGACGCGGTGGTGGGCGACGAGCCGTTCAACGACCTGGCCAAGGCCGCGTGCGTCGTCGAGCCGCGCCTCGCCGCGCTGCGCCTCCGCCTGCACGAAACGCTCGGCGTGCCGGTCTACATCACCGGCTCCGGCGCCGCGATGTTCACCACGTGCCACGTCGACCTGGACAAGATCGACGTGCCCGCGGTGCATGTGCACACGTTATAGGGGCTGGGGGTTCGGAGTTGGGGATCAATCCGAAATCCGCAATCCGAAATCCGAAATCAACTCACTCGCCCTCGACCGCCTTGTACCAGTAGTCCGGCAGGTCGCGGATGGTGTCGGTGAGGATCTCGCGGATGTTGCGCAGGTCGGTGGCGCTGAGGTGCGCGAAGTCCATCGACGTGTCGGTCTGCGTGACCACCTCCCAGATGCGGCGGTAGACGTACGCCTTCATCTCGGCCGGCAGGGCGCGGAACTCGTCGGAGTAGACCAGGTAGCTGCAGGGGTACTTGAACAGCCGCGTCTGCAGGTCGAGGTCGCGGAGCGAGCGGCCCTGGTGGTCGCGTTTGCCCGAGGCGATGAACTTCTCGGTGAACCCCGACACGCCCTTCACCGTCGACGTCAGCCGCGCCTCCTCACACATCAGCAGCGCCCGCACGAGCGGTTCACCGGCGTGCTCGATGCGGCGCTTCGTCGACTCGGCCAGGCCTTCGATCTTCTGCCCGGTCGCCTCGGCCAGCTCATTCTGCGAGTGGATCGCGATCCGCGTGCGGTAGTTCGCCCGCGTGATCAGGTTCTGCGTGTGCGTCTGGTGCTCCATGACCAGCAGCGCGACGATGTCGCTGTACGGCGTGAGGTACTTGCTGGTGTCGAAGAAGCGGCTGAGGTCGGTGACGTTGCCGGTCTTGGACAGGTCGACGGCCTTGTCGAGCATATCGAAGTTGAGCGACTCGTCGTAGGTGCGGTTGCCGAGGTGGACCATGTCGCCGTGCGTGCCGCTGACGTACCAGCCGCCCCAGCGCTCGCGGAGCGGGCTGCGGTCGGTGGTGGCGAACCCGCCGCCGTTGACGATCGGGAAGCCGCGGCTGTCGGGGTAGATCGAGCGGACCATGTGGCCGGGCACGGACTGCGTGCGCGACGACGAGTGGCACGACAGGCAGTCGTTGTTGTTGCGCTTGAACCGTGGGACGTCGCCCTCGGCGCGCTGCGTGTTGTCGAACGTGTAGAAGATGCCGCCGAGCTGCGGGTCGATCGACGTGACCTCGATCGACCCGTGCTGCACCCAGCCGACGTAGGCGTGGTCGCCGAAGTAGACGGTGCGCGGCGTCTCGGGCGAGATGCGGCGGAGTTGGAAGCTGGTCTTGGAGAACACCAGCGTCTGCGACGCGGTCGAGATCTTCAGCTCCTTGAGCACCGCGGGCAGGTAGCCCCACGTGTCGTCCCACGCCAGCGTGGTCTCGCCGTTGTCGAGGCGTTGCTGGAGCAGCGTGACCGGGTCACGCGTCTTGGCGGAGTGGTAGTTGATCGGCTCGTAATCGAAGGCGTCGTCGACGGCCCGCGCGACACCGGCGCCCGTGAGGACCACGAACGTGACGGCGACGGCGACGAGGTCGGCGAGGCGTCCGAAATGCTGACGCGTGTTGGGCATGACACCCTGAGTTTAGAGGCAGGTCGGGCAAAGTCCATATCGGGGATGCCCGTAAATCCGCCGGACAGGCGTGCGGCGTTATACTGCGTGGGCGATGAGCGACGAGGCCGTACAGTACGAGCGACAGGACTTTTACGAGCAGTCCGCCGTAGCCCCGTTCCGCGTAACCGACGGGCGTGTGGAGGTGCTGGTGATCACGTCGCTGAGCGGCAAGAAGTGGATCGTGCCGAAGGGGATCGTCGAGCCGGACCTCACGCCTCAGCAGTCCGCGGCGCAGGAGGCCGAGGAGGAGGCCGGCGTGCGCGGGCGCGTGCTCGACGGCGAGCTGGGGTATTACGAGTACGACAAGTGGGGCGGCGTGTGCCAGGTGACGGTGTACGCGATGCGGGTGACCGCGGAACTCGACGACTGGCTGGAGGCCGACCGGCGCAAGCGGCGGTGGGTGTCGGTTGACGAGGCCGCGGTGATCGTCCGGCCGACGGCGCTGGCGAAGATCGTGGCGCGTGTGGCCGACGCGATTGAAGACGTAAATCGATGACTGCCATCCTCGGCATCTCGGCGTTCTATCACGACTCGGCGGCGGCGCTCGTCGTCGACGGTCGCATCGTCGCCGCGGCGCAGGAAGAACGCTTCACACGCAAGAAGCACGACCACGAATTCCCGCAGCACGCGATCGACTACTGTCTGGCCGAGGCGGGGCTCAAGCCCGAGCAGCTCGACTACGTCGGGTTCTACGACAAGCCGTTCCTCAAGTTCGAGCGCCTGCTCGAGACG
>WGMA01000059.1 GCA_016125285.1 Phycisphaera sp.
CGCGTCGATCACCGACTACATCGACAACTACTACAACCCCCAACGACGTCACTCGGCCCTGGGCTACCTCAGCCCCGTCGAGTATGAACAATCCGCCGCCTAGCGATATACTCGCGCCCACCATTCGTGGGGAACCTCACGGATCCCAGTGACGGTGCTCGTTCTTGGCCTCGTCGATCTCCGTCGTGCCGTACTCGGTCGTGATCGTCCGAATGCCGGACTTGGTCGGCTCGGCCGGAGCGGCTTCCTTCTTGTCACCGCCACCGAAAAGCTTCTCGAGAAGCCCGTCGGCGTGTGCGCTCGCCTGGAAGCAACCCAGCGTAAAGGCTGCAACAAGCAGCGCTACTCCCCAATTTGTCTTCAAATTACCGCGCTTCATTTCGAAGTCTCCTGTCAACGTCTTTCGTACTTTGATGATCAAGATTATCCCTGTCTCCCCAGCCTGCACACTACAGGCTTGGCACCGGCAACCCCATACCGGAGTTCGCGTTCGAGTATATCCCAAGTTTACAAGGCTCGCCAGATGGCGATCCTAGGGAATCTACCCCAGTTCGCGTGGGATATATACCGCCCAACTTGACCGGTTCTTCCGAAGCAGGTTACTGGTGACCCCGGGCGTTTTCCCGCCCCGAACCCTCAACCCGGCCGGACGCCCATCCAGTGCTCGGGCAGCAGTTCGTGCAACGCCACCGACCGGCCCTGCCCCAGCAGCACACGCGTGTCGCGGTTCGCGGCGTTGACGAGCATCATCATCTCACGGCAGCGCCCGCACGGCGGCAGCACGCCCGAGCGGTTCACCGCCACGATCTCGACGATGCGTGTCTCGCGGTGCTTGAGCATCTCCGCGATCGCCGCGTGCTCGGCGCAGAAGCCGATGCCGCACGCGAGCTCGACGCTGACGCCGGTGAACACCCGGCCCGACTCGGTCCGCAGCGCCGCGCCGACCGCCGCCGCGTCGTACCCGTCGCCGAGCGGCAGGTGCCCCTGCACCTCCGTGGCCGCGGCGATCAACTCACGATCCTTGTCCGTCATTACAACCTCCGCGTGCGTGTCAAAAACGGGGCGACATTGTCCGCAGACGCCCCCGACACCGCAACACGTCGCGGGTCACCGCTCGCTGATCGGGCCGCGCCCGCCGTCCTTGCCCGGTGGGGTGGGCGGACGTTTCGGATCGGACTTCGCGGGCGTCGCGGGCGCGTCGGCGCCTTCGCCCTCGATTCGGCCCTGCTCGATCAGCACGCCGAGGAAGTTCTTCACGCCGGTGGCGAGGTTCCGCACGTGCTGATCGATCGCCTGGTCCGACGTGTTGACGCCGAGCAGCACGCCGACGAACAGCGTGTAGTCGATCTGATCGGCGTCGGCCTCGGGGATGAGCTTGTTGATCGTCCACGCGCGGATGCGGCGCGCCGACACCTTTTGCATCACAACGAATCCAGCGACGAACGCGGCGATCACGACGATCGGGCCCCACAGCCAGCTCTGCAGCGCGGGGATGAAGAACAACGCCATCGGCACGAGGAACACGAAGAAGCCGCTGAGGCATCCCGCCGAGTCGGGATACGAGTTGGCGATCGTGCGGATGAACCCGATCGTCTGATTGATCCGCATGCTGCTGTCGACGAACTCGTCGACCTCGGTCAGCAGCTTCTCACGCAGGTCGGTGTCGAGGGTCTGCCACTGGCTGAGCCGCGCCATCAGCTCGCGGCTGGTGTCCGAGTCGTCGAAGTCGCGCAGCTTGGCCACGGCCAGCGCGAACCGCGGGTCCGGGCCGCCGGTGGTCGGCCTGGCGCCGGGCAGCGGCGGCGGCGATCCCGGCGCGCGCGGCGGGGCCTGCGCCTGCTGGCTCGCCATCGCCTCGAGGTTCTCACGCATGCGCATCGACTGGCCGAGGCGGTGGTTCGTCCGTTCGATCAGCTCGTGGATCGGCAACCGCGCGGCGATGTCGCGCGCGAGCACCTGGTCGTAGTCGTCCTTGTTGCAGATCAGCTCGTTGCCGCACGACGGGCACTTCATCGACGAGATCTTGTACGTGCCCTGCGTCAGCGAGATCCAGTAGATGTGCCCCGCCTCGTAGTGATCGGTCACGACGAACGGCTGCGGCGCCATGCACACGTCGCAACGCTCCGCGACCACGCCCGCATCCCTGGTTTTGTGCTTCGTGCCCCAAACGATAAACATGTCGACCCCCGTCTGCCCAGATCGCGCGAGCGTCCCCGTGACGACGCGCGTGTAGCGGAAAGTTTACCCGGAAATCGGCCGACCGGCATGCGGCGCGGCCCCGCGCAGAACTACTTCGACATGCCCAGCTTGTCCATCACCTGCTGCAGGTCGCTCCACACACGCTGGCGGTTTTCCTTGGTGTACTGACGCAGCAGGTACGCGGGGTGAAACGTCGGCATCAGCGCCACGCCGCGGTAGGTCTTCCAGTTGCCGCGCTCGCGTGTGATCGCCAGCTTCATGTTCTGCAGCAGGTACTTCGCGGACGTCGCGCCGAGCGTGACGATCACCTTCGGGCGGATCGTTTCGATCTGCTTCTCCAGCCACGGCAGCCACAGCACCGCCTCCTCGGGCGTCGGCACGCGGTTGCCCGGCGGGCGTGTCTTGGCGATGTTGGCGATGTAGACCTGCTCGCGCTCGAGGCCCATCGCGCCGATCTGCTTGTCGAGCAGCTGCCCGGCCCGGCCGACGAACGGGCGACCGAGGCGGTCCTCATCGGCGCCGGGGCCTTCGCCGACGAACATCAGGTCGGCGTCCGGATCGCCCTCGCCGAACACGACGTTGGTCCACCCGTCGCGTGGCCAGTTCGCCTCGATCCACTTCGTGACTTCGGCTTCGAGTTTCTTCAGCTCTTTGGCCTTGTCTGACTTGCTCATGTCGTTGGCCGGCAGGGGTTCGTGGATCGACGTCTGCGACAGCGCCGCGGGTTGGGGCGAAGCCGCGACCGTGGGTCGCGCCGGGGCGGCGGTCGGTCGGGGACGCGGGGCCGCTGCGGCCGGCGCCGATCGGTTCCTGGCGAACTTCATATCCTCGGACGGCACGGCCGCGCGGTCGGGCGCGGAACCCAGATCCAGCGGCGTGCCCAGCGGCATCGTGTCGGCGCCGAGCAGGCTGTCGGTCTCCACGAGCTGTCGGGCTGCCCGGATGAGGTCCACGTCGCGCATGGGCACAAGGTGACAGGTCCGCCGTGGTGTTGCAAGCGCCGTTGTCGGGCGGGCGTCCGACCGCGCCGCCGTCGCGGTATAGTGTCCAACATGTCCGACCTCGTCGTGCCGACCTACCGCATCCTGCTCGTGCGCCCCAGCGCGCTGGGCGACGTGGCGCGCACGGCGCCGGCCCTCGTGAGCCTGATGCGACGCTACCCCGGCGCACGCGTCGACTGGCTCGTGCAGGACAGCTTCGCCGACGTCGTCCGCCACCACCCCGACATCGGCGACGTGATCGCGTTCCCCAGGCGCCAGATGAGCGGGTTCGGCTTCAAGCCCGGCGCGACGATCCGCGGGATGAAGTTCCTGAACGAATTGCGCGGCCGTGCGTATGACATGGTGTACGACCTGCAGGGGCTGGCGCGCAGCGGGTTCATGACACGCTGGACCGGCGCCGGCCGGCGGGTCGGCCCGGCCGACGCGCGCGAACTCGGCTGGCTGGGCTACAACCGCCGCGTGCCGATCGACGCGTCGATCGAGCATACCGTCGACCGCATGCTCGCGGTGCTCGGCGGCGACGACGTGCCCCCCGTGCGCGACATGCGACTCTACGTCGGCGAGGCCGACCGGCAATGGTGCGAACAGTGGATGACGAAGCACAGCCTGACCGCCGGAAGATACGCGGTGGTCGCACCGACGGCGCGGTGGAAGTGCAAGTGCTGGCCGATCGAGAGTTACGAGCAGGTCGTCACCCGGCTAGGCCAGGTCGGCATGCGCGCCGCCGCGGTGATCGGCGCAGCGTCCGAGCGCGGGCAGACCGAGCTGCTGATCCGTGGCGACACCGTCTCGGCCAAGCCGCCGCGGATCGACATGGTCGGCAAGACGACCGTCGGGCAGATGATGGCGATGATCGATCAGGCGGGCCTGGTGCTGGCCAACGACTCGGCGGCGCTGCACATTGCGGTGGGTCTGGGCCGGCGGGTGGTCAGCGTATTCGGGCCGACGGACGTGGCGCAGGTCGGCCCGTACCGATACGACACGGGCACGGTGTGTGCAAAGACGGCAGGTCGCATACACTACCGAACCGCGCGCGACGACCAGAGCGTCATCGCCAGCGTAAATACCGAGCGTGTCTGGGACGCGGTTCGCCGCGTCATGGACCAACCCCCGCCGCGCACCGTACACGACGACTGATCGCCCACCCCCCGGCGCATGCCGCTTGAACGCTCGCCGCAGTGAAGGCTACGCGAGGATGAGAAGACGTACACGCATCCTGTTCAAGTACTGGTGGCGCAGCGCCCAGAAGTTCATCTTTTTCAAGGTGCTGCACACCGACGACCCGCCCTACCGCCTGGCGATGGGCGTGGCGATCGGGCTGTTCATGGGGATCATGCCCATCATGGGCATCCAGATGATCGGCACGTTCTTCCTCGCGTGGCTGTTCCGCGCCAACAAGCTCGTCGGCCAGCCCTTCGTGTGGGTCTCCAACCCGCTCACCGCCGTGCCGGTCTATTACCCCTGCTACCTGCTCGGCGCGAAGCTCATGGTCGAGACGCCGGTCAAGTACGAATGGTTCGTCGACAAGATCGAAACCGCCCCGCCGGGCTGGTGGGACTTGATCCGCTACTACTCGTCGGCGCTGCTGCAGATCGCCGAGCCGCTGTTCCTTGGCTGCACCGTCGTGGCGTTCCTGGCCGCGACGCCGACCTACTTCATAGTGAAGTACGGCGTGATATGGTATCGTCTACGCCGCTGGGGGCAGCTGATCCCGCCGACGTCGCCGCGGGCCCAGAAGCTGCAGGAAGAGATGGAGCGTCGCCAACACGCACGCGAAGCCTCATCCGACAATCAGATCGTCCACACGACACCCAAAGCCGCGACGCAGGACACCACCCACCCGCTATGACACACCCGCTGCAACACAAGCGCATGATCCTGGCCAGCACCTCGCCGAGGCGGATCGACCTCCTCCGCGAGGCCGGCTACTCCTTCGAGACACGCAACCCGCAGTTCGACGAGTCCGCCGTGAAGCTCGACGGCCTGCCCGCCCGCCACACCGCCATGACGCTTGCGCATCTCAAAGCGCTCAGCGTCGCCGAGGAGTTCGACACCGGCATCATCATCGCCGGCGACACGCTCATCGAGTTCGCCGGCGAATACATGGGCAAACCCAAGGACGCCGACGACGCCCGCCGCATGCTCACCAGCCTCATGGGCAACAAGCACGACGTGATCACCGGACTGTCCATCATGGACGCCTCGGACTACCACGAGCGCATGCTCGCCGACACCGCCACCGTCCGCATCACCCCCATCGACGACGACGAGCTCGACGCGTACATCGAGTCCGGCGCCTGGGAAGGCAAGGCCGGCGGGTACAACGTCGCCGACCTCGAAGACAAGTGGCAGATCCACATCAAGGGCGACCGCACCACCGTCATCGGCCTGCCCATGGCCAAGCTCGACGAGGCCCTGCAGAAGTTCGCCTCCGAACTCTGATACCGTTCCCCGCTCCCGCCGGGAGAGGGCGAGGGTGAGGGAATCCCCGACGCGCCACCCGACAATCACACGAAGCGCAGCACCGTCCCGGGTATCCTATTGGCCGGATGACACACCGCGTCACATTCACCGAACACCTGCGCATCCACGAAACGATGTCCGGCGCCGACCGCTCGCTTCGCGCACACATGTTTCGTTTCGGCACAGCGATCGCCGAGCCCTTCTACGCCGCCGCCGTGACGCTGCGCAACAAGCTGTACGACTGGGGCGTCAAGCGCACGCACAAGGTGAACCTGCCCGTCATCTCCATCGGCAACATCACCACCGGAGGCACCGGCAAGACACCGATGGTCATCTACATCGTGCAACTGCTGCAGCGCCACGGATACCGGCCCGCGGTAGTCCTGCGAGGCTACATGCCCGACTACCTCGACAACGGTGCGCCGAGTGACGAAGCGATCCTGTTATGCGAACAACTTTCTGATGACGTGCCGATCGTTCCCAACGCCGACCGCGTCGCCGCCGCACGCGAACTCGAGCAGCGCGGCGACGTCGATGTGCTCGTGCTTGACGACGCGTTTCAGCACCGCCGCATCCACCGCGACCTAGACCTCGTGCTCGTCGACGCGACAGAACCGTTCGGCTACGACCATGTCCTGCCACGCGGCATGCTACGCGAACCGCTGCGCGGCATGCGTCGCGCCGACGCGATTGTCGCGACGCGCGTCGCGGAATACATGATTAGGCGCTTGGGAGAGTTGGATAAGGTTGACGACCGGATCGCGCGTGGAGCCAACGCTCGTCCGCTCGCGCACGCAACCCACGCGTACACCGAGATTCTCGACGAACGTGATGAACACGTTGACTTCTCCGAGTACAACAAGCCATATCAGGAAGGTCCGTGGCCCGTGTACGTAGTACAGGCGATTGGAAATCCTTCGCCACTGATACCTCGTTCAGACCCGGACGATGGACGATTCGAAATTGAGCCGGATGCGCATACCGAGGTGACGCCTTCCAAGAGCTGGGTTCGTGCGGTAGATGAACTGCGTCTGCCCGATCACCACGTCTACACCCAAGAGTTCGTCGACGGTCTTTCCGCGAAGCTCAAGGAACTCAAGGCCGTCGCCGTGCTGACGACCGAGAAGGATTGGGTCAAACTCCGCCCGCTGTTAGAATCATCGCCAGACCCGGCGCCCGTGTGGCGGCAGCAGATGGAGATGCGGTTTCTCGACGGCGAAGAAGCCTTCGAAAAACTGATCCTCGACGCCGTGAAAGCCCACGCCACAATGGCGAGCGCCACGACGTGAGCGGGGTCGCGCAGGGGCGGCAGCCCCTGCGGTTCGAAGAAGAACGACATGAACAAACTGATAGAGATCATCGACCGCTGGCAGACCAAACGCATCGTTGTCGTCGGCGACTTCATGCTGGACCACATGGTGTACGGCAACGCCGAGCGGCTCAGCCCCGATGCGCCCGTGCCCGTCCTCAGCGTCGAGCGCGAGGACTTCATCCCCGGCGGCGCGTCGAACGTCTGCATGGACCTCGTCGCCCTCAAGTGTGAGGTCACGTGTCTCGGCGTCGTCGGCAGCGACACGTCGGCGAACAAGCTGATGAGCCGCCTGTCGAAAGCCGGGTGCGACACCAACGGCCTGATCACCGCCGACGACCGCCCCACCACCGTCAAACGCTCCTACGTCGGCCTCGCCCAGCACCGCCACCCGCAGAAGATGTTCCGTGCGGACTTCGAGAAGCGCGGCCCGATCGACGAATCGACCCGCCGCTGCCTCATCGACGTCGCCGCGGAACTGCTCGAAGGCGCCGCCGTGCTCTGCATCGAGGACTACAACAAGGGCGTGATCACCGCCGAGCTCTGCGCCGAGCTGATCGAGCTGGCCAAACACCACGGCGTCGAGGTGCTCGTCGACCCCGCGGCGATCGACGACTACACGAAGTACCGCGGCGTGACCGCGATCACGCCGAACCGCACCGAGGCGGAGCTCGCGACGGGCCTGCCGACGCACACACAGGCGAAGCTCGACACGGTCGCCGAGCAGCTGATGAACGACCTGGACCTCGACGTCGTCGTGCTGACGCTCGACAAGCAGGGCGCGCTGCTGCGTGAGCGGGACGGCAAGTCGGTCGCGGTGCCGACGCTCGCGAGGTCGGTGTACGACGTGACGGGCGCGGGTGACATGGTGCTGGCGATGCTGGCCGCGGCGCGGGCGAACGGCGCGAGCTGGCGGGACGCCGTCGAGCTGGCCAACGCCGCCGCGGGCCTCGAGGTCGAACGCTTCGGCTGCGTGCCGATCCCGCTGGAGGACGTGCACTTCGCCCTGCTCCAGCAGCACCACGCCGAGCTCGGCAAGGTCCGCAAGCTGGACCAGCTGCTGCCGGAGCTCGCGGCGTACCGCAAGCAGGGCCGACGCGTGGCGTTCACCAACGGCTGCTTCGACATCCTGCACGCCGGTCACGTCGAGCTGCTCCGCGGCGCGCGGGCGCAGGGCGACCTGCTCGTGCTCGCGGTCAATTCCGACCTGTCGATCCAGGCCCTGAAGGGTCCGAAGCGGCCTATCTGCCCCGAGGCCGACCGGCTGCGCGTGCTGTCGGCGCTGGAGTCCGTCGACTACCTGATCACGTTCGGCACGGGCGAAGGCGGCGAGGCCGACACGCCGATCCCGCTGCTGCGGGCGATCCAGCCGGACGTGCTGGTCAAGGGCGGCACGTACAGCCACGACGAGGTCGTCGGCTGGGAGGTGGTCGAGGCGTACGGCGGCCGCGTCGTGACGATCCCGCCCGTCGAGGGGCTGAGCACGACGAACATCGTCGAGAAGATCAAAGCGCAACGCTGAGGCGAGCAGTTATGGCCGTGATCTATAAGTCTCCAACGCCCATCCCCGCCGACGCGAAGGGGCCCAGCGTGTTTCTCGCCGGGTCGATCGACATGGGCGCGGCCGAGGACTGGCAGTCGCAGATGGAGCACGCGCTGGCCGACCTCGACGCGATGATCTTCAACCCCCGCCGGCCCGACTGGGACGCGTCGTGGGAGCAGTCCATCACCAACGCGCAGTTCCGCCAGCAGGTCGAGTGGGAGCTGGACGGGCTCGAACGCGCGACGGTCGTGGCGATGTGCTTCACCGCCGACTCGCAGGCGCCGATCACGCTGCTCGAGCTCGGCCTGTGCGCCCGCAGCCAGAAGCTCGTGGTGTATTGCCCGCACGGCTACTGGCGACGCGGCAACGTCGAGGTCGTCTGCGACCACTACGGCCTGGCGCTCGTGTCGAGCTTCGAAGAATTGATCGAGGAAGTCCGCCTGCGACTCGGCGCGTGACTACTCGTATCAGCCGCCGCGCAAGTAACGCTCGGCTTCTTCGATCCACTCAAGCTGACGGCGCGTATCTGGAACTGATAAACCACGTGCTGCGGAGATCCGTTCAACCGCCTCGCCCGCGCTCAAGCCTGAGATGATCAGCACAGTGGCCGCGATCATGGTCGCCCGACCGATGCCGGCAAAACAATGAATCGCGATGGATTGGCCGGCGACAAACCGTTCGTAGATCGCGCGGGCGAAGTCGGCGGCGGCCTTGTCGTCGTAAGGTAACGCGTGGTCTGGCATCGGGTGCCGCAGGAACTCTACACCACACTGCAGGCAAGCCGCTTCCTCGCCCCGCATGTCGAGTCGATCAATCTCATCGTCTTCGAGCAGGCAGACGACCACATCCACACCATCTTGCTTGAGATCGCCAATCGAATCGACAACAAACTCACCCCCGCCAGGACACGGCATGGTCTTCAGGCGTCCCGGCCCATCAGTATTAATCCAAGGGTGGCGTCTGCCGATCACCGCGACACCACGCGGGACTTGTCGACTTCCTGCTCCATGTCCGGCGCGACGCCAAGGTAAGGCAGGGTCTGCTCGACGATTTCCTTGGCGACGGGCGCCGAGACGACGCCGCCGTAGTGGCCGACCTTGGGGTCGGGGCGATGGACGGTGACGAGGACGATGACGCGCGGGTTACGCAGCGGGGCGCCGCAGATGAAGCTGGCGGTGTAGAGGCCGTCGGGGTAGTGGCCGTTGACCGGGACCTGCGCGGTGCCGGTCTTGCCCCAGATCTGATACAGCTTGGACTTGGCCATGCGGCCGGTGCCCTCGGTGACCACGTCCCGCATGACCATGCGTGTGTGCATCGCGGTGGCGGGGCTGATCGCCCGCTGATACATCGGCGTGTCGGACTCGTCGGCGAGGATGCTCGGGGAGACCATCATGCCGCCGTTGGCGAACGCGCTGAACGCCTTGACCAGCTGGATCGGCGTGACGGCGACCTCCTGGCCCATCGGCACGCTGCTCTTCGAGTACGACGTCCACTTGTTGAGCGGGTTGACGATGCCGCGCGATTCGCCGGTCAGCCCCACGCCCGTCGACTCGCCGAACCCGAAGTCGCCCAGCGCCTGGAAGAGCTTGCGGTCGCCCAGCCGCTCGGCCACCTTCGCCATGCCGATGTTCGACGACACGACCAGCACTTCGTCCCACGAGATCAGCCCGTGGCCGTGCGCGTCGTGCAGGCGTCGGCCGTACGACGTGGCCCAGAATCCCGTCGTCGTGCAGTCGATCTTCTCGTCGGGCTTCACCACGCCCGCATCGGTGATCGCGGAATGGATGAAGGGCTTGAAGATCGAGCCCGGCTCGTAGGGATCCGTCACGCAGCGGTTGCGCTTGACCTCTTCCTCGGCGTCCTGCGGGTTGTTGAGGTCGAACGGCGGCCAGTTCGCCATGGCCAGCAGCTGCCCGTTGTGGGCGTCCATCACGATCGCCTCGGCGCGATCGGCGCGGAACTTCTCGCACGCGCGGGCCAGCTCCTGCTCGGCGATCGACTGGATCACCAGGTCGAGGCTGAGCTTGATCGCCAGGCCGTCGCGGGCGGGCGTGTAGTCGGCGCGTTCGATCCACAGCGCCCTTCGGCGTGCGTCGCGCAGCGTGCGGAGCTTGCCGGACTGCCCCCGCAGCACCGAGTCGAGGGCGTATTCGAGTCCGTCGAGGCCCTTGTGCTCGGACCCGACGAAGCCGACGACCTGAGCGGCGAGGGCGCCGTGGGGGTAGCTGCGGACGGAGCGCAGCTCGAGGCCGACGCCGCGCATGTCCGCCTTGCGGACCGAGTCGAGCTGCTGATCGGTCAGCAGGTCGTTGATCACGACGTAGCGCGAGTCGGCCCGCTGGTCGATCATCATGTCGAGGCGCGCGGGGTTGTCGCCGATGGCGTGGGCGAGCTTGACGGGAAAGTCGGCGGGGTCCTTGATGAGGCCGGGGTCGACGAACAGCTTGTAGCCGACCTCGGTGACGGCCAGCTCGCGTCCGGCGCGATCGAGCAGCGCGCCGCGTCGCGGGTGAAGCTGCTCGGTGCCGCCGCGCTGGTTGACCATCGCCAGGATGCGCGCATCGGGCTGGACCTGGAGCTGCAGGACGCGGCCGAGCAACGCCAGCAGCGCGACGACGATCACGGCGATCAGCAGGCGGGCGATGACCCACGTGCGGCGCTGCTGCGCGATCAGGCTGTCATCGACGGGGGGCGACATGGGCGATCCTTCGCTATCGCGACCACGCGAGGTGCGTTTCGCTCAGTAAACATCGGCGAAATCGCCCTTCGATGTTCACCCTGCGCGACAATCAGGCGAGCCGGGCGCGAGCAGCGTCTACTGCGACACGAGCGTGCCGCCCGACGTCGAGGCGTTCGGCATCGGCACGGCGGGCGCGACCGGCGTGTCGGTCTCGTCGAGGCGGTGGCGGATGCGGTCGGGGCGCGACAGTTCGGCCACGTCGCCCTGCGCGTTCCACACGTCCTGCCGCCCCTTGGTGATCTCGCGGTGAAGCTCGGCCGAGCGGTTGGCCAGCTCGAGGCGGTGGTGGCGCATGAGCATGACGCCGCCGGCGAGGGCGGTGAGCAGCAGCGTCAGCGTGATCACCTTGGCGAACATGCGGGGCGGGGCCTCATCTCATCGCTTGGGCACGCGGAGCTCGACACCGGCGGGGACAACGTCGGGGTTGTTGATCCGGTCGCGGTTCAGCTCGTAGAGGTCACGCCACTTGCGGGACGTGCCGTAAAACTTCTGCGCGATCTCCGACAGCGTGTCGCCCTTCTGCGTGGTGTAGCTGCCGTAGGCGGGCGCGGCGATGGGCTGCGGCTGGGCCTGCGGCGCGGGCGCGGCCTGCGGGGCCGGCGCGGGGGCCGCGGCGGTCGCGCCCTGCGACGGGATGATCAGCCGGACGCCGGCGCGGATGTCGCTCGGCGATCGCATCCGCGTGCGGTTGGCCTCGTAGATGGCGTTGACGAAGCTCTTGGGGTCGCTGGAGTACTGGCTGGCGATCGACCAGAGCGTGTCGCCCTTCTGGACGCTGTGGAAGCGGTACTGCGGCGAAGCGGGCGCCGGCGGCGCGGGGATGACCTCGGTGCGCGTGGGCTGCGGCGCGGGCGGCGCCGCGGTCTCGTGCGCCTGCTCGACGATGCGGCGGACCTCTTCGCTGGTGGCGCGGTCGACGGTCGCCTGCGTCACGGGGCTGAACCCGGTGAGTGTCGCGGTGTTGTCGTTGTGGGTCTCGGCGCTGTGGCCGGGCACGCCGTTGACGATCACGTCGGGCGCCGGGAAGAACGTCGACGGCGCGTCGCGATGCGGCAGGGGCGCGGGCTGCGGCGCGGCCTGCGGCTGGGGCGACGGCTGGGCGACCCGCGGAGCGGTCGTCGGCGCCGTGTTCTTCACCACGTCCGGCGTCACGTTGTCACCGAACAGCGGCGCGGGGAACGCCGACGGATCGATCTCCGGCGTGGGCGGGTTGCCTGCCTGCTGTTGTTGTTGAGCGACGGAGAGGTGGTCCGAAATGAGAACACCGATGAGGATGATCACCCCCATCCCGACGAGCAGACCGATCTTGGTTTCGTGGGTCATACGACTCATCCTTGAATCTGAAGAAGCACCATCCTTGGTGACTTGACGATTGTATCAACTCTCGCGCTCAATGGAACCGTTTAACCAACGTATTCCACGAGTTTTTGCCGATCGGCTGCGGGGGTTGTCGGCGATCTCACGCGCCGTGGGCGTCATCGGCTTCTTCGTCAGCGCTTCGGCGCGGTCGTCCCTGACCCATTCGCGAAACGTCTGCTTGACCCGTCGATCCTCCAGCGAGTGAAAGCTGATGAACACCGCTCGTCCGCCGGGGCTCATCAGCTCGGGCAACGATTCGAGCAGCGCGTCCAGTGCGCCGAGCTCGTCGTTGACCGCGATGCGCAGCGCCTGAAAGGTGCGTGTCGCCGGGTCGATCCGCTGATGCCTGCCGCGTGGATACGCCGAAGCGCACAACGCCGCCAACTCCCTCGTATCTCTGATCGGCTTATTTCGTCGTGCGTCTACAATTTTCCGCGCGATGCGGCGCGACAACCGCTCGTCGCCGTACCGATAAATCACGTCTGCCAGATCGCGCTCGGGCAGCTGGTTGACCAGGTCCGCGGCGGTGGTGTCGAGCGTGGGGTCGAGCCGCATGTCGAGCGGCCCCTCGCGCTGGAAGCTCAGGCCGCGCGACGCGTCGTCCATCTGGCTCGACGCGAAGCCCAGATCGGCGATCAGCCCGTCGACGCGCCCGACGCCCAGCTCGTCGAGCGCGGCGCGGGCGTGTCGGAAGTTGACGTGCACCAGATCGAGCGTGACGGGCGCGTCGGCGAGGGCGCGGCGTGCGGCGTCGAGCGACGCGGGGTCGGCGTCGAGGCCGACGTATCGCCCGCCCGGCGCGAGGCGCGGCGTGATGCGTGCGGCGTGCCCGCCCTGCCCGAGCGTGCAGTCGAGCACGATCTCGCCCGGGCGCGGGTCCAGCAGCGTCAGCACCTCGTCGGGCATCACGGGAACATGGATGGGGTCGGACATCGCCGTATGATAGCGAGCCGCGCGACGCACGCTGCGAGGCGCTGTCGGGCGTCGGCGTTCCTCGGTAGTCCAATAGAGTTATAATGGTCGCATGCTGGTCGCGTGCCGATGCGGCAACACGGTTCAGGTTTCTCAGGACAGCATCCGCGAGGGTATCTGCTGGTGCGATAGCTGCGGTGCGTTGATCAATCTCGCCGAGGCGCCGCGGGTGCAATCCACGCCGGACGCCCCGGCGCCGCCGCGCCCCGCGCCGCGCCAGCCTCCGCCGAAGACAACCGGCCCGCCGCCACAGCCGCGCGCGCCCAAGGCCGTCGGCCCCCCGCCGCAGCCGCGTGCGCCGAAGCCCATCGGTCCGCCCCCGCAGCAGCGCCCGCCGAAGACCACGGGACCGCCGCCGCAACCCCGAGCGCCCCAGCCGCGCGCCCCGCAGGCACGCGCGCCGCAACCGCGTGCGCCGCAACCCCGTCAAGAGCCGCGTCCAGCCCCGCGCTCGGCGCCGCCGGCGGACGCGCCCCCGCCGTCGGGCCTTGCCGACGCCGCCGCGGCCGCGGCGTCATCGCCCGCGCCGCGCCGCAGCGGACGCAAGCAACCGGTCATCGCGCAGGGCATCGGCGGCCCGACGACCAAGCGGCCCGACCCGCGCCGCCGCGCCCCGCACCCACTGCTGCCGATGCTGGCGATCATCGCCGCGACGACCGCGATGGCGATCTTCACCGCCGGCCCCGCCGACGTCGACGCCAACGCCGGCGCCAACGCGGCCGGCGTCGTCCCGGGGCAGGTCGACCTCATCGGCTATTGGCCGCTCGACGGCAACGCCAACGACTCGGGACCGTACCGGCTCAACGGCAAGCTCGTCGGCGGGCCGAAGTTCGTGCCGGGACGCATCGGCAAGGCCGCGGAGTTCAACGGCAAGAACCGCATCGAGATCCGCGGGCACGCCGCGTTCGACGCCGCGACCGACGCCGTGACGATCGCCGCGTGGGTGAAGCTGCCCAACACGCCGCAGCACGACTGGGCGGGGATCGTGACGCGCGGCGACGCGACGTGGCGCCTGTCGCTGGCGGACAAGGCCAACGGGCGGCTGTCCTTTTCAATCAACAGCGGCTCGCCGAACGACTACGCCGCGTCCACCGCCACGTCGCTCAACGACGACAAGTGGCACCACGTCGTCGGCGTCTACAGCGGGGTGACGGTGGACCTCTACGTCGACGGGCAACTCGCGGGGACCAACAGCCGCGTGTCGTCGGCGGTGAACCGTCAGTCGCGTCCGATCTGGATCAGCGGCAACGCCGACAAGCCCGGCCGCGAGCTGATCGGCGCGGTCGACGACGTGCGCGTCTACCAGGGCGCGATGACCGACGCGCAGGTCCGTGATCTGTACCAGCAATCGAATTGACCGGCCGGTTCCCGCCGATTCGCCACGGCCACAACCCGAGTTATAATGCGACCGCCATGATAAACATGATCTGCCCGCAATGCGGGGACGAGTTGGAAATCGACGAAGGGTTCCGCGGAGGCGTCTGCCGCTGCTTCAACTGCGGCATGCTGATGACCGTTCCGGACGAGCCGGATGCCGCCACGCAGGAGCGTGTGCAAGCGCCGCCGAAGCGTCGCACCTCCGCGCCGTCGAAGCGTCGCTCGTCGGCGCCGGCGCCACGCCCGGCGTCGGCCCCCAAACCGATCCGCGCCCAGCCGGTCGACATGTCGACGATCGATGCGTCGTCGGTGCCCGTCGCCCGCAAGCGTCGCCCGCCCCGCAAGAGCGTCAAGTACAGCGTGTGGGGCGTCGTGGGCGTGTTCGTGCTGGCGCTGATCGTGGCGATCATCGTGACGATCAGCGTGCTGTTCGAGAAGCCGCCGGAGGTCACGCCGGAGCAGATCTACAAAGAGCAGTTCGCCCTGAACGAGAACCCGTACACCAAGGGCGAGCCGAACTTCATCGGCATCGACGCCGGCAAGCGCACGGTCGTGATGATCGACAGCTCGCAGTCGTTCGCGAACTACATCGACTACCTCAAGCAGATGGCGCTGCGCAGCGTCAAGACGCTCCGCGCCGACCAGGAGATCCAGTTCATCTTCTGGCGGGACGGGGCGCCGATGGCGTACCCCGAGGAGCCGCGCGCCGCGGGACAGATCAAGCGCGACATGATGGCGTCGCAGCTCGACCAGGTCTTCGCGACCGGCGGGATGAAGGTCGCCCCGGCGTTCCAGAAGGCCATCGCCGAGAAGCCCGATCGCCTGATCATCGTCGCGCACCAGGTGCCGCTGCCCGAGGAGCTGACGGGCGTGGCCGACCAGCTCAAGAAGGCGAACATCAAGACCTACGTTGTGCTCATTGATTACCCCGACCCGTTTTTCAAGAAGCTCGCCGAGGGCACGGGCGGCCAGTACATCGACATCCCCGCCGCGCGGCTGCGTCGGTGGTACGAGGAGTTCCTGAACCAGGGCGGCCAGCCCTACACACCGGGTCAGGACGATGCGCCGGCCACGACGTCCGACGCGACGCCGCCCGCGACAAAGTGATTTGAGGGATCGACGCCGGGCCGCGTCACGCCGGCTCGCCGCGGCGACGCGGGCGGCTCGGACCGGCCACCTTCGACACCTCGAAGCCGAACAGCGGCACCATCCGCACCAGCACCACCGACAGCACGCCGCCCACCGCGGCGCTGTACAGCAGGATCAGCAGACGCAGCATCACCTCGTCGCCCGCCGACCAGTCCGGCAGCGGGTAGCCGAGGATCTTGCGCGTGAAGAACACGACGATCACGACCAGGTGGATCGCCCCGCCGGACACCATCATCATCGACGCGATCGTCAGCGGGTGACGACGGAACAGCATCGGCCGCACCTGCAGGATAAAGTACGCCCCGGCGAGATAGCCCAGCGCGTAGGGTCCGACGAGGTGAAGCCCGCCGGCGTAGGGCGACGCCAAGTCGGTCAGCAGGCCCAGCACGCCCCACGCGGTGAAGACCACCGACTCCGACGCCCACAGCCCCACGAGCACCGCCAGCAGCAGCAGGAAGCGCGGCGCGACCGGGCCGTACGGCGACTCCCACGCCATCGCGTCCGCCAGCCCCACCTGCAGGGCCAGCAGCAGATACGCCAGGATGGCGAACACCCACCACCTCACGGCGCGCCCTCCTTCGTGGCGCCGGCCAGCGGCACGGCCGTCGTCGCGCCCTCGCCGGGCGCCGCGCCGCGGCTCGGCACGAGCACCGTCACCGCGTCGATGTACCGCAGCGACATGATCGCCTGGATCGTTACGCGTTTGCGGAGCAGGTCGTCGGGCATGTCCTCGACCGCGATCACCTGGCCGATGATCCACCCGTGCACCGCGCCGGGCCAGGCGGGGTCCTTCAGCCGCGCCGCGTCGCCGACCTGCACCGGCAGCGACCGCGCGATCACCGCGGTGAGCCGGTCCGATCCGTCGGCGTCGAACTGCGCCAGCGGCAGCGTATCGATCACGACGCCCGACCCCGACGCGCTGAACGGGCCGATGACCGCGGTGACGTGCGTGCCGGCGGTCGTGATCGGATCGAGCGTCGAGGCGACGTGCCCGACCTGGCCGACCCGGCCGATCAGGTAAGCGCCCTCCACGACCACCATGCCCGCGCCCACGCCGTCGCGCGCCCCCAGCTCGAGGTGCAGCGTGTTGGACGACGGATCGGCGCTGCGACCCGACACCGCGGCGCGGCGATACACGAAGCTACGATCGCCGAGCTGGCTGTCGAGCTTCTGCAGCGCGCTGATGTCCTTCTCGAGCTGGCTGACCTTCCACTGCAGGCGGTAGTTCTCGTTCTCCAGCTCCAGCACCTTGTCGCGCAGCTGCACGCCCTGCACGGCCTCGAGCGGCTGATCGACGTGCTGACGCAGGCTCGCCGACAGCTTGTGCAGCGGCTCGCTGAGCGGCTGCACGGTGGTGATCACCGCCATCGACACGGGCTTGGAGAAGCTGGCGTAGCGGTCCGGCAGCAGCGCGGCGACAGCCAGCGCGACCACGGCGGCCGCGCCCCACATCGTCCGTGATGTCAGGCCGCTCCTGTTCATTTTTGATTTTCGATTTTTGATTTTCGATCTGACGCGGCCGTGATCCCACGGTGCGGCCCGATTCAAGAATCAAAAATCAAAAACCAAAATTGTCATCACACTTCGTCGAGGTCGCTCTCGAGCGTGTGCTTCCAGTCCTCGAGGTGCTCGAGGTAGATGCTCGTGCCGCGGGCGACGCACGTCAGCGGGTCCTGCGCGATGCGCGTCTCCAGCCCCGTCGCGTTCGACATGACGATGGACATGCCACGCAGCAACGCCCCGCCGCCGGCCAGCACGATGCCGTTGTCCACGAGGTCCGCCGCGAGTTCCGGCTCGGCCCGCTCCAGCGTGCGGGTCACCGCGGCGGTGATCGCGTTGACCGGCTCCTGCAGGCACTCGCGGATCTCCTCGCTGGTCACCACCGTCTTGCGCGGCAGGCCGCTGATCATGTCGCGGCCGCGCACCTCCATCGTCGTCTCGTCGCCGGTCGGCGCCGCCGAGCCGATCTCGATCTTGATCCGCTCGGCCGTCTGCTCGCCGATCATCAGGTTGTACGTCTTCTTCATGTGGTTGATGATCGCCTCGTCGAGGTCGTCGCCCGCGACGCGGACCGACGTGCACTCGGCGATGTCGGCCAGCGACATGATCGCCACCTCCGTCGTGCCGCCGCCGATGTCGACGATCATCGACGCCGTCGCCTCGGCGATCGGCAGCCCCGCGCCGATGCCCGCGGCCATCGGCTCTTCCACGAGGTACACACGCCGCGCCCCGGCGCGCTCAGCCGAGTCCAGCACCGCGCGCTTCTCTACCGCGGTGATGCCCGACGGGATGCTGATCACGACGCGCGGCCCGATGAACCGCGTGTGCCCCTGCACCTTGCGAATAAAATAAGAGAGCATCGCCTCGGTGATCTCGAAGTCACTGATCACGCCGTCCTTCAGCGGGCGGATCGCGGTGATCGAACCGGGCGTCTTGCCGAGCATTTCCTTCGCGACCCAGCCCACCGCGTTGCCGCCCTGCAGCACCTTGTTGGTGCCCTTCTTCACGGCGACCACCGACGGTTCGTTCAGCACGATGCCCTCGCCGCGCACGCACACCAGCGTGTTGCACGTACCGAGGTCGATCCCCATATCGACGCTGAACCAACCTAGCAGGCTGTCAATTTTCAAGTGCGCTTAACCTTTCCCTGGCGCAGTCGGAAGGCAGCGGTACTGCGGGACGATCCGTCGCGCCCGCCGAGTCTTACCGCCAGTTTCGCAGTGTACCGCAGCACGACGGCCGTGCAAAGACATACTGTTACGGTAATCGACAGCCGATCGCCATCCCCCACACCGCCCTCCGCCGCCCCACAACGCCCTTCCAGGCACGCCGCTAATGACAACGCCCCCGCGTTCAAGCGGGGGCGTTGAGGATTTCGTAACGTGGGTCGCGCCGATCAGCCGCCGGCGCCGCCGCCGCCACCGCCGCCATCGACCAGGAAGAACGGGTTCTTGAACTGCTTGTTCTGCTGGGCCGGCAGGTCACCGGTCAGCTCGACGTTCTTCATCCACACGAAGATGACCGCCGTGAGCAGCGCCGCGAAGGCGATGAACGACAGTGCGGAGTAGACGTTGGCTGAGGCCGACTGCCGGATTCTCGGTGTTCCGTCCATCTGGCTCATATCAGAGTCTCCGTAGCGTAAGGGTCACACGGACCGCACAGACAGCGGGATCAGAGGCCGCCGGCCATGATCTCGGCGTTCGGGGTGATGTCGCCGGCCTTGAGCGTCACGCGACCCGCGGCGGAGTTGCGATCGACCGTGTTGACGATCACGTCGCCGAGGTACACGTCGCCCTTGTGGATCATGAACTTCATGCCTTCCTTGACGCCGTCGTTCATGCCGACGTTCACCGCGACGAACGTGTCGTCGCCGATGACCTTGACATCGGTCACGATGCCCTGGATCGCGTGCGTCGGCACCAGGCCGCCGGTGATCTTGCTCAGCTCGGTCTCGGGCTTCTGCTTCGACTCGGCCGACAGGCTGTCGAGCTTCTCGACCAGCTCCTGGTTCTGGGCCTCGAGGTCGGTGATCGTTTCCTTGTTCAGGCGCGTCAGCTGCACCAGCGTGTCGCGCTGCGTGGTCATGTCACGCAGCTGGTCCGACAGCTCGATGGTGCGGGTCTGCAGCTTGAGCATCTTCTCGCGGCGGTCGACGATCTCGTCCTGCAACGCCGTGTTGATCTCCGTCGCCTGCTTCAGCGCGGCGCTGAGCTGGGCGAGGCGACCCTCGACGGCGGCGTTGGCGTTCTGCAGCTCGATCACACGCGCGGCCTGAGCCTGGATCTGCGTGTCCTTGTCGTTGATCTGAGCACGCAGCTGCGTCGAGACGTTCTCCCACTCGGCGATCTCCGCCGCGTGGGCGTTGACGCGAGCGTTCAGGTCCGCCTCGTGGATCTGCACGTCCTTGCGTGCGACCTCGAGCAGCTTCTGAGTCTCTTCGTACTTCTTGCGGTACGTGTCGGTGTTCCGTACGAACGGAACAATCAACGCGACCAGCAAGACCGACAGGATCATCACCAGGACGATGAAGATTTTCGTAACAATGCTCAAGGTAACCTCCAGGCGACAACACGGTGGTTTGTGCCGGACGCCCATCCCCATGGACGCCGCTGGGTTTTGCCTGCACGCGAAGCGGCACCCCGGCGTGCCGTACTTGATTCCCACAAGATATTTATCGTCAGGCTATACGTTTGTCAAACCCCTTGGGGGGAGTTTTTTACTAGGGACCCCGATCCGCTGAACGCCGGTCAATCTCGCCCGGCGCTTTTCCCGGTCCGTCGAAGCACGGAAGCCGCGGCGTGGACCCGCACCTGCGGGTGTCCGTCAGACATCATAGCCACTAATCTCGTCCACGTCGCCTCGTCGTCAAACCACCCCAACGCCCACGCCGCCTGCGACCGGACCACCGGGTCGGCGTCCTGCGATTTGCCGATCACCACCGCCCGACCACGCGCGTCGCCCAGACGCACCAGCGCCGCCGACGAAGCCAGCTGCAACTCCACCGGCGGCTGGTCCACGAACTGATGCAACGCCGCGGCCATCCGCCGATCCCCCACCGCGCCCATCGCCGTGATGCTCAGCACACGCACCTCGCCGAACGGGCTGAACGCGCCCGAACGCAACGCCTCCAGCGCCCCCTCGTCGCCCAGCTTCGCCATCGCCTCGGCCATCTCCGTCCGCACCACCGCCTCCTCGTCGGCGCCGATCTTCTTCGGCAGCGGCGACTGCGCGGCGCGCTGCAGCAGCGGGATCGCCGACGCGTCGCCCAGCAACCCCAGGATCGTCGCCACGTGCGCCCGAAGCTTCGGGTCAGGGCCCATCAGCATGTCGGCCAGCGGCGTGATGTCCACCTGCTCGCCGTTGCGGTGCAGCGCGTACAACGCCGCGGCGCGCACCGACGACTTGTCGTCGTTCAGCAGCTTCCGCAGCAACGGCGACGCGTCCTTCATCCCCGCGCGACCCGCCGTCACCGCCGCCGCGTATCGCACCGCCTCGTTGTCGTCACCCAGCGCCTTGGTCACGATCGCCGCCGCGTGCTCCGGCGTCAGCCGCGCCGCTTCGACCGCGTTCGACCGCAACACCGCGTACTGCGACGACGACGCCTCGACCACGATCGCCGCCGCACGCTGACGCGCCGCCGCGGGCGTCACCGGCTCGGGCGCGGCCTTCGTCGCGGGCGGCGCGGCGTGCGCCGACGCCGCCGCCAGCGCGGCCACCACCGCCAACGCCAGCAGCGTCCGCCACACCCAAACGGTTCTCGTCGTTGCATCCAAACGCGTCATCGGTCCTCCGAGCCTCTCGCCCGTCCCAGCAACAGTTTGTTCAACTGGATCAATCCGATCAACACCGCCGTGACGATCGTGCACGTCACCGCCAGCGCGTCGCCGGTCCGGACGAACAGCGGCACACGCGCGTCGCGGTGCAGATACGCCGAGGCGTACCCGTCGACCTGCTGCGTCTTGCCGTCCACCGTCACCCGCCCGATCAGCCGGCCGCACGAATCGATGAACCCGCTGACGCCGGTGTTGACCGACCGCGCCATCGGCGTCCGCGTCTCGACGCAGCGGAACCGCGCGATCTGCTCGTGCTGATACGCCTCGGCCGTCCCGGCGAACCACCCGTCGTTCGACAGGTTCACCAGCACGTCCACGCGCTTGCGGTCCCCGTCCCACACCATCGACCGCGGCATGTAGCTGACCACGTCCTCGAAGCAGATCGGCGCCGCGACGTACCACGTCTCCAACCCGGCCGCGCCCGCTTCAGCCGATCCGGCGCCCGGCGCGTCGCTCGGCGCGCCCGCCGCCGCGCCCGGCACGCCCGGCACGCCCGTCCGCACCGGTACCTCGAACCGCACGATCTTCGTGCCCGGCCGCAGCGTGTAGTCGTGGTCGTAAGGCGTGAGGCTGATCGCCAGCTTCTTGATGAACGGCACCGAGTCGACCAGCGGGATGTACTCACCGAACGGCACGCGGTGCAGCTTGTCGTAGCGATCCATCCCGCCGTCCGGCCGGAACAGGTACGCCGCGTTGTAGCGGTGCGTCGGCACCCAGCCGCCCTCGTCCGACTCACGCCAGTCCATCATCGCGTGCGCGCCGACGATCAGCGACACGTCGCGCCGCGACGCGACGTCCGCCAGCCGACGCCGATACCCCACGTACCGCTCGGCGAAGTCCGGACGCAGGTGCGTGGCGAAGAACTCCATCGACTCGTCGTTGAGCGGACGCGGCGCCATCGTCTCCGGCCAGACGATCAGCGACGGCGCCGGGTCGGCCTCCGCGGCCAGGTCGCTCATCTCGATCATGCGGTCGAAGTTCGCCGCGTCCTGCTCCTCGGTCGGCGCGATCTTGTTCGACTGCGGCACGTTGGTCTGCACCACCGCCACCGCCATCGCCTGCGTCGGCGTGCCGTCGAACTGGCCCACGCGCCACGCGCCGTACGCCAGCGTGCCGATCATCGCCAAGCCCCACACCGGCAGGCTCACGCGCACCGGCACGCCCCAGCCCGACCCGCCGCTGCTGCCGCGCGGACGCACGATCGGCCGCGTCAGCACGTCGCAGATCATCCCGCTGGTCATCGCCACGAGGAACGACACGCCGTACGCGCCGAACAGGTCGGCGATCTGGATCACCCACGTCGGCTGGCTGTGGCCGAGCATGAACCAAGGAAACCCCGTGAGGATCCAGCCGCGCAGGAACTCCATCGCGACCCAGACGATCGGCACCGTGAACACCAGCGGGTAGCCGAGCCGGTCGTGGATCATGCGCAGGCACACCACGAAGCCCAGCGGGTACAGGCCCATGTAGAACGCCAGGCCGATGTAGCCCGGCAGCGTCACCCCGCCGATCCACCACACCGACGCCGCCCACCACGCCACGCCCGCGATGTACGTCAGCAGCGCCGCCCGGCCCGGCGCCTTGGCGCGGATCGCCAGCAACGCGAGCGGCGCCAGCGACACGTGCGCCAGCAGCCAGAGGTTCGTCCGAGGGAAGCTGAGCCACAGCATCACCCACCACGCCGCCAGCAGCAGACACTGCGTCGACGCCTTGCGGATCATCACCCGGTGTGACTCACGCGGCTCGGTCATGGGCCCACTATATAGCCGCTGGACACCGGACGCCCACCGGCCCACACTACCGGCCATGAGCAACGACATGACCCTCAACGCGTTTCAGCAGCACATCCACGACCGCTACTACGCGACCGACAGCGCGCGCGGATCGGCCGCGACGTTCGTCTGGTTCATCGAGGAAGTCGGCGAGCTGGCCACCGCGCTGAACACCGTGGCGCGCGACACCGCGACCGACGCCGACCGCGACAACCTCGCCGAGGAGTTCGCCGACGTGCTCGCATGGCTGTGCACGCTGGCGAACATCAACGACGTCGACCTCGCCGCGGCCGTGCGCGACAAGTACCTCACCGGCGAAGGTCCGGAAGGTCACAAGTAGACGCGGAACGCGCGGACGATACGCGTATCACATGCGTGGCCGCAGTTCCCGGCGTGCGGCTGCAACTCATCGCTCCCCACGGGCGCGCACCCACAGCAACGTATCCATCGAAGACCAACGCCGGTGGCGCTGATGCGTCGGTGGCTCGTTACGCGGTGACAGGTAAGGAAGCAGTGGCGGCGTCGGTGGGCGCGGGTGTCGGCGCGACGGGTCGCGCCGCGTCACGCGTCACGCGATGCCGAGTTCCTGCTTGAGCTCCGCCTCGGCGTCCGCCCAGTTCTGGGCGCACTGGCCCTCAGGGCATCCGCGACGCTGCCAGACCTCGAACGCGCGCGCCGAGATCATGTCATACGTCAGCTCGCCGTTGGTCGCCTTGGCCTTCTTCGACTTCGTCGACTTCGACTTGGTCGTCGAGGCCTTCGCGGCCTTGGCGGTCGTGGTCTTCTTCTTCGCCGAGGGCTTAGCCGCCTTGGCCTTCTTGGCCGTGGTGGTCTTGGTGGTCTTCTTGGAGGACTTCGTCGTCGTCTTCTTGGCTGGCTTCTTGGCCATGTTCTCGCACTCCGTTGATCGCAGGGCATTGCGCCCGCCGGAAAATCGTGCGCCCCGTTACCCCGTACACCGGGGTATCCGCGGGCAAACCGCTATTGTAGCGTGAGCGGTCGTTCAGCCAATGGCAAAACGACACATCAACGAAGATAAGCAGACGGTGTTAGCAGAATGCAATGAATCAGCGGGATTTGCGGAGCGACGTGAAGCCCACGTACCCGCCGATGCCCAGCAGCAGCAGCGACAGCGGCCAGCAGACCATCATCAGCTTCGCCATCGTCCGCGCGTTGTGGCTGTCGGCGCGCCACACGTCCATGCCGGTCAGCACCGCCGTGCCCCACGCGGCCAGCAGCAGCAGCGCCAGACCCATGATCAGCACGAACGGCAGGAACACCAGCCACGCCGACGACCGCTTCTTCGCCGAGGCGCGTCTCGTCGTCGTCGACTTCCGCTGCGGCGCCGCCGCGGCTCTCGCCGGGGCGTACGCCTCTTCCGTTGACGCCTCGCCGGGCGTCGGTCGCTTCATGGACGAAAGCTGATCAGCAATACTATCGGCTGAACTAGCGATGCTACTCATCGGAAACTCCTGCGTGCTCCGTGACTGTCGGTCATTACGTATGGTCGCGTGCCGTCGCGGTTGGACTCTAAATCGGCCACAAGTCCAACATTTTTTAGCAGCCTGGCGAAATATTGAAAAATCGCCTCACTTTGCCCCTAAGCCTCTGATATCAGAGGCTTAACTATCTGAGCGCCCGGGCCTGCTCCCGGGTATATTCCTTCGCGATTCGTGCGGCCTCAGCGATCTGAGCGTCCGACGATACGATCTGTCGATTCAGGCAAGCTTCAATCGCGCTTAGATTTGCGCGACTTCGCCTGCCCAGCCACTGCATCAACCCCAGCTGAAGCAGCGCTTCGATCCGGAACGTCCGGTCCTCATCCTGATCCGCGAACCGGATCAGATCACCGACGCTCCCTTGTAATGCATATAGCCCTAGTTGCTTGTTCTTCCAAAAATTGGACATTTTTTGTGATTCTTCCACACACGCCCGCATGTCCAGCGACTTGCCGCCCTTCTCGCCGAAGGTCTTGAGGTAGGTCAGTCCCGCCGATTGGGCGATCGCCAGACCCACCCGACGCGGCGCCAGTCGCACGTTATGGTCGAACATCCGCCGACCCATCGCCCAGACCGCCAGCATCGCGTTCTCGCCGCGACGGCGACGGGCCTTGGCCTGCTCGTTGGCCTGCGCCCTGGCCCAGTCGAGCACGACGCGGGCGGTCAGTTCCGCGGCGTCGCCGTAGTCCGCCTTGGCCATCGGCTGCATCGGCGTCATCGCGTCGAGGAAGCCGTCGGTCGTCTGCGGCAGGTCCATGCCCTGTAGTAATAACTCGACCAGCCGTTTTCTTAACACCTCCGCGTCGTCGCCGCCCGCCGCCAGCGTGTCGCGTTGCTTGTCGCACAGCGTGATCGCCTTGACGTAAACCGGCGCCGCGTCGCCGCTGGCCTCAGCCGGACGGTACGGATCGGGCAGCGCCGCCGGGAACGCCTGCTTGACCAGCATCGACGGCGCCGACGCGGCCGTGGGCGGGTCCGGCTCGCCCCGCAAGCCCAGGACCGCCACAGCGAGCCCGACAACCACCACCAGCGTCACCGCCAGATGCTTACGCATGCCACTCCCAGATCGCTCCGCTGGTCTTCAGATTGGTGTTGTGCTCAGACACCGAAATCGGCCCCGCCGGATGAAAAAACTTGTTACCGCCCCGTGACAGAATCGATTGGAATCCCGCCCGCGTCAAGCGTTTTCCTGTCAACCCACCGCGTGTGCAACCGCCGGACACACGCACCCGTAACGACCCACGGCGGAGCAACGCAGCCAAGGAGAACGGAGATGACGAACCTCAACACCCACCACGCCAACCTCACCGACCTCGCCCACGCCCTGCGTCAGCTGGCCGACGGACGCGACGTCGACGCGGCCGTCGACCACGCCGAGACCTGCGCCGACGCGGCCGCCACCGCCGTCGACACCGCCGACCCCTGGGCCGCACTCGACCTCGACACGCCGGCCACGCCGACCGGCCACACCTGCCCCATCTGCGGCCACGCCACGCGCGAACAGGCCAACGGCCCGATCCTGCTGCACGTCTGCCCGCAGCACGGCGAGTTCCTGCTCGTCGATTGATCCCCCGCCACACCCGCGTGCACCTTCCCGGCCGCACGTTTTCCGCACAAATCGACGACCTCACGACGCCGCAGCGCCCGGCACACGCCGTCCGGGCGTTGTGGCATGCGCGTCGTCAGTCCGCGTCGAGCCGGTGCTGCGTGATCAGGTGCTCGGTAACGACCCGGCCACCAATCAGATGCTGCTGGATAATTCGTTCGAGCACGTCGGGATCGCACCCGCCGTACCACGCGCCCTCGGGGTACACCACCGCGATCGGCCCGCCCTCGCAGATGCGCAGGCAGTTGGCCTTCGTGCGGTACACGCCGCCGCGCTCGGACAGGCCGAGCTCCTTGAGCCGGCGTTTGAGGTAATCCCACGCCACGAGCGACCGCTGCTTGTCGCAGCACTTGGGCTTGGTCTGATCGCAGCAGAGGAAGATGTGCCGCCGCGCCGCGTCGACGCCCATCGTCTCGGCGATGCGGCGCTGCGACTCGAGCTGCTCACGGTCCGACGGGTTGGTCTCGGCGTTGCTCATGACGCGGCGATTGTAGCGACTGAGCCGCGGCGGAAAAGACGCAAAAACTCAACACGCGATCGCCGCCCGCTCCCGCCGCGCCGACGCACGCTGCGGCGACGCGAGATCAAGCACTTACGACGCGCCCCCGTGATCCGGTCGACATAACCCGTTGTTTTCCGCCCGAAACACGGCGCGCCGACGGAACTTTGCGACGCAAAAACGGTGTCAAAAAGGGTCACCAACGGGGCGCGAATGGGGCGCACGGGGCGCATCCGGAGCGCGATCGGGACTCAAAAGGAGCGCGATCTTCGACGCAAAAACTCAACCACCGGTCGCGCCGGTGCGCACGGTGTGGCGCGGCGCTTCGGCGAATCGCACGTCGGCGATCGCCTCGAACGCCCACGCCTCGATCCACCCCACCGCCGCGATCGTCAGGCCCGCGACCGACGTCCGAGCCGCGGCGATCATCACCCACAGCACGTCCTCGACCGTCACGCCGCCGATCTCCGCCAAAGTTCCTCGCCGACCGCGCGACGGCGGAGCACGACGGGAACGACGCACCACGCGATGGACCACGCCGCGAGGGCGACGCCGGCGAGGCACAGGCCGTGCTCGAACGACAGCATCTCGTAGAACGCGATCGACGGATCCAAATCCACGCCCATCCAGTCCGTGCCGATCGATCCCCACAGATCGACGCACGCCCACACCTGCATCAGCGAGCCTGCGCCGGCGAACGCCACGGGCAGCCACACCGCGACCTGCATCGCCCGCGACGTGACGAGCGGCGGCGCGCCGCCGGGCCGCGACAGCATCGCGATCGCGCACGCCACGCCCGCGACGCCGAGCGCGACGGCCGCCACGGGGATCGCCCATCCGCCCGCCGCCTCGCAGATCGATTCGATCGCCCGTTCCGTGTCGCTGAAAAGCGGGCGACTGCCGCCGCCCCAGAGGATCAGGAACCACCGCGACGCGAGACTTCCGGCACAGAACGCGAGCCCGCCGACGAGCACCGACGCCGCGGCGAGCGACCGCGCCCAGGCCGCCCATCGACCCGCGTCGTCGCGCAACGTCGAAGCGCACGCGGCGCCCGACAACGCCAGCACCACGCCCGCCGCGTGATCCATCGCTCGGACCATCATGTCCGTCGTCGAGTCGCCGGGCTCCAACTCCCACATGAACGAGTTCCACCGCTCGGCGCGCTCCTGCCAGAGCAGCACCGCGCCGGCCACGAGCAGCGGCCCGGCGCACAGTTCCATCACACGTTGAATCCACACGCGGCGCGGCGATGTGTCGACGTCATTCATTGGTCAGCCGGCGTCCCGCCGCGCCGAACAACGCGGGAATGCCCTGCGATCGAAGAGGCCGCCGCGGTCAAACCACGCTCACGCACCGAGCAGCAGGAGCACGGTCAGGGCCACGAGGCAGATCAGGATGAGTCTTCCGAGAACCATCACCCGTTTAGACCACCGGGCAAGGGGAAAGTTCCGGAGCGGTGGCGGCGGCGCGGGCGTTGGCGTGCGGCGAGCGCGGCGGCGACGTGGTGCTAAGCCGCGAGCGGCTACTTCGTGTCGGTGGGCGCGGGGGATGGGTCGGGTTGGTCCGGTTGGGGCGCGGGTTCCGGTGCGGGCGCGGGGCCGGTGTGGGGTTCGGCGGGCGCGGGGGGTACGGGTGGCGGCGGCGGCGGGCCCGGGATCGGGGCGTAGCGGACGCCCTGGTTGGGCAGCGGCTTGGCGATCGGCGCGGCGGGCTTCGGCTCGGGTTGCGGTTCGGGTTGCGGTTCGGGCGTGGCGACGGGCGCGGGTTCGGGGGCCGGTGTGGGTTTCGGCGCGGGTTGCGGCTTGGGTGCGGGCTTCGGTGCGGGCGCGGGCGTCGGCGCGGGCTCGGGGGCTTTGGCGGTGACGGGCGGTTCGAGCGGGGGCAGGCCGTAGATGCGGCGGTAGAGCGGTTCGAGCGGCTCGGCTTCGTTGTGGACGTAGGCGAGGTGCGGCACGAAGCGCACGGAGTGGATCATGCGGTTCTCGTCGTCGAAGCGGCGGTCGTCGATGACGAAGTCGCTCTTATAGACGAGGTCAAACGCGGCGGAGACCTTGTACGCAACGACGGCGTTGCGCCCTTTGAGCCAGGCGACGCCGTCGGTGAGCTTGGCGGGGTTGAGGTCGAGGAGTTTGAGGACTTCCCAGCGCGGCATCTTCTGTCCGGGCGGGACGGTCTGGAGGATCGGGTAGTCGTCGACGGTGGGCTGGGCGGCGGGCGGCGGGGTGTCGATGTCGACGGGCTGGGCGATGTAGCGGATCTGCTCGTCGGTGTACGGGCCGGGCGGCGGGCCCTTGTCGGGGGCGATGCCGGGGCCGCCGGCGCTGCTGGTCCCGTCGCCGCGGCCGAGACACCCGGCGCAGCACAGCACGGCGCCGAGCAGCGCGACGAGACGAATCAACGATCCCCACTTCACGTTGTGACGCATGCTGCTCCCCTGCCACTGGAACGCTGCGCATCATAGCGGCCGCGACGGGCGGTGAGAATGCCGTCGGCGGGCGCTTGCGCGGAACTCAGATATCGGCCCACTCGGGGTCGACGTCCTCGCCGGCGGAACTTTCGCTGGACTTCGAGCGTTTGGCGCGGAGCGTCATCTCGACGGTGGTGCCCTTGCCGCGTTCGGTGTCGAGGATCTTCACATCGCCGCCGTAGCGTTGGGCGATGCGTTTGGCGGCGGCGAGGCCGAGCCCGGCGCCGGTCAGCTGCTTGGAGGTGCGGAACGGGACGCAGGCCTCCTTGAGTTCCTCGGGCATCATGCCGCGACCGTTGTCGTTGATGCGGATGACGATCCGCTTGGCCTTCTCGTCGAAGCGGGCGCCGATGGTCACGGCGCCGCGTTTGGGCTCGGCGGCCTCGTGGGCGTTGTCGAACAGGTTCATGATCGCCTGGCGGATGTCGTCCGGGTCGCCGACCACGGTCGGCAGGTCCTCTTCCATGTCGGTGATGACGGCCTGCTTCTTCTCATCGATCTCGGGCTGGCGTTCGCGGACGATGGAGATCATGGTGTCGTTGATGTCGACGGCGATCTTGCGCGGCTTGTGGTCGGGGCTGAACACGAGCATGTTGCGCGTCAGCGTGGCGATGCGGTGCATGCTCGAGCCGATCAGCTTGCCGGCGCGTTCGAGCGCGTCGTCCTGCTTGGTCTCGATGCCGTGCTCGAGGGCCTTCTCGCCCTTGTTGGCCTCGCGGAGGATGTTGGCCAGGACGTGGGCGATCTCGCCGGCCTGCTCGAGGCGTTCCTCGACGACGCCCTCCTTGAAGCTGTGCAGCGACGCGAGGGCGAGGCCGGCCTGGATGCCGATGGCGGTCATCAGCTCGAGCTGATCGCCGGTGAAGGTGAGGTTGGCGATGGAGCTGTCGACGTAGATGACGCCGAACTTCTGTCCGTGGTAGGCGACGGGCACGCAGATGGCCGAGCGGATGCCGCCCATCTGGATCGAGTCGCCGGCGGAGAAGCGCGCGTCGGTCATCGCGTTGGACGTCAGCACGCCCTCCTGCTTCTCGTCGACGTGATGGATGATGGTGCGGCTGATGCCCAGCGAGGTGTCGGCGCGCTCGCCCTCGGGCTCCTTCTCGAACTTCGCGATGACGGGCGTCAGCTCGCCGGCGTCGTCGTCGCGGAGGAGGATCGCGCCGCGCTCCGGCTCGAAGTGCGTGAACACCAGGTCCATGATCTTGTCGAGCAGCGTCTTGCGGTCGAGGTACGCGCCGACCATCTTGGTCATCTCGTAGATGACCTTCAGGTGCTCCACGGCCGCCTCGGTCGGCTCCGGCACCGCCATGATGATCGATTCTTCGTTGGGGTTGGTCGTCGAGTGGAACGACACGTCGATGTGGGTGGGGTCGAGGATCTCGACGTAGTCGGCGGCCTCGCGGTCTCTGGTCGGCTCGTCGCCGACGTTGATCTCCAGCTGCGTGGCGCCGATGCGGACGCGGTCGCCGGCGCCGAGCTTGGCGATGTCCTCGACGCGCGTGCCGTTGACGTAGGTGCCGTTGGACGAGCCGAGGTCGCGGATGAACCAGTCGCCCTTGTACGCGCCGATCTTCGCGTGTCGACGCGACATCGTCGCGTCGCGCAGCGGCAGATCCTTGCTGTTGCGACCCAGCAACGCGGGCTTGTCCTCGGGCAGCTCGAAACGCTGTCCCGAGTAAGGCCCTTCAATAACATCGATGATCAGAACGCTCATACCTTTGATCTGCTACCCAGACGACTCCCACATTGTACAAACAACTCGTCCCGTGAGAAGTACGCACCTCCCGCGGCTTCGTTCAATCAGCGGTTCGCCTCCCAGGCGTCGTGCAGCTTCTTGAGCCGCGCCACGACGTCCGGGTGATCGGCCGCGAGGTTCTTCGACTCCGCGACGTCCTGGTCGAGGTTCGAGAGAAACAGCCTGCGGTCCTCGTCGGACAGCTTGGGCCCGTCGACGGCGGGCATGACGTTGCCCTGCAGCTTCCAGGGCCCCTGCCGCACCGCCCACCGCGCGCCCTTGCCCCCGCCCAGCTCCCAGTGCACCACATCGTGTGGTGAGGGGGCGTCGGCGTCCTTGACCATCTTCACGATGCTCTTGCCGTCGATGTCTTCGTTGAGCAGCGGCACGCCGCACAGCTCGGCGATGGTCGGCATCCAGTCGCAGCCGTGGGCGAGCTGGTCGCGCACCTCGCCGGCGGGCAGGTGGCCCGGCCAGCTGATGACGGCCAGCACGCGCAGGCCGCCCTCGAACATCGTGAACTTGTGCCCGACGTAGGGGCCGTTCGACCCGCCGCCGCCGTGCGCCCGCTCCTCGACGGAGTGGCCGTGGTCCGACTGGTAGATGACGATGGTGTCGTTCTTGAGGCCCGCGGCGTCGATCTTGCCGATCAGCGCCTTGATGCGTTCGTCGAGCGTGGTGACGAACGCGGCGTAGACGCTGCGCGGGAACGGCACGTGCGCGTCTTCGTAGTGCTTCACCCACACCGGGTCGCCCTGGTAGGGATAGTGCGGGTTGTTCATCGCGTAGTACATGAAGAACGGCGAGTCCTTGTGGGCGTCGATGAACGCGGAGGCCTTTTCAAGCATGAGGTCGGGGAAGTAGCGACCGGGCATGCGGACACGCGTGTTGTTCTCCCACAGGTCGTGTCGGTTGGGGCCGGACCAGTAGAAGAAGTGCGTGTAGTTGTCGATGCATCCGCCCATGTGACCGAAGGAGTAGTCGAATCCCTGGTCGAGGGGCTTGGCGCCGGGTCCGCAGTGCAGGTGCCACTTGCCGATGTGCGCGGTGGCGTAGCCGGCCTTCTTGAGCATCTCGGCGATGGTGATCTGCGCGGCGATCTCGGCGCCGCCTCCGCCGGAGTCGGCCAGGTCGTTGACGGACTCGACGGGCGGCGCGCCGGCGTTGCCGGGCATGCCGGCGCGGACGGGGTATCGGCCGGTGAGCAGGCCGGCGCGGCTGGGCGAGCAGACGGGGGCGGCGGCGTAGAACTGCGTGAAGCGGACGCCGCGCGCCGCGAGCATGTCGATGCCGGGCGTGGTCAGGTCGGTCGAGCCGTAGCAGTTGGCGTCGACCGAGCCCTGGTCGTCGGTGAGCACGATGATGACGTTGGGCTGGCGCGCGTCGACGTGCGTCGCGACGGCGCACAGCGTCAGCGCTGCCATGATGAGCGCAAGCGGCCACTGGGTCACACGCGATCGCGCCATTCTCGCCGGCTCCCTTTCCCCGAAACGGTCCTCACAACCAAACGTGCCCGCGTCGCGTGGGCGCGACGCGCAAAACGTCACTTCTTGTCGATGGGCTTCCGCGGGTCCTTCGCGCCGAGCGGATGCTCTTTGGTCTTCTCACGCTCGTCGCGCATCGGCGGCTTCTGATCGTCGTCGCGCTTCGGCACGTTCGGCTTCGGCACGGTCGGCGTCTTCTTGAGGATGCCCGAGTTGCGGCCCTCGATGTCCGAGCCGCCGCGGCGGTCACGCGCCCCCAGCGGGCTCTTGAGATTGATCTTGCCGGGCTGACGCTCGTTGCCTTCGCCCGTCGTCGTCTTCGACGGCACCGTCGGCTTGACCGGCGCGGGCGTCGGCGTCGGCTCGGGCTTCGGCGCAGGCGTCGGTGTGGGCTCGGGCTTCGGCGTCGGCTCGGGCTTCGGCGTGGGCTCGGGCTTCGGCGTCGGCTCGGGTGTCGGCGTCGGCTCAGGCTTCGGACCGGCCTTCGGCGTGGACGCGGGCTTCGGCGTCACGCCCGTTGCGGGCGTGGGCGTCGAACCCGGCGCGGGCTTGATTTCCTGCGCGGGCAGCGGCTTGGGCCCGACCGTCGGCGCGGGCGTGGCGGACGGACCGGTCTTCGGCTCCGTGCCGCCCGGCAGCGGTGTCGGCAGCGGCGCGGGCACACGCGGCGAACCGTCGCCGTTCAACTCGCCGTCCTTGATCGTCTGCACCGGCGTCGGCTTCGGCGCCAGCAGCGAAGGATCGATCGCCGGCCCGGGCGTCGGCTCGGGCTGCGGCGTCGGCGTGGGCGTCGGCTCGGGCGTCGGCTCGGGCGTCGGTGTGGGCTCGGGTGTCGGCGTCGGCGTGGGCGTCGGCGTCGGCTCGGTGGTCGTGCCCGTGCCCGCGCCCTCGGGGTGCAGCAGCTTGCCGTTGATCGTGACCTGCCGACGGTTGTTCATCTTGATGATGTCGCCGTCGAGTTCGATCACGAGCCACGGGATCTCCTGCAGCAGCGCCGCGCAGCCGTCGGGCGTGACCTGCGTCTTGGCCAGACGCAGCCACTTCATCGACTTGACCTTGCCGAGCTTGAGGATGCCGGCGTCGGTGATGTCGTCGTAGCCGAAGTGCATCTTCTCGACGAAGTGGTACCCGCCGAGCTGCGTCATCTGCTCGTCGGTCATGCCGACGTCGATCAGGCGCAGCTCCGTAAGCCCCGTCAGCCCGCCGACCGCTTCGACCGCCTTGGGCGACAGGTCGGTCTTCGCGATCATCAGTTCCTTGAGGCCCTTGAACCTCGCGAGCTGCTTGAGCGCCTTGTCATTGATCGGCGACTTGACGATCGTCACGTTCGCCGGGTTCATCAGGTGCGGGAACAGGTCGATGATGCGCTTGGTGTTGCTCTCGTTGACGTTGTGGATGTCAACGGCGGTGCCTTCCTGAATGCGCACGGTCTTGCCGCCCAGGGCTTCGATCTTCTTCGTCGCGAGGTTGTGATCCTTGAGGTCCGCTTCGTACTGATCAAACGCCGGACGCCACGGCCGATCCGCCGCGTGCACACCGACAACGCACGTCAATACACACAGCCCGGCCAGAACGACGATAGTGCGTGGGACCCCATTCATTGCCGCATAGTATGACGCCCAACCTCGCGTTGGGCAAGCGGGTTACGGCTGTCGGGGCGAAATCCGAAACCCGAAATCCGAAACCCGAAACAATCTTCAAATCCCAAATCCAAAATGTCGAAATGGCGCGGGACACATGTCATCTGTCAACCGGCGGCGGCTTCTCGCCGGGCAGCGGCTCACGCGGCCAGAAGCCACGTCGAATTTCCGCGTATTGGCTGCACCTCAGCTTGACCTTGCCGCCTTCGGGATCGACCGCCAGTTGAGTAATCGTCGCTTCGTGACGCTTCGTCAGGTACGACTCCCCGTCGTGCAGAACGAATCGCTCCACGCCGATCAACTCCGGCCCCTGACACGAATAATCAAAAGTCATCAACGAAGCCGAACCGTCGGCATGGACCGCCTCCGCCCTGATGATGACAAAGGTGAAGTGCCCGCGCCCGACCGGATCGCCCGCTTGAAGCCAGGAATCTTGTTCAATGTAAATCTGTTCGGTCCCGCACCCGACCAGCGGGCACAACAACATCAGGAACGCAACGCCGGCCTGATATGCCCCACGCTGTCGCATCGCCAACCCTCATCACGCCGATTCGGCGTTTGCGGCTTCGAGCATTGCGATTTAATTCGAGCTTCGGATTTCGGGTTTCGGATTTCCGCGTGGCGAAGTCACGCGGCGGTATGTTTCTTCTCGATCACGGGCTTGCCGTTGATCGTCACGTGCTCGAGGTGCGCCAGCGGGCCGTGCGGCTTGCCCTTTTCGGCTTCGAGCTTCTTCTGCGCCGTGGGGTTGGCGTAGGTGTTGAACACCATCGCCTTGATCGTCGCCCACATGCCGCCGAAGCTCGCGAACGTGTGGTTCACCGCAGACGCCTCGTGGCCCGAGTGGACCATGCACTGCTGACACGCCGGGTTGCCCGACTCCAGCCCGTAGTTCTCCCACCGCGTGTCGTTCATCAACTCGTCGAACGTATCCACGTAGCCGTCCTGCAGCAGGTAGCACGGCTTCTGCCAGCCGAACATGTTGTAGGTCGGCATGCCCCACGGCGTGCACTCGTAGTGCCGGTCGCCCATGAGGTACTCCAGGAACAGCGGCGACTGGTTGAACACCCAGCGCTTCTTGCGGTTGGACAGCAGCGTCTTGAACGCCGCCTCGGTCTCGGCGCGCTCGCGCAGGAAAGATTGCTGATCGGGCGCCTTGGGGTAGGCGTAGCCGGGGCTGACCATCATGCCCTCGACGCCGATGTCGGTCATCTCGTCGAAGAACGCCCGCACGCTGTTGGGGTCGAACCCGTCGAACAGCGTCGTGTTGGTCGTCACGCGGAAGCCCTGCTTGACGGCCATGCGGATCGCCTCGGTGGCCGTCTCGAAGGTGCCCTCGCGACAGACCGCGAAGTCGTGCTCCTCCCGCTGGCCGTCCATGTGGACCGAGAACGTCAGGTACTTGCTGGGCTTGAACCACCCGCCGTCCAGCGCCTCCTTGAGCTTCAGGGCGTTGGTGCACAGGTAGATGTACTTGCGGCGCTTGATCAGCTCCTGGACCAGCTCGCGGATGTGCGGGTACAGCAGCGGCTCGCCGCCGGGGATCGACACCATCGGCGCCCCGCACTCGTCGACCGCCTTGAGGCAGTCGGCCAGCGGCACGTCCTTCTTGAGGATGTGAGCCGGGTACTGGATCTTCCCGCAGCCCGCGCACGCGAGGTTGCAACGGAACAGCGGCTCGAGCATCAACACCAACGGATAACGCTTACGGCGCTTGATCTTCTGGCCAAGCACGTAGGTCGCCACCGTCCACATCTGCGATACAGGCACACCCATGGGACACACATCTCCTGCGAACGAGTCGCGATTAAGGGAGATATCGTACCGCTGGACCGCCGCAGATCAAGGAATATCTCAAACTGTCGCCTCCCCGGGCCCGATTTCGCCGGTAAATCCCGTGGGATTTTCCAGTTGCCGTTCAATCTATATAATCGGCGCTCCCAAGCAGAGGTTCACGTCTTGAACGACACGGCCACAACCCAGCCCGACCCCGCCGAGCTGACCGACGAGCAGCTCATGGCGCTGTATCAGCAGGGTCACGAGGCGGTGTTCCCCGTGATCATCCAGCGTTACCGCCGCGAGCTGTTCAACTTCCTGGTCCGCTTCCTGGGCGACAAGGCCGCGGCGGAAGACGTGTTCCAGGAGGCTTTTCTGCAGGTTCACCTCTCCGCCGACCGCTTCGACACCGAAAAACGCTTCAAGCCGTGGCTGTTCACGATCGCCGCGAACAAGGGCCGCGATTACATGCGTAAGCGGGTCCGCCGGCGGGCCTCCACCCTCGACGCGCCGATCGACTCGTCGGGCGACGGGCAGAGTTTTGTCGACCTTCTCGAGGCCGACATGCCCCAGCCGGACGAAAACCTCGCCGAGGACGAGCTGCGAAACCGGGTGATGCAGGCGATCGGCGAGATGCCCGAACACCTCCGAGAGATTTTATTACTCTCTTATTTTCAACAACTTTCGTACAACGACATCGCCGACATGCTCGAGATTCCGCTCGGGACCGTCAAGAGCCGCCTGCACACGGCGGTCGGGACTTTCGCAAAAAAATGGAAAAAGCTGAACCCCGGCAGAGAATCGGCGTAGCAAACCTTGGTCAGACGGAGATCCGCAGCGCTGGAGGCAGCCATGGATCCGAACGTTCCGAATGAAGCGATGAACGAAAACCCTATCCACATCCTGAGCCCGCAGGATCAGTCCGCGCTCGACGCGCTGATGGAGGTCGGCTTCAACGCCGACGCCGTCCGCGCCGAAGACGCCCAGCACGGCGAACGCGCCCAGCGCCTGGTCGCGTTGCTCGGCACGCTCAACGCCCTGCCGGACGAAGACGCCGGCGATCTGCTCGTCGAGCGCACGCTGCAGTCGATCCGCCAGCACCGCTACGACGACCACGTCGCGCAGCCCGACGAGATGCACGTGTCCGGCGGCGGCCTGCCGTTCAAGCTGCCCGAACTGATCGCCGTGGCCGCGATGCTCATGATCTGCCTGTCGATCCTCTGGCCGATCCTCGCACACGCCCGCGCCACCGCACGGCAGATCGCCTGCCAGGCGAACCTCGCGCAGGTCGGCCTCGGCCTCACCGCGTACGCCCGCGACAACAACGACCAGATGCCCGCCACACGCGCCCGACTCGGCGACCCGTGGTGGAACGTCGGCTCGACCAGCAGGGACGGCTACGCCCAGTCCAACTCGGCGCACCTGTTCACCCTCGTCCGCAACGGCTACGCCACGCTCGGCGATCTGCACTGCCCCGAGAATCAGTCCGAGACGCTCGCCTACACCGACGGCATGACCGACTGGCCCGACGCCCGACACACCAGCTACAGCTATCAGAACCAGTACACCAAGGATCGGCCCCGCTTCGACAAGGGCGACACGATGGCCGTCCTGTCCGACAAGAACCCGTTCTTCCGTCCCGGCAGCGCCGAGAAGTTCGACATGGCCCTCAAGCCGTCGCGCAACTCCAACAACCACGCCCTGCTCGGACGCTTCGAGAACGGCCGCAACGTCGGCGGACAGAACGTCCTGCTGACCAACGGCTCGGTCACGTGGATGGACACCCCGATCCTCCACAAGCAGCAGAACACCGACAACATCTTCCACGCCGGCTCCACCGGCCAGGACTACTACACCGGCCTCGAAGGCCCTTCCGATCGCAACGATTCCTTCCTCGTCCCGTAAAGCGATTCGCACGATCAGAGTTCGACGAGGAAACCCGCAACACGACGCCCGGCTGACCACCAGCCGGGCGTTGTTGCAACTACGCTTGCTCATCACCGCCCCACCGCTATCATCGGCCCGTCACACTCAAGGAGAAACGACATGAGCGAAGGCAATACAGCGGGCGCGGTGGACGCGATCATTCTCATGGGATCGGACAGCGACTGGGAGTCGATGAGCAAGTGTCACGACCTGCTCAACGAGCTCGGCGTGGCGCACGACGTGTTTGTCGCCTCGGCGCATCGCACGCCGGCGAAGGTGCTGAAGATCGTCGACGAAGGCATCAACCAGCGCGGCGTGAAGGTGTTCATCTGCGCCGCGGGCATGGCGGCGCACCTCGGCGGCGTGGTCGCGGCGCACTCCAGCGTGCCGGTGATCGGCGTGCCGATGAAGGGCGGGATGATGGACGGCCTGGACGCGCTGCTGTCGACGGTGCAGATGCCGCCGGGCGTGCCCGTGGCGACCGTCGGCGTCGGATCGGCCGGCGCGAAGAACGCCGCGATCCTCGCCGGGCAGATCATCGGCCTGACGAGCAAGACCATCGCCGGCAACGTCGCCGCGTGGCGCGCCAAGCAGGTCGACGTGGTCAACGAGAAGGACGCCAAGCTCCGAGCTTCGCTCGGATAAGTCCACGAGACAGGGGGACAGGACACAGGAGACAGGTTGGGTGCTGTCCCCTGTCACCTGTCCCCTGTCTCCTACACATGTTTGTCATCGACGCCTACAACGTGCTGCACTGCTCGCATCTGCTGCCGGACGCGCACACGATGATCAGCGCGACGGGTCTGGCGCGGCTGCTCGACGCTTACGACGTGCCCCCGCATCGCGGCGGCGCGATCGTCGTGGCGGACGGATCACGCAAGCCCGACGACGAGCGCGAGGCGACGTTCGATCGCGTGCGGCTGATCTTTCCGGGGCCGGGGCGTGACGCGGACAGCGTGATCGAAGGGTTCATCGAGTCGGACAGCGGGCCGCGCGGGCTGGTCGTGGTGTCCAACGACCGCCGGCTGCAGCGTGCGGCCAGGCGTCGGCGCGCCGAGATATGGACCAGCGAGCAGTTCATGCTCCGCCTCGCCCGCGTGCTGGAGTCCGCGGCGGGCAAGCCTCCGTCCAGCGAAGCGACACCCGGCGCGATGGGCGACGCGGAACACTGGATGCGGCAGTTCGGCCTGACCGGCGACCCGACGCCGGCGCCTCCCGACGCCGCGCCGAAGCAGCGCGACAAGTCGAGCGACCCGCCGCGCGACAAGCCGACCGATCCGCCGTCGCGTCTCGAGTCCGAGACCGACCGCTGGATGCGCGAGTTTGGATACGATCCCGATAAGGACTAGAGCATCTTGCATCAATCAGTTTCATATCCACATGACCGCATGTAGTTGGCGCACTCGGTCGGATCGACCGTTTGCAGCACCTCGACCAACGCCTGGCCGATCGCGTCGAATGCCCGGGCGGCGACCCGACGCAGC
>WGMA01000045.1 GCA_016125285.1 Phycisphaera sp.
ACTCCACCCGATCCACGAACCACGGCTCGCCCAGCCCCAGAATCTGCTGATACAAACGCTTGTCGTCCATCTGGAACCTCCTGAATGGTCACCCCATCAGCAGGACAAATTAACATCACCCATCATGAAACCGGAAGAGCCACATATGTTAGGATATTGATCGGTATTTATCGCACGCCAGCGCATCGGGGGGTCCGGGGCGTTGCTTGCGGTACAACTGTCACTTACAGAGAGGGGAGATGGTTATGTCATTGATCAGTTTCAAGGACCTGGCGCAGGGTTTGGAGGTCGTCCGCCGGTGCCGCGCCGACCAGGCCGAGGGCGACGTGCGGGCCGCGCTGGATCGCAAGATCCTCCACCTCATCGATCAGATGTCGACGATGATCGAGGCCGACGACCGGATCACCCGACGGACCCGCGCCGAACAGGCCCTTGAGGACGCCGCCCCTTCGGCGCTCAAACGCCTCGAAGCCAAGACTCGCGGCGCGTGGAGCCGCATGATCCAACGCGTCCTCGCCGGCCAGGCCCCCGCAGACGTCTGGCGCAACGCCGACAATCACGCCGACGTCGATTACCCCACCCCCGCCAGGCCCGCGGTCACGGAGCAGACGACGCGGGATCAGGATGACGAGGAGGAATCGCCCACTGCTCATTGCGCCAACGCCGAGGCCTGCTCCGAAATGGAAAATGGAAACTGGAAAATGACCAATGGGAAATCCACCGCCACCCCCCTCCCCCCCAACAACAAACGCGACGGCGCACCACCGTCACCGGGCGGCAACGGCCATCACCCGCCCAAGCGCCCGAATCGTCCCGGTGAACGCCCGGTTTAGCCCTTGCCCAGCACGCTCGTGAACCGCTCGTACGCCTTGTCCCACAACGCCGCGTCGGCCGGCTCGAACGTCTCCGGATCGAACGAGTCGCGCACGACCTGGCGGATGTGCGCCAGATCTTTGACATCTCCAGCACCCATCGCCTGCACCAGCAGGTTGCCCGCGGCCGTCGCCTCGTACGGCCCGACGACCACCTTGCGATTCAGCGCGTCGGCCGTCATCTGGTTCAGCAGCCGGTTCTTGCCGCCGCCGCCGACGATGTGCAGCACGTCGAACCGCTTGCCGAGCACCTCTTCGAGCTTCTCGAGCGTCAGCCGGTACGTCAGCGCCAGGCTCTCGAGGCAGCAGCGCACGACCTGGCCGACCTCGGTCGGCTCGGGCTGATTCGTCTTGCGTGCGAACTCGGCGATCTTCAGCGGCATGTCGCCCGGCGCGGCCAGCGGCGCGTAGTTCGTGTCGATCAGCGTGCGGAACGGCTCGGCGTCGGCCGCCATGTCGGTCAGCTTCGCATAGTCGTACGTGATGCCCTGCTTCTCGTAATGACGACGCGTCTCCTGCACGAGCCACAGGCCCGAGATGTTTTTGAGGAAGCGGATCGTGCCGCCGATGCCGCCCTCGTTGGTGAACGGCACGGCCCGGGCCGCGTCGGTCAGGCAAGGCTCGTCGAGCTCCGCGCCCATCAGCGACCACGTGCCGCTCGACAGGTAACACCACGACTCGCCCGGCTCGACCGGCACCGACGCGATCGCTGCCGCCGTGTCGTGCGTCGCCGGAGCGATCACCTTCAGCCCGCGCGGCGCGCCGGTCTCCGACGCGACCTGGTCACGCAGCGTGCCCACCGTCGCGCCCGGCTGAATGATCTTGCCCAGCATGTGCGTCGGGATGCCGAGCCTGCCCAGCAGTTCGGTCGCCCAGTTGCCGGTCCGCGGATCGATCATCTGGCTCGTCGACGCGATCGTCGCCTCGACCGTCATCGCGCCCGTGAAGAAGTAGTGCAGGATGTCCGGGATGAACAGCATCCGCTCGCAGTTCTCCAGCACGCACGGCTCGGACTGCAGCTGCGCATACACCTGCGCGATCGTGTTGAGCGACATGAACTGAATGCCGGTCTGCTCATACACATACTGTTCGCCGACCGCGCCGAGCAGCTTCTCGTACGCCGGGCCGTTGCGCGCATCGCGATACGCGCGCGGCAGCGCGAGCAGCTCGCCGGACCGCCCGACGTATCCGCAGTCGACGCCCCACGTGTCGACGCCGAGGCTCACGAGCTCAACGCCCTCGTCGCGCGCCCATTCGGCGCTCTTGCGCACGCCTTCGAGGATCTGGCCCCACAGGCCGGTCAGGTCCCAGTGCAGGCCGCTGGGCAGGTGCCGCGGCAGGTGCATGAAGCGGTGCAGCTCGTGCAGCGTGAGTCGACCGTGGTCGAGCACGCCGACGATGGCGCGGCCGGACTCTGCGCCGAGGTCGATCGCGAGGTACGCCTTCTTGGCCATGCGGAAGTCTCCGTGCGTCTGGATGAGCGTCGGTGCGATGTTGCGAAGGGCGTGGGGTCCAATTTTGTACCGCGCACGCCGCGTGTCTACAATCGCCGGTCACCTGCCGATCCGGAGTCAGCGCTACGTGAGACGTCGCCGCGACAAACTGAAGATGGTCGACGCGCCGGAGCTGGCCAGCGGCGAGTCGGCCTCACAGGTCGTCCGACCCGTGCGCGGCGCCGGCGGGATGCGCACGGACCTGCCGCTGTGGAAGCTGGTCGCGGTGCTCGCGGTCTGGCCGCTGCTCGAGCAGGTCATGGCGTTTCTCGTCGGATTCGTGGACACCGCGCTCGCCGGGCACCTCAGCGCCGAGGCCACCGAAGCGATCGGCGCGTCCTCGTTCGTCATGTGGCTGATGGGCCTGCTGCAGGGCGCGATCGGCGTCGGCGCCACCGCGTTGATCAGCCGGGCGATCGGCGCGCGGCACCAGCGCGAGGCCAACGGCGCGGTCGGGCAGGCGATCCTCATGGCCGCGACGTGGGGCGTCGGCATCGCGATTTTCTTCCTCGTGACCGCGCCGCTGTTCGCGTCGTGGACCGGCCTCAAGGGCGAAGGCCTCGACCTCGCCATCGACTACCTGCGCATCGTCGCGATCTCCGCGCCGTTCATGGCGATGCTCTTCGTCGGCGGCGCGTGCCTCCGCGGCGCGGGCGACTTCCGCACGCCGTTCTATGTCATGCTCATCGTCAACATCGTCAACGTCGTCGTCAGCATCGCCTGCGTGCGCGCCCCGGCGCCGATCGGCGGGTACGGCTTCGCCGGCATCGCCATCGGCACCGCCGTCGCGTGGTTCGTTGGCGGCCTGCTCATGATTGCGATGCTGCTGTTCGGACGCGGCGGCATCCAGCTCCACCTGCACCGCCTGCGCTTCCAGGAGCAGATGATGCGACGCATCGTCCGCGTCGGCATCCCGAACCTCATGGAGAACGGCCTGATGTGGTTCGGGCACTTCTCCGTGCTCGGCATCATCGGCCGACTGCCCAGCGAGGCCTACACGCTCGGCTCGCACATCATCGCGATCCGCATCGAGGCGTTCAGCTTCCTGCCGGGCTTCGCGCTGTCGCAGGCCGCGGCGACGATGGTCGGCCAGTACCTCGGCGCCAAAGACGAACACATGGCCCGCCGCGCCACCGCCGTGTGCTGGACCTACGGCGCGGCGCTGATGGGCGCGATGGGCCTGATCTTCATACTCACGCCCGGACCGCTCGTAGCGCTGATGACCGACAAGGAAGTGTTCCACGAGATCGTGCCGGACCTGCTGTTTTACGCGGGGTTCGCGCAGGTCGGCTTCGCGACACGCAGCGTGCTGTCCGGCGCGCTGCGCGGCGCGGGCGACACGCGGACCAGCATGATCCTCACGATCATCTCGCTCTACGTGGTGCGTCTGCCCGCCGCGTACATCGTTGGCCAACTGCTCGGCTACGGGCTGCGCGGCGTGTGGGTCGTGCTCAGCATCGACCTGATGATCCAGGGCCTGCTGTTCTACGGACGATTCCGCCACGGCGGGTGGACGAAGGTGAACGTGTAGCGATGCGTCGCGGGGCGTGCGAGCGGGGGCGATCAGAGCATCGTTTCCCACTTGAACGTTTCGAGGTGCCGACGGAGCTTCGACATGGTGGGGAAACGCTTGAGGATCAGCTTGCGTTGCATGCCGGCACAGATGTGCCGCACTTCCGGGGGAGACGCCGCGTAATGCCGACGACCGCCGACACACTCGTACAGCACGCGCACGGTGTCGTAGATGTCCTGCTGCTGCTTGTAACGCGCGGGCTTGCCCCAGTTGTAGAAGTCGACGAGCGTGAGCTCGAAGCCGACGCCGACCGGCTGGATGAGGATGTTCTGCGTGTGCACGTCCGCGTGATACTCACCGAGCGCGTGGATCGCCTCGATGCCGCGCGCCAGGTGATACAGCACGAGCATGGCGCGCAGCGGGTCGAGTCGGCGTTGCGGGTGCCGCATGACCCAGCGTTCGATCTGATCGCCCTCGCACAGGTCGCTGATCAGGCAGCGCACCTTGTCGCCGCGCACGCGGATGACTTCCGTGTGGTGATACTGCAGAACGATCGGGCAGTGGCGCAGCGTGTTGAGCTTGCGTGCGTGCCAGATGGTCGAGCGGTTGTCGGGGTCGCGATGCGGGTAGTAGATCTTCGCGGCGCGGTAGATCTTCGTGTCGGTCTCGAGGATCTGGTAGACCTCGCCTTCGGTGCCCTTGCCGATCTGACGGATGACCTCGTAGCGCCCGCCGATCTTGCGACCGGGCCGAAGGTTGAACGTGTCGATGCGCGCTGGAGCTTTCTTCCTGGCCAAGACGTTCCTCGAGTCCGTATGCGAATCCGATCGGACCGGTTCGATCCGAAAGGGTCATATCATACGGCATGCGTCGCGGACCCGTCAGGGTTGTCCGTTTCGCGGGCGGGAATCATGTCGGTTGGGAGGAGCGAGGCGACCGCCCGGGCGAGGCCCGGACGGTGCGGCGACTGCTCATTCCTGGGACGCGGGCTCGGCGGCCTCGGCCGGCTGCGGCGCCGGGGCGGGCGGCGGGCTGGCGGGCTCACGCGCCGGCGGGGCCTCCGGCGGCTTGGGCTTGGTCTTCATGCCCGGCGCCATCATCATCGTCATCCGCCGGCCCTGCGACCGCGGCGACACCTCGACGTGGGCGCAATCGGCGAAATCGTCGGCGATCTTCTCGAACAGCTTGAACCCGATGTCCCGGTGCGCCATCTGACGCCCGCGGAACAGGATCGTGAACTGGACTTTGTGCCCCTCGTCGAAAAAGTCCCGCGCCTTGGCGGACTTGATCTGGATGTCGTGCGGATCGGTGCCCGGGCGGAGGCGGACTTCCTTGAGTTCAGACTGCTTCGAGTGCGTCTTGGCCTTCTGCTCTTTCTTCTTCTGCTGATACATCCACTTGCCGTAGTCCATGATGCGACACACGGGCGGGCGCGAGGTGGGTGCGACCTCGACGAGGTCGAGGCCGGCTTCCTTGGCGCGCTGCAGCGCATCGAAGGTCTCAACGATGCCAACCTGCTCGTTGTTCTCGCCGATCAGGCGGATGGGGCTGATGCGGATCCGCTCGTTCGTGCGCAGGCGTTTGGTCGTTTCCTTACGCTGAGGTGTCTGGCGTCGTCTGGCGATGGGTGGAACTCCTTACAGGGATGGATCATGACGGCGCACGCCGCGACGTGCGGGGCGCACCGCTGGGGAACATTCACACTCGTGGAAAGGGGCGCAGTCGATCATGACGAAATCGTGGTGATCGACCGCGTGAGACGAGTCCGGGCGTCGCTGAACTGCAAAGTCACAAGCAAGCTTTCGTACCTGTCTTCCGCGAGGGTTCGCTGTGCGTCATTCGGCCATCAACCCAACAGCCGACGCAACCCAAATGTAACCCGTAAACATCCCGTATGCAAGGCTTATTCGGGCCCAGCACCGCCCGAATCACCCCGACACGCTCGGCGCTCTGCCCCACGCGGCCGACCTCTCTATAATGCCCGACCACGGAGAAACCGCCTTATGCCCAGCCGAACGCCCCACCGTCATGCCCTCGTCGCCTCGCTGATTCTGGCATCGACCCTCCTGACGCTGACCTGCACATCCCTTCCGGCCTCCGCGGCGGATGACGCCCCCGCCAAGCCCCGTAAGGTCCGTCTGCCGGGCAACCGCCCCGCCGCACCGGCGTTCCCCGACAAGTTCAATTGGCTCAACACCGACCAGCCGCTGGCCCTGGACGGCAACCTCAAGGGCCACGTCGTCATCCTCGACTTCTGGACCTACTGCTGCATCAACTGCATGCACATCCTGCCGGACCTGGAATACATCGAGCACAAGTACCACGACCAGCCGGTGATCGTCGTCGGCGTCCACTCCGCGAAGTTTGAGACGGAGAAGGACGCGTCGAACATCAACCAGGCCATCCAGCGGTACCGCATCGCTCACCCCGTGCTCGTCGACGAGGAGCACACCGTGTGGAACAACTACGGCGTGCGGGCCTGGCCGACGTTCATGGTGATCGATCCCGAGGGCAAGGTCGTCGGGCACCTGTCGGGCGAGGGCAATCGCGAACTGCTCGACGCGGTGGTGTACACGCTGCTCGAGGAAGGCCGTGAGAAAGGCACGCTGGCCGAGACGCCGCTTCGGACGAAGCCGACGCTGATCGATCGTCCGCTGGACACGCTGTCGTTCCCCGGCAAGATCGCCACGGACGAAGCGGGCAACCGGCTGCTCATCGCCGACTCCAACCACGACCGCATCCTCGTGACCGACGCGGAGGGCAAGGTGCAGCACGTGATCGGCTCCGGGCAGCGTGGGCTGAAGGACGGCTCGTTCGCCGAGGCGCGGTTCTTCAATCCGCAGGGCATGGCGATCGACGGCGACGTGATCTACGTCGCGGACACCGACAACCACGCGCTACGCAAGATCGACCTGAAGGCGGGCACCGTGACGACGGTCGCCGGCACCGGCAAGCAGGCGTTCGATCGCGAGGGCGGCAAGGCGGGCACGGCGCAGGGCCTGTCGTCGCCGTGGGACGTGGCGCTGCACAACGGCAAGCTCTACATCGCGATGGCCGGGACGCATCAGCTGTGGACGCACGACCTGAAGACGGGCGTAAGTCAGACGTTCTCGGGCAGCGGCGCGGAGAACATCGCCGACGGGCCGGGTTTTCAGGCGAACCTCGCGCAGCCGTCGGGCCTGACGATCCACGACGGCTGGCTGTACTTCGCGGACTCGGAGGTCAGCGCGGTGCGTCGTGCGTCGCTCGAGGACGGCCGGGTCGAGACGCTCATCGGCAAGGGGCTGTTCGAGTTCGGCCACAAGGACGGGCCGTGGGCGGACGCCCTGCTGCAACACCCGCTGGGCGTGGCCGCGCTCGACGGCGCGATCTATGTCGCCGACACGTACAACTCGCGCCTCCGCCGGATTGATCTGAAAGAAAAGACGATCACCACGCTGTACGGCGGCAAGGACGAGCTCGACGAGCCGTCCGGCATCGCGGTGCTCGGCGGGCAGGTCTACGTCGCCGACACGAATCACCACCGCGTCGTGCGTTTCGATCCGGCGAGCGGTAAAGCAACGGCGGTGGAGATTAAGGTGCCGACGTCGACGAAGTAATCGCGGCGGTCGACCGGCGGCTTATCGTCGGTTGGCCTGCATGATGAACCACATGAGTTGGAGGAGCGCACCGATGACCGCGGCGACGTAGGTCATCGCGGCGGCGTTGAGCACGCGACCGACGACGATGTCTTCGTCGCCGGTCACCAGCCCCAGGCGTGTCAGCTCCGCCCGCGCGCGGCTCGACGCATCGAACTCGCACGGCAGGTTCACGAGTTGAAACAGCACGATGCCGGCGAAGAGGATCACGCCGGTCCACATCAGCCCGGCGCTTTGCAGGATGAAGCCGATGAAGAGCACGATGAACGCCATGCGGCTGCCGAGACTCGCCATCGGCACGAGGCCGTTGCGCAGCACGAGCGGCGTGTAGCCTTTGGCGTCCTGCAGGGCGTGGCCCGACTCGTGGGCCGCGATGCCCAGCGCCGCCAGCGAGCGTCCTTCGTACACTTCCGGGCTCAGACGCAGGACCTTTTGACGCGGGTCGTAGTGGTCGGACAGGAACCCGCGCACGGGTTCGATGGCCACGCCGTTGAGTCCGGCGTCGGCCATGATCTGCGCCGCGGCTTGAGCGCCCGTCACGCCGCTGCGTGCGGGGATCTGCGACGCCTCGGCGTACGCGCGTTTGATCTTCGCTTGGGCCCACATGGCCAGCAGTGTCGCGGGCAGGAATACCCAGAGCATATAGTTCATGCTCGGCATCCACATGATCGCCAGTGTCTCGGTCATCGAACTCTCCTCCGCCTAAAGCACGGCGATTCGCCGCGTGATCGTTCACCCAATGCTTACTACGCACGATCCTGCGATGCGGGTCGCGCGACGTAAGTGACACTAACAATCGCCGTGCCGTCCTGACGCGTGAGAACGCCGTGTATCTGGCGTTGGAGCATGCCAAGTCGGCAGGATCGCCGGATTGACCTGAAACGACGGTCGTTGGTGACGGGTATGATGAGTCCTTCATGACGACGCTCACCGCATCACAATCCAACGCTCTTTCGCACGCCGCGTGGCTGGAGCGTGTCTATCGCCGGTTTCATCGGCCGCAGCATGTGTCGCACGATCCGCTGACGGTGCTGTATCGGTACGATGACGCGGCGGATCGCGAGGTCGCGGCGCTGGTCGCGTCGGCGCTGGCGTACGGGCGTGTCGCGTCGATCCTGCACGGCGTCAACCGCGTGCTGGAGGTGATGGGCGACTCGCCGGCCGGCTATCTGCGTGACCGCGCGGCGCGCCAGTTGCGGAGCGACTTCGCGGGGTTCCGCTACCGGTTCACGTCCGATGTCGAGCTGTGCGCGCTGCTGCTGGGCGCGCGGGCGGTGATCGCGGAGCGCGGATCGCTGGAGGCGGAGGTCGCGGCGCACCTGCGCGACGGCGACGCGACGGTGCTGCCGGCGGTTGGCGGGTTGGTGGACGCGATCGTCGAGGCCGGAGGCGATCCGCTGTTTCACCTGCTGCCGCACCCGAAGCGCGGCTCGGCGTGCAAGCGGCTGATGCTGATGCTGCGTTGGCTGGTTCGTCGCGACCGCATCGACCCGGGCGGGTGGAACGCCGTATCGCCGGCTTTGCTGGTCGTGCCGCTCGACACGCACCTGCACCGCGTGTCGCGCTCGCTGGGGTTGACCGAGCGGAAGCAGGCGAATCTTGCGGCGGCGATGGAGGTCACGGAGGCGTTGCGCACGGTCCGGCCGGACGACCCGCTGCGGTACGATTTTTCGCTGACGCGGCCGGGCATCCTCGGTGTACCGATCGAATGACCGCCGGGAAACTCGCGGCCACGGGTGGGGCTGACGGTTTCGACCGCGGCGCACTTGGAACTTGCGGCGCGTTGCGTTAGGCTATCGGCGGTGTCGGGAGCGTTGGGTGACGCGACCGGCACGCTCAGGGTGTTTTTCACATGATCATTGGTGTTCCCAGCGAAACGCAGGCCGGCGAACGACGTGTGGCGATGGTGCCGGACGACGTGGCGAAGCTCGTGAAGCGTAATCACACGGTGAAGGTGCAGGCCGGGGCCGGCGTCGGCGCGGGGTTCACGGACAAGGCTTACGAGGAGGCGGGCGCGACGCTGGTGAGCGATCGCGCCGCGGCGTTCGACGCGGACATCGTGGTGCAGGTGCGCTGCTTCGGGATGAACCCGGAGTCTGGCGGCGACGACCTGGGCTACCTCAACAACAAGAAGATCCTCGTGGGCCACTGCGACCCGCTCGTCGCTCACGAACAGACGAAGGCCACGGCGGCGACCGGCGTGACGCTGCTGGGCATGGAACTGGTGCCGCGGACGACGCGCGCCCAGTCGATGGACGCGCTGAGTTCGCAGGCGAATCTGGCGGGCTACAAGGCCGTGCTGATGGCCGCGAACACGCTCGGCAAGATCCTGCCGATGACGATGACGGCGGCGGGCACGATCAAGCCGACGCACGTGTTCATCCTCGGCGCGGGCGTGGCGGGCCTTCAGGCGATCGCCACGGCCAAGCGCCTCGGCGCGGCGGTGTACGCGACGGACATCCGCCCGGAGGTCAAGGAAGAGGTCGAGTCGCTGGGCGGCAAGTTCGTCATGCACAAGGACCTCATGGTCAAGTCCGAGGGCGGCTACGCGAAGGAACTGACCGAAGAGCAGAAGGCCGTGCAGCGCGAGTTGCTGTCCGACACGGTCGCTCAGTCCGACATCGTCATCACGATCGCCGCGGTGCCCGGCAAGCGGGTCACGCTGGTCTACGCCGACATGGTCGCGCGCATGCGGCCCGGTTCGGTGCTGGTCGATCTCGGGGCCGAGCGTGGCGGCAACTGCGAGCTGACCCAGCCGGGCGAGACGATCGTGACGGACAACGGCGTGACGATCATCGGCACGCTGAACATCGCCGGTCTTGTGCCGTACGACGCGTCGACGATGTACTCCGGCAACATCAGCCACCTGCTGAAGCTGCTGATCACCAAGGAAGGCGAGTTGAATCTCGACCTCGACGACGAGGTGATCACGGGGATGCTGGTGTCGCGCAACGGGGAGATCGTGCACGAACGCGTGCGCAGTTTCATGGGGCTCGAGCCGCTGCCGAAGCCCGAAGCGGCGGCCGCGCCCGAAGGGAGCGACCAATGATCACCGCACACGCGTTGCCCGTGCTGCTCGTCGCCGCGGCGGAGACCGAATCGATGGGCATCATCGCCCTGCTGACGATCTTCGTGCTGGCGATGTATCTCGGCAAGGAGATCATCACGAAGGTGCCGCCGACGCTGCACACGCCGCTGATGAGCGGTTCGAACGCGATCTCCGGCATCACGATCGTCGGCGCGATCCTCGCGGCGCACGCCGACGCCCCGGCGTGGAGCTCGACGCTGGCGTTCCTGGCGATCGTCACGGCGAACATCAACGTGTTCGGCGGTTACCTCGTGACGCATCGCATGCTCAGCATGTTCAAGAAGAAGGGTTGAGTCGCCCGTGATGTGGATCCTCGGACAGGTCGATTCGAAGAGCGTGGACGCCATGGTCGCTTCGGCCAATGACGCGGCGAATCAGATGGCCGCGTCACAAGATTCGGCCGCCTGGGCCTCGGCCACGATCAACCTGTCGTACCTCGTGGCGTCGGTCCTGTTCCTGATGGGCATCAAGGGCCTGACGCACCCGCGCACCGCGGTCAAGGGCAACATCCTCAGCGCCATCGGCATGGCGATCGCGATGGCCGCGACGTTCGGGCTCGAGGACGTCAACTGGGCGGTGGTGATCGGCGGCCTGGTCGTCGGCGCCGTCATCGGCACGGTCGCCGCGGTTCGCGTCAAGATGACCGGCATGCCGGAGATGGTCGGCCTGTTCAACGGCTTCGGCGGCGCGGCGTCGGTGTTCGTTGCGTGGGTCGAGTTGCTGAAGATCAACCCGCACGCCGGTGACTTTCTGCAGTCGTCGATCGCGTCGGGCGCCGCGGGACTGATCGGCGGCGTGACGCTGATGGGCAGCCTGATGGCCTGCGGCAAGCTGATGGAGCTGAAGATCTTCTGGAGCCCGTGGCGCGTGCCCGGGCAGAACGGCGTGATGGTGACCGCGATCCTCGTGTCGCTGGGCATCTGCGGCTGGATCGTCGCCGCGCCGGAGCAGGCCGCGCTGAGCTACACGCTGCTGGTGGTGCTGTCGCTGGTGCTGGGCATCCTGGTGGTCGGGCCGATCGGCGGCGCGGACATGCCGGTGGTGATCGCGTTCCTCAACTCGCTGTCGGGCCTGGCCGCGGCGGCGACGGGCTTCGTGATCTCCAACACGGTGCTGATCATCGCCGGTTCTCTGGTCGGCGCCTCGGGGCTGATCCTCACACACATCATGTGCGTTGCGATGAACCGCACTTGGGGCAACGTGTTCTTCAGCGGCATCGACGCGAGCAAGGCCACGTCGTCGGACGACATCTACACCGGCAAGGTCAAGTCGACGACCGCCGACGAGATCGCGATGATGCTCGACACCGCGTCGCGTGTGGTGATCGTGCCGGGCTACGGCATGGCCGTCGCGCAGGCGCAGCACGCGGTGCGTGACCTGTACCTGCTGCTCGAGGAGCACGGCGTGAACGTCGAGTTCGCGATCCACCCGGTCGCGGGCCGCATGCCCGGGCACATGAACGTGCTGCTCGCCGAGGTCGACATCCCCTACGACAAGCTGCTCGAACCCGACCAGATCAATCCGCAGTTCGAGCAGATCGACGTGGCGATCGTGCTGGGCGCGAACGACGTCGTCAACCCCGACGCCCGCAGGGCCGACAGCCCCATCGCGGGCATGCCGATCATCGACGTCGACAAGGCGCGTGTGGTAATCGTCGTGAAGCGATCGCTCAGCCCGGGCTACGCGAAGATCCCCAATCCGCTGTTCGCCGCGGACAACACGATGATGTTCTTCGCCGACGGCAAGAAGGCCGTGATGGACATCGTCGCCGCGATCAAGGAACAGTGATCGGCCGGATCAGCGGCGGCGCCTCCAAATCCACCCCCATCGCAACCCCGCTCGGCCCTGCCGCGTTAGAATGTTGTGGCGCGCCCACCCGTAACCTCGCGCGCCCGTTTGTATTCAAACATCAGGACGAGTGACGCACGCCGCGAAACCCGAGCCCCCACGGAGAAACCGGAGTTGCCCACCCAAGCCAACACATCAACGGACCAGCCCGGCGATTCCAGCCCGATCGAGCACGAGGTGCTCAGCCGCTACGCCGCCGGCGCCGAGGCCGTCGAGCCCGCGCTGTGCTGTCCGATCGAGGGCTACGACGCCCGTTACCTCGAGATCCTGCCCCGCGAGATCGTCGACAAGGACTACGGCTGCGGCGACCCGTCACGCTGGGCGCGCGAGGGGGACACCGTCGTCGACCTCGGCAGCGGCGCCGGCAAGATCTGCTACATCCTATCGCAGAAGGTCGGCCCGACGGGGCAGGTCATCGGGGTCGACTTCAACAACGCCATGCTCAAGCTCGCCCGAAAATATCAGGACGAGATGGCGGAGAAGATCGGGTACGCCAACACGCGATTCGTGAAGGGTCGCATCCAGGACCTCGCGCTCGACCTCGACGCGCTGAACGCCTGGCTCGCGAATCGCCCCGTGTCCAGCGTCGAAGACCTCGCCGCGCTCGACGCCGAGCGTGACCGCATCCGCTGCAAGGCGCCGCTCATCCGCAGCGACAGCGTCGACCTCGTGGTCAGCAACTGCGTGCTCAATCTCGTGCGTCCGCAGGACAAGGTCCAGCTGTTCGACGAGATATTCCGCGTGCTGCGGCGCGGCGGGCGGGCCGTGATCAGCGACATCGTCTGCGACGAGGCCCCCACCGAGCGCGTGCGCAACGACCCGAAGCTGTGGAGCGGCTGCATCGCCGGGGCGTTCGGCGAGGACGAGTTGCTGGAGATGTTCGAGCGTGCGGGCTTCCACGGCATCGAGATCCTCGCGCGCACCGAGCAGCCGTGGCAGGTGATCGACGGCGTCGAGTTCCGCTCGCTGACGGTGCGCGCGTACAAGGGCAAGCAGGGCCCGTGCCTCGAACGCAATCAGGCGGCGATCTACAAGGGGCCTTGGAAGCAGGTCGTCGACGACGACGGACACGTGTACCTGCGCGGCAAGCGTATGGCGGTGTGCGACAAGACGCACCGCCTGCTGACCGATCCGCAGGGCCCCTACGCGAAGGACATGATCGGCGTCGAGCCTCACCACGACGTGACGCTCGACGAGGCGGTCGAGATGGACTGCCGCCGCAACGTGATCCGCCACCCGCGTGAGACGAAGGGCCTGGAGTACCACGAAACGAACTACGAGCCCGACAAGCCGTGCTGCGGCGACAACGGCGACGACAACGCCTGCTGCTGAATCCACCATGACCACCAGCGCCGCGCACATCACGATTCGAGGCGACAACGCGTTCGACCGCGCCGTGCGCGACGCCACCGACGACGCCCTTCACGCCGCGTCGCGGATCGCCACACTCCAGATCAACGTCGGCCTCACCTGCAACCTCGCGTGTCATCACTGCCACGTCGAATCGTCACCGGCCAGAACGGAGCAGATGGACTGGCCGACGATGCAGGCCGTAATGGACGTCGCGCGACGCGTCGGCGCCGACACGATCGACATCACCGGCGGCGCGCCCGAGATGAATCCGCATTTCCGCCGCTTCGTCGAGGCCGCACGCGCCGACGGACGGCGGGTGATGGTGCGGACCAATCTCACGATCCTGCTGGAGCCGGACTACGCGGACCTGCCCGGGTTCTTCGCCGCGAGCCGGGTGCACCTCGTCGCGTCGCTGCCGTGCTATCTCGAAGCGAACGTCGACAAGCAGCGCGGCAAGCGGGTCTATACCGGCAGCATCGACGCGATCCGTCGGCTCAACGCGGTCGGCTACGGCGGCGACAACGCGCTGCCGCTCGATCTCGTCTACAACCCGGGCGGCCCGTCGCTGCCCCCGGATCAGGCGTCCCTTGAATCCGACTACCGACGCGAACTCGACGAGCGGTTCGGCATCCGCTTCACGCGACTGATCTGCATCACGAACATGGCGATCGGCCGTTTCCTGCACGACCTCGAACGTGACGGCAAGGCGGACGCCTACCAGCGGCTGCTCCGCGATTCGTTCAATGCCGACGCCGTGACGCCACTGATGTGCCGCCATCAGCTGCACGTGTCGTACGACGGCACGCTGCACGACTGCGACTTCAACTACGCGCTGGGCATGCCCTGCCACGCCGCGCTGCCCCAGAACGTGCGCGACTTTGACGCCGCAGCGTTCGCGAAACGTCGGATCGCTACCGGCGAGCACTGCTTCGGCTGCACCGCGGGCAACGGCTCGTCGTGCGGCGGCGCGCTTGTCGCGGGATAGGCGTTGCGGACTCAACGCTCAACACGGGAGACGGAGATGACACGCAGGCGACCGTCCGTTCCAACGCTCACGCGTTTGCTGTTCGTCTGCATGATGGCGTTGGTGTCCGTATCGACAAACCGCGCGACGGCCAACGACGCGGCCCGCCCGGGCGAACCCGCCAACACCGCCGCGTCCCCGATCGACTACGCCGCCTACGCCGCCGCGCTGTCCACCCACGTCAGCGATGACGGCTTCGTCGACTACACCTCACTCAAAGCCCACCGCGCCGACCTCGACCAGTTCGTCAAACAACTCGCCGTCCTCGACGCCAAGGCGTTCAACGCCTGGCCCGAGGCCGACCGACTCGCCCTGCTCATCAACGCGTACAACGCGTTTACACTCCGGCTGATCATCGACCACTACCCCATCAAGTCCGGCTTCTTCGCGTCGCTGCGTTTCCCCAGGAACAGCATCCGCCAGATCGGCGGCGCGTGGGACAAGGTCACGTTCAACCTGATGGGCCGGAACGTCACGCTCGAACACATCGAGCACGAGATGCTGCGCAAGCAGTATCACGAACCGCGCCTCCACATGGCGATCAACTGCGCCAGCGTCGGCTGCCCGCCGCTGCGGAACGAGCCGTTCACCGGCGATAAGCTCGACGAGCAACTCGACGCTCAGTCCGGGCGGTTCATGGCGACCGCCGGCAAGTTTCGGATCGACCGCAAGGCGGGCGTGGTCTACCTCTCGCCGATCTTCAAATGGTTTGGCGACGACTTTGTCGCGGCGTACAAGCCCGCCTCGGGGTTCGGCAACGGTGGCGAGGCGCTGCGTGCGGTGCTGCACTTCGCGTCGCGGCATGTCGGCGCGAGCGACGCGACGTTCCTCAGCGAAGGCCGGTACGATACCGCGTGGCTCGACTACGACTGGACGCTCAACGAACGGAAGTGACGCGTGGCCGACGAAGCGCCGATCGACATGCCGCCCGCGGACGACGCCCCGCCGCGGCCGTCTCGCGCGTGGGTCAAGCCGGCGATCCTGCTGATCGTCGTCGTCGGCCTCTTTGTCGCGGCCAAGGTCTTCCATCTCGGTCAGTATCTCACGTCCGCCCGGGGCTGGATCGAATCGCTCGGTCCGTGGGGGCCCATCGCCTTTATCGCCATCTACGTGATCGCCTGCGTGGCGATGGTGCCCGGCACCGTGCTGACCGCCGCGGCCGGTGGGTTGTTCGGCGGGCTCTGGGGGACGGTCTACGTGTCGATCGGTTCGACGCTCGGCGCGACGCTCTGCTTCGTGATCAGCCGCTACTTCGCACGCGACTCGATCCACCAGTGGCTGTCCGGCAACGAACGCTTCGCGCGGCTCGACCGCCTGACCGAATCGCACGGCGGGTGGATCGTCGCGATCACACGCCTCGTGCCCGTGTTCCCGTTCAACCTGCTCAACTACGGCTTCGGGCTGACGCGCGTCCGCCTGTGGCATTACGTGCTGCTGTCGTGGCTTTGCATGCTGCCGGGGACGGTGATGTACGTCGTCGGCGCCGACGCGATCTTCAAGGGGATCCGCGAAGGCCGCGTGCCGTGGGAACTCGTCGGCGTCGTCGGCGGCGTGCTGGCCTTGCTGACGGGCCTGACGTGGTTCGCACGCGGTAAACTACGGTCCGTCGAGCAGGACACGCCGACCAACGTGAAATGAACACACCCGAGCGTGAGACGAGCAGGATGCCTGAATCAGACGCCAACCCATCTCGCGAAGAACACGCCGACGACGAGGACCCGTCCGCGCTGATCCGCCCGAACGACGCGGCCAACAGGCGGCTCGTCGCGAATGTTCACCCGCCGGACTGGACCAACCCGCGCCCCGCCGAGCGCTACAACCTGGTCGTGATCGGCGCGGGCACCGCGGGCCTCGTCACCGCGGCGGGCGCGGCGGGACTGGGCGCCAGGGTCGCATTGGTTGAGCGTCACCTGATGGGCGGCGACTGCCTCAACGTGGGGTGTGTGCCGTCGAAGGCGCTGATCCGCTGCGCGCGTGCTGCGTACGACGTCCGCGTGGCCAACACGTTCGGCGTCAACGTGCCCGGCGGTTTCAACGTCGACTTCCCCGCCGTGATGCAGCGCATGCGCGACCTCCGGGCGGACATCTCGCCGCACGACTCGGCGCAGCGGTTTCGCGATCTGGGCGTCGACGTCTTCATCGGCGACGCGAAGTTCACGAGCCACGACACCGTCGACGTCGGCGGCGCGAAGCTGCGCTTCGCCAAGGCGTGCATCGCCACCGGCGCTCGCGCCGCCGCCCCGCCGATTCCCGGCCTGGACACGATCGAGTACGTCACGAACGAGACGGTGTTCGAGCTGACGGAACTGCCGCGCACGATGATCGTCGTGGGCGCCGGGCCGATCGGCTGCGAGATGGCGCAGGCGTTTTCGAGGTTCGGGTCGAAGGTGTACCTCATCGAGGCGGAGCACAGCGTGCTGCCGCGCGAGGATCGCAGCGCCGCGGAGCTCGTCCGCGCGGCGCTCGAGCGTGACGGCGTCACGCTGCTGTGCTGCGGCAAGTCGACGACGTTCAGCCCCTCCGACGGAGGGCATCGGGTCACGCTGGAATCGCACGGCCAGCACCACGACATCGCCGCCGACGTCGTGCTCGTCAGCGTAGGCAGAACGCCGAACATCGACGGCATCGGCCTCGACGTCGCGGGCGTGCGCACCGACAAGTCCGGCGTCGTCGTGGACGACACGCTGCGGACCAGCAACCCGCGTGTCTTCGCCGCCGGGGACGTGTGTTCGCGGTACAAGTTCACACACACCGCGGACTTCCTGGCCCGGATCGTGATCCAGAACGCGCTGTTCGGGTTCGTGCCGCTGATGAAGGCGAAGGTCTCGGCGCTGACCGTCCCGTGGTGCACCTATACCGACCCGGAGATCGCGCACGTCGGGCGGACCGTCGCGGAGTTGCAGGACGCGGGCGTGCCCTTCGACACGTACACCGTGCCGATGTCGAGCGTCGACCGCGCCCTCCTCGAGGGGCACACCGACGGGCTGCTGAAGGTGCACACCGTCAAGGACAAGGACACGATCCTCGGCGCCACCCTCGTGGCGCGTCACGCCGGGGACATGATCAGCGAACTCTGCCTGGCGATGACGCACGGCGTCGGCCTCGGCGGGCTCGCGAAGGTGATGCACCCGTACCCGACGACCGCCGACGCCATCCGAAAGGCCGGCGACGCGTACAACAGGACCCGCCTGACCGAAACGACGAAGACGATCTTCGAAAAGCTGATGGCGTGGCAACGGTGAGGCGGTAAGCTGACGCCATGCGAGCACGAGCGTTTCACATCTGCGGGCTGACGCTTGTGCTGCTGTGTGCCGCGATCGCGTGGGTCGTGCCGTTCCAGGAACAGATCACCCGCGGCTCGTCGCTGTTCACGTTCGTGCCGATCTACATCGTCGCGTCCGTCGTGTACCTACTCGCGGCCCGCGACATGGGTCAACCATCCGGCAAGGCGCGCTGGGTGCTGATCATCGGTGTCGGCGTCGCGATGCGTATCGCCATGATCACGGCGCCGCCCATCCTCGAAGACGACTATCACCGCTACCTCTGGGACGGCGCGGTGACCGCCCACGGCCACAACCCCTGGCTTGTCGCACCAAACGAGGTGGAGACCGCCGTTGTCTTTCGCCTGGAGCGCGGCGCCGCGCATCACACGAACATCCCCGACGACCTGATCGCAGCGGCGCACGCCCACACCCGCACGATCGCCAACATCAACCACGGACACCTGCGTACGGTCTACCCGCCGGTGGCGCAGGCCGCGTTTGCCGCCGCGTATGCCCTTTCGCCATTCAGCGTCGGCGCGTGGCGCGCGGTGCTGCTCTTGTTTGACGCCGCGACACTCGTGTTGATCGTCGCGTTGCTGCGCCGGTTGAACCGACCGACGGCGTGGGCCGCCCTGTACTGGTGGTGTCCGCTGGTCGTGATCGAGGTGATCAACCGCTGCCACATGGACGTGATCGCGTTTCCGTTCGTGGTTGGCGCGGTGCTGCTGACGCTTCGTCGCCGGCACGTGTGGGCGATGGCCGTGCTCGGACTGGCGATCGGCGCGAAGCTCTGGCCGCTCGTTCTGGCCCCGCTGCTGCTGCGCCCGCTGCTGGGCGAGCCGCGGCGATTGATCGCGCCGGTCGCGGTCCTCGCGATTGTCGGCCTGCCGATGGTGCTCGCGACGCTGAGCGGCGGCATCGATAGCCAGACCGGCCTGATCGCGTACGGCAAGAGCTGGTCCAACAACAGCGCGCTGCACGAGGCCGGCCTCATGGTGTTCCGGCTCTTTGGCGGGACATCAGGCATGCCCGGCTACGCGTACGGTGTCACGCGCGGCCTGATGGCGCTGGGGACCCTCGGCCTGATCGGGTTTCTGGCGTGCTGGCCCCTGCGTGACGCGGGCGACCTGTGCGGGCGCTGCGTGTGGACGGTCGCGGGTGTGTTCCTGTTGAGCCCGACACAGTTTCCGTGGTACTGGCTGTGGGCGCTGCCGCTGCTGACGACGCGACCGCTGCGTTGGGCCCTGCTGTATGCCGCCCTCCTGCCGCTCTACCATCTCAACGAACGACTCGGCATGACGTGGGTCGTCTGGGCGGAGCACATTCCGGTCGCGATCGTGATGCTCATCGAGTTCCGTGGCCTCCTCCCGGAACTGGCCCGACGCGCGGAACTCGACGAATCGGCGTCCGAACAGGAGGTCGTGTGACGGAATCCCCGATCGACGTCGGCAGCTGGAAGATCGCCGTGGTGATCCCCGCGCTCAACGAGGAGGCGTCGATCGGCAAGGTGATCGAGGCGATCCCGGAATGGGTCGACCGCGTGGTCGTCGGTGACAACGGCTCGACCGATCGCACGGTGGCCATCGCGATGGGCCGCGACGCGACGGTCGTGATCGAGCCGCGGCGCGGGTACGGTTCGGCGTGCCTCAAGGCGCTGGCCGAGTTGAAGCGGGACGAGCCGGACATCGTCGTGTTCCTCGACGCGGACTTCGCGGACGATGCGTCGCGGATGGTTGAACTGGTGCGTCCCATCATCGAAGGCACGGCCGACATGGTGCTCGGGTCGCGGACACGCGGCGACGCCGAGCCGGGTGCGCTCACGCTGCTGCAGCGATACGGCAACCGATTGCCGTGCGTGCTGATGCGTTGGCTTTGGGGCGCGCGGTTCAGCGACCTCGGTCCGTTCCGCGCGGTGCGATGGTCGGCGCTGAAGCGGCTGGAGATGGACGACGCCGACTGGGGCTGGACCGTGCAGATGCAGGTCCGCGCGGTCAGGAAGGGCCTGCGGTGCGTCGAGGTGGCCGTGCCCTACCGTCGGCGTATCGGCCGGTCGAAGATCAGCGGAACGTTCACGGGCGTCATCAAGGCCGGGACGAAGATCCTCTACACGATCTTCGCCGAAGCCACGCGCGGCCTGCGTGTGGCGACGCCCGCTCGCGAGCGCCTCATTGTCATGACACGCTGGCCCGAACCCGGGCGGACGAAAACACGCATGATCCCCGCGCTCGGCGAGGACGGCGCGGCCGCGCTGCAACTGAACATGACGCGACACGTGCTGCGTTGGATCGACGCGTTGCGATGGCGTCGACCGTTCGGCGTCGAGATCCGTTACGCCGGGGGTGACGACGAGCTGATGCAGCGCGACTTCGGGCGGCAACGCGCGTACGTCCCGCAGGGCGACGGCGACCTCGGCGCCCGGATGAGCCGCGGGTTCGGCGAAGCGTTCGATGACGGTGTATCAGCCGTCGCGATGATCGGCTGCGACTGCCCGAGCGTAACCGGCGACGTGATCCGCGACGCCTTCTCGGAGCTGCATCGCGGCGCGGACGTGGTCCTGGGCCCGGCGAACGACGGCGGGTACTACCTCATCGGCCTGTCACGCATGGTCGGCGACCTGTTTGTCGGCGTCGACTGGGGCACCGACCGTGTCATGACGCAGACGCTGGCCAAGTGCCACACGCTGAACCTGCGTGTCACGACACTCGAAGAACGCCACGACGTCGATGTGCCCGACGACCTGCCCGAGTGGGAAAGAGCGCTGGCCGAGCATCCCGCGCCGACCGGCGGCAAGGGGCTAACCGTCATCGTGCCCACGCTGAATGAGGAGGCAGAGATCGGGCACACGCTGAATCGGCTCACCACGGTCGAAGATGTCGACGTCATCGTGGCGGACGGCGGAAGCACCGACGAGACGCTGGCCATCGCGGCCGCTGCGGAGGCGCGCGGCGTGCGGGTGGTCAAGTCAGAACCGGGCCGGGCCGGACAGATGAACGCGGGCGCCGCGGCGGCTGGCAAGGACGCATCCGTGCTGCTGTTCTGCCACGCCGACACGCTGCTGCCGGAGGGCTACGAGCGATTGGTGCGCGAGGCGCTCGCGGATCCCCGCACGGTGGCCGGGGCCTTTACGCTGAGCATCGACGACGAGCGGTGGTCGCTGCGATTCATCGAGTGGCTCGTGCGGTGGCGGACCACACGTCGACAGCTGCCCTACGGCGACCAGGCGATCTTCGTGCGACGCGCGGCGTTCGAGTTCATCGGCGGCTATCGCGACGTGCCGGTGATGGAGGATTACGACCTGATCAAGCGTCTGCGGCGTGTCGGACGCATCGCGACGGTAAACGAGCCGGTGGTCACGTCGGGGCGGACGTGGCGGCGCGCCGGCGTGTGGCGCACCACGCTCGTGCATCAGGTGATCATTGTCGGCTGGAAGCTCGGCGTCAGCCCGAGGTGGCTGGCGCAACGGCGGAAGCAATGGCTGAGCGGCCGCAAGCACGCCACAGACGGCGACCTCGATCAAACCGACAGCGTCGCGCCGGGCGATACCGACGCGACGAGCGAATCGACGAAGGGTGAGTGATTACGCGGGGCTGGGCCACGCGCCGGTGCCGGGCTGCGTGCCGTGGTTGTCGTCAGACTTGGATTCCGGCTTCGACTTCGCGGACTTGCCGGCCTCAAGGTCGAGCAGGTCGCTGACCGTCGGCTTGGTCAGCTGCTCGCCCTTCATCAGGCGATCCACCTCGTCGGCGTTGAGCGTCTCGTACTTCAGCAACGCCTCGGCGATCGCGATGATCTTCTCCCAGTTCGCCGTGATCAACTGCTCGGTATCGTTGTACGCCTCGTCGATGATCCGCTTGATCTCGGCGTCGGCGACCTCGGCCGTGTGATCGGAATAGCCCTTATCGGTAACGATCGACTCGCGTTCCTCGGGCGAGTAATCGACGAAGCCGAGCTTGTCGCTCATGCCCCACGAGAACACCATGTGCTTGGCGTACTGCGTGGCCATCTTGATGTCCATCGCGGCGCCGCTGGTCACGTCGCCGGTCTTGCGCTGCTCGGCGATGCGGCCGGCGCACATGACGCGGAGCGTGTCGTGGATGTACCGGAAGCCGTAGCCGTAGCGGTCCTTCTCGGGGAGGCTGAACGTCGCGCCCAGCGCCTGGCCGCGCGGGATGATCGTGACCTTGTGCAACGGGTCGGCGTGCTCGAGCAGCTTCTGCACGACGGCGTGGCCGGCTTCGTGATAGGCGGTGCCGACGCGCTCGTCCTGATCGATCTTGCGGCTCTTGAACGCCCGGCCGAACTTCACCTTGTCACGCGCCTCTTCGAGGTCCGTCTGCTCGACCCAGTCCTTGTTGGCGAGCGTCGCGATGATCGCCGCCTCGTTGATGATGGCCGACAAGTCGGCGCCGCTGAACATCGGCGTGCCACGGGCGAGCTTCTCGAGATCGACGTCCGGCGCCATCTTTACGCGCTTGGCGTGGACCTGCAGGATCTCGTAGCGGCCCTGCACGTCGGGCAGCGGCACGGTGATCTGACGGTCGAATCGACCCGGGCGTGTGAGCGCGGGGTCCAGCACGTCGGCGCGGTTCGTCGCGGCGACGACGATCACCTGGTCCGACGACTCGAAACCGTCCATCTCGACGAGGATCGCGTTGAGCGTCTGCTCACGCTCGTCATGACCGCCGGAGGTGAACCCACTGCCGCGGCGGCGACCGACGGCGTCGATCTCGTCGAGGAAGATGATGCACGGGCTGTTGTCCTTCGCCTGCTTGAACAGGTCGCGGACACGCGAGGCGCCGACGCCGACGAACATCTCGACGAAGTCGGAGCCGGAGATCGAGAAGAACGGCACCTCGGCCTCACCGGCGACGGCCTTGGCCAGCAGCGTCTTGCCGCAGCCGGGCTGTCCGATGAGCAGCACGCCGCGCGGGATGCGTCCGCCGAGGCGCTGGAACTTCTTGGGGTTCTTGAGGAACTCGATGATCTCGGCGACTTCCTCCTTGGCTTCCTGCACGCCCGCCACGTCGCCCAGCGTCACGTTCGTCATCTCCTTCGAGATGATCTTGTGACGCGAGCGGCCGAAGTTGCCGAGCATACCGCCGCCGCCACCGGCCGAGCGAAGGCCGCGGATCACGAAGAACCAGAGGATGCCGAAGATCAGCACCCACGGCAGCATCGACACCATCAGCTGGAGGAACAGCGAACTGCCCGGGTCTTCCTTGATCTTGTCCGGCACCGCGCCTTTACCGGGCGGCGTGGAGTGCGGGTCACCGTTGTAGAGACGATCGACGAGGGTCCGCATGCCTTCGCGGCCGGCCTCGACGTAGATCATCAGATGCGGCGGCGCGTTATTCGTACCCTCGGTCAGTTTGGCTTCGATCCGATCATCCTTGATGACGATCGACTCGACGTTCCCGCTCTCGATATAGCTGAACAGCTCGCCGGCGGACTTCTTCGTCGCGTTCTGCTGGCTCTTGGACAGCAGGACGAACAGCACAACGATCACCGTGATGATGATCGCCCAGCCGAACATGTTGCGGTTCATGCGGGCGGGCGGCGTGCCCTGATTGCGCATGTCGTCCCGGTTCGAGTTCTGGTTGTAGTCGTCGCGGTCGCTCACGGTATTCTCCACTCCCCTCGTATCGGGGACATCGCATTGTACGCACCCCGGCGGGCCGGAGTTTGATCTGCCCCACCGACCCGTAACATGCGATGCGGGCCGCCGGAATCGGGTTACCAGTCGCTTCGCATGGCCGAGACGATGTCCCGGGCCAGCTCGCCGATCGCCTCGTGCTGGGCGACCTCGAAGGGCTCGCCGGTAACCCGGCTGGGCATGTATTCGCCCGTGCCCTGGAACCGGCTGCGTTTGCGGATCACCTTGCCGGTCCGCAGATCCTTCCACTCGAAGCTGACGGTCACCACCACCTGCACCTCCTGCGCCAGGCCGGTGTTGTACTGTCGGCTGAGCAGGCGTTTATCGACGTTGAGGATCGTGCCTGTGAGCACGGTGTCGGCGCTGCCCGACTTGGTGACCTTGTAAGGTGTGCGGAGCTCGATCTCCTTCGTCAGCGCCTCGGTCAGCTTGAACTCGGCCTCGCGGTAGAACGTGCGATTGGCGAAGATCGGCACCGCAACGGTGTGGATGTTCGTGTCGTACAACCCCTCGGTCTGGAACCCGCCCGGGTTCGACTCGCTCGCGCAGCCGGCGTGTGTGCACGCGACAGCGATGAGCATCAACAGGGTTCGAACGGCGGTATGGCGGGCTTGAATCATCGGGCGATCACTGCGTCAGGGTACGGAGGGTTTGCCGGGCTCATCGGGCGCGGGACGGATCGGCTTCTCTTCGCCGCGCGGTCGGTTGGCTTCGCTGTCGATCGACGGACCGGCGGTTTCGTCCGCGGCGGGCTTCGCGTCGGGGTTCACGACGGGCGCCTCGCCCTTGTCGAACATCCGGGGGTCGAGCTCACGCAAGCGGTCGACGGCGCGACGCGCCGCGGCGCTGCCGGGGTGGTCCTTGATCACGCGCTTGTACATGTAGATCGCGCTGACCTTCTTGCCCGTCCGCTCGTACCACTTGGCCACGAGCAGCGAGCGCGTCGCCAGCGACTCGTCGACGCGGACGAGCAACGCATCGGAGCCGATGCGCTCCGCCGCCGCCGGGTACGCCTCCTGGTAGTCCTCGAGGCGACGCTGGGCTTCGATCAGACCCGTCGCGTCGAACCGCGGCCCCTTGAATGTCGCGAGGTTCGCCATGATCTGGCGCTGCATCGCGTATTCCTGCCACTGGCTCTCGGGGTAGTTTTCGACGAACAGCTCGTACGCCTCGGCGGCGCGCGCCATGCGCGCGTCGCGGTAGTAGAAGTCGCCGAGTTCCTTGCCGGCACGCTCGGCCACCTTGCTGCCGGGGGCGCGCTCCTGGATGCGGATGAGCAGTTCCTCCGCCTCGCCGCCCGCGGGCATGATCCGCATGCCCCACAGCCGACGCTTCACGCCGCGGCTGAACGCCTCGGCGATCTTCAGTTCGCGTTCCTGCGCCACGGCGAACTCGTCCGTGCCGGGATACGCGCGGAGCACGTACTCGTAATCGAACAGGGCCTTGAAGTAGTCACCCCGCGCGGCCTTCGCGTCGGCGCGCAACAGGTACGCCTGGGCCAAGCCGGGGTTGTTCGGGTTCGCGTCGATCCAGTCATCCGCGGCGTTGATCGCGTCCTTGTAACGTTCCTGCGCGATCGCCGTGCGGATGCCCTGAAGCTGCCCCTCGACCGTGCTCGGATCGTAGGTCTTGACCTTGCGGAAGGTTCCGTCGGGCGCGAGCTCAAACGTCTCCTGCGCAAGCGTCACGGAGGCGCCGACGAGGATCGTCGTCACCACGGTCGCTACCGCACAGGTTGTCCTTATCCGATGTCCGTACATCCGTTAAATCCCTGTATCGCTGATGGGTCCGTCCTAGCGCGGCGTCAATGATAAGGCCCCGCCACCCGGGGGGCAATGCGAGCGGACGCGTTCCCGCCCGCCTGTCGTCATACGTTGTGGCCCCCGTAAACCCCAGCCCGACGTGCTACGGTTCGGCGGGCGGCCGCGCAGGGCCCAGCTCGTCCCGCACCGCCTTGCGTTCGAAGGCGTCGCGGATCAGGTCCGCCAGCACGTCGGGGTCCTCCGGCAACGCCCGGAACCGGACGTTTCCGGCAAAGATTCCCGGCAGCGAGCGCACGCCCATCTCCGCGGCGCGGTCGACGTCGCGTTTGATCAGGCCCCGCTCGTCGACCTCCTTCAACGCGCGATCCAGCGACGCCTCGCCCACGAGCGTGACCGCAAACGCGCGGGCCTTCTCGATCGTCATCTCCGGCTGATTCACGAACAGGAACGCGTGCAGCTCTTCGAAGCGGTTCGGGTCCGCCAGCCACACCGCGTGCGCGAGTCGCGCCAACTGGCAGGCGTTGCTGTGCATCGGCTCGGTCGATTCGTAGAGCGGATTGCACTCGCTGCTGATCGGGAAGGTGAGCACCGTGATGGCGTAGTCGGGCCCGAGCTTGAGTTGAGCGTAGTGGAGCATGCCGTAGAGCCGCCGGCAACGCGGGCACGAGTAGTCCAGCGCCTCGACGATCATGTGCGGCGCGTTCGCGAGGCCGGCCACGGGGTGCTCGCCGCGTTTGAACTCAAACCGACCGATCGACACGGGCTCGGTGTAGCGTGGGCTCTGCATCATCTGCCCGCCGACGAGCACGCCGACACCGAGCAGGCCGATGCCCGCCGCGGTGAGCCGACGCCGACCGTCGAGCCCGAGTTGCGCCCCACCGCACAGCCAGATCAGCAGCGCCAGCGTGACGCCGATCACGTGCTCGGCCATGCACCAGGTGCACACGCGTCCGATCACGGCGATCTGCACATAGGCGAACCACACCGCCGCCGACGCCACCGTCGCGGCCCCGGTGTAAAGCACAAACCACACGCGCCGCATGTCGGTCCGCGAGCGATTGATCGAGATCGCCCACGCGCCGGCATTGATCACGGCGTAGACGAGCAACGCTGGAAACACCACGGGCAGCCCGAACCACGTCGACCACCGCGGGCTGTTGAGCACCGTGTTGCAATCGACGAGCCCCGACGGCGCACACCCCGGCGCCTTCGCCATCGTCTCGGTCATCCAGGCGTCGACATGCACCCACGAAAGAAACAACGCGATGCCCAGGCCGCACAACGCCACGACGCGCAGCCCCCAGACGAAGGCAACGGGCGGCATCGCCTCGGCGTCGGTCTTCGCGTCGCTCGCCGTCGCGGACGACCCGTCCGCGTCATCCGTGCGCGCGGCGTCGTCATCGGTCGGCGTTGCTTCGTGATCGCTCATGGGAGTGGATTGGCGTGTGTCATCCCCGGACCTGCCCGTAGCCGCGCACGACCCACTTGTACGTGGTCATGTCCGCGGCGCCCATCGGACCGCGGGCGTGCAGCTTGTCGGTGCTGATGCCGATTTCGGCGCCGAGGCCGTACTCGCCGCCGTCGCTGAATCGCGTTGAGCAGTTGACCATGACGTTGGCCGAGTCGACCCGCGTCACGAATTCGTCCGCGGTATGGACGTCCGCGGTGAGGATCGCGTCGGTGTGGCGCGACCCGTAGCGGTTGATGTGCTCGACGGCCTCGTCGAGCGTGCGGACCACCTTGATCGCGACGATCTTGTCGAGGTACTCCGTCGACCAGTCCGCGTCGGTCGCCTCCTTGAGCAGTTCCTCGGGCACGACGCCGTCGAGCGTGCGTCGCGCGATCGGCTCGGCGCGGATCTCCACGCCTTCGGCGGCCAGGCGTCGGCCCACCTCACGCAGGATGCCCGCGGCCGACTCGTGGAACAGCATCGTCTCCGTGGCGTTGCACACGCCCGTCCGCTGCACCTTCGCGTTGACGCACACGTCCGCGGCCATGCCGTCGGGCAGGTCTACCGCACAGCCGTCGACGTACACGTGGCAGTTGCCGGTGTAGTGCTTGATCACGGGGATGTGCGACTGCTCGACGACAGCGCGGATCAGCGACTCGCCGCCGCGCGGGATCACGACGTCGATCAGCGTGTCGAGCTTCAGCAATCGCCCCACCGCCTCGCGATCGGTCGTCGACACGAGCTGCACCGTGTTGGCGTCGAGCCCCTGGTCGGTCAGCGCGTCGCGGATCGCTGTGGCGATCGCCGTGTTGGAGTGCAACGCCTCCTTGCCGCCGCGCAGGATCAGCGCGTTGCCACTCTTGATGCACAGGGCCGCGGCGTCGGACGTCACGTTCGGCCGCGATTCGTAGATGAACAGCACCACGCCCAGCGGCACGCGCACCTTCTCGATCTTCAGGCCGTTGGGGCGCACGTAGCCTTCGATCACCTGCCCGACCGGATCGGTCTGCATCGCGATCTGGCGAACGGACGCGGCCATCTTGCCGATGCGTGCGGCATCCAGCCGGAGCCGGTCGATCATCGCGTCGGTCAGGCCGAACTCGTCGGCCCGCGCGATGTCCTTGGCGTTCTGCTCGACAATCTTGTCCGCACGCTCTTCGAGCAGGTCGGCGATGGCGTGCAGCGCGGCGTTGCGCTTGTCGCCCCGGACGGTCGTCAGCTTGCCCGACGCGCTGCGGGCCTGCTCGGCCAGTTCCGTGCAGTAGCGATCCAAGTTGACGTCGGGTTGTGTCGTCGTGGTCGTCATGATCGATTTTCTGTGGCGGTCGGTGTGGCGATTCGGGTCGGTCTGTCGAGCAGTGTAGGCGGCAACATGGGGGCGAGAACGGTTCGAAGCCGCGACCGCGACGTCAGCCGCCGCGCTTCACGACGGTGTAGCGGACGGTCGTTGTGGTGCTCTCGATGCGGAGCGTGCCGGTGGGCGGTTGGGGCCAGACGTCGAACTCGACCGGCGCGGGCGCCGGCTCGGACGCGACGGCCTTGGCGAGGTCGTCGGCGCTGAGCCGCAGCTTGGCGATGACACGGATCTTGCCGTCGCGCACCTGCTGCACGATGTGCTCGGGGCCGGTGATCTTCACGTCACGCAGCACGACGTCGTCTTCGTGGAGCTTCACGTCGTAGGTCGTCAGCGCCGGGGGCGGCGCCATAATCCACACGGGCACGCTCGCGAGTTTCTCGCTGTCCTCCAGCTTGTCGATGACAAACTTCAGCTCGACGTCCGGAGGCTCGACACGCACGCGCGAGTCCGTCTGAAGACCGGCGGGCAGCTTGATCCGCGCACGCACGGTCTGTTCGACGTCGGCCGGGAGTGACTTGAGATCGACCAGCGGCTCAACGGCCAGCGTCGCCTTTTCCGGATCGTCGCCCAGCAGCGAACGCTTGCTCGACGGCAGCGTCAGCGCGACGGTCGCCGGGCTGATCGACACGCTGTCGGCCACGAGCTGCACCTCGTCGGGCTTGTACGCCAGCGGCACGTCCATGCGGACGAGCTTTTCGATCACCACGCGCACGGTGGGCGGGTCGATGCGCGTCAGGTTCACCGAGTAGCTGTTGATCGGGTCCGACGTGGGCAGCACCTTCTCGAGGACCACGTCGTCGCCCGCGGTCGGCTCGCCGCGTTCGAGCACGATGTGGATCCCACGCGCCTGCAGGCCGCTGAGCTTCGCGACCTCGCGCTGGGCGCCGCGGAACTGGACGTTGATCTTCGAGACCGACTGCTCGACCACCGCCAGGTGCGGGTTGGCGACTTCGATCGTCAGCGGCACCTGCATCATGCCGTCCACGGGATACGTCCGGAGGTTGTTCGCCTCGGCGTAGAGCCAGATCAGCATCGTGATCAGTGTCACGACGAAAATGTCACGGATACGGTGAGAAAGCTTCATGGCTTGGTGCTTTGACTGCGTTGGCGGGTGTGCGGGGTCGGCGAAAAGCTCCGGGGCTACGCCGCCTTCTCCGCGCCGCTGTGTGATCGACTGTCCTGATCGTCCTCCGTGTCGTCGTCCGGCGATGCGCCGCCGCGTTTGCCGCCGGACCGGTCGGCGCCTTCACCGTCGGCCTTGCCGCCCTCGGCCTGCGGCGGGGTCGTCTGACCGAGCCCGCGACGCAGCATCGCGCGCAGGCCGTCGACCGACAGCTTACGCAACAGCTGGCCGCGTTCGGCGAGGCTGATCGCCCCCGTCTCTTCGCTGACGACGATCACGAGGCAGTCCGACTCCTGCGACAGCCCGATCGCGGCGCGGTGACGCGAGCCGAGTTCCTGGCCGATCGAGTCCGACTCCGCCAGCGGGAACTGCACGCCCGCCGCGACGATCTTGTCGGCGTTGACCACCACGCCCATGTCGTGCAGCGCGGTGCCGGGCCAGAAGATCGTCTTCAGCAGCGGCGTGGACACGTTGGCGTTGAGCAGCGTGCCCGCTTCGTAGATGCCGCCGAGACCGACCTCGCGTTCGATCGCGATGATCGCGCCGATCTTGTTCTTCGACATGTCCTTCACGGCGCCGATGATCTGCTCGATCACCGGCTCCATGTCCATGTGGTGCCCGCGGAACAGCTTCGCCTCGCCGATCCGCATCAGCGCCCGCCGCAGCTCCGGCTGGAACACGATCACCAGCGCGATCGACGCGCCGATCAGGAACCACTCCAGCAGGAATCGGAGTTGCGGAAACTCGCCCGGGCCCAGCAGCGTGATGATACCGCCCGCGACGATCACGACGACCGCGAAGCCCTTGAGCACGCGGGCGCCACGCGTGCCGCGCAGGAAGCGCCAGATCAGGTAGACCACGATCCAGATCAGCGCCATCTCGATAAACACCTCGACGGGGTTGTACCCGCTGAGTCGATCTGCAAGCTGTCTGAGTCGCTCCATCATGCCGAGCGGTTCCGAGAAAAACGTCCGTAAGTTGTGCTGGTCCGGCGGCCGCGCGAAGACCTCGACAACATTATTATACACGCTCGGTTGCGGCGGTGCGCTCGGCCTAGATTTCGCGACAGCGCGGGGTGTTCTCTTGCTCACGCGCCGCGTTGAGATTATGTTGAAATTCTGTCAAAGGAACACATTCTCATCGGCCAGGGAAGGCCCCAGCATGACCACAGAAACATTGAGCAAGCGCAGCCCCTCCAATCGTGCCAAGGGCGGCGGTAGCCGCGCCGACGCCGAATCGATGGCCAAGAAACAGCGGGAGATCTCCGTCTCGGAGTTCTTCGCGAAGAACCGACACCTGCTCGGCTTCGACAACCCGCGCAAGGCGTTGATGACGACCATCAAGGAGGCCGTCGACAACGCCCTCGACGCCTGCGAAGAGGCGGGCATCCTGCCCAACATCTTCGTCGGCATCGAGCCGCTGAATAAGGACACCCGCTTCCGCGTGACCGTCCGCGACAACGGCCCTGGCATCGTGCGGGCCCAGGTCGAGAACGTGTTCGGTCGCCTGCTTTATGGCTCGAAGTTCCACCGCCTCAAAATGTCCCGCGGCCAGCAGGGCATCGGCATCGCCGCGGCGGGCATGTACGGGCTGATGACCACCGGCAAGCCCATGGTCATCCACACCAAGCCGAAGAAGAACGGCAAGTCACACCGTATCGTCCTCGCGATCGACACGCAGAAGAACAAGGCCGACGTGTCGGATCACGAAGAGACCGACTACGACCTGATCCCCGAGACGGGCACCGAGGTCAGCATCGAGCTTGAAGGCAAGTTCCAGCGCGGCAAGCAGTCGGTCGACGAATACCTCAAGCAGACAGCGATCGCGAACCCGCACGCCCGGATCATCTACCAGCCGCCGGACGCCTGCGTATCGAAGACCGACTCGAACGGCAACGGCGACAGCGGAAGCTCCATGCCGTCGCTGATCGACGACTACGCGCACGCGGTGCAGCTCGCCGAGTCGGCCTCCGAGACGACGATCACGCCGGGCGGCACGGTGGTGTTCCCGCGTGCGATCGGCGAGCTGCCCCCCGAGCCGAAGGAGATCAAGCCGCACCCGCTGGGCATCGAGCTGGGCACGCTGATCAAGATGCTCAAGCAGACCGACTCGACGCAGCTCGGCGGGTTCCTGCAGAACGAGTTCAGCCGCGTGTCGCTGCGTGTGGCGAACCAGATCTGCGCCGCGGCGAACAAGATCCTCGGGAAGGAAGAGACGATCACGAACCGCACGTGGGTCTCGAAGCTCGGGCACCACGAGGCGGACGCGATCTACCGGGCGATCCAGGAGACGAAGTTCATGGCGCCGCCGACGGACTGCGTCGAGCCGATCGGCGTCAAGAACCTGCTGGCGGGCCTGCTGAAGGGCGAGAAGGCGGAGTTCTACACCGCCACGACGCGGCCCCCCGCCGTGTACCGCGGCAACCCGTTCCAGATCGAGGTCGCGATCGCCTACGGCGGCGAGCTCGGCGCCGAGGAGCCTGCACGCGTGATCCGCTTCGCCAACCGTGTGCCGCTGCTCTACCAACAGTCGGCGTGCGCGGCGTTCAAGAGCGTTGGCGACACGACGTGGCGCAACTACGGCATGACCCAGCCCCGCGGCGGGCAGCCCGTCGGCCCGATGGTCGTGATGATCCACATGGCCAGCGTCTGGGTGCCGTTCACCAGCGAGTCGAAGGAAGCGATCGCCGACTACGACGAGATCCGCAAGGAGATGAAGCTCGCCCTCTCGGAGTGCGGGCGGAAGCTCAAGACATACCTCTCGCGACGGGCCCGCATGAAACGCGAGGGCCAGCGGCGCGACGTGTTCCAGCGGTACATCAAGGAAGTCGCCAAGTCGCTGAACGTCATCGACCCGAAGCTGAAGGTCAAGACGCTTTGCGAGCAGCTCGAAGAGGTCGCCCGGCAGCGCACCGTCGAGGCGGACATGGAGTTCGACGAGGACGGCAACCCGATCGCGAAGCCCGGCCCGGGCGAGGCGTTCGCCGACGACGACTCGACCGTCGTCGTGGAGTCCGCCAAGCCCGCCGCGATGTTTATCGACGACGATGACGACATCGACGACGACGCGCCGAAGGCCAAGTCCAAGGGCAAGAAGCCCGCACCGAAGCGTAAGAGCAAATCCGACGAAGACGATTACGACCTCGACCAGGGCAACCTGTTCGACTGATGCACGCTGAATACGAGAGCACCCCCGCATGGCCAAGAAGAAGACCACGTCGAAGAAGACCGCTGCGAAGAAGCCCGTAGCAAAGAAGGCTCCGGTCCAGCGCAGCGCGAAGAAGGCAAGCCCCGCAAAATCGTCCGGCGGCGCACCGAAGAAGAAGATCATCCGCAAGTCGACACGCCGCAAGGTCGACACGGGCGCGGTGCTCGTCGGCATGGCCAACGACATCGCCACGCAGGTCGGCGCGCTGACCGACCCCGGCGTCGACATCCCCACGCGTGCTCTGTCCAACGTCGACTTCGACGAAAAGGCGGGCATGATCCGCATGGGCAGCAACACGCAGCGGCGCAATTTCTTCAATCTCGGCCAGGCGAAGAAGTTCATGCAGACCACGCTCGTGGCCGCGGGCTGCAGCGAGTTGATCCGCCAGAAGAAAACGACCTCCATCCGTGACCTGTTCTATCACTGCAAGCACACGATCGAGGGCTCGAAGGAGAACACCTTCGACGAGCAGAGCGAGTCGGACCCGATCATCGAGGACCTCGAGGTCGCGCTCGCGTCCCTGCGCGAAGAACTCGGCCTGTTCGCCGAACCCAAGGGCGCGATGGTCGGCCCGATGGTCATCGAGGACAACAAGGACACGATCGACCTGTCGAAGATGGGCAGCGGCGGCTGGGCGATCCCGTCGATCGTCGAAGACCACATCATCAAGTTCAAACGCGGCTCGGCGAAGTACATCCTCCTGATCGAGAAAGGCGCCGTGTGGCGTCGGTTCAGCGAGGACCGCTACTGGGAGAAGCACAAGTGCATGATCATCCACGGCGGTGGCCAGCCCCCGCGCGGTGTCCGCCGACTCATCTGGCGGATGCACAACGAGCTGAAGCTGCCGGTCTACGTCCTGGTCGATAACGACCCGTGGGGGTACTACATCTACAGCGTCATCAAGCAGGGCTCGATCAACCTGGCGTTCGAGTCCGAGCGGATGGCGATACCCGCCGCCCGGTTCATCGGCATGTCCGCCTACGACGCCGAGCGGTTCGACATCCCCAAGACCGTCAGCATCAAGCTCAACGACAACGACACCCGCCGCGCCAAGGAGATCATGGCCTACCCGTGGTTCCAGCGGCGGGAGTGGCAGAAAGAGATCAAGCACATGCTCAAGCTCGGCGTCAAGCTCGAGCTCGAAGCCCTGTCCAACAAGGATTTCAGCTTCATCACCGAGCACTATCTGCCCCGGAAGCTCAAGGACAAGCAGTGGCTGGATTGACGCGGGCGGTCGACGCGTCATACATCGGGGAGAAATTGAACATTGGCCATTGCTGATTGATCATATTGCCCGGGTCGGCCCGACAAACTCGCCGATGCAAAGCCCGCTCCAATTTGCGGTGACCAATGTTCAATTTGCAATTTGCAATTCCCTTTACAGCGTTCCCCAAACAGATTTAAAGCCCGTCGCGTCCGGTGGCCGATAACAGAACCGTGGCATCGGTCGGTTATCGCCCTTTCACCGCAGGGGACGCGAGACGCATGAATATTCCGTTGATTCAACAGTTCCTCGAGTACATCCAGCTCGAGCGTCACTTCAGCCCCTACACCGCCCGCTGCTACGGCGCGGACCTTCGGCAGTACGCCGAGTTCCTCGCCGGTGAGGTCGGCGGTCAGCCCGCGTCGACACCCGGCGGCAACGGCACGGCCGACCCGGCACGCGTCGGCGAGTCGCCCGAGCAGCGCGACGCACGTCGGGCCGAGGTTGCGGCGAAGGTCAGCCGGGCGATCATCGAGGCCGACACGCTGATGATCCGTCGCCTGCTGGCCCATCTCGACGGCCACGAATACTCCGCCGCGACGATGGCCCGCAAGATCGCTACGCTGCGCAGCTTCTACAAGTGGATGTGCCGCCGCGGCCACATCGCCGAGAACCCCATGCTGATGATCCGCTCGCCCAAGCAGGCGAAGCGTCTGCCCAAAGCGATGACCGTCGAGCAGGTCGAGCAGCTGCTCGCCGCCCCGGGCGACACCACCACGCTCGGCGCCCGCGACCGGGCGATCCTCGAGACGCTCTACTCCACCGGCGTCCGCGTCAGCGAGCTCGTCGACCTCAACCGCCAGAACCTCGACGAAATCGGCGAGGCGCTGATCATCCGCGGCAAGGGCAAGAAGGAACGCGTCGTGCCGCTGGGCTCGCACGCCCTGGCCGCAATCCATCACTACACCAACCTGCTCGACGCCGACCGCCGTTTCACCTTCGTGCGTCAGGCGTACGAAAGCGGCGAGGCCGTGCCTCTGTTCATCAATAAGTCCGGCAAGCGTCTCAGCAGCCGGTCGGTCCGCCGCAAGCTCGACAAGTACCTCAAGCAGGTCGGCCTCGACCCGTCGATCTCGCCGCACACGCTGCGTCACAGCTTCGCGACCCACCTGCTCGACAACGGCGCGGACCTGCGCAGCGTGCAGGAGTTGCTCGGTCACGAGTCGCTGTCGACAACGCAGATCTACACGCACCTCTCGACGCAGCGCATGCGTCGCGCGTACGATGAAGCCCACCCGCGCGCCAGCTGAGCCCGTCGCGGCAAGCCGAACCGAATCGCGGCGCAGTCCCGGGCGCCGGCTGCCCACGCCCTGCTATCTGTCGCGAATTGAGTTTTTGCGTCACCGTCTTTTGCTTTTGCTTTTGGACTTCGACGCACCTCAACTTCCGGACGGATCCGGTCTATAATCCGCCCCATGACACACGATTTAAGCGGAAAAGTAGCACTGGTGACCGGGGCCTCGCGAGGCTTGGGCGCGGCGATCGCGGTCAAGCTCGGGCAGTGCGGCGCGAAGGTCGCGGTGAACTATTACGGCAGCGCCGATCTGGCGCAGGGGGTCGTGAAGCAGATCACCGATGCGGGCGGTAACGCCGTGGCGATCCGGGCCGACGTCACCGACGAGGAGGACGTCGCTCGCCTCGTTGACGACGCGCAGCAACAGCTCGGCGGCCCGATCGACATCCTCGTCAACAACGCCACCGGCCCGCAGCCCTTCATCCCGATCGAGCAGATGACGTGGGACGACTGCCTCGCGCAGCTGCACTTCTTCGTCAAGAGCCCCCTGCTGCTCGTCAAGCAGGTCGTCGGTTCGATGAAGGAACGTCGCTACGGACGCATCATCAACATCGGCTCGGAGGTGTTCGAGAAAGGCGTGCCGGAGTTCGCGAACTACGTCTCGGCGAAGGGCGCACAGCTCGGCCTCAGCCGGTCGTGGGCGATGGAGCTGGCGAAGTGGCAGATCACGGTGAACCACGTGGCGCCGGGCTGGATCCCGACAGAGCGACACGCCGACGACCCGCAGGACAAGAAGGACGAATACGCCGCCGCCGTGCCGATGGGCCACATGGGCGAGCCGTGGGACATCGCCGAGACCGTCGCATTCCTGGCCAGCGACGGCGCGAAGTTCATCACGGGACAGAAGCTTTCGGTCAACGGCGGCAATTCGCTCGAGTAACGTCTATATACCCCAGAGAGGACATGCTTCGATCGCCAAACGCGACACGTCGCACCCTGCGCCGCTCAACGGAGAGATTCTTCGGCCCGACTTGGCTGGAGCAAATGTTGCCCTATAATCCGCCGACTTACGCCATCCCGATCCATACAGAGGATACCTCAGCATGAAGCGCACAAGCGTGATCGTTGCGATACTTCCAGCCCTGCTGCTCGTCACCGCCCTGCCCGCGCTGGCGCAGGACGCCGCGGCCGACAATCCCGGGTTTATCTCCAAGCTGTGGGACCTGCTCGGCGTGTTCCATCCGGCGACCGTGCACATGCCCGTCGCCCTGCTGCTGGTCTCCGCCGCGTTCATCGTGCTCGGCTGCAAGTTCAAACAGATCAGCCCGGACGTCGCCTACTACACGCTGCTGCTCGGCGCGCTCAGCGCGATCGGCGCTACGCTGATGGGCTTCGCGTTTGCGCCGCAGATGTACTCCGCGGGCTGGTTCGACATGTCCAGCCCGGACAAGGAGACACTGTTCTACCACCGTTGGGGCGGCGTGTTCGTTACGACCGTGTCGGTCATCTGCGCAATGCTGGCGATCCGCTCGCGGTTCCGCTACGGGCCCGGTGACGATCAGGAAGACAACCCCACCGGCCGCCGTCCGGGCGACGCGGTGTGGCAGGTCGGCGTGCTGATCTCCGCGGCCGCGGTGGGCCTTGTCGGCCACTGGGGCGGACACCTGACCTACGGCGACATCTACACCCCGCGCATCAACGCGGTGCTCGGCATCGAAGCGAAGAAGAAGGACCCCGACCCGGTCACCCCGCTGCCCGCCGCCGACGGCAAGATCGACTTTGCCGCGCACGTCGCGCCGATCTTCGTCGCCCACTGTCTCGAGTGCCACGGCCCGAAGAAGGACAAGGGCGGCCTGCGCCTTCACACGCACGCGATGCTCCTCAAGGGCGGCGACCTGGCCAAGGACGACAAGTCTTTCCTGCCCGTCACGCCCGGCGACCCCGACGCGTCCTACATGATGGAAGTGCTGACCACCGACGAGGAAGACGACCTCATGCCGCCGAAGAAGGCCGGCGGGCCCCTCAAGGCCGAAGAGATCGACATCATCAAGCGCTGGATCAGCGAGGGCGCGACCTGGCCGGACGGCCTCGAACTGCATCCCAAAGAGTAATCCAGGCGCAAGGGGTCAACGCGAATCGGCGTAGGACGGTCACAACCGGCTTGCCGGCACGCTGTTGTATTTTTCGTCAGGCGTCGTAACCCCGCGCCGTGGGCCGACATCTTACCTACTGACACAACGGGGCGGAGGGCGGATCGAAGGGAGTCGGAGGTCGATTCCTGCGGAGGCCCGCAAATGGTAAGCTTGGCCATCATGGAAGAAGACGCGTCCAGCCACGAGGAAGGCACGACGGGTTTCGCCGAGGAGGCGGAGCTTGTCGATGCGCTGCGCCGTGGCGAGGACAGCGCGTACGAGCACGTCGTGCGTGAGAACGCCGGGCGGATGCTCGCCGTCGCGACCCGCATCCTTCGGGACGGTGACGACGCGGCCGACGCCGTGCAGGACGCGTTCCTCCAGGCGTTCAAGTCGATCGATCGCTTCGAGGGCAACAGCAAGCTCAGCACGTGGCTGCACCGCATCGTCGTCAACGCCGCGTTGATGAAGCTCCGGACGGCCCGACGCCGCAACGAGAAATCCATCGAAGACCTGTTGCCTCGCTACTACGACGACGGCCACCGCATTAACAACGGCCCGTCGTGGGACGAGACCGCGATGGACGTCCTCCAGCGTGACGAGACACGCATGCTGATCCGCACGAAGATCGACGAACTGCCCGATGACTATCGCACGGTGTTGCTGCTGCGGGACATCGAACAACTCGACACGGCCCAGGCCGCGGAGGTGCTCGGCATCACCAGCGGCGCCGTCAAGACCCGCCTGCACCGCGCCCGCCAGGCGCTGCGCACGCTGCTGGATCCTGTGATCGCGCAGGGGGTGGACCTATGAACTGCTGCCGTGACCTGATCGAGTTCCTCGCCGACTACATCGAGGGCGAACTGCCCGCCGAAGAAGCCGCGGACTTCACCAAGCACCTCGATGCGTGCCCGCCCTGCAAGCAGTACGTCGACAGCTACCGCCAGACGATCGTCGCCTGCCGCAAGGCCTGCTGCGACGAGGCCGAGAAGCCCCCCAAGGCCCCCGAGGCCCTGATCGCCGCGATCCTCATGGCCCGCAAGAAGTCCTGCGACCGGAAGGACAAGAGCGACTGCTGCGAGTAATCGCGACGCCCCACCATTGACCCCGACACGCCGATGCGTAACAGTGTGTGTCGTTCGATCTACTGAACCTTTGGCTTAGGGAACCAGGATCATGCATCGATTTGTTGCGCTATGCGCCGTCGTCGTCGCGTTGTCGGTCGCCGCTGTCGGCCGCGCCGCCGAACCGTTCGTCAAGAACGTCGTGTTCATCCTTTCGGACGATCACCGCTACGATTTCATGCACTTTCACCCACGGTGTCCGAAGTGGCTGGAGACGCCCGCGATGGATCGCATGGCCGCGGAGGGCGCGCACGTCGCCAACGCCTTCGTGTCCACCTCGCTCTGCTCGCCGAGCCGCGCGTCGATCCTCACCGGCCTGTACATGCACCACCACAAGGTCGTCGACAATCAGCACCCCGTGCGCCCCGGCGTAACCTTCTTCCCGCAGTACCTGCAGAAGGCGGGCGTGCAGACCGCGTTCATCGGCAAGTGGCACATGGGCCACGACAACGACGACCCGCGCCCCGGCTTCGACTACTGGGCGTCGTTCAAGGGTCAGGGCACGTACTTCGACCCCGAGTTGAACGTCAACGGCAAGCACGTCCAACTCAAGGGCTACAACACCGACGTGCTGACGAAGGTCGCGATGGACTGGCTGGCCGACGGGCGCGACAAGTCGAAGCCGTTCTTCATGTACCTCTCGTACAAGGCGGTGCACTACCCGTTCGTCCCGGCGCCGCGACACGCGGGGATGTACGCCGACAAGCCGATCGATTGGCCCGAGACACGCGGACGCACCGAGCAGAACTACCGCACGCAGCCCAACTGGGTCCGCGAGCGACGCTACTCCATCCACGGCATCGACCACATGGAGACCGGCCCGTTCGACAAGGACCCCGTGCCCGACCTCGATGCGCTCTATCATCAGTACGCCGAGACGGTGCACGGCCTCGACGAAAACCTCGGCAAGCTGATGGCGTACCTCGATTCGTCCGGCCTGGCGAAGGACACGCTGGTGATCTACATGGGCGACAACGGCTTCCACCTCGGCGAGCACGGATTCTACGACAAGCGCGACGCGTTCGAGACCTCGATGCGCGTGCCGATGCTCGCGTGGGCGCCGGGGCACATCAAGCCGGGCACGGTGGTGACGCCGATGGTGCAGAACATCGATATCGCACCGACGGTGATGGATGCGATGGGCGTCGCGGCCCCGGAGTCTGCGAAGTTCGACGGACGGAGCTTCCTGCCGCTGCTGCGGGGCGAGACCGTCGCGGACTGGCGTGACCACATCCTGTACGAGTACCACTGGGAGTGGAACTTCCCCGCGACGCCGACACTGTTCGCCATCCGCACCGACCGCTACAAGTACGTCTACTACCACGGCACGTGGGACATCGACTCGCTGCACGATCTGCAGACCGACCCCGACGAGCGGCACAACCTGATCCAGGTGCCCGCCTATCAAAAGTTGGCCACGAAGCTGCGCGACCAGATGTTCAAGGAACTCGAAGCCAGCGGCGCCCTCGACGTGCCCGTCCGCCCGCCGCACGGCGATCGCCTCGGTCAGCGCAAGCTGCCGGAGTGAGACAGGTGTCGGGTTTGGAAGGTTGCCGCGGAGCTATTTCCGCCATCGCTGCTGATCGAGGAAGTCGCTGCGGATGGTCTCCTCGCCGCTCGCCGCGTTCGCCGCGACATGGCGTTGATACAGCCGCCAGGCTGCGCCCGCACCGAGCACGACTAAGATGATCCAGCCACCGAGTGACATGAGCGGAGATACCCCGCGTGGATGATCGCTCCATTGTACGCGTCGGCAGCGCGCATCCGTAGCAAAATCCGCGGCGATGGCCCTCCAAATCACCCGGCCCCGCCGAACAATGGCGGCCCCATGACGCGTTCTGCGTAAGCCGCCCCACGATCGCGCGTCCGCGCCGGCGACGCCAGATCAAGCACTTACGACGATCGGTCAGACGCAAATCCGGCGTTGACCGGTTCGAGGTCCGCAAGCGAAACATTTTTCGAGCGACCATGTACAGTGTCGTCGGGTTTTCGACGTGTAATGATAAGCCATGTCTGTGAACAGCGAACAGATTGTGCAGGTGTTGATGCGGCAGCGGACGAAGCTGCTGGCGTACATACGCGTGATCGTGCGCGACAATCACATGGCGGAGGATGTGCTGCAGGAGGTGTCGATGCTGGCCGTCCGCAAGGCCGATCAAATCGACGGCGCCGAGGGCATTGAGCGGTGGGTGTTCAAGGCGGCGCGGCTGGAGGCGATGAACTTCCTGCGACGTCGTCACAGCGACCCGCTGACACTCGACGCCGCAGTGCTCGACGCGATCGACGCGCGGCTCACCGCCGCGGCCGCCCTGCCGGACTCCGACGTGTCCGACGCCCTGACGCAATGCGTCGAGCAGCTGTCGCCCTACGCGCGACGGCTCGTTCAGATGCGGTACGGCGAGGGACTGACCGGGCAGCGTCTGGCCGAGTCGCTGGACCGCAAACTCAACACCGTCTACGTCGCCCTGACCCGCATCCACCACGTGCTGCAGGATTGCGTGCGCACCCGCATGGAGCAGGCGCATGGCTGAGCCGATCAACAACCCGATCGACGGCAACGGCGCCGACACGCGAGACATGGACGATCGCGACTTTCAGCTGCTGGCGATGCGGTACATCGACCAGCTGATCACGCGGGACGAGCTCGACCGGCTGAACGCCGAACTCGACGCCAACCCCGCCCGCCTCGACTGGTTCGTCACTACCGTGCTGCACGGGCAGGCGATGACGGAGATCTGCCGGACGAACGCCCAGCGCGACATGCTGCTGCGTTTGCCGGATCAGGTCAGCAGCGTTGACCTTCGACGTGCCCGCGGCGGCCGCACCTTCCGGGGAGTTTCCCGGTTTGTTGCGGCCGCCGTTCTTTTAATCTCATGCGCGCTCGGCGCGATGTACCTCGTCAATCGCCCCAACGCCGCCTCGCGTGAAACAGCGGTGTATCAACCGACCGGCACACCGGTGGCGACGCTCACCGAGCTGACGCAGCCGGTATGGGACGACGCCGGCGGCACCGGTCTGATGGGCGCCGGCGTGCGGATCGACGGCACGCCGATGGCGTTGGAACTCGGCTACACCGAGTTGCTGCTCGACCAGGGCGCGGCGGTGTCAGTCGCGGCCCCGGCGCGGTTCCGGGTCACCGGGCCCAATTCGTGCGAGCTGACACGCGGCACGCTCCTGGCGCGTGTGCCGACGGGTGCGCACGGCTTCCGCGTCACCACGCCGGAGATGGACGTGGTCGACCTCGGCACCGTGTTCCTCGTACATGTCAGCTCATCTGGGCAAACTGAGGTGCACGTGCTGAAGGGACGTGTCGAGGCCTCCTCGATGACCAACGACGGGATCGCGATCACCCGGCAGATCGTCACCGCTCAGCAGGCGGTCAGCAGCGCCGGATCGACGGATCGCCTGTCGTCGATCGCTTACGACCCGGGCCGGTTCGTCTGGCCGAGCGACGACGACGCGCCATCGGTAAGGGGACGCATCCAGTTGCTGGCCGCCCCGCCGGACTCGCTGGTCAAGGGCAGGCTCACAAGCGACAACATGGTCTTGTTCCGCGAGCGACGCGGCGCGGCGTTGACGAAGCAGGACGCGGCTACCCTGGCCAAGTCGCCCTACAACCCCGCCGGCGCCAAGCCGCATGCCGGCGCGCACGTCGATGTCTACATGGCGCACCTCGACCCCAACACCGGTGCTGACGAAAAGCGAGCGGCGCACGTCGAGATGACGATCACGTTCCCCCGCCGGATCGTCGGCGTCATCGGAACGAACGCCGGGCTGACCGCCACCGACGCGACGCTCGGCGCGCCGGCGACCTTGTACGACCCACGCCTGCTGAACAACATGGGCCTCGACGCCGATGACAACCTCACGATCAGCCCGAACGGACGCACGGCAACCTACGTTGGCGGCGCGTACCGCATGGACGAGATCCGCTTCCTGATCGAAGCGGACTAACAACCCGGAGTCCCCTTAGATGACGATGCACACGCAAACGCACCACGCTATCACTGCGCCCACACGCCGCCACGACAACCGCGGCTTCACGATTGTCGAACTGCTCGTCGTGCTGTCGATCATCGTGCTGCTGCTGTCGATCCTCTTGCCGTCGATGCGGCAGGCGCGCGAGACCGCCCGCCGCGCGGTCTGCGCCGCAAACCTGCATCAGACCGGCATGGCGCACATCGCGTGGGCGACCGATCACTCGACGCGTCTGGTCGAGGGGCAGCCCGCGTTCGCGCCGGGCAACGCGTCGGGCCAGGGCCAGTACGCGGTGTGGTGGCGCGGATGGAACTCGCCTCGCAAGAACGAGTACGGCGGGCCGTACACGAAGCACGGCGCGCTCGCGGCCACGGGTTACCACGCGTCGCCGCAGGCGTTCTACTGCCCCAGTTGGCGAAACCCTTGGACGCAGTTCGAAACGTCGGGCGCGTCGTTCATCCCGGGCTATTCCGGCGGCGGGTTCTGGCGTGATCCGTCGAAGGCCGATCCGGCGCAGACATGGATGCAGACCTCATACCACTACAACAGCCAGTTCGGCTCGCCGGACTACGACGTCGAGGCGGATTGGCGCGGCGCCCGTCTCAACGTCGACCCCGGCACCGCTGCACTCATGGCCGACGCGTTCTCCGATCCGAAGGGCGCGTCGTGGATCGCCGACGGCGGGCGCGGCGTCGATCAGCATCACGTCACCGGATACAACGTGCTCTACCTCGACACGCACGTGGCGTTCGTCGACGATCCCACGCACTACGTCCGCGACCTGAACGGCGGCAACACCTACCATGCCGGGGCCGCAAACTACCGCACGTATCAGTCCCGGGCGTGGCGGTTTTTCGAGGGACGCGACTGACCCAACGTGTTCACGATTGGCGTTTCCTCGCCGTTGACGTTTTGATAGATGACATGAGATTACTCTTTGCTACGGCCGTGCTGTTGATCGTGCTCGGTTGTCTCGTGCGGACGGCGTCCGCGGCGGCCACCAACCGACCCAATATCGTGATCCTCTACGCCGACGATCTGGGTTACGGTGACGTATCGTGCAACAACCCGGACCGCGGCAAGCTGCACACGATCCACATCGACACGCTCGCGTCGCAAGGCATGCGGTTCACCGATGCGCATTCGAGCAGCGGAGTGTGCTCACCGTCACGTTACACACTGTTGACCGGGCGTTACCACTGGCGCACGCGCTTGCAGAAGGGCATCGTGGGGCTGTGGGAACGGCCGCTGATCGACGCGGATCGGCTGACAGTCGCCGGCATGCTCAAGCAGGCCGGCTACCGCACGGCGATGATCGGCAAGTGGCACCTCGGCTGGGACTGGCCGATCGACAAGAATCAGCACGCCCTGCTCAACGGGGCAAATGGCGCGACTCCGAGTGACAAGCAGCGCGCGGCGTGGGCGGAGATCTTCAGCAAGCCGATCGGAGGCGGGCCGACGGCTCGTGGTTTTGACACGTACTTCGGCACGGACGTCCCCAACTGGCCGCCCTACTGTTTCATCGAGAATGACCACACCGTGGGCATCCCCAACGCGTTCCTTCCGGCGGACCAGTTCAGAAATCACTTGGCCAGCCGGCAAGGTCCGGCGCTAGAGGGCTGGGACCTCGAGGAGATCCTGCCAACGCTGGGCGACCGGGCGTGCGCGATGATCAAGGACGCGGCGGCGAAGGACGAGCCTTACTTCCTGTACATGCCGCTGACCTCCCCGCACACGCCGCTGGCGGTCGCTGATCCGTGGAAAGGCAAGAGCGGACTGGGAGCGTATGGCGACATGGTGCTGGAGACCGACGCGGTGATCGGGCGCGTGCTGGACGCCATCGAGCAGAGCGGCGAAGCCGACCACACGCTCGTCGTGATGACCAGCGACAACGGGTGCGCCCCTTACATCGGCGTCGCTGAATTGGAGAAGCAGGGACACTACCCCAGTGGACCGCTGCGCGGCTACAAGTCGGATGGCTGGGAAGGCGGCCATCGCGTGGCGTTCATCGTGCGCTGGCCCGGCGTGGTCAGAGCCGGCAGCGTCTGCGACCAACTCGTCAGCCAGGCGGACCTGATGCGTACGTTCGCAGAGATCGTGGGTGTCGAGTTGCCGGACACTGCTGGCGAGGACAGCGTCAGCCTGCTGCCCCTGCTTCGCGGCGCGGATAAGCCGGTGCGCGAGACCGAGATCAGTCAGTCGATGGGCGGCCTGCTGACCATTCGTCGCGGCAATTGGAAGCTGATGGTCGGCCAGGGATCGGGCGGATGGACCAAGGGCAGCGACGATCAGCCGGGGCAGTTGTACAACCTCGCGGCGGACGTGGCGGAGCAATCCAACCTGTTCAACGCCGAGCCGAAGATCGCGGCCGAGATGACGGCGTTGCTGGAGAAGCAGGTCACCGAAGGGCGGAGCACGCCCGGGACGCCGCAGAAGAACGACGTCGAGGTGAAGTGGAACCGCATGAAATGACGGGGTGCGGATAATCACGTACGAGGTTGCTATGCTGTGTCCGGCACGCGTTTCCCGTGAACCGGAGCACGCAAAGGGACCCGTTGATGCGAAACCTCTTTATGTGGATCGTCGCGCTGGCCGCGATGTCGTTCCTGCTGGCCTCATCGATCACCCACGCCGCGGAGCGTCCCAACGTCGTGCTGATCATGGTCGACGACATGGGCTGGTCGGACCTCGGCTGCTACGGCGGTGAGATCCACACACCGAACATCGATCGGCTGGCATCCGAGGGACTGCGGTTCACGCAGTTCTACAACACCGCCAAATGCGAGACGACGCGAGCGGCGCTGATGAGCGGCCTCTATCACCCGGAGGTCGGCGTCGCGAAGCTCGCGAACTGCATGACGGTTGCGGAGGTGATGAAGCGCGCGGGGTACTTCACGATGATGGCCGGCAAGTGGCACCTGGACAAGCAGCCGACCGACCGCGGGTTCGACCGCTACTTCGGTCACCTCAGCGGCTCGACGCCGTACTTTCTGGGCAACGACACGTTTCGTCTCAACGGCGAGAAGTTCGACGTTCCGAAGGAAGGCTTCTACACGACGACCGCCGACACGGACTACGCGCTGAAGTTCCTTGATGAGGCGTCGACGAAGAAGCAACCGTTCTTTCTCTACATCGCGTACAACGCGCCGCACTACCCGCTGCAGGCGCCCGAAGCGGAGGTCAGGAAGTACGTCGGCAAATACATGGACGGGTGGGACGCGCTGCGTGCGGCGCGATACAAGCGCCAACTCGACATGGGGCTGATCCCCGCGAAGTGGGCGCTGTCGCCACCGCACCCCGAGGCGAAGAAGTGGGATACGCTGAGCGACGACGAGAAGAAGCACGAGGATCTGAAGATGGCGACGTTCGCCGCAATGGTCGACGTCGTGGACCAGAACGTCGGCCGGTTGGTCAAGAAACTGGAAGCGATGGGCGTGGCGGACGACACGTTGCTGCTGTTCCTGTCGGACAACGGCGCGTGCCCGTTCGACCGTACGAAGCACGGCGACCTGATGCCGTGGGACCCGCAGTCGTACTGGTGCTACCACCCGGCGTGGGCGAACGCGTGTAACACGCCGTTCCGCTGGTTCAAGCAGAACCAGCACGAGGGCGGCATCTCGACGCCGCTGATCGCGCACTGGCCGAAGGGGTTAACGGCGAAGCCCGGCTCGCTGACCGATCAGCCCGGTCACCTCGTCGACATCATGGCGACGCTGATCGACGTGGCGGGGACCGACTACCCGGCGGAGTTCAACGGCGAGACGCTCAAGCCGCTGCGGGGCATTTCGCTGTTGCCGATCCTCAAAGGCCAGCATCGCGACGGGCACGACATGATCTTCTTCCAGTTCTCCAACAACCGGGCGGTGCGTGCGGGCCAGTGGAAGCTCGTCTCGGCGCGCGGCGGGCCGTGGGAGCTGTACGACATGGACGCGGACCGCACAGAGTTGCACGACCTGTCTTCGCAGCAACCCGAGCGTGTCGCGGCGCTGAGCGCGGCGTGGGAGGCGTGGGCCGAGGAGACCGGCGCGTCCAAGGGCGGCAAGAGCAAGAAGAACAAGAACGCCGCGTCGTCCAAGTAGCCACGATACCGGAGCACGGATGCCCGCCAGCCCGCCAACCCTGGTCAACCGCGACCGCTCCACCGTGTTGTCGCCGTGGGTCGCGCTGGCGTGGATCCCCCTGACAATGCTGGCCTACGTGACGCGCTCACCCGCGTTTGTGACAGCGCCCGACATCAACGGCGCGACCTTTTTGCTGATGGGCCAGTCGCTGCTCGACGGCGGCGTGCCCTATCGCGACGCGTGGGATCACAAGGGGCCGCTGCTTTACCTGCTGGACGCGATCGGTCTGGCCTTGGGCGGACGCTGGGGCGTGTGGGCGATCGACGGGCTGCTGCTGGGGTGCGCCGTCGGCCTGCTATTCGACGCGGCGCGGCGATCCGGAGGGCGATGGGTCGGCTTGTTTGCCGTGCTGCTGTCTCTGGCAAGTCTCGACACGATCGCCGACTTCGGCAACAAGACCGAGAGCTACGCGCTCGTGTTTCACGCGGCGGCGATCTGGGCGTTCTGCTGCATGCCGAGCCGCTCGCGCTGGTCGGCGGTGATCATCGGCGTGAGCATCGCCGGGTGCTTCTGGCTCCGACCAAACAACGCGGGGCCGCCCGGTGTCGCGGCGATGCTGCTGATGGCGATGGAGTGGCGCCGCGGCGGCGTCCGAGCGGCGGTGCGCTGCTTGCTGCTCGGCTTTGTCGCGTTCGCCGGGTTCACCGTTGTCGTGCTGGGTCTCACGACCGGCACGCGCGGCCTGGTCGACATGTACGACGCCTACGTCGTGTTCAATCTCGACTACAGCGAGCACGCTAGTTGGGCGGATCGCTTCGACGCACTGGCCCAGGGTTTCCACCGCGTCGGCCTCAGCGCGTGGCTCGCGGTCGGTGCGTGGCTGTGCATTGCCGTGGTTGTTCTGCGCGGCGGCGCACGTCCCGGTCGCGGGTTCGGCGCGATCACACGCCGGCTTTGCCTCATCTCGCTGTGTGCGCTGCCCATCGCTCTCGCGTCGAGTTCGATCTCGGGCTACGCCTGGCGGCACTACTTCCTGACATGGCTTCCGGCCGTCGCAATCACCGGGGCCTGCGGCGCCGTCGTCGTGCTCGACCGCATCTCCAGGATCGACTCGCCCCGCCGCGCCGCCGCGTCCCGGGCCGCGATCGCGGGGATGGCGGCCGTGCTGCTGATCACTTGGAATATCAGCGCCCACGACGCCTACGTGCGCATCGCAAACGAATCGGCCCGCTGGGAACGAACCGCCGCGGAACTCGCCCCACAGGTGCGGGGCCGCAAGCGTCTGCTCGTCTGGGGCAACGATCCACGTGTAAACGTCTACTTCGATGTCCCGCCGTGCGGTCGTTTCGCGTACATCTACCCGCTGCTTCAGGCATCATTCGTCCGCGACGACATGGTGAACCAGTTGGGCCAGGCGATCGACCAGACGCGTCCGCTCATCATCGACACCGGTTCGTCAACGTCGACCACCCCGCCGCTCGATTCAGTCGCGCGGCGGGAGTGGCGTCCGCGTCGCGACAACTGGGCGGTGACCCCGCGTCTGGCGGCCCTGATGACTCACATCGATCGCACCTACCGCCCGATCGCGCAGATCGAATCGGAGGGCTGGGTGATCTACGCGCCCATTGATGACACGCCGTCGACCAACGGCTCGATGTCGTGGTGAAAGATGTCGCGGAGGATGTCGTTGGTCAGCCCGGCCGGGGCGTCGTGGTAGTGCACCGTCCGCGCGAGGCACGCAACCTTCTCACACCCCGCCGCGACGGCACGCAGATCGTGCGACACGATCACGACCGTCAGGTCGTACTCGTCGTGTAGACGATTGACCAGGTCCGCGAATTTACGCTGCCCGGCGACGTCGATACCCACGGTCGGCTCGTCGAGAACGAGGATCCGCGGCCCGGGCGCCAGCGCACGCGCGATGAACGCACGCTGCTGCTGCCCGCCGCTCAACGAGCCGATCGGCCGATCCGCAAAGCCCATCACGCCGACCTGCTCCATCAACGACTCGACGCGGTCGAGGTCTTCCCGCGCGTAACGCCTGAACAGGCCGGTCTTGCCGCACAGCCCCATCGTGATCGCCTGACGAACACTCACCGGGAACCGTGGCTCGAAGGCGTGCTTCTGCGGGACGTAGCCCACCACATCGCCCCGCCGACACACCTGCCGCGGCGTCATGCCCATCACGTGTACGTCGCCCGTGAAGCCGTCGAGCAGCCCGAGCATGATCTTCAGCAGCGTGGTCTTGCCGCCACCGTTCGGCCCGATCACGCCGAGCTTCGTGCCCTGCTCGACGTGCAGCGTCACCTCCCGCAGCGCCTCGACGTCGCCATACGCGAAGCTCACGCGGTCGATGCAGATTGCGTCTACCCCATCGCGGTGGCGCGCCAACGCGTGATCATGATCGTGCTCGTGACTGTGGTCATGATCGTGGCTGTGATCATGGTCATGACCGTGATCGTGGTCGTGATGTCCAGGGTGGTCGTGCATGGGGCTACTTCTCGGTCGGGGCCAGGGGCGTGTCGCCCGTGATCCCCGCCAACAGGATACGCAGGTTGTACCGCATCAGCTTCTGATAGGTGTTACGGTCGGCCATGTCAGGGTGACCGAGCGGGTCGAGCGTCAGCACGGCGACGCCGGTCTCTTCCTCGATCGCCTGCGCGGCGCTCGGGGAGAACTGCGGCTCGGTGAATAACGCCTTGAGGTGATGCTCGCGGATTACGTCACGGGCCTCGGTGATCCGTCTGTGCGGCGGCGCACCGATCGAATCGATCGGCGTCAGCGTCGCGGCGACGACGAGCCCGTAACGTGCAGCGAGACGGTCAAACGCGTTGTGGTACGTCACGATCATCGCGCCCTTGTGGCCGTCGAGCGCCGCGTGGTACTCCGCGTCGATGGCGTCGAGGTCCGCCAGCAGTTGTTTGGTGCCGGGGTACCGCGGCTCGCCCGGCGGCGCCTGTTCGCTCGACGCGTCCTCGTCGACATGAATCAGATCCGCGATCCGCAGGACCTTCGCGCCGGAAGTGTTTACGCGATCCAGCGCGTTGAACAGCGGCGCGTCGAAGTTCATCCCGACCGCGATCAAGACCTGGCAACGCGTCAGGGCCTGCATGTCGCGCTGCGTCGGTTCGTAGTCGTGCGGGCTGGCTCCGGCCGGCACCATCGCCTTGACCACCGCGCGGTCACCGACCATCTGCTGCACCAGATTCGCCACCGGCCAGATCGTCGTAACGATCATCGGCCTGTCATCCCCCGCGGCGCTGTCGAGCACCATGTGCCGATCCAACTCAAGCACAAACCGCCGCATCAGAACGGGGTCGAGCCAGACGTGTGGATTCGGCCCGGTGTGATCGTGTTCGTGATCGTGGTCGTCATGGTGATCGGCGTGCGCATCGGCGTCGGCCCCACCGCGGCCACAGCCGTAGAGGCACACCAAAGTCACCATGAGCAGGACGAATGTCGCGGTCGAGCGCCGCATGCCGGATCACTCCCTAACGGGGTCGCGCTATTGATATCTCAATATCATAGCATACGCGACGCGGCCCCGCAGGTTCGCGATCCGGATCCTATTGGATGCCGAACCAGCCTTTGACGGTGTTTACGGTGGTGCTATTGGCCAGATTCTTCAGCGCCTGCCGCGGCCCTCGGCGGAAGCTGGTGACCACCGTGCTCCGCACGTCGTCGAGGGCGTTGAACCCAACCGCCAACGCGTCCGTGGCCGCCATGCCGGCACGGGTGTTGGTGTAGTAGTCGCCGGCCCGGGTCGTGTACTGGCTGACCGTGCCCAGATCGCCACGCCGTGAACGTTCGACGAAGTTGTCCAACGCCTCAAAGCGACGATTGCCCTGCGTCAGGTACTTGAACACGTCCTCATCGAACGCGCCAACCGCACGGGAGAAGTTGCCGAACGTTGCGTCGAACAGCTTCGGAGCACACAGGCCGAATCCGAATTCGAATAGCAGGTCGATGCCCGACGAAATCGCCTGGAACAGCGCCGTCTGCGGCAAGGCCGTAAACACACCGATGCCGGCCGCGCCGATCACGTTGCCCGCGGTGCCGGGCCTGGCGTTCGGGTCGGTCAACTCGCTGCCGACGTTGATCACGACGCCCAGGGCCGTGGCGAGCTTGCCCAGCGCCTTGAGCCGACCCGCGGTCCGACCGAGGCTCTTGGCCGCATCAAGCTCGCCGCGCGCCGCCTTCAGACCGTTCGCCGCGGTCTGGGCCGCCTGCGCGTCTGCCCGCAGCGCCTGAATCGCCTCGGTGGCCGTCGCCGTGTCACGGAACACGCCGCGTGTGACATCGGTCAGGAACTCCGACTGCGCCAGACGTCGGATCGCCTCCTTGTTACCGAAGATCCGCTCGGCGCCCTTCACCGCGTTCTCGAGCGTCTTAAGCTTCGACGGATCAACGGTCGCGAGTTTTTCCAGCAGTCCAAGGAGCACGCCAAGGTTGTCGTTGACACGGCCCACCTGGGTCTTGCCATCGGACCGGACCGTCGCCCGACTGTTCAGGCCCGACGGGTCGACCGCATTGATCACGTTGTTGCCGACATATCGATAGATGTTCGCGTCGCCCGCGCCGAAGCCCAGCGGGTCCTCGCTCAGGAAGACGCCCAGCTGCGGATCGTAGTAGCGGGCGCGGTAGTACATCAGCCCGGTCGAGGAGTCCAGTTCGCGACCGGTGTAGCCGAACCGCGTGGTGACCAGCGGGTTTGTCTGATCGATCACGTTGCCGAACGCGTCGTAGATGATGTGGTTCTGCTCGGCGCCGGTGTTGTCGACGATGTCGCGGACCGTGTTCTGATGATCGGTCAGCGTCCAAAGCACGTCGCCGCCGCCGCGATCGTCGGCCAGGATCTGATCGTCGCTCTGCCCGTAAAGGTAGTGCGACAACGAGGCCCCGCCCGCCGTCATTGCCGCGAACAGGTGGGCGCCGTTGTACATCAGCCGCACCTCGTCCGCAGCCCCGGCGCCATCGCCGTCGTCGTCGACCGAAATCGCGATGCGGCGGTCGAGCGCGTCGTAGGTGTACTCCGTGATCCGAGTTGCGGGCCCCATCGCCGTGGCGCGTTCGGTCACGCTCGTCAGGCGGTTACGGTAATCCCACTGGTACTCGGTGACCGCGCCCGTGGCGATCGTCGTCCGCACCGTGCGGTTGCCGTTGGCGTCATAGGTGTAGGTGTACGTGCCATCGGAGATCGGTCGGTTGGCCAGGCCGAAGCTGTAGTTCGTCCCGTGCAGCTGCGACTCGGTGCGGTTGCCCGCGTTATCGTACGCGTAGGTCTCGTCGGGGTTGTCCACGTCGTCGTGCGTCGCCGACGTCAGTTCGTCGGCCGCGTCGTACGTGAATACGTGCGCGCCGTCGACGTCGACGATCTGCGTGATCCGGTTGTCCGCGTCGTACGTGTAGTCGTACGAATTGAGTGTCGACGCCATCGGATCGTTGTGCGTCAGGGTGTCCAGGCGGTTGGACAGGTCGTAGGTCAGCACCGATGACGCGACGACCGACGAGCCGGCAAGATCGCTGTAGCGATCGATCTGCGTGGCCATGCCCTCGTCGTTGTAGGTGAAGTCCACGCGTTTGTCGGACGTGTCGACACCCGACTGCGTCACACGCGTCAGCAGGTCGAGCTCGTCGTACTGCATCGTCACGACGCTGCCCGCCATCCCGCCGATCGTCTCGTCGATCTGCGTCACGTTCCCGTTGGCGTCGTAGGTGTATTCCAGCAGCGTGCTCGTCGCGCCGGGCGTGCCCGCCGTCGACTCCGAGGCGCGACGGCCCGCCAGGTCGTACGTGAACGTGAGCGTCGAATCGGGGTCGCTGACCATGAGCAGCTCACCCGCGAGGTCGTACTGGTAGGTGGTCGTCCGCACCAGCTGATCCCCGCCGTCACGCCACTGCTCTTCGGTGACACGATCGCGCCCGTCAACGACAAACACGCGCGATTGGCCCAGGCCGTCGGTCACACGCGTCAGGTTGCCCATCGCGTCGTACGCGTACACCGTGGCGTTGCCGGTCTGATCGGTCTCGCTAACGCGACGGTTCTCCGCGTCGTACGCGTACGACGTGGCGTTGCCGTCTGGGTCCGTGACCAGCACGAGGTTGTCCTCCTCGTCGTACGAATATGACGTCACCTTGCCGCGTTCATCGGTGACGCTCGTGCCCCGGTTCAGGGCGTCGTAACCGAACATGCGGATGTTGCCCAGCTCATCGGTCTCCTTCGTCAGGTTCCCCACCGCGTCGTACTCGTACGTCGTGGTGTTGCTCGCGGCGTCCTCAAACGTCACCCGTCGATTCAGCTCGTCATAGGTATACGTGACGGTGTGGTTGAGGCGATCGGTGATGGTCAACAGGTTGCCGGCGTCGTCGTAGGTGTACGTCGCGTCGTTGCCGGCGCGGTCGGTATGCGTGATCAGGCGATTCAGGTCGTCGTACGCGTACATGGACATCTGGCCCAGGCCATCCGTGTCCATGACGATATTGCCCACCGCGTCGTACTCCGTCGACGTCGAATTGCCGAGCGGATCGACCGTCTCGACGGTGCGATCCAGCGCGTCATACGCGAACGTCGTCGTCCGGCCGATCGCATCGGTCAATGACGTCATGTTCCCGGCCGCGTCGTAGCCCTGGGTGACCACGCCGCCCTCGGGGTCCTCCGAGGTCACCCGACGGTTCAACGCGTCATAGGTGTACGTGCTCGTCCGCCCGAGCGTGTCCGTCGCCGTGGCAATGTTTCCGGTCGCGTCATACGTCACGGTGAACGTGTCGCCGAGCCCGTCCGTGTTCGACGTCCGTCGGTTCAACTCGTCATACGTGAACGTCGTCGTGTTGCCTCGCTTGTCGACATACGCCACGACGTTGTCGTTCCCGTCGTACGCGTACGTGGTCGCTTCGCCCATGGCGTCGGTCGTCGTCACGAGTCGATTCAGCACGTCGTACTCGAACAGCGTGTCGCGGCCGAGCTGATCCGTGATCTGCGTCACGTTGCCGAACGGGTCGTAGGCGAACGTGCGGACGCCCATCAGCGCGTCGGTCTCCGAGACGATGCGGTTGAGCGCGTCGTACGCGTAGTCGGTCCGGTGGCCGAGCTCATCGGTGAACGCGGTGCGGTTGCCGACCGCGTCGTACTCCGTCGTGCTGCTGTGCATCAGCGCGTCGGTGGTCGATGTGACGCGGTCGAGCGCGTCGTAGGCGAACTGCGTGTCGCGGCCGAGCGGGTCGTTGACGTTGACGACGTTGCCGTTGTCGTCGTAGGTGTAAGTCGTCACGCCCCCGGCCGCGTCCGTGACGGTCTTGACGCGGTCGAGGTTGTCGTAGGTGTACGCGGTGGCGCGCCCTAGCACGTCCACCTCGCTCACCACGTTGCCGACCTTGTCGTACGCGATGGCCTGTCGATTGCCAAGCGGGTCCGTGACACGGACCAGCCGGTTGAGCACGTCGTAGGTAAACTTCGTGGCGTACCCGCGCTCGTTGGTCATGGCGATCTGGTTGCCCGCCGCGTCATACTCGCGGACGATCTCGTTGCCGAGCGGGTCCACCTGACGCGTGATCTGGTTCCGCTCGTTGTATTCAAACAGGAACTCGTTGCCGAGCGGATCGGTCGTCTTGGCGAGGTTGTTGTCGGCGTCGTATTCGGCAGTGACGACGTTGCCGGCCGCGTCGGTCGTAGCGACGACCCGGTTGCGGCCGTCGTACTCAAACAGCGTAGTGTTGCCGTTCGCATCGGTGCGCGACGTCAGATTACCCGCCGCGTCGTACGCAAGCAGCGTCCGTGGCGCAAGCAGCGGACCGGCGTCGTCCGGGTCCGGCTCCTCGATCATCGCCAGTCGGTCCAGCGCATCGTAAGTGTAGCTTGTCGTGCCGCCGTTCGGGTCCGTCTCCGTGAGCAGGTTGCCGTTGTTGTCGTAGGTCAGCGACTTCTCCGGCGACGCCAGCGGCCCGCCGGCATCCGGGTCCGGATAGGTGATGTGCGTCACGCGGTTCATCGTGTCGTAGACGAACTCCGTGCGGTTTCCGTTGCCGTCGATCGTCGCGGTGATGTTCCCAGCCGTGTCGTACTCATATCCGATCACGACCTCGTCGGCCGTCCCCTTAGCCCGCGTGATCTGCATCACGTTGCCGGACGCGTCGTAGTCGAAATCGGTGACGCGGCCGAGGGGATCGGTGACGATGTCCACCAATCCGTTCGCCAGGTACGTGAACGTCGTAACAATGTCGTCGCTGCCGCCGGGTGAGCCGACGACCTGTGTCTCGGTCAGCACGTTGCCGTTGGCGTCGAGCGTCCGCATCGTCTGCCCGCCGTGGGCGTTGATCTGGAAGGTCGGGAAGTTGAACTGATCGTCGAATTCCGCTCGCTGCCCGACCGACGTGACGACCGGTAGCTCGTCCGACGTCAGGTCGCGCTGGTTGACAGTAAACGCGTATGGCTGATCGCCGGGGTCACGATTGCCCTCGATCAGAAGCGCGTACGTGCCGGTCTCGGGAATCGTGACCGAGCCGTCGGTGTTGAGATTAAGGTCGAATAGCTCGGCGCCCGCGGGGCCGAACAGACGCCAGCGATCGTTGTTGCTCGTGACCTGCGTGTCGAAGAAGTACCGTTCGCCCTCGACGGCTTCGAAGGTGTAAGGATCGGTCTCGGCCGCCGGCGACATCTCGCCGCTGACCTCCTGGCCGATCGTGATCGGCGTGCCGCCAAACAGGTCGTTCACGGCAAAGCGGTACGGGCCTGCATAGTCGCCCTGACCATCAATCAGCAGCGTATAGTCACCGGCTCCGGCCACGATCGGATCAAAGCTGAAGTCACCGTTGTTGAAGCTTCGAGCGTTCACGAGAACCCCGCTGGGCCCCGTGAGCGTCCACTTCATGAATTCACCTCCGATCGGCAACACCGCGTCCAGATAAAGCAGCGTGCGATCCGTCAGCGTAAATGTATACGTGTCATTCTGTCCTGCCGTTACGGTTCCGTCCGTCGGCGTATTCAGCGTCAGCGCGTACGCCTGATCCGTCACCGGCAGGACCACGAACGAATAGCTACTCGTTGAAGCCTGGTCGTTGGTGCTGCCTTCGACAATCAGCGTGTAAACACCGTCGCTCGGAAGCGTGACCGTGTCCACGTCGCTGCTGAAGCTGGAGCTGAACACCTGCCCGCCGTTCGGTCCCCAGAGGCTCCAGAAGTCCGGCGAGTTGGTGTCGCGGAAGACCTGATTGAAGAAGAACCGATCACCCTTGCTGCCGTCGAATTTGTACAGATCGCTCTCGCTACCGGGGCTGAGCTGGCCGTCGATCTGCATGCCGATCTGCGCGGTGATGTCCGTCGCGCCCTCGGTTGTAACGAATTTAACCTGGAACGCCCCGGTCGCGTCGTTCGTCATCGACACCGTCAGCGTGTAGTCGCCCGCCGGGAGGTTCGTTCGCAGGCTACCCGTGCTGATATTCGAATAAAGTGACCCGTCCGGTCCGTCGAGGCTGTAGCGCAGGTTGCCGTTGTTCGTAATGAAGTCCGTGACGGTGATCGGGCTCGTCTCCGTGAGCGTGAACGTGAACTCGTCGCGGTCGCCCGGCGTGTCGATCGTGCCGCTGACCACTGTATCGATCGAGATCGGCGTGGATGACGGCGCGATGTCGTATACCGTAAAATCTGCCAACTTCTGGCCGGACTGTCCGTTGGCGCCTTCGATCAGCAGGAAATACGTGCCGGTCTGCGGCGCGGTGAACGAGCCGCCGTCCCCCGAGCCGTTAGAGCCTGCGCTGCTGATTGTGGCCTCGAACTGTTCAACATCGGCCGGGCTGATCAAACGCCAGTGCGCGTTCGAGCTGCCCGTGTAGGCGATCGCGTCAAAGTACAGGCGGTCACCTGCCGTGAGATTGAGGCTGTAGGCAACGGTCGAATCGCCGGGATTGATCGACGCCTGCTGCTGCACGTTGTGAAGCGCGTCGAGGCTGGTCGCCACCGCGCCCAGGTCGAGCAGCGTGAAGCTGTACGAACCGGTCGCGCTGCCGCTGGTGCCGTCGATCTTCACCTCGTAAGTTCCCGCACGCAGGAGGAGCGGCGTGAAGTTGTAGTCGTCATTGCTGAACTGGATGTTGCTGACGATGCTGCCGCTGGTGCCCGCGCCGCCCGGCCGGAGCGACCAGCGGATCGTCGAGATGTCCGTCTGCGTGTCGAAGTAGAGAACGGTGTCGGTGGCGAGCGTGAAGTTGTAGTAATCGACCTCGCCGCCGACGCTGATGTTGCTGGCCACCAGGTCGCCGAGATTGACCGTCGACCCCGGGGCCGTGTACGGCGTGTTGCTGACAAAGTCGACCTCGAAGGTGAAGTCCACCGTGCTGGCCTGACCGAGCGACCCTTCGAGCAGCAGCGTGTAAGTGCCGTCGAACGGCATTGTCACACCGTTGACGTCCGTGTCCATCCGCTGATCGAACACCTCGTTGCCAAACGGATCAATGACACGCCAGCGTTCGCTGGTTGAGCCGTTGAACGTCTGGCTATCGAAGTTCAGCAGGTCGCCGGCCGTCGCGTCGAACTGATACAGCAGCGTTTCGTTGCCCGGGTTCAACTGCGTCATCGTCGGCGTGTTGAGCGTCAGCGCCGTTGCCGACCCGCCGTCCGTCAGGTCGTGCAGGAGGAAGCTGTAAGCGCCGGTGTTCGCCGCCGAGCCATCGAACGTGAGCGTGTAATCGCCCGGGACCAGGTCGAGCAGCGCCTGGCTGTTCTCCGACGTGCTGAGGGTGCGGGCGTTGACGACGGTGCCCTGCGGGCCGACGAGCGTCCAGTTGAAACCCGAATTGTTCGTCAGGCTGTCGAGATAGACGATCGCCCGGTCTGCGAGCGTGAACGTATAACTGTCCTTCTCGCCCGTGACGCTAATCGCCGCGTCAACCTGAGCGCCGAGCGTCAGGGCCGTCGAGACGTAGCTGACCGAATTCACCGCGAACGTGAAGTCGGTCATCGAGCCCTCGGAGCCGATGTTGCCCGCCAGCGCCAGGCGATACTCGCCGGTCTTGGGCATCGCGAGCGTATCGACGTCGGTAAAGTTTCCGTTGAACGGCGTCGTGCCGTCCGGCGCGGTGAGGAACCACGTCAGCGACCCACCCGATGTGGACTGTTGATCAAAGTAGAACAGGTCCCCGGCGGTCGCGTTGAACTTATACACCAGCGACGAAGACCCCGGGTCGAGGTGTCCCATCGTCGGCGTGTCGAGCGTGAGCGGGATCAGGTTTGCCGAATCCACGGGCACGAGGTCGAAGCGGTACGCGCCGGTATCGTCGCCGGTCATGCTCACGCGGAACTCGTAATCACCGGCGACCAGGTCTGACGTCCCCGGCGAGTTCGTGTCCTCGAAGATCACGCCATTCGGCCCGGTCAGCGCGTACCGGAGCAGCGAGTTGTTGGTGATGCGGTCAAAGAAGATCGGCGTGTCCTGCGAGAGCGTGAACGTAAAGACGTCGACGTCGCCCGCGACGGAGATGTCGCCCATGAGGTGCGCCGTGCCGCCGCTCGGATCCACGGCCTGCGGCGACTCGTCGATGAGGTTGACCACGAAATCAAGATCGTTGGCAACCGTCTGGTTCAGATCGCCCTCGAAGACCAGCGAATAGGAGCCGGTCTTTCCTGCCGTGAAGAGCCCGCCGTCATCGCTAGCGCTGTTGAACGTTGTGGCGAACAGCTGGCCGCCCTGTGGATCGTAGGCCCGCCAACGCGGCGTGCTGCCGCCGCCCGTCTTTGCCAGCGCGTCGAAGAAGAGAATGTCGCCCGCAGTGGCGTCAAACGTGAAAACAGTTGAATCCTTGCCCGTCAGGCCCGCGGTGTCCGGCGTGCCGAGCGTCAATGGCGTACCGTCGGCGAGGTCCAGCAACGCGAACTGGTACGCCCCCGTGCCGTCGCCGTCGACGCCGTGCACCGTCAGCGTGTAGTCGCCCGCGCCGAGCGAGATCGGACCGTAATTATAATCCTGTTGGTTGAATGCGCGTGTCGCGATCACCTCCAGCCCACGCCGCAGCGTCCAGCCGATCACGCTCGTATTCACCTGATTGTCGAAGAGCACCCTGGCGTCGTCGCCGAGCGTAAATGTGAATTCGTCGAACTGGCCGCCCTCATCGATCGATCCCATCACCGTCGTGCCGAGCGTCAGGGATGCTGTGTTGACCGTCTGCTTGTCGACCTCGAAGGCGTAGTTTTGGGACGTGCCACCCGCCGCCGCTACGCCCTCGACATAGACGTAGTACGTGCCCGTCACCGGCATCACGATCGTGCGGTTCTCTAGGGTGGTGTTCAGGCTGAGGCTGTTCGGGAAATTGGTCGAACCGAACGGGTTGTTGTAGCCGAGGTAGTTCCGCTCCGTGAGATCGGGCCGAACGAGTTCCCAAGAGATATTGGTCGAGCCACCCTGCGAATCGAAGTAGTATCGCTCGCCGGCGATGGCATCAAACTTGAACAACTGACGCTCGGTGCCCGGGTTCAGCAGGCCCGCCACCGGCGTGTTCAGCGCCAGCGGCGTCGCGTCGTTGAAGTTCATCAGCTGAAAGATGTACGGCTCGGTGAAGTCGCCGCTGATGCCCGTTCCACTGATGGTCAGCGTATAATCTCCCGCCGGCAGCCGCCAGAATTCCTCCTCCACATTCGCCACGCCCCCGTTCACGTCGAAGTCGATGCCCTGCAGGTCGGTGTAATCAATCACGTTGCTGCTGGTCACACCCATGTCACGCACCACACCCAGCGGACCCTCGAGCGTCCATTCCACGCGATTCGTGTACGTCTGGGTGTCGAAGCTGAGCATCGACGTGTCGGCCAACGTGAAGGTATACACGTCACGCTCGCCGGGCGTCGCGATGTCGCCGCTGATCAGCTGCGGCGTCGACAGGTCGATGGCTTGCGTCTCGGTGATCAGCGGCTGGGCGCGGAACGTGAGCGTGGGCGTACCGGTGTCGCCGCTGTAGCCTTCAACGAGCAGGTAGTACGCGCCCGTGGCCGGCAGCGTCACCGAAACGTGGTCGGTATTGATGCCCGAACTGAAGACGCTATCGCCGAACGGCCCGACCAGCCGCCAGTCTGAACTGCTCGACCCGGTGAAGGACACGTTCTCAAAAGCAATCTCTTCACCCGCCGTCCCGTCGAAACGGAAGATCTTCGACTCATTCGCCGGCGACAATGTCGTCATCATATCCGTGCCAAGCTGCGCGGTGATGTCAGTCGAGTCGACGTCGAGATCAAGCACGCGGAACGAATACGAAGGCGTGCCGCTCGTGGCGCTGATCCGTATGGCGTAGTCCCCCGCCGGCAGATCGTAGATGCTGGAGCTGATGTCGTCGGTCGTGAAGGCGTTGTTCGACGTAATGACGCCCTGCGGACCTTCGAGCTGCCAGTTCAGGCTGAACGTATGCGAGAGCGAATCGAAGTGGACCAGCGTGTGATCGGCGAGCGTGAAGGTGTACACGTCCTCCTCGCCGACCATGCCGATGTCGCCGTTCGTGGTCGCGCCGAGCGTCAGCGGCGTGCCGGTCACCGGGGCGGGCGGCGTGTTGCCCTGGAACTGGGCCTCGAAGGTGAAGAAGTCGGGACGCGTGGCGCCCTGAAGGCCCTCGAAGGCGACGATGTAATCACCTGTCGCGTCCATCGACACGCCGTTGAGGCCGCCGGGAAGATTCGTAATCGCAAGCTGCTTGCCGAACGGATCGATGACGCGGACGAGGGTCGCCGGCGGACTGAGCGCGGTGCGGCCGGTGATGGCGATGTCGTACGTATCGCCGGCGTTGGCGTGCAGGCGGAACGCCGTCGAGGAATTGCCCAGCTCGAGCGCGCCCATGACCATCGTATCGGCTGTGATCGTCGGCGCCTCCGTGTAGTTGATCATGCGGAACGAATACGCACCCGTCTGGTTGTTCGCGCCGACGACCGTCATCGTGTAATCACCGGGAGGCAGGATCTTCTCGGTGGCGTTGGCTTCGTTGTCCGAGAACAACTGCGTGCTGTAGACCTGTCCACCGGGGCCGTCGAGCGTCCAGCGGTAATTCGAGTTGTTCGTCAGGCTGTCGAACTGCACCATCGCGTAGTCGCTCAGCGTAAACGTAAACTCGTCGACGTCGCCTACGTGATCGATGTTGCCGGAGGTCGTTGCGCCGAGCGTCAGTGGCTTGGACTGCCGGTCGAGCTTGTGCACGTTGAACGTCATATTCGCCGGGCTGCTGTTGAAGATGCTGCCCTCGATGACCATCGTGTAATGGCCCGTCGATGTCGCCACGAACGGGCCAGCGCTGCTCAACAGGCTCGTGTTGATGACAACCTTGCCGCGCGGATTGATCAATCGCCAGTCTCCGCTTCCGCTCGCGGTTACCGCCTCAATGAACAGCTCCTGCCCGGCCGTGACGTCGAAGCCGTACAACTGAGATTCAACGCCGGGATCAAGATCGACCTCCACCGGGACGCCGAACCCGACCGGGATCGCCGCTTCGAGGTTGTAGAACTGGAAGGCGTAATCGCCGACCTTGTCGCCGTTGCCGTAGACCGTCAGCGTGTAATCCCCCGGAGGCAGCGGCAGAATGACATCAGCGTCGTTCACGGCGGTGAAGTCCGACGTGTTGAACTGGCGGCCGCTGACAAACGTGCTGATGTCGTCGCGCAGCGACCACCGGAACTCGCTGTCGTTGACCATGCTGTCGAAGTAGAACAGCTGGTTCTCTTCACTGACCGTGAACGTGTACACCTGCTGATCACCGGCGAACGCGATCGTTCCGGTGATCGGCGCCGGCTCCGAGTCGGTGGTGACGCTCGACAGCGGATTGCCGCTCTCGTCGAACGTGAACCGCGTGAAGTTGCCGCGTGCGTCGATGATTGACGTGACGATGTTCTGGCTGCGGTTGATCGTGGGCAGGCTCCCCTCGGCGTCGGCGCCGCCGGCGAACTGGCCGACGCGGTCGAGGAGCGTCCGTCGGATGTTGCCGTTGCCGTCGACGAACGACGCCATCGGGCCCGGGTCAACAAAGGCCGCGGAGATGTTGCTGTCGAACGGATCGAACGTCGCCCCCGCCGGGTAGACGCCCTGCGTCTGGATCGGGTCGTACTCGAGGTGCGAACCGTCCTTGAGCGTCGCGCTGGTCACGCGGCCGTGGAACCCGTAAGTCACCATTTCGTGGTTGCCGAGCTTGTCGACCTCGCCGGTCATGTGGTGCCCGGAGTCATACTCGAACGTGCGGGCCGTGGTGTCCGGGTCGACGATGCGCAGCAGGTTCCCCGCCGAGTCGTACTGCAACGCGGTGACACGGCCCGCGGGGTCGGTGATGGAAGTGACGCGTCCGCCGGTATAGTCGAACGTCGTGACGAGACCGACGGGGTCGGTGATCGTCATGATGTTGCCGCTGCCGTCATAGGCGTAGTCAGTCGAGTTGCCGTTGCGATCGGCGCGCGACACGATGCGGCCCTCGACGTCGTACGTCTCGACGGTCTGATCCACGAACGTGAGCGTGAACGAGCCATCCATCATCTTCTCGAGCTTCGAGAAGTCGCCGTCGAGCGGGAGGTACGGCTCGCCGTCAACGCCCGGGTAGAGGTACACCGACTCGCTGCCGTCGCCGTCGACGATGATCACCGTGCCGTCGGACTCTTCGACGATCTGCGTCAGTCCCGCGACGCCCCACCCGGAGCCGAACACGCTATCGATCGTGTTGACGTGGATGATCTCGCCGCTGCTGGGACTCGTCTGCCCGTTCGCCGAGAGCACCACGCCGATCACGTTGCCCATGCCGTCGGTGAACAGCTGGCGGGAGATCGTCATGATGCCCGCCTGCTGGGAATAGGTGTATCGCCCGGTCGGCATGGTGCGCATGTCGATCTGCAGGCCGGCGTCGATCGAACCGCCCTCGGTGGGCACCTCCCAGAAGTTGGCGTTGGCCGGCACGCCGGGGATAAACGCGTTGCTGCCGGGCACCTCGAACGAGGTGTTGTCGTGCTGAACCGTCAGCGACGCCACGAGGTACTGATTGTTGCCGCCGGCCGCGACGTTGTTGAAGCCGAAGTGCACGATCGGACGCGGGTCGGCGCGGAGCGAGTCGTAGTTCAGCGTCACGCCCCGCTCTTCGCCGAGAGATTCGTAGGTGACCAGGTCGTGCACCTCGACCAGTTCGCCGGAGTGCAGTTCGACCTCGGAGGTCGCCTTCGCCTTCTCCGTGCAGCCCTTGCAGCCGTTGGCCTGGTTGCGTGTCACGCTGTTCGGGTCGATGCCCAGCGCCTGCAGCAGGCGAGCGAAGAAGTGCCAGCTGCTGTTGCGGACGCCGCCGCTGATCGTCTCGATCATCGTGCCGTCGTCGCTGACCTGCCCCATACCGACGAGGTCGAAGTTGCCGGTCACCGGATTGATCGACCACAGCTCGGTCTGCTCGCCCGGCGCGAGACCCGCGGTGTTCGGCATGGTCAGCGGCGCCGGAATCGTGAACTGCATCTCCGCCGGCTGGATCGTCACGACCGTGTCGGGAAACAGGTTGGCCGGCAGCGCCGCGGGCGTGAAGTTGACCGGCACCTCCGTGATGCTCAGCACGTCGTTGAACAGCCCGCCCTGCGTCGACATCAGCGTGCCCGCCTGCACCATCACCGACGCGAACTGCCCCGGCGCGATCTCCTGGGTGACCAGCGTGTCCTGGTTCGGATCGATCATCGTCCCGTTGGCCACATCGAGGATCGGCAGGTAGATCGGTCGCGCGATCACGTTGTTGATGTTGTCGATCGGCTGCTTGCCCAACAGGAGCGCCAGCTTCTCGGCGACGAACGGGTAAACCTCCGGCCCGCCGAACGTATCGCCGTGAACCTTGATCGTGTCACTCGAAACCGACCCGGCAAAGCCCAGCTCGAACGATCCGTCCGCTCCGGTCGTGGTTGTCGTTGCGCCGACCGACACTTCCACGCCCACGATGGGCTCGGAGTTGACGTTCAACAGCTTGCCGCTGATGCGCGTCGACGTGTCGACGTCCGCCGTGACATCAATCGTGACCTGCTGCGTGGACGAGAGCATGCCGTCGCTGACCATCAGGTTCAGCATGTACGTGCCTTCCTCGCCTACCTGCGGCGTGATCCGCAGCACGCCCCCCGATGTGATTGACAGTGTCGGCAGGTTCGAAAGGTCCGCGCCCATTGCGAACGAGAACGTCAGGTCGTCGCCGTCCGCGTCGGTCGCCGAAAGTTGGACTTCGCGTGTGTCACCCGGATGCACCGTCTGCATCGCGATCGGCGAGAAGACCGGCGCGCTGTTCGGCCCGCCCGACAGGACCACCGGCTCGAGCGCGAGCGGATCGATCGACGGGTTGTCGACCACCACGCGGATCTTGTCCGACGTGGTCATCATGCCCAGGCCGCCGGACGGGATCACGCCGGTGAAGTTGACGAACGGATCGCCGCCCAGGTCGGTCCCCGACGCATTCATGACCGACACGCCGGCCGGCAGGTTCGGGAACGACACGACCAGCGTACGGCCGACCGCGCTGCCGTTGTTCTGCAGCGACAGATCAAACACGTAACGCCCGATCGTCGTGTCGAAGCGCGGGTTACTGATCAGCGGCTTGATGTCCGTGGCAACACTGAGCGACGACGTGTCCAGGTCGTCGCCGGGTTCATACACCGGCAGCTGCGATAGCGAGAACGGTTGGCTGTTGCCGAGCGGGTCCATCACGTTGCCGACCGCACCGACGGTCACCGACGTGCCCGAGTCCGTGTCGTTGTTGATCAGCTGGAACACAAGCAGGCCGTACGCCGGCATGTCGAGATCGGTCACGTCGATCGTCATCAGCGTGCCGTTGTATGTGACGAGGCCGGCAGCCATCTCGACGCCGCCGTCGACGATCGAAAGCAGCGCGGTGCCGGGTGTGCCGCGGTCGATCAGCGTCGTGGAAAGGTCGTCCGGGTCGACGAGATAGACGTTCAGCACGTCTTCAAACGCCGAGGCGCTGTCGGTCGTGTCGAGATCGAAATCAAGCGTGAACCGCAGCTTGCTCGTGCCCATCATCGTGCCGCCGAGTTCCACGAGCGCCGACTGCTCGACCACCTGCTGCGTTGAACTCTCGGTAAGCGTGCCCAGGGCGCCGTGATTGAGAAACGTGAAGTCGACAGAAGCGCTGCTCGACGAAGCGCCGTCGCTCGCCGTGATCGTGTAGGTCAGATGACGTCCGGGCAGCGGGCGACCGATCGTCGCTTCGATTTCAGCCTGCGTCAGCTCGAAGTTTCCGTCGCCGTCGAGTTCACCGAGGATGCTGAACGGGCCGAGGTTCAGCTCGGGGATCTCCAGCGTCAGTCCCGTGACACCACCGGTGTCGGTGGCGGTGCCGGTGATCGTCGGATCGGTGGTCCCCCCGTCGCCGGGCGGGTCGGTGTCGTTGGCGAGCATCGCCGTGACGGTCGGCGGCGAGTTGATCTCGGGGTTGTTCCCGTTGAGGAAGGCGATGATGTCGTTGGGGTCGGTCCGAGTCGCACCCGAGCCGATGGCGCCGCTGGTCAGCACGGTGCCGGTGAATCCCGCGAGATAGCGGATGGCGAGGATGCCGTCGGTGAGCGGCTGCGCGTCGCCGTTGCCGTCGACGTCCAGCAGGGTGTCGCGCACGGACTGAAGCGCGTCGAATATCTCAGTCGGATCGGTGCGCGTGGCGCCTTGCCCGAGCGCGCCGCTGGTCAGCACGGTGCCGGTAAAGCCCGCAAGGTAACGGATGATCAGAATGCCATCGGTGAGCGGCGTGACCTGGCCGTTGAGGTCGATGTCGAGGCTGATGCCCGACGAGGGCGGCGTGGTCGCAAACACGCCGGCGTCGACGCTGTCGTCGAGTTGCCCCGCCGTGACCGTGATCGTCGCCGTGCGCCCGGTAGACGTGTCCGCGTCGCTGTCGACCGCGTCGTTCGCGCCCGCGTTCTGCGGGCTGAAACCGTCGTAGCCATCGGGAAGCACGAACTCGACGATGTAGGTTCCCGCGAGCACGTCGAACGAATAGAGCCCATCGGCATCGGTCGTCGTGGTCGCGAGGGTCTCTGTGCCGGCCGAATCGAGCAGGCGGACCGTCGCGTTGGCCACGCCGAGTTCGCCAACGTCCTGGATGCCGTCCATGTCGACGTCGTTCCAGACCCGGTTGCTGATCGTCGCGCCCTCCACGACCTGCAGCATGACGGCGCCGAACGTGTCGATCGTCACCGATCCGCTGAGGTTGTCGAGGATCTGCGTGCCGGTGAACGAGTTCTGATCGGTCACGGGCGCCGCGTCGTCCAGGAACGCGTCAACGTAGGTCGAATCGGTGGGCGCACGTTGCGGCTCGAAGTGGATGACGCCGTCGGACAGCAGCCGGGTGCCGCCGGTCACATCGTCGCGGATATCGACAAAGATGGCGGATCCGGAATTGAGCGCGCCGATCACCAGGCCCAGACCGTCCGACACGCCCTGATCGATACGCGCGATGCTGACACCGGTGTCGCGTTCGGGATCGAACCCAAGAAGAAAGAGGTTGCCGGAGATGAACAGGTTGCGTTCCTTCGCGGGGATCGCGGCGAAGGTGGATGTCAGATCCAGGCGGGAGACCTCGACCGGCGCGAGCGGATTGCTCACATCGACCTGCACGATCTCGCTGTCGCCGAAGAGAAGGATCGTGCCGCTGTAGGTGTCGTAGTGAACCGAATGGGCGCCGGCGAGTGGCGCGTCGAGGGTGACGCGGGTGGTGACGCCGGTGTCGAGATCGATGATGCCGAAGAACCCGCCGCCCGGCGACGGCGCCGTCGTGTAGTAGGCCTGGTTTCCGTTCAGCGCCGTCAGCTCCGGCGCGAAGCCGAACTGTGTCACCTGCGAGTCGTCGCCGCTGACGCTGATGGTGGTCACGCCCGTGTTGGTGCCCGCGATCAGGTCGCTGATCGGAACGAACGCCACGGTACCCCCCGGCTGACTGCCGGTGTATACGCCGGAGTTGTCCGGCGCGAGCGTGAGGTGGAACGACGCATCCACGATGCCGGTCAGGTCAACGGACGTAAACGCACCGGTGGCGATCTCCACGTAATGCACCGCCGGAGCGCGATCCGCGGTGCCGTTCGACTCATCGCCGCTGATGTCGGGCGCCTGCCCGCCGACGATCAGGTAATCCGGGTCCGGCGCAACGATCACGCCGTCGCCGCCGGGCGTCTGCGCGACCGTCGTCAGGTCGGACAGCGATACCTGCTGCGTGTCGCTGTCGAACGTGTAGGTGATGCGCTTGACGTTGTCATAGTTGATGTCGGGCTGACCGCCGGCGGCGACCAGACCGTTGGTGTCGAGCGCGAAGAATTCACCGTCGTCCGGCGTGCCGCCCTCAAAGTCCTGCCAGAAGTTGCCGTCCTGGTTAACGTCGACCCACACGCCCGACGTGTTGAGGATCAGGCCGCCGCTCTGCGACGTGATGTCTTCTTCGAGGCCGTTGAGATAGTTCGCAAAGTAGAGCACGCCGCGGATGCCGTTGAACAGGCTGGAAGGCGTCAGCGCCAGGTCGGGACCGCCGAACGAGTCCGGCACGACGACGTCAAAGGCGCCCAGCAGCACGTTGTTCGGCGCCACGAGCGGCGTCGTTGAGCGGAAGGCCACGCCCGGATCGACGGGCGCGTTGAGCGTGACGTCGCGGTTGGGGTCCGCGGTGTCGTCCCAGTCGGAGCCGGGCTGCCAGTTCATCAGTTGCAGGTCGGGCGCGGCGTCGGCGAAGTTCAGAGCGACGCCCTGCACGGTGTCCGTCGCGGTAAGACGCGCTTCGACCCGAAGCGTCGACCCCGCGGGGACCTGGAGCAATCCCGCGCCGAGGTCGTTGTACGTGCCGCCCACGATGCTGAAGCCGATGTCGGCGTTGAGCAGCAGGCGCGGCTCGAGCATATCCATCTGCGGCGGCACGGTCAGGCGGATCGGTTTCTGTCTCGACCCCCGCTTCCGCCGGCGTCGGAAGAATCGCATCGCGTTGCGCGCCATGTCGTGACCGTAAAGATTGGCCCGCATGGCCGTCCAAAGAGTGCTGACCTTATCCGTCAGGTTAGCGCTGATCCGTCCCCTGCCGTCATGTGACATGTTGGGCCCCTAGTGCCTGTGGAGGATATCCCTTTTCGTCCGCTCTCCTTGACGTGTGACCGCTGCGCGCCCCTGATGCAACGCCGCGGCCACCCGTTACGACGTCCGGTGAGCGTGCCCCACACAAACGTCGCGGTCTCCCTGCAAACCCACACCGACCGCCGCCGGACGCCAGAGTCGTGGCGATCCGCCGCGGCCGATACCGCATCAACCGGCTCAAACAATCCGAACCATAAAGTCGTCGTCGAAGTTCGCGACCATGGCGTCGGCCACCGTCCGCAGCGACATCCGCTCGCCGCCCACGCGGTAATCGATTCGGCCGAACGAGGTCGTCGCCACACCGAACGGCGTGCCTTCGTTGTCGGGGTCCACATCGCCAAGGTTCGCCTGGCCGATGCTGTACGCCCCGATGTTCGACTCGGTGAACCCGCCGATGTTCAGGCGGCGGATGTCCGCCATCGCGTCGAAGTCGCCTTCGTCCGGCAGGCCGTCCACCTCGTCGTTGACGCCCGCGAACAGGTTGCTGTTCTGCATGAACCCGATGCTCGCCTGGCCGATGTTGCCCCACGAGCGGACATCGGTGCTGTCGAGGCGGTTGCGAACCACGAACGAGCCCAGCGTCGGCGCCGCTGCGCCGGGGCCGCTGAGCAGATTGATCGACGAATCCTCGACATCGTCGTTGAAGATCAGGCGTTCGGCGCGATCGGCCGTGAGGTCCAGACCCCACACGTAATCGGCCGACGCCAGTTGTCCCAGCACGCCGTCGATGACCACCGACCACGAGTCCTCCGACCCGGCGCCGCCGACACTGATCGAGCGGACGCCGCCGTCGAAGTGCCACTCGCCGCCGAGCACGAACCCGCCAATCACGGCGTTGTTCAACGCGTACATGCCGCTCGGATCGGTCACCCACACATCGGCGCCGAAGTCGCCGCTCGTGATCAGGCTGCCGAGTTCGTACGCGGTGAGGCTGCCGCTGTTCCATGCGACCGCCCGGGCCAGGCTCAGCAGGCCGTCGACCTCGACATCGGCGTAGTCGATCCCGCCGAGCTGCAGCAGGCTCAGGTTCCCGTCCACGTATAGATCAAAGTCGTCGACGCCGCCGCGGTTGATGATGCGGCCGGCGTGGCCGTCGACATCGAACTCGGCGTCCGTCAGGTCGTCCGCGATCAGCACGGCGCCGAGCGGCGTGAGCACACCGGCGAGACCGTTGACGTTGAGCCAGCTGTCGGCAAAGTCGCCGCGGACGCCCCGGCCACCGGTCACGCTCAGCAGTTGAACGCCGCCAACGTCGATGCCGCCCGACAGCCACGACTGAACCACACCGCGCCGCAGCCATCCGGAGATGTCGAGCGTCGAGCCGGTCGCCGCGCCGCCGATCAGGCTCATCACGTCGCCGTCGACGTTGAGCTCGAACTCGTTGAGGTTTCCGGCCCGGATGCCCTGGACGTTGCCCTCGATGTCCCACGTCGCCAGGTCGATGTCGCCGCGAATGAACGCGGTGCCGAGCGTGTAGTCCACACCGTCGGCGCCGCCGAGGTTCATGCCCGCGCCGAAGTGCCCGCCGGTCGCCCGGCTGAATCCGGTGATCAGCAGACGCCGCAGGACGTCGGCGTTGATCGCGTCCGGCGTGCTGCCCTCCGACGGCGAGTCGAGCCACGTCGTCGCACGCACCGTGCCCAGGCGAGACGCGTTGAGCGTCAGGTCGTTGATGATGCCGGCGTAGAAATCGGTGTACTGCGTCGGGTTCGACGGGTCGACGCCGATATTGATCTCCTGCTGTCCGCCGCCGCCCACGTCGCCGAGTCGCAGCATACGCAGGCCGCCGTCCGCGTCGAAGTCGCCGTTGAGTCGCGTCGTCGGCGCGTTGAACGTGCTGAAGTCATCGGTGATGTGCACGTCGTGGATGACAGCCACGCCGCCACGCCCCGTGCGGATACCCAGCTGCCCGTTTCGGGTCGTGGGATCGATGAGCAGCTGATCGAGCATCACGCCGTCGGACCCGGTGATCACGAAGATGTTGTTGCGCGGCGTCGTGACCTCGACGTCGTCGCCGGCGATCGATGCGAAGCCGATACCGCCCACCAGGTCGACGCGTACCAGCGTGCCGTCGGGCTGCGTGTAATACACCGTGCGGGCGATGCCGTCGCCGAAGCGGATAGGCGCGGTGATCGCCACCGGGTCGGAGTTGTTGTTGGTCTCGTCGAGCTCGACCAGCACGTTGTTCGAATCGACCTGTGCGAAGATGTTGTAGCGGACACCGGCCGCGAGCGTCGTCGGGTTGACCGACACGGACGCCGACAGCGGGCTGTTGTTCGCGTTGAGTCCGCCGACGTTGACGAGCGACGAGCCGACAAGGATGTCGTCGCCGTTGCCGACGATGTCGTCGATCGACGCGATGATCGAGGTGGTGACCATCGTGCCGCCGTCGACCGTGACGTTCTTCAGGTTGGAGATGTCGACGCCGACCTGACCGTTGATGATCGCCGCGACCAGATCCTGGTCGGCCAGCGCGATCACGAGGTCGGGGTCGGACGCGACCGTCAGTTCGTACTCGGTCACCACGTTGGTGTTGCCCGAACCGACGACACGGACCAGGTACGTACCCGCGTTCAGCTGGATATTGATCTCGCGTTCACCGGCGCCCACCGACCCGGCCAGCGACGTCATCCCGTCCGCCTCGTACAGTTCCACCCTCATGTCCTGGCTGGTGTTCGGCGCCACGGTGATCACCATGTCGAGCGTCTCGGCGATCGAGAACGCCGTCCAGTCCTCGTCGGCCATCACGTGAAGGCTGTGCAGCTGCGACGTGCCGTCCGCGGGGATCGTGCCCGCCGTGCCAGACGTGTCGTCGGCCTCAAACGGGTCGGTGATCGTCAGCTCGAAACCGGCCGGGTTGTACGTCGACTGGTTGCCCATCGTGTCCGTGATCGTCAGGCTCAAATCGTAGCGACCGTCCGGCACGTCCGAAGGCGTGTTGAGCGTCCACGTGCCGTTGCCGTTGTTGGTCGCGGTGAACGTGGCGACCGTGCGGCTCGGGCCGCCAACGTCGAGCGGTTCGCCGGTAAAGGTCACGCTGAGCGTCGCGCTCGTGTCCACAAGGGTGCCGGTGATCGTCGGTGTGTTGTCCGTGGTCGTCTGCGTGTCGATTGTCGGCTGGGTGTTCGTCCACGAGTCGGTCGCGTTGCTGACCATCGCGTTGCCCGCGTTGTCAACGATGCCGGACGCCGCCGCGGTGAGCGTCAGCGTGTAGGTGCCCGCGATGCCCGTGATGCCCGACAGGCCGGACAGCGTCCAGGTCACGCCGCCGTCCGACGAGGTGAGCGACTCGCCGCCGGTCAGCAGATTGCCGCCGCCGTCCCGCGTGAGCGTGAGGTCCGCGAGGTCGAGGCCGGTGACGGTGTCGTCGAAGACGATGCCGATGGTGTTGACCGGCGTGTTGCGCGGATCGGGCGAGACGTTGGTGATATCGGCGGTCGGGACGGTCGAGTCGACCTCGAAGTCGAATGACTGATCGGCGCCGCCATTGATCGCGTTGCCCGCGGCGTCCGTCACGGTCTCGGTGCCCGTGACCGTCAGGCGATACAGCCCGTCGGCCAGTGCGCCGGGCAGCGTGAGCGTCACGTCGTTGCCGGCGAGCACGGCCGAGTTGATCGTCTGCACGACGTCGTCACCGTCGCCGAGCATCATGTTGCCGCCGGCGCTACGCAGTGTGTAGTTGCTCGTGCTCTGCGACGACGCCGGGTCCATGCCGTTCGCTTCGGTGTACGACACGATCAATTGCGTCACGGGCCCCTGCACGGCGCTACCGGCGGCGGGCGTCGTCAGATCAGCGATCGGGCTCGTGAGGTCCATGATCCACACGTCGTTCGCGCTGGCGACGGCGGGCAGGCCGTTGATCTGGCTCGTGATGTCGCCGGTATTAACCGTCAGCGTGTAGGTCCCCTCGGCGCCGGTCAGGCCCGAAAGGCCGCTGAGCAGCCAGGTCGTCCCGCTGTCCGAGGTGCTGAGGCTTGCGCCGGAGCCGCTGATCAGGTCGGCGCCGCCGTCGCGCGTCAGGGTGACCTCGCTGAGGTCGAAGTTGTTGACCGGCTGGCTGAACGTAATCGTGGCGCTGCTGACGGGCGAGTTGCGCGGGTCGGGCGTGATGTCCGTGATGTTCGGCACGGGACCGCGCGTGTCGATGCGGAACTCGATCACCTCGTCGGCGCCGTCGTTGAGTGGATTGCCCAGCGTGTCGGTGAGCTCGCCACTGCTAATGGTCAAGCGATAGTCGTCGAACTCCGGCATGCCGGCCTGCGACTCGGGATCGAGGCCCGGGCTCAGCGTGATCGTCACGGTGCTCCCGTTGAGCACCACCGACTGGATGTTGCCGGACAGATCGATCTCGCCGCCATTCGAAAAGTCACCGTCAGCGCCGGCCGCGAGGATCGTGTAGTTGCCGATGGTTTCAAATGAGGTCTCGTCGAGGCCGGTCACGTCATCAAACGTCACGGTGATCGTCGTGATCGTCGAGCCGCCGATCGACATGTCGGCCGGCGTCGACCCGGTAACGGTCGGTCCGGTCATGTCGACGGAAAAGTCGTCGTTGACATCTGCGGCTACGACGTTGCCCACGAGATCGGTAATGCCGGCTGCGTGCACGATGAACGAATAGTCACCGTCGGGCGTCGTTGCGGTCGTCAGGCCCGAGACGCTGTAGTTGTTACCGCCAAGATCATTGAGCGTCGCGCCGGCGAGGCTGACAGAACTGCCGTTGCGCCACAGCGACACGTCCGCCAGGCTCAGGCCGCTGACCGCCTCGTCGAAGCTGAAGAAGATGGTGTCGACCGCGGTGTTCCGCGGGTCGGGCGCCACGGGCGTAATCATCGCGGTGGGCCCGGTGTTGTCGACCGCGAACTCGAACATCTGAGCCGAGTTGCCATTGAGCGGGTTCGTCGCGGTGTCCTGAATACCCGTGCCGACCGTCAGGCGATACATGCCGTCGGGCAGCGGTGACGAGCTGAGCGTGAGCGTCACCTGGCCTCCCGCAAGCACAGCGCTGGAGATGGTGTGTGCCGTGTTGTCGCCGGTGGTGCCGAAGTCATCGTCGGGACCGGCGCCGATCAGCGTGTAGTTGCCCGTCGTCTGTACGGTCGACGTGTTCAGGCCGACCGCCTCGACAAAATCGACGAGCAATTGGTTGCCGGTGAACGCATTGACCGTGCTCTCGGTCGGCGAAGCAAGGCTGGCAACCGGTCCGGTCGTGTCCACCACGAACGTATCCGACGCGTTTGAAACCGGGGCCAGGCCGTTGAGTTGGCTGGTGATGCTCGATCCGGTGGCGTCGATGGAGAACACATAGGCGCCTTCGGCGCCGGTCAGACCGGACAGGCCGGTGACCGTCCACGTGATGCCATCGCTGCTGCTGACCGAAGCGCCCGAGCCGCCAATCAGGTCGGCGCCGCCGTCACGCGTCAGGGTAAAGTCACCGATGACCACGCCGTCGACCACCTGCGAGAACACGACGTCGATCGAGTTGATCGACCCGTTGCGCGGGTCGGGCGTCACGTCGGTGATGTCCGGCACGGGGCCGCGTGTGTCGATCGTCAGGACACCCGACGAATCCATGCCGTCGTCGAGCGCGTTGCCGACGATGTCGCGGATGAAGTTGCCGGTCGTGCCGTTTGCCGTCGCCTTGAAGTCCTCGAACTCGAGGCCGAAGTCGGCCGGGTCGAGGGCCTGCGAGAGATTGAGCGTCGCGACCTTCGTCATCGAGTCGTACGTGACGCTCGTGAGGCGGCTGCTGAGATCGACGTCGTTGCCGTTGCCGAAGACCTGATCACCGCCCGACGCGAACAGCGTGTAGTTGTTGACGTCGGTAACCGTTGACTCGTCGAGGTCGCTCTGGTCGGTGAAGAAGAGCTGAATCGAACTGACGGGGTTGCCCTGCGTGACGTCGAAATCGGGAACGGTGGCATCGATCGTCGGGCCCGTGCCGTCGATGTTGACGCTGATCGGCGTGCTCGAGAACGACTGCGTGCCGTCCGGCAGCGCGGTAAAGTTGATTGTCGTCATGCCCTCGTAGTCGGTCACCGGCGTGAACATGGCCGTGTAGAGCCTCGTGGGAAGCGCCACGTTGGGCCAGTTGCCGAACAGGTCAAACCAGAACGCGTTGACGAACATGTCGGTCGAGGGATCGCCGTCGAGGTCCGACGAGTCCGGCTGAACCTGAAGCGTCGGACCTCCGACCATCAGTTGATTCGTGATGTCGCTGACGTCGATGGACAGGGCGCTAGAGTCGAAGTGCATGCGCAGCGTCAGGCCAGTCAGCGTGTTGTCCACGGGGTCGTTCGTCGTGTAGTTAACGTCGAACTGAATCGCCGTGTTCGGCACCACGTTGAAGTCGGTGACCGTGGGCGTGACGATCTGCGTATCGGACATCAGAACCCGCGGTTCGAGCGGCTCGACGCCGATCCACTCGGCGGCGAGCGCCGGACGCGCGTGCTTCTTCGCCGTGGTCCGACGAGACGGACGCCCCTCGCGTGCCCGTAGCAGGCCCAGGACGTATCCGCGGAAGGTCTCGCTCACCCACTGTCCAAGCTGATTCATATCTGGCATCCTGTTCTCGTTAAATCAACCGATTGCGTTCGCACCCCTACCCGAGCGTGTGATCGCGTCGAAAATACCAACCCTATAGGGAGCCCCTGTTAGCAACGTTTCACGGGTGTCTTTCACCCGCCTGAAACCGCCCGCTAGAGTACCCGATTCCAATAAATCACGCGCTCCCCTTGAAAAAAATGTCTCGCGCTACCCAATGAGCCCCTCAGCGGCTCAAAAACCGCGATTCGGTCCCCTTCGCGGCCTCCGCCTGAATCGACGCGAGACGTCCCTAATCGGTTATCTTACCTCCGCCTGACGCCACCGAAAAGGGTTGTCGGACGTACAGTTTCAACATCTTTCCGACGACGCCAGTCGTTACAATGGTCGACCATGATGATCGCGACGTTGATTTCACGTTTCCGCTCGACGCTCATGCGGCGTCATCCGGCCCGCCGCCGGCCCCTCCATACGGAGCGTGTGCCGATCGCCGGTCCGTCGTTTGAGCCGCTCGAAACGCGCAACATGATGTCGTTGACGGTGAATATCGACTACAGCCTGGACACCAACGGGTTCTTCGACGAGCAACTCCGCCGTGACGTCTTCGAGGCCGCCGTCGACGCGGTGGCGGGCAACTTTCTCGACACGCTCACCGCGATTGTGCCCGGGGGACCGAACAGTTGGACGCAACGATTCTTCAGCCCGTCCACCGGAAATCTCACGACACTGCCCGGGGGAACGCTCGCGCAGAACGAGATCATCATCTACGCGGGCGGCAGATCGCTTGGCGGGGCGCTCGGTGTGGGCGGCCCGGGTTCCGCGGGCGTCTCGTTTGGCGGCGCCGGCGGGCAGGCCTTCGTCGACAACGTGAACAGCCGCGGCCAGAGTGGCGCACTGCTGTCCACCGAAACCGACTTCGGGCCCTGGGGCGGATCGGTCAGCTTTGAGCTCAGCACCAACTGGCACTTCGGTCTGACGACCGCCGGACTCGACATGGACGAGTTCGACTTCTACAGCGTCGCTGTGCACGAGCTGCTGCACATGTTCGGCTTCGGCACGGCGGATTCGTTCCACGCGCTCGAAGACAACGATGGTTTCTTCACCGGGCCTCAGGCCGTGCAGGAGTATGACTTCGAGGGCCTGCCCGCGCTCGACGGCGGCGGCTCGCACTGGGTCAACGGCACGCAGGACGGCGGGCAGGAAACCGCGATGGACCCTTCGCTGCTCGCCGGCACGCGTAAGCTCGCCACCGCGCTCGACCTCGCCGCCATGGCCGACCTCGGCTGGCAGATCTCCGGATTCCTCGCGCTCGACGACGCCGGCGCCAGCTACACCACCGACGAGAACACGGCGTTCAACACGCCCAACGTCCTGCTCAACGACACGAGCAAGCAGTCCCTGTCGATCACCGGATTCGACACCACCGGCACGCTCGGCACGGTGACCGACAACGGCAACGGCACGTTCCACTACGACCCGGCCGGAGCGTTCAACGGCCTCAACCCGGGCGAGAGCGGGTTCGACCAGTTCACGTACACGGTCAACGACGGCCACGGCGCCGTCGACACCGCGATTGTGATGATCGAAGTCACCGGCGTCGCCGGGCCGAATCAGATCGTCAGCGCGCCGGCCGCCCTCGGTGTCCGCGCCGGCGATCCCTTCGCGTTCAACGTCAGCTACGACACGTCCAACAGCGATAACACGACCGACGGCCTGACGCTTCGGATGCACTTCGACTCGTCACGGCTCACGTTCGACGGACTGACCAACACGCTCAACATCCCCATGGGCGATCCGAGCATCCAGGTCGTGGCCGATTCGGACGATCTGGACGGCGACGCGTCGACCGACATGCGTGTCGAGATCGTCTGGTCTGACGGCGGGAACGCCTGGCCGGGCGTCACGCTTCCCGCGACGCTTTTCACCGCCAACTTTACGCTCGACGCGCTGCTGGCCAACGATGACACGACGATCGTCAACTTCACCGGCGAGCCCGCTTCAGGTTTCGCGTTGGAGACCGCGCCGGTCACCGTTACCGTTACCGCCGGCAGCCTCGACGTCGACGCCGACGGCACGGTCCAACCGCTGACCGACGGCATCCTCATCATCCGCTACCTCGCGGGGTTCACCGGAACCGTGCTGACCACCGGCGCCCTCGGCAACGGCGCCGCGCGGACCGACCCGCTGAACATCATGGGCTTCCTCGACGCGTTGCGCAACACGATGCTCGACGCCGATCTCAGCGGCGACAGCCAGCCGCTGACCGACGGCATCCTCATTATCCGACACCTCGCGGGATTCACCGGAACCGTGCTGACCTCGGGCGCCGTGTCCGGCACGGCGACACGCACGGACCCCACCGAGATCGGGGCGTTTCTCGATACATTTATCCCGATGCCCGCGCCGCCGCCGAACCTGCCGCAGTACGAGTCGCTGATCACGCTTGAATCGCTGTATCCGGAGTCCGGCACGACGCAGCGTAGGCCGACCGCTGCCCTGCCGCCACAGGAGCCGCACGTCGATCTGCTCGCGTGGCTTTCAGCGTGGCGCGACGACATGGCGCACGACGCGAGCCTCGGCGCGAAGCGATTGCGCCATCGCCTGTTCAGCTAGCCCCGGCGCGCGCCGCGTCAGGACAAGCCCTCGCACGTCTGATTGTTGTTCTTCTGGCAGATCGCTGCGGCCTCGTCGAGCGACACCTTGAACTGGAACTCCAGCGAGTTCGGGTCCGGGTACCACAGCGAGCCCTCGTGCCGGACCAGCTTGCAGACCGTCGCGGCGTGCGCGTCGTCGCGCCAGTAGCTGTTGCAGTCGGCGAGCACCGTCTTCGGGTCCTGCGTCGGGTCCTGCGCCATCAGGTGCTGCCAGCGGGCGACGACGAGGTCTTCCTTCATGATCTCCACCGCGTCGGCGCACTCGCCGGGCACGATCGACCCGGACCCCACGTAGCTCTGCGCCTGGGCGTAGAAGCGATACGGGTGACCGACGCAGATCACCGGCGTCGTCTTGCCGGGGATGATCTCGAGCGTGATGGTCGGGTTCTTCTTGATGCTCAACTCGACCTTGTACAGCGCGTTGAACGTGTCGCGCGCGGGCGTGCCGTAGACGACGATCGGCACCGTGTACTTGTCGTTGCCCGGGAACGTGTTGAGTAGCAGGTTGACCTGGGCGAGCTGGTAGTCGTGGAAGTGCTGGATCGGTATCAGGTGTTGGGCCTGACCGGTCTGCCCCTCGGGCGGATAGATCGTGCCCTGATCGTCCGGCGCGGCGATCGGCGCGCCGTCCATGACCGTCGAGTACAGCCAGGCGTCCTGCTCGGTCGCCACGCCGTTGGCCTCGAGCAGCTCGACCCATCGCACGGGCACGGGGTCGTCGAGGTAGTCGCGCATGGACGTCAGCAGGCGGACGGGCGGGTAATGAAAGAACTGCAGCGACTTCTGGTGGATCATCGCCATGCCCATCGGCAGGAAGAAATACCACTGGTTCGTGCCCTGCGGGTCCCACAGCGCGTTCGGGTTCCACTTGCAGTTGGCGTCGGAGCTCTTCGCCCAGTCCGGCCACGGCGGATCCTTCTTCATCGTCTTGACCTGCTCGATGACCGCCATCGCTTCCTCGCCGTGCTTGAAGAACTGCGGGATGCGGTCGGCGTAAAGGTCGAGGTGCGACTGCGTGCCGTCGGGGCCTTCGAGCACGATCGCGTAGTTGTCGCCGTCGATGGAGACCGACGCGGTCACGCCCTTCGCCTTCACGCCGTCGCGTTCGAGGGTCTGGTTCGTCCAGTGCAGGACCGTGTCCGACAACGTCTCGGCGCCGGGGTTGGTCGGATCATTGGGATAGGAATACAGCCGCGCGACCCGCTGCTCGTTGCCTAACGCGATGGTGGTGCTTGCCATGATGTTTTACCTCGGATGTGTGAACGTGTGAACGGAACCCCCTCAACGCCCGGGCCTCAGTCGCCAGCATATTCGTTCGCCTACATTTGTCCATCGCCGATTCGAACAATTTGTCAAAAGATCACACCGACACCTGTACAGCTTCGCCGAGGTAGGCGATCATGTGCACGAAGGTCGTTCCGGCAATCTATTTGGAGACATCTCATGCCCGACGCGAATCCGCTGAGCAGGATCAAGCACGTCATTGTCCTGATGCTTGAGAACCGTTCGTTCGACAACCTGCTCGGCTGGCTCTACACCGACAAAAACCCGCCACCGCGCGGCCAGGCGTTCGAGGGCCTGCGCCCCGACATGTGGAACCCGCTTGACAACATCGACGCCGACGGCATTCCGTTCGTCGAGAAGGTTTACGTCCGCAAGAACGGCGAGCCCCCGGCGTTCGGCAGTGCGGCGAAACGCAAGTACCCCAAGTGCGATTTCACCAAGCCCGCGCCCGATCCCGGCGAGGGATTCAAGACGACCAATCACCAGCTGTTCGGCCAGTACGACGTCGCCCTGCTCTATCCGCCGGAGCCGACCAACATGGGCTTCGTCAACGACTACCGCGACGCGAACCTGTTCAACACGTACACGTTCGGCGAGGCCCCGGCGGACCCGCGCGACATCATGATCACCTACACGCCGGAGCAGACGCCGGTGCTCTCCGAGCTCGCGCGGCAGTACGCCGTGTGCGATCACTGGTACGGCTCGGTGCCCAGCCAGACCCTGCCCAATCGCCACTTCGTGCACGCCGCGACGTCCACCGGCCAGGTCAACAACAAGCCCGACAGCGACTGCGACGCAAAGACCATCTACAACGCCATCCAGGACGCGATCGACGGCGGACGCAAGGACCTGTCGTGGCGTATCTACTGCGGCACCGGCAAGGGCGGGATGTTCTGCCTGACCCGCCTCGTGATGACGCAGATCCAGGACAAGAAGTTCGACGGCAACTTCCAGCCGATCGAGCAGTTCTACAAGGACTGCGCCGACGGGAACCTGCCGAGCTACACGTTCCTCGAGCCGCAGTTCCACTACCCCGGCTACAACGACCAGCACCCGCCGCAGGACATCCGCCCCGGCGACAAGCTGATGGCCGACATCTACAACGCCGTGTCGTCCGGCCCGCAGTGGAACGAAACGCTGCTGGTGCTCACGTACGACGAGCACGGCGGATGCTACGACCACGCCCCACCGCCCGGCGGCGCCAAGCACCCCGATAAGGACAAGCAGCCCGGGCAGGACGGTTTCCTGTTCAACCGCTTCGGCGTCCGCGTGCCGACCGTTGTGATCTCTCCGCTGATCGAGGCGGGCACGGTGCTGCGACCGGAGGGCTACACGCCGTTCGATCACACGACGGTGATCTCGACGGCGCGCAAATGCTTCGGTCTCGACGAACCGCTGACGCAGCGCGACGCCCACGCTCCCGACCTCGGCTGCGCCCTGACGCTCGACACGCCCCGCACCGACAAGGTTGTCGTGAAGCCCCTCCCACTGCCCGACGAGGACAAGAGCCCGAAGGTCAACGACCTACATCACCTCGTCGCCGACATCCTTGCGGAGAAGACCGGCAAGCAGAAGCCGAGCGACGAGGAGATCCACAACTTCGTGCACGAGGCGTACCACCTGCTGTTCGAGAACCGATGATGAACATCCGACGGGCCATCGGACGATTCGGCAAGCGACTCGGCCGGATCATGAAGCACCCCACCATGCGGTGCATCATCGGGCTGAGCCTCGCGCTGACCGGCCTCGACGACCTGCTCGACGCGCTGGCCGAGGCGGACGTGTTCATCCCGGGCATCAAGCTTGCGCACGGTGTGATCCTCTTCGGCGTCGCGCAGATGCTTACCGCCCTTGCCGAGATGTGCGAAGGCATGGCGGCATTGGACGAGGAGGAGGCGGAGGAGGAGAAGGAGATTGGCTAACGTCTCGGGACACTTGGCGGTAGACGAGCCTTGCAGGTAAGGCGACGGCCGCAAACATCATCGATCAACATTCACACTGGGGTTTATCCAACATGGCAACACTCAACGCGCTGAACGAAGACAACAAGCCCGTCGACTGGTGGTTCATCTACAAGCTGCCGCACGCCGCGAAGCCCGCCGATGGCAAGGGCAAGGAGTCCACCGGCTACGAGTACCTCTACCTCGACGCCGAGTCCGACAAGCCGCTGGCCCTGTCGCCACACACGCTGGATCAGGGCGTCGGCGCGCTGCACCACACGGTCAACCAGCTCCGCGGCGATCGGCCCGCGTCGCTCGGCTGGGTCTTCTACAACGACGAGATCCCCGACACGACGAAGAACAACGGCCGCAAGGGGCACACCAAGGGCCTGATCGTGTACGACACCAGGTCCGACTCGGCGGTCTGGGTGCTGCACTCGACGCCGCGCTACGTGCACCCCGACACGCCCGATTTCCCCGAGGACGAGATGAAGTACGGGCAGACGTACCTGTGTGTGACGCTTAAGGACGTCGACACCGCCCGCGCGATCGCCACGCAGATGATCCACCAGCAGGAGCCGCAGACGTACGGGTGCCGCGTGCCCGACGGCCTGGGCAGCGACGATCCCCTGCGGATGGTCACCGGGAACATCGACGTGAACGACCCCGATGACCCGACCAGCATCCCGTTCGAATCACGCGGCGGCGCGAAGTTCCATGCGATCCAGAAGAACCGTCACTGGAACGATGATTTCTGGAACGACCTGGTCGGACCGAAGCTGGACGTCTGCATCGACGTCGAGACCTGGCGGCGCGGGACGCTGGCCAGCACCAAGGACGCCGGAGTCGATCACGACATCGCCGACGTGCTGTACCTCAACCTCGAATCCCTGGGCGTCAACTACGAGTGGCACTACACCAAGGACCACGCGAAGTGGGGCATCGGCGAAGAGAAGGACTGGGTGTGTGTCGCCGACATCAATCGCGACACGTCGCAGGAGAAGCGTGGCGGCGGGACCATCGCGTTCCAGCACAAGCTGCTGTGGCAGAGCCTGAAAGATGTCGAGAGGCTGAAGAACTCACCGGCGTGAATCGGGGCAGGAATTGTCCGAGTCGAAGGGTAGAACCGTGTCGTTCACCAGTACGGGTCCTGGTCATCGGAGTGCCAGTACTGAACGACATCACCGGTTGGCGGCTTGAGGCCGATCACCGGCGGCGGCGGCGCGTCGGACGAGCGCTTCGCCGAGCGGCGCTGTGGCTTTGATCCCTTGGTGTGCCCCTTTTCCCTCAGCCACTGCCAGAAGGTCGCGCATGGCTGGCGAGTCTTACCGTCAGACTCTGGCTCGTACGAATTGGGTGTTGGCTTATACATCAATGTCACCTGGCTCATCTTTCTACGACTCCTAAAAGGTCGGCCGACCCCGCCGGGCACCCCCGGAGAACCCGGCGGGGCGTCGGGCCGCTCTTCCCCTCCATCACCCCATTCATGTAGTGGCGAGCCGATGTCTTTCGCGCGGCGGCAGGTTTTTGTGAAAGTTCACCAAACGCTCATCGGGCCATTTGTTAACACGGCCGCGATTTTTGCCTACATGTTGATCCACTCCCGGGAAATTGAGGTAGAATGGGGCCATGTCCTTCCCCGAGACCCATTCCAGCCTCATCCGGCGTCTGGTCAGCGACGGCGGCGAACGCGAGTGGGCGGACTTTCTGGAAATCTATTGGCAGCCGCTGTGCGCGTTCGCGCGACGCCGGGCGGGACTCGGCTGGGAGGACGCCGAGGACGTGGCTGCGATAACGATCGAGGTGCTGCTGCGGAATCAGCTGCTTGAGCGCTGGACGACGGATCGCTCGGCGAAGCTGCGAACGCTGCTGTGCGCGGTGGTTCGCCGGGTGCTCGCCAACCAGGCCCGCGTGCAGCACAATCGACGCGAGCTGTTGGAACAGCTGAGTCACGAGCTGGTGTCGCGCAAGGACCTGCCGACGCTCAAGGCGGGCGACGCAACCCAGGAGGACATGGACGTGCTGTTCGCCGCGTGGGCCGAGCAACTGCTACGCGTGGCGGTGCGGCAGGTCGTGTCGCAGCTCCGGGTCGAGGGCAAGGATTCGCAGGTCGCGGTGCTCAAGGCGCGGGTCTGCGATCAGCTGTCGATCAAGGACACCGCCGCGGCGACGGGGGTCAGCACTACCGACGTCACCAACTACTACCACCGCGTGCAGAAGCGTCTGCACGACGCGCTGCAGGAAGTGCTCTACAACCACATCCGCCCCAACACGCCGACCCGCTACGTCGACGCCGAGTTGCTGCGTGAGTGGGAAGCGCTCGCCGAGCACCTCGAGTCACACGGCGGGCTCGACGACGCCATCATCATCGCGTGTTCCGATATCCCCGCCGACGACGACCCGTTCAAGCCCATGCCGAACGCCTGATCGCGTCACACGGCTGACGCGTTCTTAGCCAAACGCCTACCGAGACGTGCTATAATCAATTACCTACATTGACCCCCGGAAGGCCCGTCACGCCAATGTTTTCTCGGGTGTGGCGGGCTATTTTTTCATCCCCGCGCCCCGTCGACCCCGAGGATCCGCTCCGCGGCCATCTCGCCGATCATCACCGAGGGCGCGTTGGTGTTGCCGCTCGTGACGTTCGGCATGATCGACGCGTCGGCCACACGCAGGCTTCTCACGCCGTACACACACAGGTCCGGCGAGACCACCGCCCGCTCGCCGAGCCCCATCGCGCACGTGCTCGTCGGATGGAAGTACGTCGTCGCGCTCATCCGGATGAACTCGACCATCTCCGACCGACTCAGCGGACCGGGCGTCACCTCTTCGCCGCGCAGCTCGTTGAACGCCTCGGACGCGCCCATCTCGCGGCACAATTCCACCGCGGCGAGCATCGATCGCACGTCCGCGTCGCACGCCATGAAGTTCACGTCGATGACCGGATCGTCGTCGGGGTCCGACGAGACCAGCGTCACCGAGCCGCGACTCGCCGGACGCACGATGCTCGGCGCGATCGCGTAGCAGTCCTCGTGGGGCAGTCGATCGGCGATCTCCGGCGACGCGAACGGGAACTCGATGATGACCGGCTGGATGTCCGGCGAGATCAGGCGATCGTCGGACTTCCACCACATCGTGCTCTCGGCGCCGTTGTTGCGGACCTCGGGCAGCTTGCCCTTACACGCGTAGTTGATGCCCGCCAGCAGCGCGTGGTCCTGCAGGTTCTGGCCGACGCCCGGCAGGTCCACGGCGACATCGATGCCGAGCGAGCGCAGGTGCTCGGCCGGACCGATCCCCGACAACATCAGCGCCCGCGGCGACCCGATGACACCACCCGCCAGAATGACTTCGCGGTCGGCCCGGACCGTGTGCACCCCACCGTCGTGGCGGAACTCAACGCCGGTGCAGCGATCGCCTTCGAGAGTCACCCGTCGCGTGTGGGCCGCGGTCAGCACGGTCAGGTTGTCGCGCCCCATCGCCGGCTCGAGGTACGCCTGCACCACGCTCCGACGCTGACCGTCCTTGACCGTCATGTTGAAGAAGCTCGTGCCGAGCATCGACGGGCCGTTGTTATCCTCGACGATCGGCAGGCCGACCGCGGCGCCGGATTCGACGAACGCGACGGCGACCGGGTTGGGATCGACCGGCGGCGCGACGTACATGGGGCCGCCCGTGCCGCGCAGGTCACACGTCGGGCCGTGCCAGTCCTCGATTTTCTTGTAGAGGCGCAGCACGTTGGCCCAGTCCCAGCCGGCGCACCCGGCGTACGCCCAGCTGTTGAAATCTTCGGGATGCCCGCGCACCCACGCGTTGGCGTTGTGGCTGTGGCAGCCGCCGAGCATCTTGCCGCGCGGCACGTGATCGACACGGTTGTTGCAGTGCCGAAGCGGCGCCGTCTTCCAGCCCCAGTCCATCGCCCCGTAGAACAGCGTCGGCCACTTCCGCGGGTCCTTCACGTCCGGGTGGTCGTCGCGCCCGCCCGCTTCGAGCAGGAGGACGGTGGCGTCGGTGTCCTCGGAGAGACGCGCGGCGAGGACGCACCCCGCCGAGCCCGCTCCGACCACGATGTAATCATACGATTGCCGAAACGCTTGTGACATGGCCGCTCACTTCCACGAATCGATAAGGGATTTGGCTTCCACGAGGTCCGTCGTGTCGAACCCCTCGGTGAACTGGTCGTAAACCTGCTTGACGATGCTCGCCGCGGCCGCCGGGTCGTCGCGTGCGGTCAGCCGTGCGAGGCTCATCGCCGCGCGGAGCTCGAGGGATCGCGCGCCCTGGTTGCGTGCGATGTCGATCGCCTGATCGAACATCGATCGGGCCTCCCGCGTCGCGTCGGGGTTCTGCCGCAGCGTCAGCTCGCCGCGCAGCCGCGCGACCTCCGACAGGTAATACGCCTCGCCGGTGCTCAGCGCGAATCGCTTGGCGTCGTCGAGCGCCGTGAATCCCTCGTGAAGCTTGTCCGCCTTGGCGCACACCTCGGCGAGCAACGCGTAGTAATAGTGGCAGCCCAGCTCCGACCCCTGAGCGCGCCACCGGACGATCCCCTCGCGGATCTCTCCCATCGCCGCCGTGGCCTCGCCCCGCTCCGACATCGTCCAGCCGCGCAGAACCTGCGCCCAACCGATCCAGAACGCGAAATTGTGCTCGGTGAAGATCGCCGTCGCGCGATCCACCGTCTCCCGCGTGCGATCCACGTCGCGCCGGAACTGATGCAGCCACTGTGCGAAGCTCACCGCCAGCGTCAGGCTGAACGGGTGATCCAGCTTCTCGGAGGACGCGATCGCGTCGTGGCAGTACGCCATCGCCTGATCGGGATGTCCCTGCAGCCAGAGCGACCACGCCATGTAACTGCGCGCCGTCGTCCACGGATCGACCACGTCGTATCGATACGACGCCGATCGCAACGCCGGCGTCGCATCGACCTTGAGCACACGCTTGAGGTAAGCCACGGCTTCGCGGTGCCGTCCACAGTAAACAAGCGGGCTGCCCTTGGCGCGATTGGACGCCACGTCAAAGTCGACGTTCTTCGACACCGCGGCCAACTCGAGCAGCTCGTCGCCCAGTTCCAGCGCCTTCTTGTACCGCGCCTGGAGCATGTAGTAGCGGAACAGCCCGTACAACACGGGGAACAGTTCCGTCGTGGTCTCCAGCTGACGGCACAGGGCGTGCGCCCGTTCGTAACTGGCCTGCACCTCGGGGGCGCTGTATCCCCGCACGGCCTGAAGCGGCACGCCGATGCTGATCAGCAACCCGATCTCCTGCCGGTGACGTTCGTCCGACTCCGGCAGCTCCGCCGCCGCGTTCAGGGCATGGGTGTACTGATCGATCGCTTCCACGTAGCTGCATCGATCGGCCGACCGCTTGCCCGCCCGCTCCCAGTAGGCCGCCGCCTGCCCGTAATCGCCCGCTTCGTCAAAGTGGTGCGCCAGCAACTCGGGCCGCGTGTCGCGCACGTGCTCGAAGCGCTCTTCCAACGCCTTGGCGATCTTGTGGTGATGCTTCTGACGATCCTTCTTGATGAGCGACGAATACGCCGCGTCTTCGATCAGGGCGTGCTTGAACTGGTAAACCGCCTTGGGCCCGCGACGGCGCTGATTCAGCAGCCCCGACTCCACGAGCTTGTCCATGTCGAGCGTGAGCTGATCCTCGGGCCGATCGGCCACCGTCGAGATCAGCTCGAACGAGAACTCGCGCCCGATGACCGACGCGAGCTGCACCAGCGTGATGTCGCCGGCGATGCGGTCCAGGCGCGCCATCAGCATGTCCTGTAGCGTCGCGGGGATCTCGCGCGTGAACAGACTCCCGGAGGTGCTGCGTGAGCTGTCGCTGTCGTCGTCGTTGCGGATCGGACCGGCCTCGAGCAGCATCAGCGTGAACTCTTCGACGAACAGCGGCACGCCGTCCGTCCGCGTGACGATCTGCTTGACGATGTGATCGGACACATGAGGCACGTCGGCCTTCTGCGCGACCATCTCGGCGACCTGCTTACGCGTCAGACGGTTCAGCGCGATCTGCGTCTGGTGCGCCTTGCTCGACCACGGCGTCTCGAACTCCGGGCGGAACGTCAGCAGCGTGAGGATGCGGTCGTGGAACCCCTCGTTGACGAGCACCGTCAGGAACTCGAGCGTCGTCGGATCGACCCAGTGCAGGTCCTCGACGATGAACAGCACGGGCTCGATGTCCGCACAGCAGCGGATCCATTCGTGCACGAGCTCGAGCGTGCGGTCCTTGCGCTGCTGGCCGGAGATCTCGATCGCGGGCACGCTGTCGTGCGAGATCGACAGCAGCGACGCGAACAGCGCCACGTCGGTGGGGTCGTCGAGCCCGAGGAAACGCAGGTGTTCTTCGAGCCGCTTGAGCCGCACGGCGTGCGACGCGTGTTCTTCAAACCCGAGCAGCCGCTCGAAGCACTCGATCACGGGGTAGAGACTGCTGTTCTGGTGATGGGGTGAGCAGCGCCACTCGATGACGGGGATGCGGCTGTCGCTGGCGTCGATGTCGACCTTCTGCTTGAGCATGTGCACAAGGCGCGACTTGCCGAGCCCCGCCTCGCCGATCAGCAGGACGACCTGCCCCATGCCGTCGACCGCCTGCTCCCACCGGTCCTCCAGCAGGCCGACCTCGCGATCGCGGCCCACGAGCGGCGTCAGCTCGGTCGGGTCGCCGACCTCGACGCGCGTCCGCGCCGAACGCTTGCGCACGACACGCAGCAACTCGATCTTGTCGGTGATGCCGCGCACGCGATGCATGCCCAGCGATTCGCAGTCGAAGTAGCCCTGCACGATCTGATGCACCGTTCCCGTCACCACGACCGTGTTTTCGTACTCGACGAGGCGATCGAACTGACGAATCACGTTGCGCACCTGCCCACGCAGGGAGATCAGGTCACCGGCGTCGCCCTTGTCCTCCACGATCGCCGTGTCGCTGTGGATGACCACGCGCGTGCCGAGGTCCGCGTCCGCCAGGCGACGCGTGTGTTCGTTGACCGGCTCGAGCCGCTCCAGGATCGCCAGACCCGTCCGCACCGCGACGGACGCCGCGTCCTCCAACGCCACCGGAAAACCGAAGCACGCCAGCAATCCCTGGTCCGTTCGCCGCACAACGGTGCCGTCGAACTCGGCGATAACGGACTCGGCCAGTTCCTGAAAACGGTCCAGGATCTCCATCTGGTCGTCCGCATCGAGCGACTCGATGAACGCCTCCGACTCGTACACGTCGCAGTCGCACTGCAGGACGGTCACGCGGCGGCGCTCGGCGGGCCTCGACCGCTGGGAGTCACCCGACGATGACGACAGGCCGCGCGAAGACGACGCGATCTTCTCCACGTCGAATTTCGTGTCGAGCGGCGCCATCGAGACGGAGACCAGATCGTCCATGCTCAAGTCGGCCGTGGAATGGTCGACATCAATGCTGTCCCACGCCTGCAGGTCCGCGAGCATGGTGTCCGCGGTCTGGTAGCGGTCCGCCGGGGCCTTGGCCATGGCCTTGTAAACGATCCGCGCGCACCGCTCCGGCAGCTCCGGACGCAGCACCCGCGGGTCCGGCACCGGGTCGTTGCAGTGCGCGTAGAGGTACTGCAGCGGCGAGGAGCGATCGTACGGCGCCTTGCCGGTCAGCAGCGTGTAGAACGTCGCGCCGAGCGAATAGAGATCGCTGCGGGCGTCGACGACCTGCGAGCGGCACTGCTCGGGACTCATATATTTCGGCGTGCCGAGGACCGCGTCGGTCACCGTCAGTGTCACGTTGTCCGGCCGCGTGTCTTTCGCGAGGCCGAAGTCCGCCATTTTCACCGCGCCGTCGTCGGCGATCAGGATGTTGCCTGGCTTGATGTCGCGGTGGATGAGCCCCGCCTTGTGCGCCGTCGACAGCGCGCGACACGCGTCGGTGATGAGCCGGACCGCCTCGTCGACCGGCAGCCGCCCCGACTGCTTGATCAGGGCGCCGGCGTTGTGGCCCCGCACCAGTTCCATGGCGATGAAAATCACATCGCCTTCGTCGTAGACGTCGAAGACGGTGACGGCGTTGGGGTGATGCAGGCGGGCTGCCAGACGCGCCTCGCGGACGAACCGCTCGCGGGCCTCCTCGTCGTCGATCACGTCCGGCGGCGGAATCTTCAGAGCGACCTCGCGCTGGAGCTTCGTGTCCAACGCCTCGTAGACCGCACCCATCCCGCCGCGACCCAGCAGGCGTAGGATGCGGAACTTGCCCAGTTCGTCGCCTTCTCGAAAATTGAGATGGACGTACCGCTGCGTCTTGGCCGGTTCAGCCAACTTCTCGTCGTCCGCCGTCATCGAAACGGTCGGCAGCGGCTTGTCCGCTTCTTTATCACGTCCCGGGACTTCCATGACACCACTCCAGCCAGCGAGAACCCCCGCCTGCGCGACCTCAACCTGACCGAGCGACCATTGTAACACGTTAGTAGATCGTGTCTCCCCGGTGCTCCAACCAATCGCGCGACGAAAGAAATGAGCAGGAGCTGAACGTTCTTTCCCGACGATCGAACGACGATCTACCAGACCCCGGCGCACGCCCAGGCTAGTGCATTTCAAGTCGATCGACCCGATGACCCCATGTAGTTGCCGTCGACGTCGTAGAACGCGACGTGGCTGGCGGCGATCCGGTTAGGAACGACACCATTCAAGATCAAAGCCCGGCTAGAAGGATTTGCTAACCGTGAAGACCGCAGGCGGCGTCGAGGTCAGGGATCAACAAAGGCGACGCTTGACGGTGAGGCATCGCGAATCTATTGTTTGAAACCCGCCGGGCGATTAGCTCAGTTGGCTAGAGCGCCTGCTCGACACGCAGGAGGTCACTGGTTCGAGTCCAGTATCGCCCATTAGACCCGTTTCCCCGGCCATGGCGTTTCCCGTGCTCAACGCGGGATTCGCCTTGTTTTTTAGGGGTATTGTGACGTGGCCGGTTTTCGGTCTGCTCGTCGTCGCGCGGGGATTCTGCACCTTGCTGCGCTTGATCCGCACCCCGGCCGACCGCTTTGGCGTGGTGTTCGTCGTGGACTTGCAGGTAGTGGGCGGCAGCGATTTTGACGTCGTGCCCGATCCAGCGGGCGACTACGTGTATCGGGTGGTCTGACGCTAGGTCAGTCTCGCAGGATGCTCGCAGGGAGTGGAACACACAACGCCACGGGGTCAGCCCGGCGTCCTGAATGGCGTCTGTGACCCGCTTGCGAAGGAAGCCATCCGATACCGGCTGTGATCCAATAGCCTGTCAATCCATTCAGTGGGAGCAAGGATCGTGGGATGGGTCTTGTTCGCTCTGATAATCTTCCGAGTGTCCCGTAGGTGAGGCGAAAGCTCACGCTTGGAGACCGCACGCATGGCGTGATGTCCGTTCCGGCGGATTCTCTTAGAGTGCATCAGGCAGTATTGTTCGCTGGGCTGGCGGTTGCGGTCGCATCCTGGGGCAGAGCAGTATTTCTGTCGGTTGTTGAACCGATGGAACCTTTGGGAGTCTGAGAGCATACCTATAGGTCGACCATCAACATCTGCGGGCGTAGCAGCGGCATGGGCCTTCTCCTTTCTGTGGAATGATTGTCAGCAACTTCTGCGAGTTGGTGTGCGCCTTCAAGATTCATGTATGTGGGTAGTCACCCCATGACAGAGCGACGCACGCAAAGTTCATAGTGATGTCATGTCGGGAAGACCTAGAGCATCTTGCATCAATCAGTTTCATATCCACATGACCGCATGTAGTTGGCGCACTCGGTCGGATCGACCGTTTGCAGCACCTCGACCAACGCCTGGCCGATCGCGTCGAATGCCCGGGCGGCGACCCGACGCAGCC